>JBCCVB010000006.1:0-85794 GCA_039195965.1 Pseudomonadota bacterium
ATCAACCCGGGAACGCATTGAAGCCGCGATCGAAGCCCATGATTATCGGCCTAACATCTTTGCAATGAATCAAAATCGGCGCCTAACCAAGAACGTCGGCATCGTTGTGCCATATCTAGCTGATCCATTTTTCGCTGAAATTGCACGTAACCTCGAACGCCGCTGCATTGATGCTGGTTTTTCTCCGATCCTTTTTAGTTCACATGGTGTACCTCAGTACGAAACGGATATTCTTGACAGTTTGCGTTCACTAAAACCCGCAGGAGTTTTGCTGGCCCCATTGGGCCGCAATTCGAACCAATTGCAGATAGAGCAATTTTGCACCGATGTTCCAACCGTTCTGTTTGACAGCAACCTGGATGGCATCGGCGAAGCATTTGTCGGATCTGACAATTTCAGCTTTGTTTCTCAAACGGTTGAGTACCTGACAAGGTCGGGCGAGCCACCTTGTTTTTTTGAAATGACCACGCCCGCAAACCCAAACGCAAACAAGCGACGCGCGGCATATCTTGAAATGATGGACCGGCTCGGATTCGAGCCACAAGTGGTCAAGATAGACGGCGAAGGCTGGGCATTTGAGGAGATAGTCCGCGAAGGCGCGCTGCGGATCCTGGAAGTGCACGGCTTTCCGACCAACACAGTTCTGTGCAGCAACGACCGGCTCGCCATCGGCCTCTTGTCCGCCTGTTACGAAAAAGGCTTTCGCGTTGGGCGCGGTGAAGGCTGCGCCTTGAGAGTCGCCTCCCATGACGACCACCCGTTTTCCAAGTTCACCTGCCCTTCTCTGACCACAGCTGCGCACGATTATGATTCCGTTTCCAACCACGCTTTCAGCACTTTGATGAATCTCATCGAAGCTGGTGGCTCCTTCGAAAATCGGCAGGAAACCTTGTTTGCCGCCCGATTGGTGTTACGCGCGTCCGCCTGAAATTTTACGCGCGACAATTTTTTCTTGACGCCAGACAATTATTGTCTCAAGGTTTGGTCAACATCCAAGCCAGGGAGGACACAGGATGTCTTTGAAGAACGCATTACGTGCGGTCACCGCACTTACTTTAATCAGCGCGACCGGCGCTTACGCGGAAACGATAACGATTGCCACCGTCAACAACGGCGACATGATCCGCATGCAGGGCCTCACCAAGGACTTCACCGAAAAAACCGGTCATGACGTTGAATGGGTTACGCTTGAGGAGAATGTTCTTCGTCAGCGCGTTACCCAGGACATCGCCGCCAAGGGCGGTCAATTCGACATCATGACAATCGGCATGTACGAAACTCCGATCTGGGGCAAGCAGAACTGGCTGGTCTCACTTGACGATCTGCCGGACAGCTATGATGTCGACGACATCCTGCCGGCCATGCGCGGAGGTCTTTCAGTTGACGGCACGCTTTATGCGGCACCGTTCTACGGCGAAAGCTCCATGATCATGTATCGCACTGATCTCATGGAAAAGGCCGGGTTGGAAATGCCCGACGCCCCGACCTGGGAATTTGTCGCCGATGCGGCGCGCAAAATGACCGACAAGGACAACGAGATCTACGGCATCTGCCTGCGCGGCAAGGCCGGCTGGGGCGAGAATATGGCGTTCCTGACCGCCACATCAAACGCCTTCGGCGCACGCTGGTTCGATGAAGACTGGAAACCTCAGTTCGACACCCCAGAGTGGAAGGAAACACTGTCCTTCTATATCGACCTGATGAACGAAGCAGGACCTCCAGGCGCCTCGACCAACGGCTTCAACGAAAACCTGTCGCTGTTCCAGCAGGGCAAGTGCGGCATGTGGATCGATGCGACAGTCGCAGCATCTTTCGTGACCAATCCCGACGATTCTACCGTCGCCGACAAGGTTGGCTTTGCCCTGGCTCCGGACACCGGCCTCGGCAAGCGCGGCAACTGGCTGTGGGCATGGGCCCTCGCAATTCCGGCCGGCACGCAGAAAGAAGCCGCCGCCAAGGAATTCATCAACTGGGCAACCTCCAAAGAGTATCTGGATCTTGTTGCCGCGGAAGAAGGCTGGGCAAACGTTCCTCCGGGAACCCGGACCTCGCTCTACGAGAACCCGGAATACGCCAAGGTTCCTTTTGCGAAGATGACCCTGGACAGCATCAACTCAGCTGATCCGACCGCTCCGACCGTCAAGCCTGTCCCGTACATCGGCGTACAGTTTGTCGCGATCCCTGAGTTTGCAGGCATCGCCACCCAGGTTGGTCAGGAATTCTCCGCAGCTCTCGCCGGACAGCAGTCCGTCGACGAGGCACTGGCCAAAGCCCAGTCTCTGACTGCAGAAGAAATGGAAGCCGCAGGCTACTAAGGGTCTCCTCCCTGACTGGGAGGGCGGCAACAGCGCGCCCTCCCGATTTTTTGTCCGCACCCACCTCATAATCCATACTCAGCGGCTAAGACCGTCAACAGAGAAGGTGTGTCCATGGCTACCCAGCATTCCCGCTCCGCAGCCCGCGTCATGATGGCCCCGGCCGTCGTCCTGCTCCTCGGCTGGATGCTCATTCCACTTACAATGACCCTGTATTTCTCATTCAAGAAGTACCTTCCGCTCCGCGGTGGTGATCTCGGATGGGTCGGCTTCGACAATTATGTCCGGTTTGTCTCCTCCAGCGCCTTTTGGCCGAGCGTTCAGACAACTCTAATCATCGTCGGCGGCGTACTGGTCATCACCATTGTCCTGGGTGTTTTGCTTTCGATCCTGCTCGACCAGCCCATGTGGGGCCAGGGGATCGTCAGGATCCTGGTCATTGCACCGTTCTTCGTCATGCCGACGGTGTCGGCGCTGGTGTGGAAGAACATGTTCATGGACCCGGTGAACGGTCTCTTCGCCCACCTGTGGGAGGCTTTCGGCGCACAGCCGATCGAGTGGTTGAGCGATGCGTCCCTGCTGTCCATCATCATCATCGTATCCTGGCAGTGGCTGCCCTTCGCCACTCTCATTCTGCTGACCGCCATCCAGTCTCTGGACAGCGAGCAGCTCGAGGCGGCGGAAATGGACGGGGCCCCGCCTCTGGCGCGCTTCGGCTTCATCATCCTGCCGCATCTCTCGCGCGCCATCACCATCGTCATCCTGATCCAGACGATCTTCCTGCTGGCAATCTTCGCGGAGATCTTCGTCACCACCGGCGGTGCCTTCGGAACCCGCACGCTGACCTACCTGATCTTCCAACGCGTGCTGGAAAGCCAGAATGTCGGCCTCGGCTCGGCAGGTGGTGTTTACGCAATCATTCTCGCCAATATCGTTGCCATTTTCCTGATGCGCATCGTCGGCAAAAACCTGGACGCCTGAGGAGGGAACGAAATGGCCCGTGCTGTCACACCCCGCCGCAAGACGATCAACACCATTGCCGCCTGGGCAGTCGGTTTGCTGATCTTCTTCCCGATCCTCTGGACCATCCTGACCAGCTTCAAGACCGAAGCCCAGGCGATCAGCGACCCGCCCGTATTCCTGTTCTTTGACTGGACACTGGAAAACTACGCGGTGGTACAGGAACGCTCCGATTACATGCGGTATCTATGGAACTCGGTGATCATTGCCGGCGGCTCGACGCTGCTCGGGATTGTCATCGGCGTTCCGGCCGCATGGTCGATGGCCTTCGTGCCGTCCAAGCGCACCAAGGACATCCTGATGTGGATGCTGTCGACCAAGATGCTCCCGGCAGTCGGCGTGCTCTATCCGATCTATCTCCTGTTCATCAAGCTCGGTCTGCTTGACACCCGGGTCGGCCTGACCCTTGTGCTGATGCTGATCAATCTGCCGATCATCATCTGGATGCTCTACACCTACTTCAAGGAAATCCCCGGGGAGATCCTGGAAGCGGCGCGCATGGACGGCGCAACGCTGAAAGAAGAGATCCTCTACATCCTGACGCCAATGGCCGTCCCAGGCATCGCCTCGACGCTGCTGCTCAACATCATTCTGGCCTGGAACGAAGCGTTCTGGACCCTGAACCTGACAGCAGCGAAGGCAGCGCCCCTGACCGCCTTCATCGCCAGCTATTCCAGCCCGGAAGGTCTGTTTTACGCCAAGCTGAGCGCCGCCTCAACCATGGCGATCGCGCCCATCCTCATTCTCGGCTGGTTCAGCCAGAAACAGCTTGTTCGCGGCCTGACCTTCGGCGCGGTTAAATAGGAGTTCCCGACATGGGTCAAATAACGCTCAACCAGATTACAAAAAGCTTCGGGGACGTTCAGGTCATTCCGCCACTGGACCTGCAGATCAACGACGGCGAGTTCGTCGTCTTCGTTGGCCCCTCCGGCTGTGGCAAGTCCACGCTTCTGCGCCTGATCGCGGGTCTGGAAGATGTCACGACAGGCGAGATAGACATCGACGGCACCAACGCCACCGAGATCCCGCCTGCAAAGCGCGGCCTTGCCATGGTCTTTCAGTCCTATGCGCTTTACCCGCATATGTCCGTGCGCAAGAACATCGCCTTTCCGCTGCGCATGGCCGGCCTCGACAAGGACGCTCAGGATGCCAAGGTGGAAGCGGCGGCCAAGGTGCTGAACCTCACCGACTACCTCGACCGTCGGCCCGGCCAGCTCTCTGGCGGCCAGCGGCAGCGTGTGGCCATCGGCAGGGCTATTGTCCGTGAGCCTGCCGCCTTCCTGTTCGACGAACCTTTGTCGAACCTGGACGCGGCGCTTCGCGTCAACATGCGCCTTGAAATTTCCGAGCTGCACCAGTCGCTCGAGACGACCATGATCTACGTCACTCACGACCAGGTCGAGGCCATGACTATGGCCGACAAGATTGTTGTGCTGCAGGCCGGCGTTATCGAGCAGGTCGGCTCCCCGCTGGAGCTCTACCATACACCGCGCAACAAGTTCGTCGCCGGGTTCATCGGTTCTCCGAAGATGAATTTCATGATGGGCGAGTTTGCCTCCGAGTACGGGGCAACCACCATCGGTATCCGACCCGAGCACCTGTCCGTTTCCCACAGCGAGGGCAAATGGTCCGGCAGGGTCGGGGTCTCCGAGCATCTGGGATCCGACACCTTTCTCTATGTCGAAGTCGACGGCCTCAGCGATCCCGTCACCGTCCGCTCCACCGGTGAAGTCGGGTTCCGTCATGGTGACACCATTCACCTGACTCCTGACCCGGAAAAAATCCATCGTTTCGACAACCAGGGCCTTAGAATCGCATGAAACGCCTTGAAGGAAAGTCCGCGCTGATTACCGGCGCAGCCCGGGGTATCGGCAAAGCCTTCGCAGAACGTTATGTCCAGGAAGGCGCGACAGTTGCCATCGGCGATATCAACCTGGCAGGCGCTGAAGCCGCCGCTCGCGAAATCGGACCGAACGCCTATGCCGTTCAGCTCGATGTCACAGATCAGGCATCCATTGACGCAGCGATCAGGACAGTGGAAGAGACAGCCGGCGGTCTCGACATTCTGATCAACAATGCAGCTCTCTTTGACCTCGCACCAATCGTTGAGATCACGCGCGAAAGCTATCAGCGGCTCTTTGACATAAATGTTGCCGGCACGCTTTTCACGATGCAGGCCGCCGCGAAGTCCATGATCCGGCGCGGCGAAGGTGGCAAGATCATCAACATGGCGAGCCAGGCCGGTCGTCGCGGCGAAGCGCTTGTGGGCATTTATTGCGCGACCAAGGCAGCCATTATCAGCCTGACCCAGTCTGCGGGTCTGAATCTCATTGAACACGGCATCAACGTCAATGCCATCGCGCCCGGTGTCGTCGACGGCGAACACTGGGACGGGGTTGACGCGCTTTTCGCCAGATATGAGGGCCTGAAGCCCGGTGAGAAAAAAGCCGCTGTCGGAGCTGCAGTTCCCTTCGGGCGCATGGGCACGGCAGATGACCTCAGCGGAATGGCTGTCTTCCTGGCTTCAAGCGATGCCGACTACATCCTTGCTCAAACCTACAATGTCGATGGCGGCAATTGGATGAGCTGACCAATGATAAAGAAACTCGACATGACTGTGCTCCCCGCTCTTCCTCCGAATGTTCATGCTCCGGCCTATGACCGCTCCTCGCTTTCGGCGGGCATCCTCCATATCGGTGTCGGTAACTTCCACCGCGCTCATCAGGCGATTTACATGGATCGCCTGTTTGCGCTTGGAGAAGCTCGCGACTGGGCCATCGTCGGCGCTGGATTGAAACCCTATGACAGGGCGATGCGCGACAGACTTCAGCCACAAGACTGGCTGACCACAGTCGTTGAACTTGACCCACAGGGCCTGAACGCCCGGGTCTGCGGATCGATGATCGACTTCATCGATGTTGACCCCGCCGCTCTGGTTTCCCGCCTCTGCCAGCCTGATATCCGCATCGTTTCGCTGACGATTACAGAGGGCGGCTACTTCGTTGAACCGAACACGGGCGGGTTCGATGCACAAAACCCTGAAATTCTGGCGGACCTGCACCGCCCTGACAGTCCGGAAACCGTCTTCGGTGTTCTCGTCTCCGCTTTGCTCAAACGCAGAGACCAGGGCATTCCGCCCTTCACAATCATGTCCTGCGACAACCTACCGGAAAACGGGCATATGGCGAGGCAGGCCGTTGTTGGCTATGCCCGAGCGTTGTCACCCGATGCCGCCGAATGGATCACGGAGCATGTTGCATTTCCAAATGGTATGGTCGACTGCATCACCCCGGCAACCGGAGACCGGGAGCGCAGTCTTGTTGTCGAAACCTTCGGATTGTCGGACGACGCTCCAGTCGTTTGCGAACCATTCCGCCAATGGGTGCTGGAAGACAATTTCCCGGCAGGCCGCCCGCCCCTCGACAAGGCGGGCGTCGAGTTCGTCAAGGATGTTGCTCCTTACGAGTTGATGAAGTTGCGCATCCTCAACGGCGGTCATGCCGCAATTGCCTATCCCGGCGCACTTCTCGGCCATCACTTTGTCCATGAGGCGATGGAAGATCCGTTGATCCGTGCCTATCTGACCAAGCTTGAAACTGAGGAAATCCTGCCGACCGTTCCAGAGATCCCGGGCGTCAGTTTTGAGAGTTACCTCAACAGCGTCATGGAAAGATTTTCCAATCCAGCAGTCGGCGACACCATCCCAAGGCTTTGCCTGGATGGCTCCAACCGGCAACCGAAATTCATCCTGCCGGCAATCCAGGACAGAGTCGACAACGGCGACGCGATCACCGGTTTGTCTCTGGAAACCGCGCTCTGGTGCCGATACTGCCTTGGGTATGACGAGGCTGGTAAGGAGCTGTTCCTGGAAGATGAAAGTGCCGAGCAGCTGAAAGCCTGGGCGCAAAGCGTGTTTACGGCCAAGAACGGATCAATCGAGTGGCCTGAGCAGTTTGGAACACTCAGTACAAATCAGGCTTTTCTTTCTTCCTTTGCAAATGCCGTTCAAGAGATTGCATCCAAGGGCGTGGCAAAAACGCTCGCTTCCTTTGTTCAAAGCCGAAATGGCGGCACGGCCGATATGACGTCAGCGAAGGTTTGAAATCGCCATTCAACGCCTACGGGACTAAGGAACTGAAAATTCAATCATATCCGCAAACCAATGCGGACTTCCCCTGGATTTGAACAGGCGTGAAGTTGCCTAACTGCCCGGACCGCTTACCTAGTTGGCAACGGTCGGGCACGAAAGCGGAACTCCGCTTGAGGGTGACCTAGTTAAGTTCAAGAGCGGGGTTTGGAAATGGTGAGGTTGAATCGACGGGAAATACTGGCCGGCTGTGCCGCGCTGGCAGCGACAAGTCTTCCGGCAATGGCGGCAGACGAAGCGCATCTGCAGTTTCTAGGGCTGGCAAAACCGGCGCTCGCGATCGATACACCCGAGCTCAACATTCCGGATCTGGCGGGCAAAATTCATCAGGTTGGGGATTACAAGGGCAAGACAATTCTTGTGTCCTTCTGGGCGACCTGGTGTCCACCCTGCCGAAAGGAAATGCCGACTCTCGCCCGTCTCAGCCGGGAGCTGGGCACCGATGACTATGCGGTTCTGGCTGTGAACGTCGGCGACAAACCTGAAAAGATCGCGTCGTTCCTGGATCAGATAGACCATGAAGGCATGCCGATCCTCATGGATCAGAACACTGATATGCCAAGCAAGTGGTTCCTGCGTGGCCTGCCCGTCACCTACATCCTTAATCCCTCCGGCGAAGTCGCGTATGGCGCAATCGGCGAAAGGGTCTGGGATTCCCCGGCCATGGTTTCAGGCATCAGGTCCATTCATGAGGCTTCGTAGCCTCTGGAATCTGCACCTGGCGGCGAAGGTTCAAGTAGTTGAAAACGCGGTATTCGTCGCCGCTCATCGCCCGGTGACAGGAACCACAATCGGTGCGCCGGCGACGGCGCATTTGGTCAAGGTCAGGGGAAAGTCGTACGCACGCGATAGAAGATCGGTCCGCATGACCTTTTCCCTCGCCCCGAAGGCCAGGTTCTCTCCTCTTCGCATCACCAGAACCCTGTCCGCGAATGTCAGCGTCAGGTTGAGGTCGTGCATTACGGCGACAACACCGCCGCCTCTCTCGGCGTAGTCGGCTGCAAGTCGCATGATCTGGTATTGATGCTTGATATCAAGGCTGGATACGGGCTCATCCAGGAACAGCCATCGCGGTGTCCCGTCATCAGCGACGGGCTCCCAGACCTGGCAGAGCACCCTGGCCAGTTGAACACGCTGCTGCTCGCCGCCAGACAAGTCCTGGTAATTCCGCCCTTCGAAACCAGCCAGACCAACCTTGGACAAGGCTTCTGTAATTCGCACAAGACGATCGCGTCTTTTCTGCTGTCTGTCGATCAGACCCAGTCCGATGACTTCCGAGACGGTCAAGGGGAACGAGATCTGGCTCAGCTGAGGCAACACACCCCTCATTTGAGCCTGCGCTTCCGGAGGAAGGTCACCAATTTCCAGGCCGCCCAAAAGGACATGACCGGAATAGGACAACTCACCCGTCATCGCCCGCAAAAGCGTGGTCTTGCCGGATCCGCTCGGTCCGATGATTGCCAGCACTTCACCGGGTTTGGCGTGGAAAGAAACGTCGTTGACGATTGGTGTCGACCCGATGCGAACGCCAACATGATCGACAAGAAGCCCAGTGGTTGACTGATCGGTTGCCTCGACTTTCTGATGCAACATTTGCAACTCCTTAAAGACCGGTCAAACCACGTTTGCGCAGCAGTATCCAGAGAAAGAAGGGCGCTCCGACAAAGGCCGTTATGATCCCGATAGGCAGTTCCGCGGGTGAAACAATTGTCCGGCTGAGCGTGTCAGCCGCAATCAGAAGGATCGCACCAAGCAATGCCGCCGCCGGCAATAGATATTTGTGGTCCGGTCCGATGGTCAGCCTCAGAAGATGCGGCACCACGATACCGACAAATCCGATGCCACCGCTGACGGCTACCGACGCACCTGTCGCGCCGGCAACCATTAAAATACTGAGGTTTTTCAGGCGTTGAACTCGAACGCCAATGTGGGATGCTGCTGCTTCACCGAGCGTGAGACCATTGAGACCACGCGCCAGAAAGGGAACGCTCACCAGCATCAAAAGGATGATGGGAGCAGCGGATGCAACCTTTTCCCAGTTGGCGCCTGCCAATGAACCCAGACCCCAGAATTGCAGGTCCCGCAATTCCTGATCGTCAGCCACATAGACCAGCACACCGGTCATTGCTCCAGTCAGGGCTCCTAGGGCAATCCCGGCCAGAAGCAATGTGGCAACGGACGTCATACCGCCGCGCGTACCGATCCTGTAAAGCAACAGCGTCGTGACCAGACCACCCAGGAACGCAGCAAGCGGAACTGCATAGATACCAAGCAGCGCCACGACGGGACTCAGCACTGTGTTTCCAAGAACGATAAACATGGCTGCTCCGAGCCCTGCGCCTGCCGATACCCCAACAATACCCGGATCTGCCAAGGGATTGCGAAAGAGCCCCTGCATGACGGCACCCGATACCGCGAGAGCCGCACCGACCAGCGCGCCAAGCACGACACGCGGCAATCGAATGTCCATGACGACAACCCAATCGCGTAGTGACACGCCTTCCGGAGCACCTTCTGCAGGTGACCACAGACGAGTCGCGATCTTCGGCAATATGTCGAATACCGGCACAGAGATTGGCCCGATCGCAAGACTGGCAAGCATGGTACCCGCCGTCGCAACAACCAAAACCGCGATAACTGCTCGGGCGAGCTGCTCGCGGCTTCCGTTTCTTGCCTCAGCGATCCCGAACCAGCTTCTCATTCGTATCTTGCGTGCTGATATCGTCGATTCGCTCATTCGCCGGTTCAGCTCCGAAGGTCAGAAAGCTGTTGCGACAGGTCACGTATGGCGTCTGCGGTGCGAGGTCCGAACCCTAGCAGATACTGTCCTCCCATGACGATGACACGCTTGTTCTGACCAGCCGGTGTCTGTGCCAGCGCAGGATGCTTGAATATCTCCTCCGCCGCGACATCATGATTTGGTCCGCGCTGCATCATCAGAACGACATCAGGAGCCGCGCTCAGGATTGCTTCGTCGCTCAGCCGCTTGTATCCGGAAAAGTCGGAAACGGCATTCTCTGCACCTGCCAAATCAATGATCCCGTGCGCGGCCGTGTCGACACCGGACGCCATGATGCTTCCACCTCTGGTCGTCAGAACAAACAGAACCCGCAACTCGGTCGAATTGCTTTCCGCCTGCGTCCGGGCATCTTCAAGATCAGCGCTTAGCTTTTGCACCAGCTCTTCTGCTTTTTCCGGAACTCCTAGCGCTTCGCCGACGGCAGCTACCTTTTCCAGGATGTCATTGGCCGTGAACCCTTCCGGAATATCTTCAATCGCTACGCCGGATTTCTTTAGAACGTCCACGGCTTCCTGAGGACCGCTGCCCTCAAGCATCAGGATCAGATCCGGATCCACCGACATGACGCCTTCCGGTGACAATGCCCGGATGTAGCCAATATCGGGGAGTTCCGTTGCTGCCTTGGGAAAGTTGCTCGTCGAGTCTCTTGCAACAAGGCGGTCCTCTTCTCCCAAAGCAAAGACGATTTCCGTAACTGCGCCACCCACGGCAACAATGCGATGTGCCGCGTCAGGCGTCGTGCCCTCTGCAAAGAGGGACTTACTCGGCGCAACAAATGCCGCGACCGTCAGAGCACAGGCTGCCAGAATACTGCAAGGCCTTGAAAAAAGCTGTGATCTCATTCTGCTGCTCCCAGCACAATTGAGCGATCGAGCCGTGGCAGGTTTTCAGCAAGACCCCGCCAATCTGACCGCTCCGCGTTACCTTCGCCGCGAACGCCGAAGAACTGAATAATCTGCTCACCTTCGCTGTTATAGGCTTCAATCGATGTCACGTGACCGATATCTGCCGGTTTGCGCACTGCCCAGACTTCACAAATGTGGTCCGTCCTGAGATGCAGATGGAATGTAGGGTCCATGACATTGATCCAGGGCCCCTTGGTCATGACTGTTTCTATAGGACCGGAATGAATCTGGATACATCCCTTGTTTCCGACAAAACACATGATCGGAATATTCTCCAACGCCGCCAGTCTGAGTAGCGCCGGTACGGATCCTGTGTCCAGAGGCCAAGCCCATGTGTCACCTGCAAGCTCAAACGCACTGACCCGGTCAAGCTCCAGTTCTCTCAAAAGGCCATGGAATTGGTGCGGATCGGACATCGTCTGCCACCGCTCCCTAAGCACCTCTTCCACTCCGGGTGCAGGTAGCTTGCGGGAAAACGGTTCCGCTGGCGTCAGCTCCGGCAAAGTGTCAGTCGACTGGTCTTCCAACTTCAACTTGTCGACCAGTCTATCCCAGGCGGTAAGGTCTGTGCCAGTCCGTGCGTGGATTTTTTGAACCGCATCACCGTGGGCGTCGAAGAACTGAAGTGATCTTCGAACATCCTTGCCATCCAACTTTTCAATGGCAAAACCATAAATCCAGTTCGCGGGGAACATTCGCGTGTCGATTTGCTCTCCCAGCATCAAGGCAGCCCGCTTTCCATTGATGAACTTTTCAAACGGGCCGATCTTTTCGTGCACTGCGCTTTCGTTTCGAGTGAGCGCCATCACTTCACCAACGTCTTGCAGCCCGGGAAACAGGTCATCAAATCGCGGTTCAATTCTAAAAGTGCCATGGCCGACAAAACTCGCGACGAACTCCGCCTCGCTGATGCCTAGAACTTGAGCCAGATCCCGCTCCCGCATCTTGGGGTTTTGTGCACGTGCTTCACGTATTTCGGCCGCGCTCGGCTTTTTTTCAGAAGAAATCTGATCGACGGTCATCGGTCTTGCCTTCAATAGCTACGGACTTCAATTCCGCAGGCTCACCAGAAAACTGCCCCTAGGTAACTCATTGAGAAGTAAAGGGAAGTCTTGATCCTTTCTAAAGTAAGACCAATTCCTTCAAACCTGCAATCTAATACTTGACTCCTATACTCATGTTTTCTATTGACCGCAATACCTGAGTTATCAACTCATGTTTAAAAATGCTGATCGAGGGGCGGCATCAAGGACGCGTCAACGCGCACTCTTGGAGAATTGAATGGGGCTCAATAAAACCAACCGCACCCGGCTCATGGGTGGTGTCGCCCTGTGGGTTTTTGCTTTTACTGGCGAAGCCGTCGCACAGGACACTGTAGCTGACGTTCCGGTATCCGAAACACCAGAAACGGTCGTCGAAGACACGGCGACAGGTGAAATCGTCACGAAACTGCAGCTTATCGTGATCGGCAGTGGTGTCGACAAGGTGGCAATTGATACACCGCAGGCGGTGACAGTTCTCGATCAGGAAGCCATTGACAACGAACAGGCGATGACGATCGGAGAATTGTTCAGAGAAGTGCCTGGCGTAACTGTAATCGGTAGTGAACGAGCTGCTGGCCAGTCCTTCAATATTCGCGGTATCGGAGACCTCGCTTAGTCCGATGAATCTAAGATCATTGTAACTGTCGACGGTGCAAACAAGTTCTACGAACAGTACAGAGTTGGTTCTTTCTTCTCCGATCCCGAACTGTACAAACAAGTTGAAATCCTACGTGGACCTGCATCCTCAACCCTGTACGGATCGGGCGCTATCGGCGGTGTAATCAACTTCACAACCAAAGACGCAAGTGACTTCCTTGAAGATGGTGAAACGGTCGCCGTCAATGTGAAGGGCATGTATGATTCCAACAAGGATGGCTTCATGACATCCGGGATCTTTGCCGGTCGAATCAACCAACAGACTGAAGTCTTGCTGAACGGAAACTTCCGTCGCGCATCGGATTACGTCACGGGTGAAACAGGAGGAGGCAACGACGACACCGTTTCGGGTTCGGCATTTGAATCCTTCTCCGGTCTTGCAAAGGTTACGCATTACTTCGGCGACAACGACGAACAGTCCATTCGCCTGTCCTACCAGCGCTGGCAAAGTTCCGCCAACGATACAGATTATTCGCAAACCGGAACGTTCTCTGTGTTTGGCGCGGTCGATCGTGACATAACCGATCAAACCGTCGTCTTTAGCTATGACAATCCGGCATCCGATAATCCCTTTCTCGACCTTAACGTGAATATCTCTTATTCAGACACCAGCATTGATCAAGAAAACTCCTCCAACGCTGCTTTCAGTTCTCGCCAGCTTTGGGAAGATTCCGAGTACGCCTATCGGACATTGCAGGGTAAAGTTGAAAATACCTTCGAACACTCCGCAGGGAGTTTCGAAAACTTCCTGACAATCGGAACACAGGCCTCGTATCAAGAGCGTGTAGCAGAATCCGAAAGTGGTGCCATAGGCTTCCATCCGGAAGGGACTGACACAAAATTCGGTCTCTTTGCGCAAAACGAGTTCATCTGGAACGATAAACTGACGATAATTCCAGGCGCACGTGTAGATTTTATCAGCCTGTCACCAGACAGCTCCATCGCGGGCGCTTCTGATCAGTTTGAAGTCGCGTTTTCGCCAAAGCTTGCTGCACTTTACAAGTTCAACGATACGTTCGCGATCTTCGGATCGATCGCTCACACGGAACGTGCTCCAACCCTGGATGAATTGTTCTCAACCGCAGGTCCGGGAAGCGGTTACAATGGTGGCCGTACCGCCAGTTTGAATCTCGAAAAAGAACAGTCCAATGCGGCAGAAGCTGGCTTCTCAGTTTCGTTGTTTGATATTATCCAGGAGCGCGACGGATTTCAGCTGAAGACAACAGCATTTTACAACGACCTCAAGGACTTGATTTCATCAAATCCGAACAGAGGGCAATCGACACCAGTTCCCTATTACGTCAACATCGAAGAGGCGGAAATATATGGTGTCGAGATCGAAGCGGCCTATAACTCCGAGTACATCTTCAGCACGCTCGCATACAGCGTGGTCAGAGGTGAAGACAAAGATACCGGCGAGACCCTGAGCTCTATTCCTGCCGACACGCTGGCGATGACAATCGGTGGCCGTCTTCCGGACTACAACGTTGAGTTCGGGTGGCGAGGCCTGTTCGCAGCCGGCATCGATACCGGGACCAGTTCCGGCCCGTATCCTCCGTATCCTGGCTACGGGGTCCACGACCTTTTCGCCAACTGGCAACCGCAAGATGGACTTCTGGAAGGGTTCCAGGTGCGCGCATCTGTCGAAAATGTCTTTGACAGGTTCTACCAGAACAACCTGGCAGGCGACCCGGCTCGCGGTCGGACTTTCAAGCTGACCATGAACAAACAGTTCAGCTGGTAATCGACAAGCCAAACCAACCCGCCGCTTGTCCCCGCGGGCGGCGGGTTAACTGACGTCTTTGATTTCAGATTTTAAGTACTGGAATGCACCCTCAAACCCGCTCTCTTCGGTAGTGTCTACAAATTTGAGGCCAAGCTCCCTGCAAGTTTCTCCCAACGCCATCGACTTAGTTATCTGTTTGTCGAAAAATCGTTCCACCCTTGTGCGCTCATGTTCAGACAGAGCCTTCCCGGCGGACCAATGTAAGTTTCCTTTCTGGAAACCTTCAAGACGCTTCTTGCCTGATCCGCAGTAACCGAGAAAAACTGACACCAGCGACCTGCCCTGATCCGTAAAACCTTTTACTTCAAGGGGAGATATCCAACCTCCTTCGAGGATCATCATGGTGTTCAGGTTTGCGAAACAATGTAAGACTTCACCGGCCAATTCAGTCATTACATCGTTCCGATGAGTCTTTCGTTGATCCGCATTGAGAGTTTCCATCTTCTCAAACGGTTTTTTCATGCGGTTGAACATTCGATCCAGTTCATACTGCGGAACATCAAATTCCTTTGCCACTCTCCTGGCCAGGTTCGACTTACCGGCACCGCTCGCACCGCCAATAACAATCAGGGCATTGGACGGAAAACATTCTCTCGTCATCTCATTGCGCCCCTCAACACCACATTTTCTCCCCGTCCTTCCACAGTTGGATTGCTCTTTCGATGAATTTGCCGATACGGTCCTCATCGACCTGCTTCGTCTTTGTGAATCGGACGCAGCCTTTGCCGAGATTTAGGCCGCTCAGCAGTTCCCCTGTCGGGTCGATTTTGGAAATATTGCCAACATAAAGGCTGACATAGCCGCGTTGGGCGTTCAGGTGAAAAGCGAAGGAGGTTCCATCTCCGTAGCCAAGCATCTTGTAATGAATACTCTCTTCCAGTTCCGGCGCCGCGGATTTGATCAGCCCTCGAAGTTCAATCAGCTTCAAACGCCGCCAATCATCGTCAAGCTGGTCAAGATAGTCCTCTGGGGTCTTGGCGTCATACAGCATTTTCGAAACCTTTCATGCGGGTGCTCTCCATTCCGTACCCACCGTTCTGTCCGAAAAGATCAACAGCAAGGCGGATTCCCGCCCCGGCATTTCGAATTTTCTTGTCACGGCCCGGGAAAAGTCGAACGCCAGCGCCTGAGGAAGGTCTCACGGGTCAGCGCATCAAGAGCGACCATGAGCGAAGGAGACAGGCCAATCGGCCGGAGTGCTGTTGGACTTAGCGCTTCTCCCTCGTTTCCGTCCTCGATTTCCAGTAGCGGGCTGATCAACAAGGCATCACTGAGTGCGAAGGTGCCTTGCGGTGAAAGCAGAAAATCCAGAAACTCCTTGGCTTGTTCCATGTCTTCCGCCTGTTTCGGGATCATCAGCGCTCTGGACAGCACGAGCGTGTAGTCCGAGGGCAGAACAATCCCGATACGATCATCTGTCTGCTGGTATCCTTGTGCATAGGATCCAAGAACGTTGTAGGCGATCAGATAATTGCCTTCAGCTACGTTCCTGATGATGTCCGCAGAGCAGCAGGTTGAAATCGCATGCGTTCGACCAAACGATTCCTGCAGGGCGCCAAAGGTGGACGCCTCCTGGGAATCTGAAAACGCAAACAGATAGCCGAGACCGGACTCTTCTATGTCATAGGTAGCGATCCGCCCGGCATATGGCGAATTCGATGGTCTCAGAAGATCAAGCAGATCAAAACGCGTTTGCGGAATATCACCCTCAGGCACCAACTCGCGATTATAGACCATCACCGCAGGTTCCCGGGTTATGCCCCACAGTTCATCGCGCCAGCTGAGTGCGGCCGGCAGCTGTTCGGTCAGTCGGGACCGGTAGGCCGCTGCGCAAGCCTCATTCACCAGCTGCACCATCTGGTGAACGCCGGAACTTATGACGATATCGGCGCCCGGCTTGTTTTCACGGCACTCCTGTCGCGTGAGCCGATAAAGTTCGTTTGAGCCCCATTGCTCGTAGCGAAAACGAATATCCGGCCTGCTGCTCAGATAGGTCTCAACCACGGGCCCGAATACGGAAATGTCGGTCGTTGAGCGCAAAAGCAGCTCTTCCTGGGCAGTTTCCGAGCCGAAGATCTCAACCATTTCCTGTCCAAGAGCGGCGTTGCCAAGTGCCAGCAGGAACAACCCGGAAATCAAGGAGAGCAGTCTATCCGGTTTGCTCATGCGGATCCCTCCGCAGCCTTCGGAAACACCAGCGCTGCCCGGAAACGCCCCTCATCGGTTTTGTTCAGCACCAGCTCGCCGCCAAAGGACACGGCAACTGAATGAGCAATGGCGATACCCAGCCCGGAGCCAGCCTTGCGGGACAGTGTATCCTTGTTGAACCGCCCCCCGAGTTCCGCGAGAACCTCCTCTCCGGGCCCTGACCCGGCATCTTCCACCCAGATCGCCGCGTTACCGCCATTCTGAGAAGCCCCGATCCGCACTGGTGACCGTCCGTATCGAAACGCATTGTTCAGGAGATTCTTCAAAGCCTCTTCCAAAGACGGTACGTCCGCAAGAACGGTGACAGGTTCCTCGCCGATATCGAGCACAACATCGGCATCCGGATTTAAAACCGTATGGTCACCACCCTCGAAGGCATCGAGTGCAATATCGCGCAAGTCCACCAATTCCCGACGAGCGCTGTCACCGCGATGGATGACGAGTGCCTGGCTGAGCATCTGGTCAAGCAGTCGTCCTAGGCTGGCGGAGCGCGTCTGTATGCGCTCAACGATCTTTTCCTTGCGACCGATATCCGCTTCGTCAGTAAAAAGATCGGCCTGTGCCCTCAAGGCCGCTACCGGTGTCCGGAGTTGATGCGCAGTATCGGAGATCAGGTGACGCATGGAATTCATCTGCCGATCTAGTCGCGCAATGAAACCGTTGAGAGCGTTGATCATGACAGCCGTTTCTCTGGGAACACTCGTATCAACCGGCGTCAGGTCATGCGGGTCGCGCGCAGACAGCCCGCCTGCGATTCTCTCCAGCGGTCTCAAGACAGACCTGACAACCACAACGGCAAGCAGGATCATTGCCAGACCGGAAGCGGCAAGAACATAAAGCGCCTTGCGCGTGATGTCGTAGGCCATGGAGTTGCGTGCCTGCAGGGTTTGCCCGACCACCACCTTGACAGTGCCGTTCAAGGTGCGCTCCGCAAAGCGCCGGGAGACGACGGCATAACGCGCGGGTTCGTCAAAAAAGCGACTGTCGAAAAAACCTTCGTCGATCTCCCTCCGCCCTTCCGGCAAGGCGATTTCTTCATACCCCGTAAGTGTTTCACCATCAGGTCCGATGATCCGATAGCCGATCCTGTCATCGGGTGCGAAAGCGAGCAATTCGAAAGCCGAAACGGGCAGTTCTATGACCGGCCGGCCATCCTGCACTGAAATCGCCGAGGCGATATCGTTCGCAGCTCCCAGCAACAACCTGTCATAGGCGCTTCTGGCCGCTTCCCGGCCGTATGCAAAAGCGGCAATCGACACGATGACACCACCGATCATCAGCAGCAGCGCGATCCCCAGGGCAACACGGGCCGTGAGAGATGTATTCGCCAGTCTGCGAATGAACTCAGTCATCAACTTCCAGCTTGTAGCCAAGCCCTCTTTGCGTCTCGATCCTGATTGTACAGCCGGAAAGCTTCTTGCGCAGACGTGCGATATAGAGCTCCAGCGCGTTCATGCTGACATCAGTATCCTGAAAGCTGAAAACACCTTCAAATAGCCGCTCCTTGCTGACTGTCTTGCTCCGATTGCGGATCAATAGTTCCAGAAGTGAAAACTCCCGGCGTGTCAGATTGATCGGGCTGTCGCCCTGCCTAGCAACCCGTGCGGAGGCGTTGAACGTCAGGTTTCCAAGTTTCAGCTCTTCGGCCTTATCGCTCTGCTCTCTGCGGAACAATGCCCGGATGCGGGCTTCAAGCTCTCGATGATCGAACGGCTTTACAAGATAGTCATCGGCCCCCGAATTCAATGACGACACCCGGTCGTCGACCGAGAACTCTGCGGTCAGCATCAGGACCGGCGTGCGATCACCGCGTGAGCGCATCTCCTTCAAGAGCTCGGTCCCGAGCCCGTCCGGCAGATTGATATCCAGAACAATGACATCGTAACGCTGGACCTCCAGGCAGGCACGTGCCTGCTCCAGCGTCTTGGCCAAATCGCATGCAATGCCCGACCGTTCCAGCCGGATCATGATCGCTTCAGCCATGTCAAAGGTGTCTTCAACGAGCAAAAGGCGCACAGATAAAGTCCTCCCGCATAAACTCTTGCCCCGGCTTTTTCCCGCATGCAAGCGACCTGACACCTGGTGACAGGTTGATGACAGGGTTTCACGCTAGGCTGAAGCCACATCCGTTGGGAGGACCAGCAATCTGGGCCAACGGATATCAAGGCGAGAAAACGCCTGATCACGTGGAGGAAACAAATCATGGTATTCAAATCGACCCGCCTGCTATTGGCGGCAGCTTTCCTTGGCGCGTCCGCATTCAGCGTATCCGCTGCGGACTTCAAGCCGGAAAATCCCGAGTGTATCGCTCCGGCAAACCCGGGCGGTGGCTGGGACTTTACCTGCCGCCAGGTTGGCAAGTCTCTTCAGGACCTCAAGCTGCTCGACAAGACCATGCAGGTGGTCAACCTTGCCGGTGGCGGCGGTGGTGTTGCCTTCGCCGAAGTCGTCAACAAGCGTGACAGCGACAACGACCTGATCGTTGCGGCATCTTCCGCAACCGCGACCCGTCTTGCCCAGGGCGCTTATCCGGGCAACACCATGGACCAGGTTCGCTGGCTTGCTTCAATTGGCGCTGACTACGGCGTTATTGCCGTTGCTGCCGACAGCCCGATCAACACGCTTCCCGAACTGCTTGACCAGATCAAGTCCGATCCGGCGTCCGTATCCGTTGCCGGTGGCTCCGCAGTTGGTGGCTGGGACCACCTCAAGGTCCTGATCGCGGCCAATGCTTACGGCATCGATGATGTTCGCAGCGTGAAATACATCGCATTCGATGGCGGCGGCGAAGCTGTTACCCAGCTGCTTGCAGGTTCCGTACAGGCCTTCACCGGTGACATTTCCGAGGCAAAAGGCTTTGTCGACAGCGGCGACATCAAAGTCATCGCCGTATTGGCACCAGAGCGTCTGCCGGGTGAATTTGCAGATTTCCCGACCGCGAAGGAACAAGGCGTTGACGCGATCGGCGCGAACTGGCGCGGTTTCTACGCTCCGGGCAAAATGTCCGACGATGCCTACAATGCGTGGGTCGGCAAGATCTCCGACCTGTACGCAAGCGACGAGTGGAAGGGCGTCATGGCCGCCAATGGCCTAGCACCGCTCGACCTGCAGGGTGAAGAGTTCCAGCAATTCGTGGCTGACTCTGTTGCGCAGATCCAGCAGATCTCCAAAGAGATCGGCATCATCAAGTAAATCTGCCATCTCCGGAACTGGGGGCACCATAGGTGTGCCCCCAATTTCTTATCTGAAGACACGTTTTCAAGCGGTCTCCTGAACAAGAGCCGACCGCTTGCTGGAAGGTATCCATGAGCGACCGCATCTTTGGGGTGGTCGGGCTTCTCCTCGCACTCGGATATGCCTGGGCTGCTCTTGTCATCGAAGAAAGCTTTCTTTCCGACGCCGTCGGCCCGAAAGCCTTTCCCCTGATCATCGCAACAGTTCTCGGACTGTCATCTCTCGTCATCATCATCAAGCCTGACAAGGCGCCGGAATGGCCGTCCTTCATGCGCTTCATGGAGGTGGGAGCCGCCATTGTGGTGATGATCCTTTACGCGATCTACCTGCCTGAAATCGGCTTCGTGATCGCAACCGCACTTGCCGCAACCTATCTGACCTGGCGCCTCGGTACACGGCCGCTTTCATCAGTGGTGTCCGGCTGCCTGACCTCTGTCGGCATCTATGCGGTGTTTCACCTCGTCCTCGGCCTTTCGCTGGCCAAGGGTCCCCTGGGATTTTAACGGAGCAAACCCATGGAAACTCTTGCATCTCTGGCCGACGGCTTCGCAATCGCCCTTACCTGGCAGAACCTGCTGCTGGCGCTTCTCGGCTGTTTCCTCGGCACCATGATGGGTGCCCTGCCCGGCCTTGGCCCGTCGAACGGTGTCGCCATTCTGATCCCGCTGGCGTTCACGCTCGGCCTTGGCGCAACCCCATCCCTCATCCTGCTGACCTCGGTCTATTATGGCGCGATGTATGGCGGACGTATCTCGTCGATCCTCCTGAACATTCCGGGCGACGAACCCGCCATGATGACCTGCCTCGACGGCTATCCTATGGCCAAGAACGGACGAGCGGGTGAAGCCCTGTCGCTATCAGGCGTTGCCTCGTTTGTCGGTGCCTTTCTGGCAACCTGGGGCCTGATCCTTCTGGCTCCGCAGCTGGTCAAGATCGCGCTGCTCTTCGGTCCTGCAGAATATTTCGCCCTCTTCACTCTGGCCTTCGCCACCCTAGGAGGGGTCGCCTCGACCAACCAGGCGAAAACCGCTTTCGCAGCGGCCATCGGCATCGGTCTTGCCACCGTCGGGGTCGACACCCAGACCGGCGTACCGCGTTTCACCTTCGGCGAAGTGCACCTTTACGACGGCATCGACTTCCTGGTCGCGATCGTCGGCCTGTTCGCCCTGTCGGAAGTGTTCCTTTTCCTTGAGCATCGCCACGGCAAATCAGACGCCAGCGGTCACAAGGTTTCCGTCGGCCGGATGATGCCAAGCTTCTCTTTGTTGAAGTCCTGCACCCCGACAATGCTGCGCACAAGCTTTCTTGGCTTTATCGCAGGCGTTCTGCCCGGTGCGGGCGCGTCTCTCGGTTCCTTCATCTCCTACACGATGGAAAAGAAACTGGTCGACAAGGAGAACACCTTCGGAACCGGCGACCCACGCGGTGTCGCAGCACCTGAAGCAGGCAACAACGCTGCCGCCGGTGGTGCGCTGGTGCCAATGCTGGCGCTTGGCGTCCCAGGGTCTGGTACCACGGCCGTTCTGCTGGCGGTTCTGCTCGCCCTCAACATCACGCCGGGTCCGTTGCTATTCACCCAGCAGCCGGACGTGGTCTGGGGCCTGATCGCGGCGCTCTTCATCGCCAACTTCATGCTGCTTGCCATGAACATTCCGATGATCGGCCTGTTCACCCGCGTTCTGCTGGTCCCGCCGCGCATTCTCATGCCGATTGTGGCGATGGTCAGCTTTGTCGGGATCTACGGTATTTCCGGTTCCTCCTTCGATCTCCTGGTGATGATCGGCTTTGGTGTTGCGGGCTGGATCCTGCGGAAGCTGGATGTGCCACTTGTGCCTATCATTCTGGGCACGCTGCTTGGCAACGCCATGGAGAACAATCTCCGCCGGGCGATCACAATCAGCAACGGCGACTGGTGGACGCTGGTAGACAGCCCGCTTTCCATCACGCTCTGGGCGCTGGCGGCCATCGGCTTCGTCCTGCCGATCATCTTCGGCAGGGTCCTCAAGACCCGCATGCGTCACATGGCAAAGGATGAAGAAGGCGCGGTGATCGACTGATCGCACGCTGAACTCAAGAAGAAATACGAAACGCCCTCTTCTAACGGAGAGGGCGTTTTGTCTAGTTCAGCAAGTCCTGCTGACGTCTGCTTTGCGCCGCGATATCGGTCAATCGTTGTTCCGCAGGTTTGTCCCGGAAGCCGACATTCGTTGCTTTCAGAACCAATGGCTAAAAGACGGACAAAGCGGTCAAGTTGAGGCTACACATAGATGTCCGCTTCAAAAATTATGCGGCATAGTGTTTCGACCGAGACTTAGAAGCTGCGTAGCCTCCGAGCTCTTTTTACGAAATCCCGATGCCTTTCGATTTCATCCAAACATTCATTGAAACTACGATTTGTCCATCGGATGACTCGTAGTCAGAAACGGCATCGTGCTTTCCTTGATAAGTCATAATCTCTTCTAGAGGCGTATCGACAAGATAATCCTCCGTGCGCATGCTTAGAACGTTATTGAGCATTTCTTCGGAAACTTCGTAGTTATGGTTAAACTCGCTCGTGCGGTATCGATGCCAGTTTTTGAGTACGATGCGACATACATTCGCCTCATCGTTTGCTAGACCAGCATTTTTTGCTGCATCAAAAAGCCAATAAGCCAATCCTTCTACAAGGAATACCCGCGCTGCTGTACCTTTATCGCACCGTTCTTGTTGCAATATCCACGCCAAAGCCTCATTCGCGTAGTCATAGTTCCAAGTCATTACAACGCGGTGCCAAGTCTCGATAGGCTGATCGCGAAGCCAGTCGATAAGTCGGTCTGTATCACCCTCAGGAATTACTACGGCTTCCGGGTCACAAGACCACTCCATCAAGATTTGCCATTTTTCCATGATGCTTGTTTCTTTCCCTTTTGCGTGCCCTGCTCTTGGGCTCGAAACTCAGGCCTTCAGACCATTTAGCTCTGGTCATAGCGGACATTTGTTCGTTTTGCAGCATCGGTCGGAATGGGCTCGAAGCCGACCTACGGTGCGCGCTTGCTGAATGACAGCATTGCGCCGCGATATTGGGCATGCGTCGGTTTTCCCTTCGCTCCCGAAAGCTGATTTTCACCACAGACGCAATGAATTCATAAGTTGCGCGTTGAATGCCCGTTCATTGCGGGTGGGATGAAGGTCTTATGTGCCGGACTCTCCAAACCTCTTCAGGGGCGCTATCTGGAGCGCTTTTTCAGGGGCGCTTTTTTGAAAGGCAGGGAGTTACCGACACTGCGCAGATGGCATATATTGGTCTGGAAGAATGAGTGACCAGACAGAGACCGGAGACTGATGTGTCGCCAAGCAAGGGCCGCGTTGAAAGACTGATTGATACGATAGGCGCAGAGTTCCAGTCTCATCTCATCGACTTGTGGAACACCTCCACAGTCTTTGATATTCAGGACGGCTCCGTTCAAAAGATGATTTCACGCGAAGCACCATTTGGCGTCATTGGGATCAAGATCCTGATGCGCAATCCGGGAGACGCAGATCGTCTTTTTGAGCACCAATGGAACTTCAGCATCGGGATCACCGGATGTGAATTCAAGCTTTTGGATGTCGATTACCAGAACGACGTTTGGATCGGTGATACCAATTCCGCCGAATTCGCCGGGCACGAACACATTGCCTTTAAATCTGTTGAGCACATGATTGCCTTTCTTGGCGACGATTTCGGCGTCGGCAAAGTCTTCATCGAAAAAATTGGTGCTCTCTGCCCCAGCCTGCTCGAAAAGCCACCATTGTTCTTTCGACTGCCGCGCAGGGCTCCACCTGCCTATAGATTTACAGAAGCCCCCCGGGCCACACGCGAGGAGTTAGGCCTTTCACCTGATGACGGCATGGTTCTGATTGAGGCGATGATCAAGGAACACGGGATTGACCCGTACAAGATCCTTCTGTCCTTCCAGTCTGATGAAAACTTCTGGCTGGTTGATCTCCCCGAAGTGCTTGTCGACAGTTACCAGCATGGCCTGATTGATCCGAGCCTTGGAGAACACCATTCCAATCTTGAGGTTGGGGTATCCATCACAGCAGAGGCTCTGAGGAACAGGGTTCGGCAGAAGTCAAACAGCACTGAGCGCGATAACGGCGTCTTTTTCTCCATGTCCGGAAGCGGTTCTGCGTCAGGTTATTTGAACAGATTGAATTGATCTTACGTTGGCTAGGGCCATCTTTTTTGCTGCGAGAAGACGGGCAACTCCCGGCAGTATCCTCTCTGACTAAAAACCGACCTTCGCTGCGAGTGTGCTGAACGGCAACGACGCGCCGCTAAAGCGGGGCTATTAGGCGGCCGGAACCTTCCACCGAAAGCGGACATGCTCACCACCTCCGCACAGGCCGAATTGAACAGAAAGTTCCAGAGTCATGCCGGTTCCGGACGGGACGAGATCCATTCAACCGAGCGAGAAGCTCCGGATCTTCCTTCTCAATAGTCAGGAAGGCCAAGTCAGCGACTGAACCGATCAATCTGATATGGATCCTAGCTCTAAATTCCATTGTTAATAGATTGCAATAGCGATTTGCAACTGCTAGGTGTCAGGTGTAGCAACTTGGGGCATGTTTTCTCGAATTCTGTTGGTAGGCTATGAGTGGAAGGTCGCGTGTCGATACGACTAGTGCAGAAGATAAATCAATTGGTTTCGACTACCAGTATTATTACTTTTTAAATGAGCTACTAAATCTGAAGATCGGCCAAGTTGTGGGCCTAGAAGTTTTAGATGATGTTCATATCGAGCGCCCCGACGGCACTAACCTACTAGTCCAACTGAAGCACACAGTTCAGACGAGTGCACAAGGCACTCCTATCAACCTTACAACGATGGACAGTGATCTTTGGAAATCAATTTCGAATTGGTGCAAATTGATTATCGACCCGGTAGGAGGGCGGGCGTCTGTGGATTCTCAGCTTGCCTTTCTTAAGAATACCAGCTTCCTACTCGCATCCAACAAATCAGAAAACGACAAAAACACACTTCTGAAATCCCTTGAAGCCTTCAAAGCTACCACCAAAAGTCATGTTGAGCTCGTCGCTGATATCAGGTTGCTCAAGGCGAAAAGCAAAGACGAAGTAATTCAAGGCTACATCGATGATGTGCTCTCACTCGACGCCGCTGTGTCAGAGAGTTTTTTTGAACACCTGTCGTTCTCTTTGGGGAAGGACGAAATCATCAACCTATGCAGAGCGTCCATCGCAGAGAAACAGATACACCAATCCCGAATTGACGACGTTTTTCACGCCATCGACTCAGAGGTTCGGCAAAACTCCTACGCCACTGTTAAGGCAGGAAAGAAAATCACGATCAGCTTTGACGAATTCACTCAGAAATACCGACGGCATTTCGATAAGGCTCGGAGCGGCGATCTAATTTTCAGGAAGTTACCGCCTGTTTTACCGGACAACCTCCTCGACCAGACGTTCATCAAGCAATTGGTAGACATCGAAGACCTCTCGGAGGAGGACATTGAGTTTCATGCAAAGTTCACCACTAGGCTGTTGCACTTTCGGGATAACTTAGAACGACTGATGCAGGACGGGGAAATCACCCAACCCGATGTTGACGATCTAGAGGAAGAGGCTTGCGCCATTTGGGAAGCCAAGTTTCGCCTAGCCTACTCAGGCCATCAGGAAAACGTTGACGAGGCCACGACTGCCCGTGCGATTGTCGGTGATTTGCGGCTGAGAAAGCTGACGCTTGCTTCGCAGGAGCTTCCGATAACAATGAGCCATGGTGGGGTCTACGACCTCTCTGATCGACCGGTGATAGGCTGGTTAAGCGACTGGAAAGACCGCTACAAGTGAAGTACAGCTCATATTATAACAATCTCGGGATCAATTCGTTTGCGATCTCCTCTGTGCTGAAAGAGGCGGGATTTCTAACAATTCCCCAAATAGCATTGATTTTGCCAGTTGTTGCGCATCGTCAGATGGTAAAAAAACTTGCACATGGGAAATTCCGCTTCGTCAGTTTTGAGCAGTATCTAATTGACAACATAGAATTATTCTACAATTTCAACGAGCGATTTGTGTCGTCGCTTACCCCGACCGTCAATGCTCTGCAGTTTTTGTATGAGATTGGCGTCGTTCAATTGACGGATGGCGGCGCGGTGATTGCATCCGACTTACCCTTCGACGCCTCGATGGGCAAACGCGCCGAACGGGTGAAGCGAGCGTCAGCCAATATTGCTGCCTTGGTCTCCTGCGACGCGGACGTATTCTACCTCAATGCGAGGATCGAGCTGTGAAATTCTTTATCGAAAGTCTGCAACTTTGGCTGAGCAACGGTCATAAAAGATCTGTGTCCTTCCTGCCAAACAAAGTGAATGTGATCACTGGCGAGAGTCACACCGGTAAGACGGCCATCTTGGACATTGTCGACTACTGCATGTTCGCCAGCAAGCATCGAATTTCCGAGAGCATTATTAACGAGAACGTCCTCTGGTACGGGCTGCGCATCCACGTGAACGACAAGGTCTACACGGTCGCGAGACGCGCACCAGCGGGGACGACCACGTCACCCGATTACTACTTCTCTTCAATGGGAGAAGTGCCGGACTCCGCCCCAAACTCGAATATCAGTGAAAGTGCTTTGAAAAAGCAATTGAGCGCTGATTTCGGCATCGACCAAGACGTCAAAATTCCTTTCGGTGGAAAAACTCTGAAAGCCAACTCTCGGGTGTCGTTACGATACTTCCTACTCTTCAACACGATCTCTCAAGACATTATCACCCACAGCGATCAGTTTTTCGACAAACAGAACGAGGCTCGATATCAAGAGGCGCTACCACGCATTTTTGATATTGCCGTGGGGATCGACACGGTCGAGAACATACTCAAGCGAGAGAAGCGGGCGGAGTTGGAGCGAAATCTTGCTCGTCTCCAAAAACTGTCAGCGAAGACGCAGGAAAAGCGCGATCAGTTCAATGGCCAACTTGCCGAAACCATCGCGCAGGCTAAGGGATACGGACTCGTTGCCGACGATGTAGACGCTGACGATTCAGTCATAGCGTTGAAGCGAATGGTAACAGAAAGGGAGAGTACACCCGACCTGCATGTTTCAGCGCAGTATGAAGAGATTTCTTCGCAGATATTTCGACTTTCGCGAAAGATTAGAGGGCTACGCAGATTTGCGTCAGAATATGGAAATCATAAGACAACCCTCAAGGAAACAGCGGATAGCCTAAAGCCTGTTGAGTATCTAACGAGGAAGTTTGAGGAGACGGTCCGAACATCCGTATTTGATGACATCCTAGGAAACCTTTCCCAGGGTCTACAGCAGATCAAGGACGCCACTGCTCACAAGACACCTTTGGACAGCAACATCTCCGAAATCATAAAGGCATTGGAATCTCAGCGCGAGAACCTCGAAAAGGATCTTAATGCGCTGCCCTTAGAGATGGAGAGCTTCGAAACCGGTAAGGACAAGTATATCTTCATCGGCGAAACAAAAGCCAAGCTTGAGCTGTATGGCGATCCTGATTCAGACAAGTCTCAAGACAATAACGAATTGATCGCAAAACTGGAAGCTCAAATCGAAGACCTTGCTGTATCACCAGTCGAAGACCGGAAAGAGTTGTTCACCAAAGCTCTTGATGAGGTAATCCAGGATTACATCTCTATTACGAAGGTTGCGCTCGGAAACTATGGCGACTATCGCTCTGCCTTCAATTACTCTGAAAAGAAGCTTCATCTGCGCAAGCCCAGAACAGCATCAACCGAGAACGTCGGCAGCAGTTCCAACCACATGTTCCTCCACCTGTTCCTGTTCCTTGGTCTGCATGAACTGATTATGCGGAACGACGGCATTCACGTTGCGCCGTTTCTAATTATTGATCAGTTCTCTAGGCCTTACTGGGGAGAGGATGAGCATGAGGACAAGCAAGGAGAGAAAGACGTCGACCAAAGCGATGTCGCAAAAGTCAAGTCGGCACTGGAGCTTTTGGACCAGTTCATCACTACGGCAAATGATGTGGGAAAAGAGTTCCAAATGATCGTCTTCGAGCACATAAATCCGCGATATTGGGACGGGCTCAAGAACGTGCACCTAGTTGAAATTTTCCGAGATGGAAACGCCCTAATCCCGATCTCCAGGCCGGACTAGGGCGCGTCAGGCGCGAACGTCTACCAATGTCCGCAATTGATTTAAACCCTCATATCAGCAGCCTATTCTAGTGGCCTTTTTGGGTAAGATCAGTGCTGCCGTTTCGACCGTAACGAGGTCAGTAGCGGTACGGCCGCTATTCAACGCCTTTCGCCAAAACCCGACTGACCGCTTGCGCCCCCATTCAGGACACTTCTTCCAGTGCCAAGGCCGCCCCTTCCCCCTCAGATCTCCGTGCGCATGCGATAGCCGGGAGCGAAGATCAGGCGGACATGGGTGATCGGCACCTCCCCTGACCAGGTAATGCGCTCCATTGCAAACAACGCTGTTCCGGAAGCTGTGTCCAGCTTTCGGGACAGTGTCTTGTCTGCATTCACCGCAAAGAACGACAGGTCACCGTGGCTGTAGGGCGCGTTGTGCACCAGCCATTCGTTCGCGCTGACGGCTTCGAAAGACATGTCTTGAGCGCCGGGCGCTGCTTTCAGATTGATGTAGCGTTCCTCAAAGGCATATGGCCGGTCGTCGGCAAAATGCAGTGTCTTCAGAAACAGAACATCTTCACCGAGTGACACCTGAAACGCGCCATGCAACATCGGCGGCAGCGGCCTGAGATCCCGCTCCAGCAAGGAGTGCCGGTAGGTCCGGCCGAGCGCCTCGACCTCTTCACGGATAATCGGAATGGTCAATGTGGCCCGCTGCGGCGGATTGAGTGCCACGCGGGTTCCGGCACGACGCTTGCGGATGACGAGGCCACTCTCCGCCAGGTCCCGCAAGGCCCGATTGACGGTGGTTCGTGCGCAGCCAAATTCCTGCGCCAGGTCTGCCTCATGAGGGATCTGTTCCCCCGGTTGCCAGACCCGGTCGTGGATCCTCCGCAAAAGCACTTCGCGGATGCCAGTCCAGGAATTTGTATCAGTCAGCGTCAAATCGGTGCCTGTCTATCAGAGCCTGTTGCGCAGCGAGGCCATGGTTGCCCGGTATCTCGCACGGATGGCGTCGCCTTTTACATGTTTTCCGTGCTGAACAACATGCCTTCCGGCAGACCAGACATCCGAAACCGTCCGGTCGTCGCCTGCAAAGATGTAAGTATCGAGGATTTCATCACCTTCGCGGCCGTCCAGATCGATTGACTTGTCGTCCAATGCGAGGAAGTCCGCATAGGCCCCTTCCGCCAGAACGCCGGCCTTGCGCCCGGCAGCTTGCGCTCCTCCGGCAACAGCTCCTTCGAAAACAACTCGGCCAGTCGACTTTTCCGGTGTCGCTACGGCCGCCCGGCACTTGTCTCTCAGGCGCTGCGAGTATTCCAGCGTTCGCAGTTCTTCTGACAGGGAAATTCGGATATTGGAATCCGATCCGACGCCGAAGCGGCCGCTATTTGCAAGATAGCGAACCCCATCGAAAATGCCGTCGCCAAGACTGGATTCGGTGATTGGACAGAGACCCGCAACAGCGCCTGTTTCTGCAAGCCCGATCGTTTCTTCCGGGGTCATCTGCGTGCAGTGGATCAGGCACCAGTTGGCTGAAACCTTCTGGTTGGAAAGCAACCATTCCACCGGCCGCTTGCCCCAGGCAGCCTGAACCTCTTCGACCTCCGCAACCTGTTCGGCCAAATGCATATGCAACGGGCCTGCGCCGGCGAAGGCCACCGCATTCTTCAGGCCCTCCTGATCCACCGCGCGCAGGGAATGCGGCGCAACGCCGAGAACAGCGTCAGACGGCAGCGACTGTATGGCTTTGGATGCCAGCTCGTGCAGCTTCTGAAATCGGTCGAAATCATTGCCGAACCGGATTTGTCCCGGTGCAAGCGGACGCCGATCGCAGCCCCCATACTGGTAGAAAACCGGCAGATGCGTCAGACCGATGCCTGTCTCCTGTGCCGCAGCGATGATCCGTTCTGACATTTCCGCCAGGTTCTCGTAAGGAGCCCCTCCTGGCTGATGGTGCAGATAGTGAAATTCGCCAACGGCAGAGTAACCCGCCTCAAGCATCTCCATCTGCACAAAGGCGGCGATCGCCTCCACGTCCTCCGGGGTCAGCGCATCCAGGAACCGGAACATGATCTGCCGCCAGGTCCAGAAACTGTCCCGTGCTTCAGTTCCGCGACGCTCGCTCATACCCGCCATAGCGCGTTGGAATGCATGACTGTGCAGGTTGGCCGGCGCCGGTAGCAGGATACCGACCTGCTGCCCTTGAGGCGCAGCTTCGTGGTCGACTGAAGTGATCAGGCCCTTTGCGTCAAAGGTCACGGCAACGTTTTTGGCCCACCCTTCAGGCAGAAGTGCCTTGCCTGCAAATACCGTCGCACCGCTGACTGTCGACATGCCGCTATTCCTTCGTTGACACGTTAATATGTGCATGCATATTATCTTATATCGCAATCTAATCAAGCCGGAGATCACACGTGTCCCAGCGTCTTCTGACCAACGCCAGACTGGCAACGCTTGCCGAAACCGGTGAGCCATATGGCTTGATTGAGGACGGTGCCCTGGCAATCGAAAATGATAAAATAAGCTGGTGCGGCAAAGGCTTGGACCTTCCTGAACGATACTCGACCTGGTCTCGAGAGGATCTTGAGGGAAGGCTCGTCACGCCTGGACTGATCGATTGCCACACCCATGTGGTTTTCGGAGGCGACCGTGCCCGTGAGTTTGAAATGCGGCTCGAAGGAGCTTCATACGAAGAAGTTGCCCGCGCAGGCGGAGGCATCGTATCGACCGTCAAGGCAACCCGCGAAGCCAGCGAAGACGAACTGCTGCAGCTTGCGCTTCCGCGCGTCGACGCATTGATTGCCGAGGGTGTCACAACAATCGAGATCAAGTCCGGGTACGGTCTGGACCAGGACACTGAAATGAGGATGCTGCGCGCCGCCCGACGGGTCGCGACAGAGCGCCCTGTTCATGTGCGCACCAGTTTCCTTGGCGCACACGCCATTCCGCCTGAATACAAGGGCCGCCCGGACGACTACCTGAAATATGTCTGCCTTCCCGCTCTGGAAGCGGCCCACGCAGAAGGGCTTGTTGATGCGGTGGACGGCTTCTGTGAAGGCATCGCATTCTCACCAGAGCAAATCGCGCTGGTGTTCGACAAGGCACGCGAACTGGGCATCCCGGTCAAGCTGCACGCAGAACAATTGTCCAACCTTGGCGGAACGGCGCTGGCCGCATCCTATGGTGCTCTGTCCGCCGATCATCTGGAGTATCTTGACGAAGCCGGCATCAAGGCAATGGCGAAGAGCGGCTCTGTTGCCGTTCTCCTGCCGGGCGCTTTCTACACACTTCGCGAGACCCAACAACCGCCCCTGGCGCTGCTTCGCCAGCACAAGGTTCCGGTCGCACTGGCAACGGATTGCAATCCCGGCTCGTCGCCACTCGCTTCGCTGCTGTTGACCATGAACATGGGCTGCACGCTTTTCCGCATGACACCGGAAGAAGCTTTGGCGGGCGTCACTCGCGAGGCGGCCAAAGCTCTTGGATTGAGCGATCAGGGCACGCTGGAAGCCGGAAACCGGGCCGACCTTGCCGTCTGGAACGTTCGCCATCCGGCCGAACTCAGCTATCGGATCGGTTTCAACGCACTTGAAAAACGCATCTTTGGAGGCTCTGAATGAGCGCCCTTATCCTGATCCCGGGGTCCGTCACCCTAGCCGACCTGGAACGCATCTACCGGGAACAGCTTCCCGTGCGCGTCGACAGGTCTGCCGAAGCGGCAATCAATCTGGCGGCTGAACGCGTTGCCAGGGCAGCGCAGGGCAACGATGCCGTTTATGGCGTCAACACCGGCTTCGGCAAGCTTGCCAGCGTCAAGATCGCCGCTGACGACACCGAGACGCTGCAGCGGAACCTGATCCTGTCTCATTGTTGCGGCGTCGGCGAAGCACTGGACCAGACCACGACACGTCTGATGATGGTTCTGAAGCTGCTTTCACTTGGTCGTGGCGCTTCCGGGGTTCGTTTCAAGGTCCTGAAACTCATTGAAGACTGTCTGGAAAAAGGCGTCACTCCCGTTATTCCGGCACAAGGCTCCGTTGGCGCGTCCGGCGACCTGGCTCCGCTCGCGCATATGACAGCTGTTCTGATCGGCGAAGGCGAAGCCGAGTTTGCCGGTGAGCGCATGCCCGGCGGCGAAGCCCTCTCCCGAGCTGGACTGACACCGGTGGTACTTGGTCCCAAGGAAGGTCTCGGCCTTATCAACGGAACCCAGTTTTCTACCGCCTGCGCGCTTGTCGGTCTGATGGAAGCCTGGCGGCTGGCCGAAGCAACACTGGTATCGGCAAGCCTTTCCACCGACGCAATCATGGGATCGACCGCTCCGTTGCTGCCGGAAATCCACGAGTTGCGTGGTCACCGGGGTCAGATCGAAGTTGCCCGTTCGATGCGCGAAATCATGGCCGGTTCCGAAATCAGGGAAAGCCATCGGGAAGGTGACCAGCGGGTACAGGATCCTTATTGCATTCGCTGCCAGCCGCAGGTTGCCGGTGCCTGTGTCGATCTGCTGCGCATGGCCGCCACAACGCTCGAAATCGAAGCCAATGCAGCGACGGACAACCCACTCGTATTGATCGACGCGGATCGGATCGTATCGGGAGGCAATTTCCACGCCGAACCGGTTGCCTTCGCAGCGGACCAGATCGCGCTGGCCGTGGCGGAACTTGGCGCAATCGCCCAGCGCCGGGTTGCCCTGATGGTTGATCCTACTCTTTCCTTCGACCTGCCTCCGTTCCTCGCCCAGGACCCGGGCCTCAACTCCGGCATGATGATTGCCGAAGTCACCACGGCCGCCCTGATGAGCGAGAACAAGCATCTGGCCAATCCCTGTTCAACGGACTCCACGCCAACCAGTGCAAACCAGGAAGATCACGTTTCCATGGCTGCTCACGGTGCCCGGCGCCTGAGCCGAATGAACGTCAACCTCTCTCACATTCTGGGCGTCGAACTGCTGTGTGCCATTGAAGGGATCGAACACCGCGCTCCACTGAAAACCAGCCCGGCACTTCAGTCCATTGTCGATGAACTGCGTTCACACGTTCCGGCGCTGAAACAGGACCGCTACCTTGCGCCTGACCTTGAGAAAGCCGCCGAACTGGTGCGTTCTCGCGCTCTTGTCTCCGTTCTCTCGGAAGATCACATGATCAAGCTTGGAGGCGCCTATGCTGCCGGTTGACGTTTTCCGGGGCGAAGGTCCGGTTGTTCTGGGCGTCCCGCACTCCGGCACTCATGTGCCTGCCGATATCTGGAACAAGCTGAACACCACCGGTCAGAAGCTCGCTGATACCGATTGGCACGTGGACCGGCTTTACTCCGACCTGCTTCCGGGTGCAACGATGGTGCGGGCAAATTTCCATCGCTATGTCATCGACGCAAATCGCGATCCGGAAGGCGTCAGCCTCTACCCCGGTCAGAATACCACCACCTTGTGTCCGACAACCGACTTCGACGGCCTCCCGATCTATCTTGAAGGTCAGGAACCAGACGCCGCAGAAATCGAAGCGCGCCGTCTTTCCTGGCACGCACCGTATCACGCGGCCCTGCTGGCCGAACTGGAACGGGTAAGGGCCAGGCACGGCGTCGCAATTCTTTATGATTGCCATTCCATCCGTTCGGTCGTGCCTTTTTTATTTGAGGGAACACTGCCGGACTTCAACACCGGCACCAACAACGGCGCTACCTGTGCCCCGGCGATCGAAGCCGCTGTTTTCGAAAGAACCGAAGCCGCAGAAGACTACACATGCGTCTTGAACGGCAGGTTCAAGGGCGGATGGACAACCCGCCACTATGGCCGGCCTGACGAAGGCTTTCATGCCATTCAGATGGAACTTGCCCAGAAGACCCATCTTGCCACCGAAGACACACCCTTTGCCTATGACGAAGAAAAGGCAGAGCGCTTGCGCCATCACCTCAAGAACATTCTCGGCGCGCTGGAAGATCTCGCGCCGGCACTCGCCGAACAAGACAAAAAAACTCCAGGGAGCGAACGATGACTGATCGCCGCCACAACGCACGCGACGTATTTCCGCCAACCGGCACTGAACTCAACACCAAGTCATGGCTGACCGAAGCTCCGTTGCGCATGCTGATGAACAACCTTCATCCGGATGTCGCTGAAAACCCGCATGAGCTTGTCGTCTACGGCGGCATAGGTCGCGCTGCCCGTACCTGGGAAGATTTCGACCGCATCGTCTCCAGCCTCAAGACGCTGAACGAAGACGAGACGCTTCTGGTGCAGTCCGGCAAACCTGTCGGCGTCTTCAAGACCCATAAGGATGCTCCGAGAGTTCTGATCGCAAACTCGAACCTGGTGCCGAACTGGGCCAACTGGGATCATTTCCACGAGCTCGACAAGAAGGGCCTGGCCATGTACGGCCAGATGACCGCCGGGTCGTGGATCTATATCGGCACACAAGGCATCGTTCAGGGCACCTATGAAACCTTCATGGAAGCCGGTCGCCAGCACTATGACGGCAACCTCAAGGGCCGCTGGATCCTGACCGGTGGTCTTGGCGGCATGGGTGGCGCTCAGCCTTTGGCAGCCGTCATGGCCGGTGCGTGTTGCCTTGCCGTCGAATGTGATGAGAAAAGCGCCGACTTCCGTCTGCGCACCCGTTACGTCGATGAAAAGACCCACTCGCTCGACGAGGCTCTTGAGCTGATCGACCGCTGGACAAAAGCGGGCGAAGCCAAGTCCGTGGCGCTCATCGGCAATGCGGCCGATGTCTTTGCAGAACTGGTCAAGCGTGGCGTCAAGCCGGACATCGTCACGGACCAGACCTCCGCTCATGACCCGGTCAACGGCTATCTGCCGCAAGGCTGGACTGTTGCCGAATGGCGCGCCAAGGCAGAATCCGATCCGAAGGCGGTCGAGAAAGCGGCGCGCGCGTCGATGCGTGTTCATGTGGAAGCAATGGTCGATTTCTGGAACGCAGGCGTGCCGACGCTCGACTATGGCAACAACATTCGCCAGGTCGCCCTGGAAGAAGGTTTCGAAAACGCCTTTGCCTTCCCCGGTTTCGTTCCGGCCTACATTCGTCCGCTCTTCTGCCGCGGCATTGGACCATTCCGTTGGTGCGCGCTGTCAGGCGATCCGGAAGATATCTACAAGACCGATGCCAAAGTGAAGGAACTGATCCCGGACGATCCGCATTTGCACAACTAGCTGGACATGGCCAGGGAACGGATTTCGTTCCAGGGTCTTCCGGCGCGCATCTGCTGGGTCGGCCTTGGTCAGCGCCATCGTCTTGGCCTTGCCTTCAATGAAATGGTCCGCAACGGCGAGCTGAAGGCACCGATCGTGATCGGTCGCGACCACCTGGATTCAGGGTCCGTCGCATCGCCGAACCGCGAAACCGAAGCCATGCAGGACGGTTCCGACGCCGTCTCGGACTGGCCACTTCTGAATGCACTGCTGAACACGGCTTCGGGCGCGACCTGGGTGTCGCTGCACCATGGCGGCGGTGTCGGCATGGGCTTTTCACAGCATTCCGGCATGGTGATTTGCTGCGACGGCACTGAAGATGCCGACCGCCGCATTGAACGCGTGCTTTGGAACGACCCGGCCACCGGTGTGATGCGTCACGCCGATGCCGGTTACGAAATCGCGCTTAACTGCGCGAAAGAACAGGGGCTTAACCTGCCGGGGATATTGGGCAGTTAGAACCCAAGGCAGAACGCTCTGATCCGGAACCTTGAAACGAGGGGAATTAGTATGAAAAGACGTGATTTTCTGAAAGCCGGTGCAACGGGTACCGTGGCTGCTGCAGCAGCAACCACCCTGGCCGCTCCCGCCATCGCGCAGGATGTTCGCCAGTGGCGCATGGTCACCGCATGGCCGAAAAACCTGCCGGGACCCGGTGTTGCTGCACAAATGCTGGCTGACCGCATCACCGCCCTTTCCGGCGGCCGCATCGAAGTCAAGCTGTTCGCTGCCGGCGAAATCGTACCGGGCAACGGTGTCTTCGACGCAGTCGGCCAGGGGACTGCCGAGCTCTACCATGCAGTTCCCGCCTACTGGGGCTCCAAGTCCAAGGGCATTCTTCTGTTCGGCTCCCAGCCATTTGGTCTGACGGCACCGGAACAGGCAGGCTGGCTGATCCATGGTGGTGGCCAGGCGCTCTATGATGAAATCTATGGCCGCTTCAACCTGAAGCCGTTCCTGTGCGGCAACTCCGGTCCGCAGTGGGCAGGCTGGTTCCGCACCGAGATCAACAGCGTTGACGATCTGAAAGGCCTGAAGTTCCGTTCGACCGGTCTTGCTTCTGAAATGTGCTCCAAGCTCGGAATGGCCGTGCAGGCCATGAGCGGTCCGGCCATGTTCCAGGCGTTGCAGTCCGGCGCTCTCGATGCAGGTGAGTTCATCGGTCCGTGGACCGACAGCGCACTCGGCTACTACCAGATCGCCAAGAACTACTACTGGCCGGGTGTCGGTGAACCGTCATCCGCAGAAGAGTGTGCAGTCAATCTGGAAGCCTACAACGATCTTCCCGATGATCTGAAGGCCGCAGTTTCCCATGCTTGCGCCAGCCTCTACAACGATGTCCTGACCGAGTACAACACCAAGCACGCGCAGGCGTTGACCCAGCTGGTCAACGAGCATGACGTGATGGTGCGCAAGCTCCCGGACGATGTCATCGTTGCCATGGGCAATGCAGCAGGTGAGGTGATTGCCGATCTTCGCGCAAGCGACGACGAACTCGTCCAAAGGATCACCGAGAGCTTCCTCGCCTACCGCAAACTGATGCGTGAGTACATGCCATACGCCGACAACGGCCAGATGAACGCGCGTCTGCTCGACTATCAGTACGACTGAGCAAATTCGATCGAGTGAACTGACCAAGCTCAAAGTGGAGGGGCTCTCCAGCCCCTCTGCAGCCTGAATTGTCATCTCTGCGAAGGCAGGGATCCAGTACCATGCCGAATCGTGCTTATGCTACATCTGACGACTCGGATTACCGGATTCCGGTCTTGGCGCTGGCGCGTCAAACCGGGATGGCAAACAGTGCAAAATTGTTCCCCGTTCAGACCGAGCATGTCGGGCAACGACACATTAAAAAACGGCAGGACCAACTGCGATGGAAAGACTTGCGGGCGCGCTGGAGCGCGTCAATGCCGTAATAGGCAACACGTTATGTTGGGCCGCGCTCGGCATGCTGTTGCTGCAATTCGTGATCGTGCTTCTGCGCTATGTCTTCGGTTACAGTTTCATCTTCCTTGATGAAGGCGTGCTCTATTTCCATGCAGCGATTTTCATGCTGGGAGCCGGATATACGTTTCTCGTGAATGCCCATGTCAGGGTCGACATCTTCTACGCCAAGTGCACCAAACGCACACAGGCCTGGATCGACCTTTTCGGTCATCTGTTCCTGCTCACACCGGCACTCGTCGTTCTTCTGTGGTTCTCCTGGCCTTATGTCCGCGGAAGCTGGGCCATATTGGAGGGTCCGATTTCAGTTGGCGGAATTCCTGCTTCCTTTCTTCTGAAATCTCTCATTCCGGCCTATTGCGTCCTGCTTCTCATTCAAGGTCTGGCGGCGCTGATCCGTGACATCTTGCGCCTGAAAGGCCACCAAGCATGAGCCTTCCTCTCGACCTCATCATGTTCGGCGCATTGATAGCCTTTATCCTGCTTGGCTATCCGGTCGCCTTCACCATTGCAGGCGTTGCCACCGGGTTCGCCCTTCTCGGCTGGATGCTTGGCGACTTCAACATCCAGCTCATGGGCGCTATGGGTCAGCGCTTTTTCGGGGTTCTGACCAATCCGGTCCTGACGGCCATTCCGCTTTTCGTTCTGATGGGTGTCATTCTGGAAAAGAGCCGGATCGCCGAGGAGCTCCTGGAAACGATGGGTCGTCTTTTCGGCCGCATGAACGGCGGGCTCGGGGTTTCTGTTGTTCTTGTCGGAGCGCTGCTCGCGGCTTCCACGGGCATCGTCGGGGCAACAGTTGTTGCCATGGGACTGATTGCCCTGCCGACCATGCTGCGCAATGGCTATGACCCGAAACTTGCCTCCGGCATGGTCTGCACTGCAGGAACGCTCGGCCAGATAATTCCACCCTCGACATTACTGATCATCCTGGCCGACGTCATGTCGAATGCCTTCCAGCAGGCGCAGTATGCCCAGGGCAAATTCACTATCGAGACCATTTCGGTGGGTCAGACCTTTGCCGCCGCCATGGTACCAGGCCTGCTGCTGGTGGTCGTCTATTGCCTTTACATTCTCGTCCGTGCGCGGCTGTTCCCCAGCGATGCGCCCGCGATGAAAGAGCATGTCGACCAGCCCTCGACCAAAGAAATCGCCGCGGCAATCGTTCCGCCCATTCTTCTGATCATTGCGGTTCTCGGGTCGATCCTCGGTGGTATTGCCTCCCCCAACGAAGCCGCTTCAGTCGGAGCCATTGGCGCTATTCTTCTTGCCGGCCGCCGTCTGGGTGTCTCCACCCGTCTGATTGTACTTGCAACAGTTGCCTTGCTGTTTCTAGCGGTTGCCGCAACTCTGCTGCCTGTCCGTCTGCAACGGTCGGACATCACGACGGGCGGTTACGTTCTTGCAGCTATCTATGCCGGGTTGGCCATATTCTCGATCGGCGTTGTCCTGCGCATTCTGAAAGCCGCTTTTTCCGATGGCCTTCTGAAGGCATCACTCCTGTCAACCCTCACCGTCACCTCGATGATCTTCGCGACCATCCTGATGGCAAGCTTCTTTTCCCTGGTCTTTGTCGGCCTGGGCGGCGAAGACCGTGTTCATGACATTCTAAACGAGATGCCGGGTGGACCTACGGGAGCTCTCATCTTTGCGATGCTGTTTGTCTTCGTTCTGGGCTTCTTTCTTGATTTTGTCGAGATCTCGGTGATCCTTCTGCCGGTGTTGATCCCGCCGCTTATCCTGATGGGTATAGACCCAATCTGGCTGACGGTTCTGATCGCCATCAACCTTCAGACTTCCTTCCTGACCCCGCCTTTCGGCTTCTCACTTTTCTATCTGAGAGGCGCGGCCCCGAAGGAAATCACCACCGGACAGATCTATCGCGGTGTCGTGCCCTTCATCCTGTTGCAGATACTGGCGGTCGGCATCCTCTGGATCTTCCCGATAATCGCAACCTGGTTGCCGCGAACGCTCTATTGAAAGCTTCGATCTAAAGCGCCGAACCTCCCGGCAGGTCCAGTCGAGGGCTGCGAGTAGAAGCCTCAACATCTTCGGGCACCTGGTCTTGCCCGGTCTCCGGTTCAGCTTCTTGTCCAGCAGCTGAAGAGCGGTCAACGCCCGGCTTGGCAACCGGAGGCAATGGAGTTGCCTTGAGGCGACGCTTCAAAGCGCGTATTCGCTCATACGAGGCTTCAATCTTCTGGTAAAGCTTCGGATCCTGCCGGGCGGCGTCAAAAAGAATATTGGTTACCTTGGCGGGAATGTCCGGATCGGGGCGCTTGTCGTTCGCGAACAAAAGAATGTCCGTGCCGGCAGCTACTGCGCCAACAACCGCTTCGGCGAATGCATAGTTCCTGCGTATCGCATCCATCTGCAAATCGTCCGAGATGATCACGCCTTGAAATCCCAGTTCACCGCGCAAAACCTCGGACAAGGCGGTGCGGGAGAGTGAGACAGGAAACGCCTCCCCCTGCTTCTGAAATGCCTTGTTATGGACATGCGCCGTCATGATCAGATCCGCGCGGCCTTGCGAAATCAGCCGTTTGAAAGGCTCCAACTCCTTTGGAGACCATGTTCGGGAAACATCGACCATTCCCTTGTGACTGTCCCGCCGGCTGGATCCATGACCGGGAAAATGTTTCAACGCCGTCATCACGCCCTCGCCCCGGTGACCGTCAATGAACGCCGAGCTGTAGCGGATCACCACGTCCGGATTGCGTGAGTAGGACCGCCCGAGACGACCAATGATCGGATTACGCGGGTTTATGTCCAAGTCGACCACCGGCCCGAGATTGAGATTGAAGCCCCAGCTCGACAGGTTTTTCGCAAGACGACGATAGACCACCACCGCCTTTTCAAGGTTGCCCGCCCCTGCCATTCGCTTAGCCGAAGGTGTCTGCGGAAAACCGTGCCACCGTCGAAGGCGTTGTACCTTGCCACCTTCCTGATCAATTGCAATGAGCGGCGGAGCGTGCCTGGAGGCTGCATTCTTCAACCCTTCGTTCATTTTCCTGACCACAGTTCGGTTCTTGAGATTTCTGCCGAGATAAAGGACACCGGTCACCTCGCCATTTTTCATTTGACGTTGAACCAACCGGTAACCGGAATGTCCCGTGTCATTTCCCAGGAAACCGACAAGGATCATCTGGCCGATTTTACGCTTGAGTTCCGTTTCATCTTCAGCTGATGCGAACACATCGGCTTTTTTGGGCTTCGACCCGGGTAGCGTGCTGACAGCAGGTTTGGAACCTGCAGACTGCTGTGAATTCAAAATCGAAGGCGCAACGGCTTCATCTGCGGCAGATGGCTGGACATCAACCCAGACCACCTGCATGGCCAAGAAGGCAACGGCACTCAGGATGAACAGGTCCTTCATAAACGGCACCGCCTTTCACATCAGTCCCCTAAAGGCTAATTTCCGCACCGGGAATTTTACGAAAGCTCCCGATGCGAGGCAACTTGCGCCACCTGAACGCTGCATTCTGGAGAGGCAGGCGGGTCTCCTGCCGGACCTGAAACCTACTGATTTAGTCGCGAGACGATGAGAGCTTTGGTGTTCCGAAGATCTTCTGCGCGCAAACCCGTCCGTCGCATCCTGCGCTGAAGCTACAGATTTGGCGTCTTTGAAGACGATTAAGACGCATTCGGCTTTTGTTTTTGTGCATTTTACGTTATTTTTTCCCATAAATGGGAGGAAATGCAGGAATGGACAGTTTCTGGAGCGTGCTAGGCGGTGCCTTCGGCCTTGTCTTTGCGCTTGATCCGGACCTGATGGAAATTATCGGCCTGTCCATGCGGGTGACGCTGACGGCAGTGTTCTTCGCCTGCCTGATTGGCCTTCCCCTCGGGGCTGCAGTCGGTGCCTTTCGTTTCCCCGGCAGAGCATTCCTGGCGGTCGTCCTGAATGCTCTCATGGGGTTGCCCCCGGTTGTAGTCGGCCTCCTTGTTTACCTGATGCTCTCAGCGACCGGCCCGCTCGGACCGCTGAGGTTACTCTATACGCCAACCGCCATGATCATCGCTCAGATGGTGCTGGTGACACCCATCGTCGCAGCGCTGACCCGGCAGCTTGTTGAAGATCTCTATCGTGAGTATTCCGAACAGTTCGCCTCGATGGGCGTCGGTCCGGTCGACCGGGTAACATCTCTTCTTTGGGATGCTCGTTACAGCCTTCTAACCGTTGCACTCGCCGGATTTGGCCGCGCGGTAGCCGAAGTCGGTGCGGTGATCATTGTTGGCGGAAACATCAATCATGTGACCCGTGTCATGACGACGACGATCGCGCTGGAAACTTCGAAGGGCAATCTGCAGCTGGCCCTGGCGCTCGGCGTCATTCTTCTTCTGATCGCGTTTGTCGTTAATGCCTGTGTCATGGCGCTGCGGGCCTCAGCCGCGAGGGCCGCCTATGCGTGACGTTGCTTTCAACACGGCAGCCGCACCTTCCTCGTCGCCTCTGACGTGTCAGCAAGCCCCTCTTCTGGAGGCTCGTGGCCTTACCTTCTCAGCCGGCAAGGATGTTCTGCTCAATAGGGTCGACCTTCAAATCCGACAAGGTTCGCGCACGTTGATCATGGGCCCCAACGGAGCGGGCAAGAGCTTGCTGCTGCGCCTTCTTCACGGACTACTCAAACCGCATCGGGGCGAGGTTCTCTGGCAATCCGGGCCGCTGACAGCGCAGGCGCGACGCGCTCAGGCAATGGTTTTTCAACGCCCGGTTCTTCTGCGCCGTTCCGTCCTGGCCAATCTCAAGTTTGCGCTTTCTGTGCGTGGATTGCGCGGTGGTGATCGGGCCAGGAAAATCGACAAGGCCCTTGCCTCTGCAGGCCTGTCACACCTGGCGCAACGGCCTGCCCGCCTGCTTTCAGGTGGTGAGCAACAACGTCTTGCTGTTGCACGTGCGCTTGCTTGCGAGCCTTCTCTCCTCTTTCTGGATGAGCCGACAGCCAACCTCGATCCAGCCTCCACCGCTGCCATTGAAGATCTCTTGATGGATGCCAATGCTCGCGGCGTGACAATTGTTCTGGTGACCCATGATGCCGGTCAGGCCAGTCGACTGGGCGAAGACGTGATTTTTCTGCAGGATGGTGAGATTGCCGAGACAGGCTCCGTCCAGGAAGTTCTCAACTCGCCGAAAAGCGAACCCGTTCGCGCCTGGCGTGATGGCCGTCTTTATCTTGGACCCAACACCCGTATTTTGCATGATCACTCCAGGAGGATCGGTTGATCAGAAGAGCTTTTCTGGCGCTTCTTGGCGCTACCTTGATTTCATACTCCGCCGGTCAACGTGTAGAGGCAGCCGAAAAATTCATCATCGTTCAATCGACCACTTCAACCCAGAATTCCGGTCTGTTTGATTATCTTCTGCCAAAATTTCAGGAAAAGACCGGCGTTCAGGTAAGAGTGGTCGCCGTCGGAACAGGACAGGCGATCAGAAATGCTGCCAATGGCGACGGTGACGTCCTGCTTGTTCACTCAAAGCCCTCCGAAGAGAAGTTTGTTTCCGATGGCTTTGGCGTTTCCCGGGCGGACGTCATGTACAATGACTTTGTAATCGTAGGCCCGACCTCCGACCCGGCGAAAATATCCGGTTCAAACAATGTGATTGAAGCACTTCGGAAGATCGCAGAGGCAAAAGCCCTGTTCGCGTCCCGCGGCGATGACAGCGGCACGCACAAGGCCGAGCTCCGGCTGTGGAAGGCCGCAGAAATCGAAGCTACAGCGGCATCCGGAGACTGGTACCGGGAAACGGGTTCCGGAATGGGCGCGACCCTGAACACCGGCACCGGAATGGGCGCCTACATCATGACCGACCGCGCCACCTGGATCGCCTTCGGCAACAAGGGCGATTATGACATCATGGCCGAAGGCGACCCAAGGATGTTCAACCAGTACGGCATCATTCTGGTGAGCCCCGAAACCCATCCGCACGTGAAGGCAAAGATGGGACAAGCCTTTATCGACTGGCTGCTGTCGAACGAAGGCCAGGCGGCCATTGCATCCTACAAGGTAGACGGACAGCAACTGTTTTTCCCGAATGCGAATGACGGGTCCAGCTGATTTCATTTTAAGTGCAGGTTTCTAGCCGGAAGTAGATGAAATTGCTTTCGCTCGTAACCAAATTGAGAGAGGGCGGACACTCGGCGTCGCGAGCGTCCGCCCTCTTACCCGCTCCCTCTCCTCCCCACAAGGAGAGGGAGTAGTCCTCAAGCCAACACCGCCTGGCGGTTGGCCACTAGTCTCCCAATCGGACTGAAGAACTGCTCGCCTTTTCCGCACTGGAGAAACCCAGATGCTCCAGCGCCTGATTGGCCCCGATCGCAATGACTGCGATTGCGACAAAGGCAAGAAGCATGGTTTTCATTGCGTTCCTCCACCAGTTGTCTCGGCGGTAGTCGCCGTTTTCAGGAAGTCTATCAGATCATCCCGGTCATCCGGACCGGTTATCCGCTGCATGGGCATTTTGGACCCCGGGATAAAGTGATCCGGACCGTCCAGAAACAGCTGATCGATCGTCTCTTCCGACCAGATGATATCAGAACTCACCAAGGTTTCTGAATAAGGATAACCATCCAGGGTTCCGGCCTTCCTGCCGAAAACCTTGTAAAGCGTCGGGCCGGCCTTACGGCCACCGTCCGCGGTCAGGGCATGACAGATTGAGCACTTGCGTGCGAACTGCCGCTCCCCGTTGGACATGTCTTCCGGCTTACGCAGAAACTGCGGTGTTTCCTGTGCCATCGGATCGTAGGATGCCAGATCCGCGACCGGCCAGGAATAAACGATGTTTTCGATCCCCCCCGCATGCAGCACCTGGCCATCTTTTGAAAACGCCAAAGCCCAGATCGGCCCCTTCAACGCCGCCTTGAAATCCTTTTCGATCGACCAGGATTTCGTATCGATAACAGTGATGAAGCCGTGACCGTCCCCGGTTGCCAACCGCGATCCATCCGGGCTGAGCGCCATCGCCAGGATCGGCCGCCGCTCCAGCGCGAAATCATGCAGCCGTTCATCCGTCGCAAGGTCGACGATCCGGGTCACACCGTCCTGTGAGCCATAGGCAATCCAGGCAGCCGATCCGGTATTATGGCCTCCAAGCACCATCACGTTGATACCAAAGCCATTCCGGTCGATGACACGCTTTTCGACGTTTGCTCCCAGTTCCCAAAGCTTTATCGAACCATCGACGGATGCCGAAAAGAGCCAGTTGCCATCGCGCGAAAACGAGATCTTGTTTACACCGGCTGTATGTCCTTCAAGGAACACCGGCTCTCCTCCGCTGACGGGCCATAGCCCGATACGGGTATCCCAGCTCGCGCTGGCGATCACTTTGCGATCAGGAGAAACAGCAAGGCCAGTCACTTTCGCCGTGTGACCTTCCAGACGGTTCTTCGTTCCCCTCTCAAGGTCCCAAAGGATCAGGTCATTGTCGTCACCCGCAGAAACGACACGGGTTTCATCAACGAACTGAACCACTTTCACGGCCGCCTCGTGTCCCTCCAGCCAACGCGGAGTGCGCCCCGACCAGATCCCTACCGAATTGTCGAAACTAGCGGTCGCGACAAGTCCGTTCGTCGGTGAAACGGAAATATCCATGACCGGTCCGCCATGCCCTTTCAGCGTCTGAAACTCAGCTCCGGAGACCGGCGAGGTCAAGTCGGTGCAAAACAAAACCAACAAGACGGCAAACGCGGCAGGGGGAAAGAAACACCATTTTCCGGAGAGGTCCCTCAGCCTGCCGCACAGCGAACAAGGAGCGCAGGAAACACGCATGGGTTTTTGCGCCTACTCAGCCGGTACAGCGTGCTTGGAAGCGGTCTGCCTTTCGGCTTCCTCGACCTCTTCCACCCACAGGCCATGATGCTCTCGTGCCCATTGCAGTTCGACCTCACCTGAGCCCATGGCTTCATACGCACCTTCCATACCGACCGAGCCGATATAGATATGCGCCAGGATCATTGCCATCATCAGGAAAGCAACAATGGCGTGCCAAAGCTGCGCGTATTGCATCTCTTCATGCGGAGCAAGTTGCGTCGGCAACGTGCCGAAGCCGAGGAGCTGCGGGATACCGGTTGCATTCAGCATCTCGAAGGTGGCCGCGAACATCGGGAATTCGAAAGGGAAGAGAAGCGATATTCCTGAAACGGAGATGGAAGCTCCCAAGACAATGACACCCCAGAAAATGAGCTTCTGGCCGAAGTTGAATTTTCTGGCAGGCGGGTGCACGCCTTTCTTGAACAATCCTCCGCCGACAGCAATCCACTTCAGATCGGTCTTGTTGGGAATGTTGTGCGAGACCCACATGACGAAAACCATCGCAAGGCCCAACATGAAGGCCCAGGCGACATTGTTGTGGACCCACTTTGAGGCCAGCGCCACAGGAGCAAAGGCATCTTTGCCGATCAGCGGGATGATTGCAAAGCGACCGAAAAGCGTCAGCAATCCGGTAATCGCTAGCAGGATGAAACTTCCGGCAAGCAGCCAGTGACCGAACCTTTCGACTGCCTTGAAACGGGTGATCGTCTGGCCCGTCTTCTTGCCATCGATCCTGATGCGGCCACGTATGAGATAAAAGAGCAGAAGAAACACAATTGTGCCGAGCAGCAGGTAGGAACCATAGGTCACCAGCGGCCCCTTGCGCCAGGCAAGCCAGCGCATACCGCCATCCTGCATCAGAACAGTCGCCGGCTCTCCACCCGAAGATACGGTAATGTCCGCCGTGCCGAAACGCAGTGCTCTCCAGAGCTCTGGGTCGGAAACACCGCCCAGCGTTCCCAATTGCGACGAGATCGAAGCAGCTGAATTCGGGTCTCCGGTAGCGTTGCGGCGGAAATCATTATCGACCTTTTCACCGCGCTGCCGCCGCATGATGTCTTCCAGCGTCTGAGCGCCGCCCGTCGCAGCCCGTTCTGTTGCCTGCTCGTGGTCCGGAACCTGATCCTGCGCATATCCCTGACTCAGGAAAGCAAGAAGAACAACAACCGTCAGTATCAAACGCCTCATGACGGGATCCTCACAGATGAAATCAACGGAGACAGGAGGGGTGGCGCCGGCCAATGCCTGCCGGTAAGCACCGCCCCTGTCCTAAAATCGTGTCTGTCGGCTCAGTGAATGCGGCTACCGGTCTGAACGGGCAACCGCATCCCTGAGGTCGCGTCAGCCGCCTTTCTGGCCGTAAGCCGTGCCCCAGCCCCAGGCACCGGAGCCGAAGCCGCGTGCAACGACGCGTTCACGGTAAATGGCTGAAACAACGTCGCCATTCCCGGCCAGCAAGGCCTTGGTGGAACACATTTCAGCACAGAGAGGCAGTTTGCCTTCGGCAATACGGTTGCTGCCGTATTTCGCCTTCTCGATGGTCGAATTGTTTTCTTCCGGACCGCCTGCGCAGAAGGTGCACTTGTCCATCTTGCCGCGTGAACCGAAGTTGCCCGCTTGCGGGAACTGCGGCGCACCGAACGGACAGGCGTAGAAGCAGTAGCCGCAGCCAATGCAAAGGTCCTTGGAGTGCAGGACCACGCCTTCTTCGGTCTGGTAGAAACAATCGACCGGGCACACCGCCATGCAGGGTGCGTCCGAACAGTGCATGCAGGCCACGGAGATCGACCGTTCGCCAGGTTTGCCATCATTGATGGTCACCACGCGGCGGCGATTGATCCCCCACGGCACTTCGTTTTCGTTCTTACATGCTGTCACGCAGGCATTGCACTCAATGCAGCGTTCGGCATCACAAAGGAACTTTGATCTTGCCATTGCGTCTCCTCCTTACGCTGCCGAGATCCTGCAGAGAGTCGCTTTGGTCTCCTGCATTTGTGTCACCGAGTCGTAGCCGTAGGTTTGAGCAGTGTTACTGCTTTCCCCCAGAACATACGGATCGGCACCTTTCGGATACTTGGACCGCTGGTCCTCGCCCTGGAAATGACCGCCGAAGTGGAACGGCATGAAGGCAACGCCCTCGCCGACACGTTCAGTCACCATTGCCATGACCTTGACCTTGCCGCCTTCCGGGCCTTCGACCCAGACCTGCGCGCCGTCACGAACCCCGAGATTGTTGGCATCTCTCGGATTGATTTCGACGAACATGTCCTGCTGAAGTTCGGCAAGCCACGGGTTGGATCGGGTTTCATCACCACCACCCTCGTATTCCACGAGACGTCCTGAAGTCAGGATAATCGGGAACTCCTTCGAGAAATCCTGTTTCTGGATCGAGGCATAAAGGGTCGGCAGGCGATAGAACTTCCGGTCCTCATAGGTCGGATAGTCGGCTACCAGGTCCCGACGGTTGGTGTACAGCGGCTCGCGATGGAGCGGTATCGGATCCGGGAAGGTCCAGACCACCGCGCGGGCCTTGGCATTGCCGAACGGCGCGCAACCATGCTTGATGGCGACCCTCTGAATACCGCCCGATAGGTCGGTTTTCCAGTTGGTCTTCGGCCCCGCAACGGCTTCGATTACCGTACGTTCCTCATCAGTCAGGTCGCTGTCCCATCCCAGATCCATCAGCATCTGCATGGTGAATTCGGGATAACCATCCTGAATTTCAGCACCGGGATTGGAAACACCATCTGCAAGCAGATTGTCGCCATCCCGTTCCACGCCAAAGCGCGCACGGAAGCACAATCCACCTTCGGCGACAGGCTTGGACATGTCGTAAAGGTTTGGCGTGCCGGGATGCTTCATGTCCGCGGTTCCCCAGCAAGGCCACGGCATACCGTAGTACTCACCGTCATTCGGACCGCCGACCGCCTGAAGCGTCGTCCGGTCGAATGTGTGCTGGTTGGCCATATGCGACTTGATCCGCTCGGGAGATTGACCGGTATAACCAATTGTCCAGAGACCACGATTGAACTCGCGGGTAATGCTCTCGACATTCGGCGTTTCCGCATCTTCCATCTCGATGTTTCGGAAGAGGCGATCCGCCCAACCGAACTTGATCGCGAACTTGGCCATGATGACTTCATCCGGCAGGCTCTCGAACAAAGGATCAACGATCTTGTCGCGCCACTGCAGGGACCGGTTCGACGCGGTCACGGAACCGCGGGTTTCGAACTGGGTACAGGCCGGCAGCAGGTAGACGCCATCTGTTCTGTCATGAAGCACGGCGGAAACGGTCGGATAGGGGTCGATCACGACCAGCATATCCAGCTTTTCCATTGCCGTTTTCATTTCCGTCATGCGGGTCTGTGAGTTGGGAGCATGCCCCCAGAGAACCATCGCCCGAACCGCATTTGGCTGATCGGTGTTTGCCGGATCTTCCAGAACACCATCGATCCAGCGACTGACCGGAATACCGGTGAGGTTCATCAGGTTCTTGTCCTTGCCGTCCGCACCTTTAACGGTTGCGAACTGGGCTTTCAGCCATTCGGGATCCTCCTCCCAGACGCGGGACCAGTGTCCCCAGGCACCCGCACTCAAGCCGTAGTAGCCAGGCAACGTATGACTGAGAACGCCAAGGTCGGTTGCACCCTGAACGTTGTCATGACCGCGGAAGATGTTGGTGCCGCCGCCAGTCGCGCCCATATTGCCGAGGGCGAGCTGCAGAATGCAGTAGGCACGGGTGTTGTTGTTGCCGTTGGTGTGCTGAGTACCACCCATGCACCAGATCACTGTTCCGGGACGGTTGTTTGCCAAAGTCCGGGCAACGCGTCTCAGCTGGCTCTCCGGCGTACCGGTCACCCGCTCGACTTCATCCGGCGACCATTTGGCGACTTCCTCGCGGATCTGGTCCATGCCCCACACACGGGTGCGGATGAATTCCTTATCCTCCCAGCCATTTTCAAAGATGTGCCAGAGCAGCCCCCAGATCAGGGCAACGTCCGAGCCCGGACGGAAACGCACATATTCGTCGGCATGGGCAGCTGTGCGGGTGAAGCGCGGATCGCAGACGATCAACGGTGCGTTGTTCTGCTCCTTGGCGCGCAGCACGTGCAGCAGCGAAACCGGATGGGCTTCCGCCGGATTACCGCCGATGATGAAGATCGCCTGGGAATTATGGATGTCGTTGTAGCTGTTGGTCATGGCGCCGTAGCCCCATGTGTTGGCTACGCCGGCAACCGTCGTCGAGTGGCAGATACGTGCCTGGTGATCGACGTTGTTGGTACCCCAGTAAGCAGCGAATTTACGGAAGAGATAAGCCTGCTCGTTATTGTGTTTCGCCGAGCCGAGCCAGTAGACGCTGTCCGGACCGCTTTCCTCGCGGATCTGCATCATCTGGTCGCCGATCTCGTTGATCGCTTGGTCCCAGCTGATCCGCGTCCATTCGCCGTTGACCTTTTTCATCGGGTATTTCAGGCGGCGCTCGCCATGGGCGTGCTCACGCACCGAGGCGCCCTTGGCGCAATGTGCGCCGAGGTTGAACGGGCTGTCCCATCCCGGTTCCTGACCGGTCCAGACGCCGTTCTTGACTTCTGCAATGACCGTGCATCCCACGGAACAGTGCGTACATATCGATTTTACGAGATTGACCGCTTCATTTGCGGATTGTGCCTTGGCTTTGGTTACGGAACCGCCGGTGGCAGTAATGGCGGCCAGGCCGCCTGCGGCAAGACCGGATCCCTTCAGAAAGGTTCGGCGGTCTACCGACTTGTGTGCAGCGTCTCTAAGGATACTTGCACCCTGGGGGCGTCGCGCAACCCCATTGGTCTTTTTCCTAAGCATGTTGCCCTACCTTGCTAGCATCATTTCTGATCTGGCTGGGTTTTCAGTGATCCGGCCATCGGGCGTCACGCAACCATCGGCCGGGGTACTCACAGGGTCCAGTTAGAACCGGGCGCTGTCAAAATAAGCGCGCGTATGCGCGGTGTCCTGCATTTTGGTTGATGTGGGATCTGCTTCTGCGGCTTCAGCCTCACCGCCAACAGCGGTCGCAGCCACGGCAGCTGGCGCCGAAAGGGCAGCCAGTTTCAAAAAATCCCGACGTCCAGCCCCCTCCTTGGGCTCCGCCTGTTCGGGTCGTTTCATCGTCACAATCCTCCTCTCCTTGCGGCGGCAGCTTCCGCCTAGATTGCCAACACGAATATCAATTGGGCAGCATGCCGAAAGCTTCTGTTTCAACCTCCATGAAATGCCGGCCAAGTGTTCCGATCGCTCCGTAGAAAACGGAACTCTTCGTTGCTTCCAAATCAGTAAAAAAATGAATGGCCCAAGGTTCGATATGGGCCTTGAAAAAGGCTCGTTGCTCGCCGACCGAGGTAACGGATCCAAATCGACCGACAATCATTCCGCCCATCATTTCCATGAGAGACGCAATGTTGTCTTCCGGTTCGTGTTTTCCCTCAGCACGCCCGATGCCTCGTTTGGCCATGTCGTCGCGCAGATTGGCAAGCGGCTTCTCATTGAGGAACCCGGTCAGGTAGTGGCTGGCATAGGGCAACAGCTCTCCGCGCCCCAGGCCGATGAAGAGGGCGTTGAATTCTCTTTCAGCGGTTTCGGATGACGTTACCGCGGCGATCTTCGCCAGCACAGTGAGCGCGTTTCCGATGGGAGTGTCGTCACCATGCAAGCCAGAAAGCTTCTGCAAAAGATCGGCGTCTGCAGGTTTGACGAGAAGAAGCCCCAGAAAGTCATATAGATCCGCCCGTGCCCGATCTTCCGGATCGATCACGTATTCCATTGACACTGCGGACATCCGCGATGCTCCTCCCTCAAACGCAGCAGTAACTTTACTTTCAGCCCAACATTCGACTTTAGTATTAGGAATAGTCGAATCGCATACGGCGCCTCGATGGACGATGTTCTTCTTCTGCATCAACTAGGGCAGAATCTGGTAAGTCAAGTGACTCGGCCCCTTGTTTTCTAGATTGCACGAGATCATCACCTTGCGTCAATTGCATATATGTTTTTCTTTTTGATAAAAAATCATTGTGCGACGCAGTATTTTCATCAAGTTCTTCATTACGAATACTTGCGTCAAATACTCCAGTTTCTTTATCCGGACCGGAAACCGACGCGTCACTCTCCTCGGTTCCGGTTTTTGCAACTTCGGCAAACTGATCGAGCATTCCTTTCCCGATCTTGTAAACGGTCTGAAGATCGGGAACGACTGTGGCGGCATCAGTATAATCTTCAGCATAGTCTACCAACCCGTCCAGATTGGCGAGAACCGGGTTCAGTGCCCACAAACGTCGCAGCGCGCGACGGCGAAGATGCTCCGGTACACGGGCTGAGAGGAATCCGGAAAAGTCATCGCCTTCTTTCAGCGTATCTGGATCAGGCAGTTCCAATTCTTCCAGGATGTCGGCATCGGGCTTCTGTTCCAGCTCAGCGCGATCTTCCGCGCGGGCCAGCGCTTCCTTTTCCTCCCGTTCCGCCTGCTCGGCCTCGCGAACGGCAGCCTTTCTGCGCGACCAGAAATCCGTGCCCTTGTCGTCTGACCCGCCCATTATCGTAACCCTTTCACTGCCCGCCCCTCATCATTGCAACGTATCCTTGGGCTTGCGGTTCGGTGCCCGGTAGACATCGCTGATTTGCCGGATCCTCGGATCTCCGACACCGTCTTCCACCAGGTCAATCCGCTTTTTGTCCCGCCGCCGCTTGATGAAAACCTCGTCCTCGTGGTGGGCCTCGACGAATTCGCGGATCCAGGCGATCAAGCCCGGCGGCATCGGCACCTTTTCGACGATGACATCGCTCGCATCAGCATAATCCTGTCCTTCATAGGCCGATGCAGTCAGAAGCATGAGATCAATCGGCACGTCCCGCTCGACCTCATCGGTCGGACGCATGACGACATAGATAGACGGAACCTTGTCGGACAGCGCTGCCAGATATGCTTCCGTATCTGTTCGATGCAATTCAAGGCTCAGTGTTGCGGCGTGGTACTCAACCGCATCTCCTTCTTCCCTGAGCACGGCCCAGTCCGCTTCCTTGGCTCCCGGGAGCAGCGACACTGGGCGCCAGGACCACTTTTGCCAGCGCGTCACGCCTGGCAGCCGTCTCACAACAATACCGACCGGCATTGTGCGTGTTCGTTCGCTTGTCACTGCGGATCGTTCCTCCCACCCGCCGGTATCCATTTCGTTTTTTGTTATTTGTCCTACATGCTGTAGCAAGCCGGACAAATTTCAAGCCCCGCGGAAGTCGAACTTGACGTAGGCAGACAACCTCCCTTGTTATGTCAGTCGGACAAATCGACTTCCTGAGAGGAGAATCGGGAGACGATGGTCCGGGGGAGAGGACGCGCAAGCGATGACATACAGCAAGCTTCTGCTGTGCGACTGTCTGAAGAGTCAGTCGATCGACGCAGCACGAATTGAATCGGCAACCGGCATTCCATGCTCGAAAGTCCATACCGAGCTCTGCCGATCGCAAGCGGCAATCACCGAAGACGCCATCCGGGACGGCAATGTAATGATTGCCTGCAGCCAGGAACGGCACTTCTTTGAAGAAATCGCAGGTGACCTGGAAACCAGCGCCCCCCGGGCAGTCGATATCCGCGATCGCGCAGGCTGGAGTGACAGCGGCAGCTCCTCAACGGCCAAGATGGCAGCCCTGATTGCAGAAGCCGCTCTTCCCCAGCCGGGTGAAAAGGTGGTGGATGTCGTCTCCAGTGGCACCTGCCTCATACTTGGAGATACGGACACAGCCATATCGGCAGCTGAAGACCTTTGCGAAATCCTGAGTGTCACGGTTCTCCTTGAACCCGATGCCGACCTGCCCGTTTCAGATGACCGTCGCTTCGACATTGTCAAAGGTCGGGTCAGAACCGCCACAGGCTCACTCGGCCAGTTCAAGCTCTCATTCGACGCCTTGCAGGAACGCGTGCCGGGAGGACGCGGCGCATTCAGCTGGACACCACCTCGTAGCGGTGGCCGAACCGAATGCGACATCATTCTTGATCTCAGAAGATCGGCACCGCTGTTTCCGGCACCAGAAAAGCGCGACGGTTATCTGCATGCAGACCCGGGAAGTTTCGGAGCCCGAACGAAGGCTTTACTGGAAGCGTCGCAGCTTGTCGGGACCTTTGAAAAGCCGCTCTACATCAAGCTCAATGAGCAGCTTTGCGCCCATTCAAGAGCACAAAAAACCGGCTGTACGCGCTGCCTGGACCTGTGCCCCACCGGCGCCATAATGCCTGATGGCGATCACGTTGCCGTCGATGTCATGACCTGCGCCGGCTGCGGCAGTTGCTCCGCTGTGTGCCCTTCCGGAGCTGTTTCCTACGATGCACCACCGGTAGAACATACCTTCAGGCGCATCGAGACACTTGCTTCGACATGGCGAAAGCTGGACAGCATTGTCCCGCACCTGCTGGTCCATGACGGCGGCCATGGCGCTGATCTCATCCGGCTGAGTGCGCGCTACGGCAAAGGGTTGCCGGCGGATGTCATACCGCTGGAGATGACCGCCCTGGCAAGTTTCGGGCATGCAGAAGCCCTCGCTGCATTTGCCTGCGGATTTGCTTCCGTGACCATTTTGCTTGCGCCGAGGACGGAAAGAGATGGCTTGGCGCTTCAGACAGACCTGGCAAACGCTATTGCCGGCCATGAAAGTGTCCGGCTGATTGAACCGGCTGATCCGGAGGAACTGGAAGCTTCGCTTAACCGCCAAATTGATCCGGTCCAGACCAACCACCCCATCCTGCCGCTTGGGTCGCGCAGACAGGTGAGCCGTCTTGCGGCAAAGGCACTCAATGATCCTGACGCCCTGATTGCGCTGCCTTCCGGAGCGCCTTATGGCACCGTCAATTTGAACGTCGATGCTTGTACGCTGTGCCTGTCCTGCGTTTCGCTGTGCCCGTCCGGCGCACTTAAGGAAAACCCCGACATGCCACAGCTGCGTTTCCAGGAAGACGCCTGCCTGCAATGCGGGATCTGTGCCAATTTGTGCCCGGAAAGCGCTCTGACGCTGACGCCTCGCCTCAATCTTGGCGACGAGGCCCTCGCTCCCATTGTCCTCAAGGAGGAAGAGCCCTTTTCCTGTATCGAATGCGGGAAGCCATTCGGCGTTCGATCAACCGTCGAAAGGATGACAACGAAGCTCGCCGGTAACCACTCCATGTTCCAGGACAGCAAGGCAATAAAGCTCATCCAGATGTGCGACGACTGCCGGGTAAACTCCGTCTATCATTCGCAAGACAATCCGTTTGCCGCGGGAGAACGGCCACGCGTGCGCACGACCGACGATTACATCAGCAAACGGCGCGACCATTGACGTTGTATGGTTCCAATCAATCGTACTGGATTGGCGCGCCGAGATCCGCCGGCTGGATCCGCGAGACGAAGGCGAGGATGGCATCGAGCTCGTCGAGTGTCAGCTCGAGAGGCACGATCGAAGGTGGCCGGCTGACATCGAATGGTTCCGTAACGCCTTCAACCTGGGTGAACGAAGGGTGCGGATTCAGCGCGAAAAATGCCTCGAAGCGCACCCGCCAGTCCGAGAAGTTCCGCATGATCGCAAATGACGGCGTCGAACCGATGGTGGTCAGGCGGGTGGTTTCATTGACCATGTGGCAGCGTCCGCAATGGAGCACGGCAAGCTTCTCGCCAGATACGGCGTCTCCGGCAATCAATTGCGGTCCCTCTTCTTTCGGCTTGGCGACCGCAGCAGTAAAAATCGCCTTTCCGTCGGATCGAAACGCATCGATGGTCTTTCTGCCGACCTCGCCGGTAATCCAGTCCCTGAACCGGGTTACATGTTCATTTTCTTCTGAGATCACGAGCGACCATTCGGTATCCAGGCCGGAAAAAACGGGAATACCATCAAACGCACCTGAAAACCGCGCGTCTGCTTCTGCCCCATCGGCAACGACCTCGATCCTGACGCCGGTTTTGAGAGAAAATCTCGGCAGCAGGTGTTTCAAGAAGCCCGACGCAACCAGTGTCTCTGGCGCACTCAACCGGAATGACCGCGAGTTAGCCTTGCCAGATGACATGAATCCGGCACTTACTATCAAACTGAACAGGCACAAGACCAGAAAACGGCAGCACACGCGCTCCTCCCTCACGTTGCTGACAGATGACCCTAGGTTAGGAGCCAATTCCACGAACCGTCAATGCACCTGGCCATCACAAGGAGAACAAGATGAGTGAAGATTTCAACATGTCGATGCGCAAGTTCCTGAAACAGGTGGGTGTTACCTCTCAGCAAGCCATTGAAGAGGCGGTTCGAAATGCCGGTGCTGCCGATGGCAAGAAATTCAAGGTCAAGGCCGTCGTCACGATCGAGGAACTCGGTCTCGAACACGTGGTTGACGGCGAGATAGAGGGGTAAGCTGCAGGTGCCCCTGACGCGCGAAGTCGTTCTGAATGCACTGAAAACGATCGCTGATCCGGTCACCGGCGACGATATCGTTGCTTCCGGCATGATGCGTGCCCTTCAGGTCGGCGGCGGCAATATCCGCTTCGTCATGGAGATTGACGCGGGTCGTGTCGGTGAGATGGATAACCTGAAGCTGGAAGCCGAAAACAGGCTAAAGGCACTTGACGGATGCAAGGACGTGCAAATCATCCTTACCTCACATTCCGATCAGGCAGCAGCGGCACCTTCACCTTCAGCGGAACCACAGCCCATCAGACCGCAACCCGCTCCTGCCGGCTCATCCGGGCCGCAAAAAGTACCGGGGATCGACAGGATCATCGCCGTGGCTTCAGGCAAGGGCGGCGTAGGCAAGTCCACCGTTGCCGCCAATCTGGCCTGCGCGCTTGCCGCTGAGGGCCGCAAGGTCGGCCTGTTGGATGCAGATGTCTATGGCCCGTCCCAACCGAAAATGCTTGGCATTTCGGGCCGCCCGACCTCTCCGGACGGGCAGATGATCCTGCCTTTGCGCAATCACGGCGTGACCATGATGTCGATCGGTCTGATGACGTCCGGAGACCAGGCGGTCGTCTGGCGAGGCCCAATGCTGATGGGAGCATTGCAGCAGATGGTCGCCCAAGTGCAATGGGGTGCGCTTGACGTATTGATCGTCGACCTGCCGCCGGGCACCGGTGACGTCCAGATGACGCTGAGCCAGAAATTTATCGTCGATGGTGCGATCATTGTGTCAACGCCTCAGGACGTCGCTCTTCTGGACGCGCGCAAGGGGATCGACATGTTTCAGCAGATGAACGTTCCGCTGCTGGGTATGATCGAGAACATGTCGACGCATATCTGCTCCAACTGCGGACACGAAGAACATGTCTTCGGACACGGCGGCGTCGCAGCTGAAGCTGAAAAACTCGGTGTCCCGCTTCTGGCGGAGGTGCCGCTTCATCTCAACATCCGGCTGGCTGCCGATGGCGGTACGCCCATTGCCGTGAAATCACCCGATGCACCTGAGGCAAATGTTTTCCGGCAGCTTGCCGGTAAACTTGTTGCCGGAGGTCAAGCATGAGCGATGTTCAGTTTCCACCTCTCTTTCAGGGAGAGCTCCTGACCGGAAACGCCGATCCGTTCGAGCGGGCCGTAGCACTCGCGATTGCCGGTACCGACCCTGGCACCGTCGTCTACAATCTTTCCGGCGATGTTCTGTGCGCAAGCCTCATCTTCGCTCCGGAAGTTCCACTGGAGGAAGCCATAGCAACTCTGCCGGTATGCGGACTTGGCTTTCAGGCGGCCCTGGGCGCGCTCGCACCGCCGGAAGTTGCTGTCCATCTGGCGTGGGACGGCACCATTCGCGTCAATGGAGCCGTTTGCGGGAAGATGCGCATCAAGGCATCAACGAAGAAACCGGATGCGGTTCCCGACTGGCTTGTGCTTGGACTGGAGCTCAACATGAAGAGTTCCGATCCCGACCCGGGCGTGGCCTCCGAGCGGACTTTTCTGTCCGAAGAAGGCTGTGCGGACATCACCGCTGAACGTTTGCTGGAAAGCTGGGTGCGCCATTCGCTTTACTGGATCAACAGGTGGCTCGATGAAGGCTTGCGCCCTGTCCATGCCGATTGGCGCGGACTGGCGTCAGATCTGGGCGACCCGATTGAGATCGATGGGAAATCGGGCACCTTTGTTGGTGTCGACGAGCATTTCGGCATGCTGCTCAGGAGCGGCGACGATACGATCCTGATCCCGCTCTCTAGCCGACTTGAGGGATAACTTATGAAACTCGCCCGTGCCGTTCACATGGATGACAGCGATCGCAACGTCTATTTCTCGCCAGCCCGCACAGGCGAATGGTGTCTATCCGGGGGCTTTGAGTTTTCAGACTGGACGGAAGCGGATCTCACCGGAAAAGCCCGTCAGGCTTTTGCAAATGGCTGGCTGGGGCTGGAGACATTCGGCCGGGTGACCTTTGTCGCCATCACTCCCGTTGAAGAGCTCGAGTTCAACGGGTTGATTGACCGACTGGCGCAACATTTTGTCGATGTCTATGGCGCTCCATCGATCGAAGCGGCTCGCAGCGTCGCGGCCGAAGAACTCGCCTACATGAGCGAGCTCTGCGCAGAGCATGATGAAAACACGCTTCTGGCAGTTCAAAGAGAGTTGACCGAACAAGGCGTGAAGGAAAGTTACAGCGCGATTGCAACCCAGGCTGCGGAACTGGATCTGGTCGCCGTACATGGGGAGCTGGAGTAACTTCGAATTGCAAAAGGCCGGTTTACCGGCTTAGTGTTTACTAGGCACTAATCTCTCCAGCCATCGTTTGAAAGACCATCAATGACTTTTCGATCCATCGTCACAGTGAGCAAAAGGCGCATGGACCCGTAGCGGGATTTCCAATCCTCTCTCCATGCGCCCCCGACCAAGTTCGGGGGTATTTTTTTTGAAAGATCCCACCAAGTGATGTCCTCGCCCAGAACGCCACCTCACCTTTTGACGGTCATCTTGCTGACGGCTTTCTCGCCGCTCTCGCTGAACATGTTCTTGCCTTCGTTGGAGAACATCGCCCGCGATCTGAAAACGGATTATGCACTCGTGAGCGTCGCAATTGCCGGATATCTGGCTGTCACGGCCGTCATACAATTGATTGCCGGTCCCTTGTCCGACCGCTTCGGGCGGCGTCCGGTCTTGCTGGTCGCTCTTGCTATCTTCTGCTGTTCATCGATTGTCTGTTCCCTTGCGCAGAACATATGGGTGTTCCTGATCTTCAGAATGCTGCAAGGCAGTGTCACGGCGGGTTTCACGCTGTCACTCGCCATCGTGCGTGACACCAACCCACCACGGGAGGCAGCCGGGCTGATCGGCTACATCACCATGAGCATGGCGATCGCACCAATGCTCGGACCGGTTCTCGGCGGGATTTTGGATTCAACGTTCGGCTGGCGCACAAATTTCTATTTCTATGCGTTCTTCGGAACAGTGCTGTTGCTGCTTTGCTGGTTCGACCTCGGAGAAACACGAAAGGGTCGAGGTGACGGCGATCAGGAACAACGCGACAATTTCACTGCGTTGTTGAGAGAAAGACGATTTTACGCCTATGCACTCTGCACGGCGTTTTCTACCGGAGCCTTTTACATCTTTCTTGCAGGTGCTCCGCTTGCCGCAACTGCGACCTTCGGAGTGAGTACCGTCCAACTGGGCTTCCTGATCGGCAGCATTACCATGGGATTTTCTGCCGGAGGTTTTCTGGCTGGCCGGTTTGCCGCAAGGGTTTCCTTACCCGCCATGATGCTGATCGGAAGGATCGTCGCATGTTCCGGCCTTACCCTTGGATTGTTGCTCATCGTGTCCGGTTGGTTGTCACCCTGGGCATTTTTCGGCAGCACGCTCTTTGTCGGCATTGGAAACGGCCTGACAATGCCGAGCAGTAACTCCGGAGCTATGTCAGTGAGGCCGGACCTGGCCGGAAGTGCGGCAGGTCTCGTTGGTGCGTCTACACTCGCAGCGGGCGCTCTGCTGACCAGCCTGACCGGAGCGGCGGTCGTGCAGGAAAGTTCACCGGTGATTGTCATTTCATTAATGCTTGCCAGTTCAATGATTGGTCTAATCGCAGCAACGAGCGCATTAATATTCGAACGAAACGGAAGTAACACTACGAACTAAGCTCTGTAATACACGTCACATTTCAGATAACAATCCATTCACAAAATCGCTATTCAGGCCCACATCGAGTTGAGTGCACGTTATCTCGAAAATCACTAAATAGTACACGCAGCAAGTTCTTTTAACAGGAAAGCAAAAGCGCCATGAATACGATCAGCTCTGACACTCGTCTGGTGGGCTCTTTGCCGGCGATCAACACCAATACACTCGGGCTCATGTTCATCTCGGGCTTCTTTGCCACTGTCGCCTTTGACCTCTGGGGTCAGGTCATCAGCCCGGGCCTCGGTTTTGCAAACCTCTCGCCTCACGGCCTGGCCAGAAGCCTGCTCGGCAGCCTGGGACTGCCCAATGGCAATTTCGCAGGTTATTTCGTTCATTTCTACGTAGTCGGGCTGATTGGCTATCCCATCGGCTGGATGTACATCTTCGCACCGATCTGGCAGCGGGTCGTCGGTAACACCCACTGGTTCCTGCCGTCGGCAATCTATGGCTTCGGCCTGTGGCTCTTCGCAATCGGTGGCATCACCACTGTTGCCGGCTTGCCTTTCTTCCTGAATTTCACAGGGATCGTCTGGGTTGCCCTTGTCGGGCACGTCCTCTACGGCATCGTGATGGTGGCAACACTCAAATACATCGAGCGTCAGCAAAGCGCCTGATCACTGACCGAATTTTCAAACAGACCTGATTGAGCGCGCCACCCTTGGGCGCGCTCTTTCCTTTTGAAACCATTCTCCACGACGCTTTTCTGACTATCAGGGCGACCAGTTCTTCTGAAGCAGGTCAACACCTTTCCGGCCTGCTTGAAGGACACTTCCTGCCTCTTCCTTCGTCTGCGCCAGGCGGGCAAGCGTGACCGTTCCAAGCATCAAGGCAAGCAAGGCGGTACCTTGCGACACGTCCGGCTCTTCCTTCAAGAGTGTCGCAACCCGCTCCACAGCGGCAAAACCTTCTTGTCTGGCCTTGCCTTCATCGCGTGAAAGATCTCCCGCCAGCGCGGCGAGCGGGCAGCCCTCACTCCGATTGTCAATGTGGGACTGCGACAGGTAGCTATCGATGTAATCGTGCCGGGCGTTCGCTTTCGCGTCTAAGGATGTGGCCTTTTCCATCTCTGACAGCACATCGTCCACCGCCGTCCGGAATGCAGCAGCCACAAGGTCATCCTTCGAACCGAAGTGTCGATAAAAGCCCCCGTGTGTGAGCCCCGCAGCCTGCATCACATCCGAAACGCTGGTGCCTTCCACTCCCTTTGCCCGCACCATCTGCGCAGCGGCATCAAGTATCTTGTTGTGAGATTTACGCTTTTCGGCTTCTGACATTCTTGGCATGGCACAGGTTTTCTCCTGGACTTGACATTATAGATTTCGTCTATCATCTATATTTATAGATTACAATCATCATCTAAAAGGTATGCCGTGTCTTCCAAACCAAAGATTCTCGTGACGAGTGCCGGTGGTAAAACCGGACTACCGACAACGCTGCAATTGCTTGAGAAGGGTTATCCGGTTCGGGCTTTCGTTCGAAAGCGGGGCCATCGTGCGGGGCTACTGGAGCATTCCGGCGCTGAAGTGTTTGTCGGCAATCAATACGCTCTGACTGACATGCGTGCTGCGATGCAGGGCGTGAAACGCGCCTATCAATGCGCTCCGACGGCGCCGAACGGATTGCACTTCAATGCCGTCTTTACAGTGGCTGCCAACGAGGCATCGCTGGAACACGTCGTCACACTCGGTCAGTGGCTGTCCTCGGTCGATCATCCGTCTCATTTCACACGTGAGGTCTATCTGTCAGATGCGCTGGTTCGACTGAACCCGCAAATGAGCGTTACGTCCGTCAATCCCGGATGGTTCGCCGACAACTATCTGATGGTCATCGACATGGCCGCCCATCTCGGCCTTTTCACCATGCCGCTTGGCCACGGTGATGAGAAGAAGAATGCTCCGCCATCGAACGAGGATATCGCCAGTGTGGCAGTCGCCGCGCTGACCGACCCGCAAACGCATACGGGAATGAGTTACCGACCCACGGGTCCTGACCTCATGTCGCCGAATGAAATTGCTGAAGCCATGGGCCGGGCACTCGGCCGAAGGGTGCGGTACATGAACATTTCCGAAAAGATGATGACCAAGGCACTGCGAGCGCGGCCTCCTTCCAATTACTCAGAGGCGGCTGTTTCCCAACTCGCAATATATGCGCAAGAGTATCGACGCGGGAGCTTTGCGATCAACGCACCGACCGATGATGTTCTGCAAGTCGGTGGCAGAGAACCGGAAAATTTTGAGAACATCGCCAAAAGGCTGGTTGCCGATCGCCCTGATCTGCGCAGAAGCCTATCAGCAACGGCTCGCGCCATTTTCAGTTTCCTCAAGATCGGCCTGACCCCCGCACTGGATCTCTCGAGGGTGGAGGCAGCGAAGGACTACGTACAGCTCTCCAATCCAAGTTTCAGCCTTGAAACACCTGAGTGGGTACGCACACACGACATGCGCCCTGCTTCCACAGACCCGCTTCGCGCCGCATGAACGGATTAGCCAAGGGAACATAATCAATGACAGAAAACAGTCTTCTGTTTGAACGCAACCGCATATTTGCCGACACGTTTTCGGCTGGCGACCTGCCAATCTTGCCTAAGCTCAATACGCTCGTTCTCACATGCATCGATGCCAGGGTTGACCCGGCACATGTCCTCGGCCTGGAACTTGGTGATGCAGTTGTCCTGCGCAACAATGGTGGCCGAGTGACACAGGCCATTGTCGAGGAAATCGCAACCCTTGCGGCAATGGTCGCCCGCCTGTCGAAAGATGGCGTACCCGCCTTCAGCATTGTCCTGATGCAACACACCCAATGCGGCGCTCAGAATTTCGCCAATCCCGACTTTCAAAACGCACTGATACAGAAGTTGGGCATCGACGTATCCGACCGCGCGATCACCGATCACCACCAGGATCTGAACACCGACATTCACCGTCTGCGTGATGCCTCGGGAATTCCCGATTCTCTGACTGTTTCTGCAGTGCTCTATGATGTGAAATCTGGTGTGGTCAGCGAAGTCACATCACCGCGGACTATCGGAGCGTTACGCGCTGAAAAAGCATCCCGATAGTGCCCCTGGCAACTCCACAAAAAAGGCGCGCCACCCGGCGCGCCTTCCAGATTTGAAACCTTGCTCGGCTCAGACCGTTCCGGATTGGGCTCTGTCGAAGATTTCCAGAGCCCCTTCCTTGGTCAGCTGCACCGGATTGCCGCCTGCGGTCGGATCGACGATGGCCATCTCCGCGATCAGGTCACGCTTCGCGCCATCGACATTCAGGCCGGCAAGCGTATGCGGAACATCAAGATCTTCTCGCAGCTTCAGGATCGTCTCCAGAACACCCTGATACCCCCCTGAAATTCCGAGAAAGCCTGCCAGCCGATCGAATTTCTGCTCGATCGCCGGTTTGTTGAACTGCAGCACATAAGGCATGAACACTGCATTGGTCATGCCGTGATGGGTGTCATAAAGCGAACCGACGGGGTGAGACAGGGAGTGGATCGCCCCCAGACCCTTCTGGAAGGCAACCGCGCCCATTGCAGCTGCGCTCATCAGGTGACCGCGAGCTTCAAGGTCAGTTGCATCCGCAGCGACCTTCGGCAGGTTTTCCAGCACAAGGCGCATGCCCTCCAACGCAATACCTTCCGACATCGGATGGTACATCGGCGCTGAATAAGCCTCCAGGCAGTGTGCCAGAGCGTCCATGCCAGTGCCGATGGTGATGAAGCGTGGCATGCCAACAGTCAGCTCCGGATCGCAGATGACGATTTCCGGCAACATCTTCGGATGGAAGATCACCTTCTTGGTGTGGGTTTCTTCATTGGTCACCACACCTGCCCGACCGACTTCCGAGCCGGTTCCGGCAGTTGTCGGCACGGCCACGATCGGTGCAATCCCGTCGGGGTCAGCGCGGGTCCACCAGTCGCCAATGTCCTCAAAGTCCCAGATCGGGCGCGTCTGGCCGGCCATGAAGGCGATCAGTTTGCCGGCATCAAGTCCAGACCCGCCACCAAACGCAATCACACCATCATGATTGCCCGCCTTGAACGCCTCGACGCCGGCAGCAATGTTGCTGTCGACCGGGTTAGGCTTGACGTCGGAAAAGACCGCAGCAGAAAGGCCGACCGCTTCAAGGCTGGCGATCGCCTCGGCGACCATAGGCAATCCGGCAAGACCGGGATCGGTAACCAGCAGCGGGTTGGACATGCCGGTTGCCTTGACGGCCTCCGGCAATTCCTTGATCCGGCCAACGCCGAAACGAACGGAGGTCGGGTAGGACCAGTTCACAGAAGGAAGTGAGCTCATGTGCGCACCAAACTTGAGGTCAGAGGAACCGCGTCAGTGCTCGACGCGGAAGTGGAACGATTTCGGCTGTGTCAGGTTGTGAAAGCCGATTTCGGAAAGAGCCGCACCCTTGCCGGTGTCCTTTACACCGGTCCAAACAAGTGCGGGATCGAGGTAGTCACATCGGTTCATGAAGACCGTGCCGGTTTCGACCCTGTTGCCGATCTCGGCGGCTGCCGCCACATCTTCAGACCAGATCGACGCGGTGAGGCCATAGGGGCTGTCGTTCATGAACTGCAGCGCCTCTTCGTCATCCTTCACCTTCATGATGCCAACGACCGGGCCGAAGCTTTCCTCCCGCATCACGGACATCTGATGGTTCACGTCCGTTAGAACCTTCGGTGCCAGATAAGGCGTACCGTCCTTGTCTTCGGAGAATTTGGACGTGTCGATATGGGCCTTTGCACCCTTGCGCAAGGCTTCCTGCGTCTGTTCGCGCACCCAGGCAGCAAAGCGCGCTTGCGCCATCGGTCCGAGCGTCGTGGCTTCGTCCAGCGGGTTGCCCAGCTGATACTGACTGGTCAGGTCGACAAAACCGTCGACAAACCGGTCGAACAGGCTTTCATGCACATAGACGCGCTCGATGCCACAGCAGCACTGACCGGCATTGTAAAAAGCGCCGTCCACCAGATTGGCAACAGCATAGTCAAGATCGGCATCGGCGCGGACATAAGCCGGGTCTTTGCCGCCAAGTTCGAGGCCAAGCGTTGCGAATGTGCCGGCCAAGGCCTTTTCAATAGCGCGCCCACCTGCAACCGAGCCGGTGAAATTGACGTGGTCGATGAGACCGGAGCCAAGCAGCTTCTCTGTTCCCGAATGGCTCAGCACGATGTTCTGGAAAACGCCTTTCGGCAGACCGGCAATCTCGAAGGCCCTTGCAAGACGCTCACCGACCAGCAGGGTCTGCGCGGCATGCTTCAGGACGATCACATTGCCCGCCATCAGCGCCGGCATGATGGTGTTGATCGCCGTCATGAACGGGTAGTTCCACGGTGCGATCACCATGACGATGCCAAGCGGCATACGCCGCAGGTACCGCTTGAAGCCCGGCTTGTCGGTCCGTTCGATATCCTTGAGCGCTTCCTCAGCGGTAGACGCACAATATTCGGTGCGTTCGATCGTTCCGCCAAGTTCGCCGCCAAAGCGCACGGGCCGACCCATCTGCCAGGCCAGTTCAGGAACCACTTCGTCATTCATGGCCTTGAGAGCTTCAAGAGCCTTCTCGCAATAGGCAACGCGTTCGGCAATCGGCAGCGCAGCCCAACCCGGCTGGGCGGTTCGCGCCGCCGACACCACTTTGTCGACCGCTGCTTCATCCAAAGCCGGACGCTCGGCATAGACCGAACCATCGATCGGCGAGATCAATTTGATCACATCTGACATTTCTGGACCTTTCATGACCGCACAACATGCGGTTTGTCGAATGTGTTTGGCTCTAAGTTTCGCCCCAGCGACAATCTCGTCCGGAGAAGACGTGGGGTGCTGTTTTTTCGATTGGGCGGCGTCTTGATGACTTGAACCCATCCGTCAAGGCAGACCCGGCCTGTTCATGGCCAGATACTGGAAAGCACGCTCATTGCGCCCGCCGGTTACGCCCTTTCGAAACCGCGCGCGATTTCGTAATCCGTGACCGCACGATCGAACTCCTCGATTTCCCATTCGGCTGCACGGGCATAATGGTCGATCACGCCATCGGAAAACGCCTCGCGCAAGAATTCGGACTTGCGCAGGGTCTCGCGTGCTTCGCGCAGTGTGTGGGGGATCTCCCTGGCCTTCTTGGCTTCGTAGACATCGCCACTGGTCGGTGGATCGAGCGGTAGTTTCTCTTCAAGGCCCTTGAGACCGGCCGCGATTTGAACGGCGAGCGCCAGGTAGGGGTTGAGGTCCGAACCACCGATACGGCACTCGATGCGCAATCCCTTGGTACCTTCACCACAAAGACGGAACCCGGCCGTACGGTTATCGATCGACCAGACCGTTTTGGTCGGCGCAAATGTGCCTTTCTGGAAACGCTTGTAGCTGTTGATGTAAGGCGCAAGAAAGTAGGTGTAGTCGGGTGCGTATTTGATCAGACCCGCCAGGTAGTGACGCATGGTCTCCGACATGCCGTGTTCGCCTGCATCATCACAAAAGACGTTGTTGCCGTCCTTGTCGAACAGAGACTGGTGCACATGCGAGGAAGACCCAACCTTGTCGCTGCGCCACTTGGCAAGGAACGAAACCGCACGCCCCTTCGCCCAGGCGATTTCCTTGACCGCATGTTTGGAGATCGTGTGATATTCGGCCGTATCAAGAGCCGGCGCGTATTTGATGTTGAGCTCTTCCTGGCCCGTTTCCGCTTCGCCCTTCGTGTTTTCAACAGGAACGCCTGCAGCATAAAGGCCGTTGCGCACCGGGCGCAGAACGTCTTCTTCCTTGGTTGTCTGCAGGATGTGATAATCCTCGTTGTAGCCGGAAATCGGCTCCAGATCGCGAAAACCTTCCTTGCGGATTTCATCGAAGCTCTTCTCGAACAGGAAGAATTCCAGTTCGGTTGCCATGATCGGCGTCAGCCCGAGTGCACCCAATCTCGCGACCTGTGCTTTCAGCATGGCGCGAGGAGAATGAGGAACTTCCTTGTGCGTGTGGTGGTCCAGCACATCGCAGATCACCATGGCCGTTCCTTCAAGCCACGGCACCAGCCGCAAAGTTGCCAGATCCGGCTTCATCACGTAGTCGCCATACCCGCCCGACCAGCTCGTCGCCGCATATCCTTCGACCGTGTACATTTCCAGGTCGGTCGCCAGCAGATAGTTGCAGCAATGCGTTTCTTCATAAGCGCTGTCGACAAAGTGCTGGGCATGAAAACGCTTGCCCATCAGCCGTCCCTGCATGTCGACGATGCAGGCGAGCACCGTGTCGATCTCTCCAGCGGAAACGAGAGATTTCAGCGCGTCAAAAGTCAGGTTGCCAGGCATGTTCCAGAATTCCCGTGTTGGGCGGTTCGCATTGATATCTGTTGGAAAAATTCCGGCCCGGAAAGTCTGGGTCCGGGCCGGAAGTAGAGGTCACGCCGTCTTTCTGAAACCGGCGTGACCTGGGCCTCATCAGCTGTAGCGGTAAGGGCGTCCAGCTTTCTGCATGTCGGCGTTGTACTTCTTGAAGATGTCGACAACCTTTGCCTTCAACGGGGACTCGGAAGCGATTTCGTCCCAGAAGGCTGTCGCGGCTTCTTCAACGGTCGCCCACTGAGCATCCGGGATGGATGTCAGTTCCATCTTGGTTCCGTTTACGCGAAGAGCCGCTTCGCCGCCCCAGTACCACCACTGGCGATAGTAGTGAGAAGCATCCATCGCCAGCTGCAGCATGGTCTTCAGGTGATCCGGCAGTTCGTTCCAGCGCTCCTGGTTGGCAAAGAACGACCCGGCCCACGCACCGGAGATGTTGTTGGTCAGGAAGTAGTTGGTCACGTCTGCCCAGCCAACGGTGTAGTCTTCGGTGATGCCGGACCAGGCAACGCCGTCGAGTTCGCCTGTCTGTACGGCAACTTCAATGTCTTCCCAAGGCAGCGTCACCGGCACAACGCCGAACTGGCTCAGGAACCGGCCCGCAGTCGGGAAGGTGAAGACGCGCTTGCCCTGAAGGTCTTCCAGGGAGCGGATCGGGTCCTTGGTCGCGAAGTGGCAAGGATCCCATGCCCCGGCGGAAATATGCTTCACGCCGACTTTCGCGTATTCCTCTTCCCAGATTTCCTTCAGGCCGTACTGGTTGAACAGTACCGGCACATCGAGTGAGTAACGGGAGGCAAACGGGAAGTAGCCACCGAATACCGTCAGTTCGGTCGGCGATGCCATGGAGTCGTCGTCGGACTGGACGGCATCGATCGTGCCCTGCTGCATTGCGCGGAACAGTTCACCGGTCGGGACCAGCTGGTCAGCGGTGTAAAGCTCGATTTCCATCTCGCCATTCGCCGCCTTGTTGAAGGCGTCGATATGCGGCTTGATCACGTGCTCGGCAAGAGCAGGACCGGCGTAGGTCTGCAGGCGCCACTTGATCGGCGACTGGCCGTGAACAGCAGGTGCTGCGAGCGTGGTTGCGCCAGCTGCCGCCGCCGCGCCAAAGCCGGCTTTTTTCAGAAAATCACGTCTGTTCTTCATCTCAGTTCCCCTAGGTTTCGGTTCAAATTCACTGCGGCCGACCGTTTCCCGATTCTGTTCAATCCGCCTATAAAATCCGTTTCCTCCGGATATTCTTTTTATTGTCCTGCACGTGCGCTTACCTGCTGTAGATCGCTTCCGGCAGCCAAAGCGCGATTTGCGGGAATGCCATTACGAGCACCAGTGCCAAAGCCATCACCAGGACAAAGGGTGTGATCGACCCGTAAATGTCCCGCATGGTGATGTCCTTGGGCGCCATGGCCCGCATCAAAAACAGATTGTAGCCAAAGGGCGGCGTCATATAGGCGATCTGCGTGGTGATCGTGTAGAGAACACCGTACCAGATCAGCACTTCGTTTCGAGGCATGCCAAGGTCCAGCGTCCCCACCAGCGGCACATAGAGCGGTGCAACGATCACCAGCATCGCCGTGTCATCAAGAAACGTACCCATGACCAGGAAGGACAGCTGCATCAGGATCAGGATCATCCAGGGCGACAGACCGAGCTGATCGGTGAAGAGGTTCTCGATCGCCTTCACCGCACCCAGACCATCAAATACGGCACCAAAGCCAAGCGCTGCCAGAATGATCCACATGAACATGCACGAAATGCCGAGCGTATTCTTCAGACACAGGATCAGGATATCAAGGGTCATGCGACGACGGATGATGGATGCCAGCAGCGCCGTCATTGCGCCGATGGCCGAGGCCTCCACAAGACTGGTCTTGCCCATGACGAAAGGCACCATCATGGCAGCGAAAATAACGATCGGCAGAATGCCTGCGAGCAGCAGATGGTACTTCTCTTCCTTGGAAGCTTGACGCTCGTCTTCGCTCAATGCCGGACCGAGTTCCGGCTGAATTCTGCAGCGAACCGCGATGTAGACGACGAACATACCGGCCATCATCAGACCGGGCATGATACCTGCCAGCCAGAGCTGACCAACAGGTGCGCGTGCGATCATCGCATAGAGCACCAGCACGACAGACGGCGGCACGAGAATCCCGAGCGAAGACCCTGCCTGGATCACCCCCGTGACCATGCGCTTGTCGTATTTTCGTTTCAGAAGTTCCGGCAACGCAATTGTTGCGCCGATGGCCATGCCGGCAACCGACAAGCCGTTCATGGCGGAGATCAGAACCATCAGGAGGATTGTGCCGATGGCGAGCCCGCCATTGATCGGCCCCATCCAGACATGAAACATCTTGTAGAGATCGTCGGCGATCTTGGTTTCCGACAGAACGTAGCCCATGAAAATGAACATCGGCAGCGTCAGCAGCGGATACCACTTCATCAGCTTCATTGCCGCTGAGAACGGAATGTCACCGCCACCCGTGCCCCAGAGCGCCAGTGCTGCGATTGCGGCAATTCCGCCGATAGCGCCGAAGACCCTTTGCCCTGTCAGGAGCATCAGCATCATCGACGAGAACATGAGAAGAGCGATCATCTCATACGACATCAGATCGTCTCTCCCTTGATCCGGGCGATATCTTTCAAAAGTTCAGCAACACACTGAAGAAGCATCAGGAAAAATCCGAAAATCATGACGATCTTGATCGGCCAGAGATAGGGCCGCCAGGCGGTGGGGCTGCGCTCGATGTAGCCGAGCTTTTCACTTGCCGCTTCCGGCCCGCCGGTGACAAAGGCCGTGATCAGGTCCCAATAGAAGACGAAGGGCTCCTTGCCAAAGTAACCCAGCGAATAAGCCGTTGAATTGAGAGCGCCATAAAGAAGCACTCCAAGATAGAAGAGCAGCAGCAGCACCGTGAACGAATCGAACCAGGCTTTCTTTTTCACACTCCACTCTGCGTAAAAAAGATCCATCCTGACGTTGGAGCCGAGCTGGATCGAGTAGGGTCCGCCCAAAACGTAATAGGCAACCATTGCGAACTGCGCGATTTCGAGCGTCCAGAGCGACGGATTGAAGAATGTTTTCGAAATGGAAGACCAGAGCAGGATGCCCGCCATGACGAACACGCCCCACATGATGATCTTGCCGAGGCGGCGGTTGAAGCCGTCCACCATGCGGACGTAGAAGCGGGCAGCTTTAAGCATCAGCCCCTCCTCCGGCATTTACGGATCCGGACTGTGTCGCCCGGGTCAGAATGGGAGCCAGCAATTCGGTCCAACGTGCTTCTTCCTCCGCCGTCTTAACTTCATCGTTGCGGATTTCTATCATCAGGCAGGGCAACTTTCGATCTTCGCCGTGACGTCTGATCGTGTAATAGACCCCGTCTGAAGGAGCATATGGTTCGTTGTCTCCGACAGTCAGCTCACCACATTCCCCAAGACCTGCAAGAACGGGATCGGCAAGGCGACGGTCTTTGTCGTAGATAAGCCCGATTTCCCAGGGCCTCTCGTTGCCCTTGTAAACCGGCGTGAAGGAATGGATGGAGACGACGGCCGTCGGCAGCCCACGTTCCTTGCGCTGATCGAGTACCTTGTCAATTGCGTTATGAAACGGTCGGTGCACCAGATTGAGGCGGAAATTCCGTTCGTCTTCAGACAGATCACAATTGCCCGAAATCTGCGTCGTCTCACTCAGACTGGGAATCAGGTCCGTTCGGTTTTCTTCTCTGTTGCAGTCGATAACCAGCCGGGAAATCGTCGTGTAGACCAGAGGGGCGTCGAGACGATCAGCCAGCCCCTTGGCCACTCCCAGTGCACCCGGATCCCAGGCGATGTGAGCAGATTTGTCCGCTTCGGAAACCCCAAGAGATTCGTCATAGGGAGGCGGAAAGAAATTGGAAGCGTGATCGCAGAGAATTACAAAAGGGCCCACCCCTTCTGCATTTTCAACTGCAACAGCCCTGGCCATTCCGCCTGTCTGAGGGCTCACTCCCATTCCCCACTCCCCGATCATTTGAGGTTGGCAAGTTTGTAATGTTTATTACAGGATTGCCGTTGAAACCAAGATCTGTAATATTTGATACGCAGATTGATGCCGCTGTCAAATGAAATTCGACAGAACGGATCGCAAAAACGCTTTTGGGGAACAGGCTCATGGAACGCCCTCTTTTGGAAGACATTCGCGATCGTCTTGACGAATTCACCGCCACGGAAAAAAAGGCGGCACATGCGCTCATGGCCAACTATCCGATGCAGGGTCTTGGAACGGTTGCCCAGTTCGCGGAGGCGGCCGGGGTCAGCTCCCCCACCATCCTGCGTTTTGTCGGAAGGCTTGGATTTCCGGGCTTTGCAGAGTTCCAGAAGAAATTGCGTGGAGAACTGCAGAGCCAGCTTAACTCTCCCCTCGCCCGTAGCGCCAGTATGGCGGAAGATCCCGACGGCGATCCCCATGTCAGCCAACTGCTTGAGAACGTTCGCGAGACGTTCGCCCACCTGCCGAAGGGCGAACTAGAGAGCCTGGTCAAACTGCTGTCTGACGAGCGCAAGACGATTCATCTGATCGGTGGTCGTTTTACGGATGGCCTGGCCAGATACATGGCCGCGCATCTCCGGATCGTCCGCTCAAACGTCACCCATATTGCCGGTCAGCAGGGCAACTGGCTCGACCAATTGCTCGGCATGGGACCCAAGGACGTGATCCTGGTTTTCGATATCAGGCGTTATCAGGCAGAAATCATCCAATTTGCAGAAGCAGCCGCCAAGCAGGGGTCAACCGTTGCCCTCGTCACCGACAGCTGGATGTCCCCGATCGGAAGAATTGCGAGCTATGTGCTTCCGGCGCGGGTTGCAGTCCCCTCACCTTGGGACTCATCCCTCGCACTGATGGCGATCGCCGAAGTGTTGATTGCTGGAGTGACAAGACAGAACCAGCAACGGGCCCAGGAGCGCATGCGCGCGCTTGAAGCTCTCAGAAACGAAGTCGACCCGTCCTCCGAAGGCCGATTGGCGGGACCCGATATCTGATTGTCGCCTGGACAAAGACAAGACGTTCATCGGATCCTGGGCAACTTCGCGCCGGATAGCCAATTGACCACCCGCAGGCCGCCTACTGTCCTTGCGTGTGCGGGTGCATGATCTTCGACATTGTCGAAGCATCAGCAGCATCGCAAATAGAAACCAGATTGCATTCATTGGCGACACAAAGCGGATCAGACCCCAATAGCTCAAAGGCTGGCGCAACACCTGCCCGCACGGGATTGGCTTCCTCGCACAAAACAAGCGCAGCAACCCTTTAACACGAGCGCGATTGCGGGTCTGTGTCACGCGCTGCATGGACTTTCGAAATTGCCGCTTTCTTTCAGAGCCGGACTAGCACCTGAATTCGAGCAGTTCTGAAAGAACGCAACGGGGGCGACAAAAACCGGGCAGCAAGCTGCCCGGATGGATCAGCGTAGTGGCCGTTGACCGAAGGAGTTGATCGTTTCCAGTCGTTCCAGATTGACGATGGCCGAAAGCATCAGACGGTCCTGGCTCCAGTCAGCAGGTTTCTGGATGGACATCGAGATCAGAAGGATAACGGCAATCATTGGCAGAACGGCGAGACACGCAAGCCCCCAATGCGGACGCAACCGGTTGGTCTCCAGAAGCGCTTCGACACGACGCCGCAGCTTTTGTGCCGGGGAACGGCGCAAGAGACGATCCTGAACCTCCAGCAGAGCCACCGAGGCAACATTGCCAACCCGGTCCCGGTCTGTCTGTTCCTGGCGCTTGCGCAATCCTGCCTGCGCAGCCCGCAGCAGACACATGCAGTAGGCTTTCAGGTCGACCTGACTGTGCTCCGCAACTTTCTGATCGCAAGCCAATTCACGCAGGCGCTCGACTTCCGACTTCCAGACGTAGAAGAAAGGATTCCAGAAGAAGAACGGCCGCAGAATTTCCAGACCGATTTCCCAGGCGACGTCGCCCTGACGCAGATGCTGGAACTCGTGCTTGAGCACAAGCTTCAGGTCATCAGGCTTCGCCAGCAGTTCGGACGGAATGACGACATAGTGCCGAAAGAGGCCACGGGCCGAAAACGGTACGATCGCCCTGTCAGAAAGCAGAAGCTGAACCCGGCCATTCCGGCGCCAGTCATGGCAGGCCGAAAGCATCCTGTTCAAGCGCACAAAGTTGATGACCAGACGCGTTCCAAAGCAAAAGAACCCTGCGACCAGAAACACTGCCACCCCAAGCCCCAGGCCGGGGGTCACCGTCAGGATACTCTCGGTGAAGCGACTTCGCAGTCCCAGAAGAGATTGAAAGTCTTCCGCTGGAAGAGCAATGCCGCCACGCAGGTACTGCGAAACGGCATAATCCGCCAGATTGACCGAAAGCGCCGCCGGAACCATTTCCGCCACCAGCATATGCTGATAGACGGCAACGACTGCGGGCGACAGGATAATGACAGCAAAAAGCCCGTTCAAAAGTCCCAACTGCACCGTAAAGGCGAGCCGTCTTCCAAAGCGGGCCATACTCAACTTGACCGTCAACCACACCACCGCCGTAAGGGCCAGCGTGATGTTCAGATCAATGTAAATGTCAAAGACCTGGTTAAGTAGCGTCATCTGTCCTCCTCCTGTCCAGCAACGCTCTAATTTCCGCCAGATCGTTCTCCGATAGTTCATATTCGTCAACGAGCCGCGCCACGAGAGACGCCGGCGTGCCGTCGAACAGTTTGTCAGAAAGGTTTCTCAGAGAACGGGACTGGTAGGTGTCCTTGGTCAGCCGAGGGGAATAGATGAATGTTTTGCCTTCTTTCCGGCTGTCCACGAAGCCTTTTTCATCCAGGATCCGCATGATGGTGGCACAGGACGTATAGGCTAGTTTTCTCTCCGGCGGCAGACATGCCAGGATGTCCCGCACGGAGCCTTCGCCGAGCTTCCAGAGTTCTGTCATGAACTCCAGTTCGACTTCGGTCAAAAACTCGTTGCTTTTACGCTTTCTCATTACTGCCCTGCACCAATTGCGGTATGGATGTGGCCAGGAGCGAGAGATGTTCAGACTGGCTCTGAATGACGTCCTCTCCCCCCAACGCACCTATTCATGCACGATAAAATCAAAAATTACTATTCTTTTAGTCGTCAAACGTTCAATGCCATGCCCCTGATGATCAGGGGCATGGCAATTTGGTCAAACCTTCCAGAAGCTGAACACGCCCCAGCCTAGGCTAAGCGCCAGTGGCCACCAGAGCGGATACCCGACCAATCCCAGCCAGGCGAGGAAGATATAGGCAGTCCCGAGCAACGTTATGAAGAGACGGTCGCCCCGTGTCGTCGTCAGTCCGAGAACTCCCCGGCGGGCATCCCCACCCGGAAACTTGATTTCCAGAACCGTCAGGATGCCGACCGCTGTGAAGATCCCGACGAACAGAAGTGCCGTCGGCCATGTCCATGCCATCCAGCCAAGCATCATACCCTCCCCAGGGCAAAGCCCTTGGCAATGTAGTTACGGACAAAGTAGATGACGATGGCGCCGGGAATGATGGTCAGGGTCCCGGCGGCCGCCAGAAGCCCGAGTTCATAACCGGCGGAGGAAGCGGTCCGGGTCATCACGGCGGCAATTGGTTTGGCGGCGACTGCGGTCAGCGTCTTGGCCAGCAACAGTTCCACCCATGAGAACATGAAGCAGAAGAAGGCAGCGACACCAACGCCGGACTTGATCGCAGGCAGGAAGATCGTCACGAAGAACCTCGGGAAGGAATAGCCGTCCACGTAGGCTGTTTCATCCAGTTCCTTCGGCACGCCCGACATGAACCCTTCCAGGATCCACACCGCCAGCGGCACATTGAACAGACAGTGCGCCAATGCGACAGCAATATGCGTGTCGAACAGACCGACTGCCGAATAGAGCTGGAAGAACGGCAGCGCAAAAACGGCGGCGGGTGCCATCCGGTTGGTCAGCAGCCAGAAGAACAGCTGCTTGTCGCCGACAAAGGAATAGCGCGAGAACGCATAGGCAGCAGGTAGTGCCACCAGAACGGAGATCACCGTGTTCATCGTCACGTAGATGATGGAGTTGATGTATCCCCAGTACCAGGTCGGATCCGTGAAGATCTCGATATAGTTGGCGAACGTCCACGTTTGCGGGAACAGGGAGAACCCGGCCAGGATCTCGTTCGTGGTCTTGAAGCTCATCGCGACGAGCCAGTAGATCGGCAACATCAGGAAGAGGATGTAAAGCGCGGGAACCAGGCTTTTCATGCGCATGATGGTTCTCCTCAGGATTTGTTATCGTTCAACGTCATCAGCGTGTAGAACAGCCAGGAGGCGAACAGCGTGATGGCGAAGTAGATGAGCGACATGGCAGCTGCCGGACCGAGGTCGAACTGACCAAGAGCAATCTTCACCAGATCGATTGAAAGCAACGTGGTGGAGTTACCCGGTCCGCCACCGGTCAGAACGAACGGCTCGGTGTAGATGTTGAAACTGTCCATGAAGCGCAGCAGAACAGCGATGGTCAGAACAGTCTTCATCTTGGGCAGCTGGATGAAGCGGAAGATGGCCCAGTTCGAAGCGCCATCGATTTCGGCAGCCTGGTAGTAGGCGTTCGGAATGGAAACCAGACCGGCATAGGCCAGCAGCACCACCAGCGATGTCCAGTGCCAGACATCCATGATGATGATGGTCACCCAGGCAGCAACCGGGTCCTGGGTCATGTCATAGGAAATGCCCAGTGTGTGGTTCATGAAGTATCCGAGCAGTCCGATGTCCGGCAGAGTGAAGATGTTCCACATTGCACCGACCACGTTCCACGGGATCAGCATAGGCAAAGCCATTGTCACGAGACAGAAGGGAACCCATGGGCCCTTCTTCGGCATTGCAAGCGCAATGGCGATCCCAAGTGGCACTTCAATGATCAGGATCATGAAGGTAAAGAAGAGCTGCCTGCCGAGCGCGTTGTGAAAGCGCTCGGATTTCAGAACCTGCTCGAACCAGTCAAGTCCCTGCCAGAAGAACAGGTTGTCGCCGAATGTCTCCTGAACCGAGTAGTTGACCACGGTCATCATCGGGATCAGCGCATTGAACGCCACCAGCAGCAGAACGGGCGTTACAAACCACCAGGCACGTTGATTTTGGGTCTTCATTGGGCACCCTCCCCTGGCGTGCTTGCCAGCCAGCCGTCTTTGTAAAGCCGGGTCTGGGATTGTTTGAATTCAAGGGTCACGGCATCACCGGCACTTGGCGCTTCGCCTTCCAGAATTGCGTGAACACGGTTGTCATGGGCGATGGCTTCCACCACTTTGTGGCGGCCGATATCCGCAACCTTGCGAACCTGGGCGGCAATACCGCTGCCGTTGGTCGACACGGACACGAACTCCGGACGGATGCCGATTTCCGCTGCGCCGTTTCCAACCCCGCCGACAGGACCTTCCAGGCGGATCTGTTCCCCGCCGAAGAAGGCTGCGCCGTCCCGGACATCACAAGGAAGCACGTTCATGCCCGGTGAGCCGATGAAGTGACCGACGAATGTGTGGGCGGGCCGCTCGAACAATTCCACCGGCGTACCGATCTGAACGACTTCGCCATCCTGCATCACCACCACCTGATCGGCGAAGGTCAATGCTTCGGTCTGGTCGTGCGTCACATAAATCATGGTCGCCTTCACCCGCTGATGAAGTTCCTTCAGCTTTGAGCGCAGCTTCCACTTCAAGTGCGGATCGATCACGGTCAGCGGTTCATCGAACATGACGACATTGACGTCTTCACGAACCAGACCGCGGCCCATGGAAATCTTCTGCTTGTTGTCGGGCGACAGGTTTGCAGCCCGCGTCGACAACATGTCGGTGACTTCCAGCATCTCGGCAATCGAGGTGACACGACGCTTGACGATGTCTTCATCCCGCCCGCGGTTGCGAAGCGGAAAAGCCAGATTGTCGTAAACGGTCATGGTGTCGTAAATGACCGGAAACTGGAAAACCTGCGCAATGTTGCGCTTTGCCGGCGGCAGTGCCGTCACATCCTGATCGTTGAACAGGATCTTGCCCTCAGAAGGAACAAGCAGACCGGAAATGATGTTCAACAGCGTGGACTTGCCGCAACCCGAAGGTCCCAGAAGCGCGTAAGCACCGCCGTCTTCCCAGGTCAGGTCGATTTTCTTCAGCGCATAATCCGCATCGCTTTGCGGGTTGGGCTGATAGCTGTGCCGCAGGTTGGAGAGTTTGATTTGTGCCATGGGTTCTCTCCTCAAGCTGCCAACTGGCCGTCAGGCGCAAAGAAGAAACAATGGCTCGGATCCAGATAGAATGTGTGGACTTCGCCGACGAAATAGGGATGGACACCCGAAGACAGAGACACCCACGAATGACCGTCCATGTCGAAGTGGGCACTGCTTTCTGAGCCACTGAGTTCCGTAACCTGGACGTGGCCCTCGAGGCGCACAGTATGATCCACCGATTCAACCGGCAGGACATGGTTGGGCCGGATCGCGAGTGTGTAAGGTCCGTCCGTTAGAGCGGCAACGGCAGGCGAGGCCGTCCAGCGGACATTGTCGCTGAGGATGACCGTGTCGCCCTGCTTGGTGACTGGCGCAACATTGATCGGAGGATTGGAGAACACCTTCGCGGCGTCCAGATCCTTCGGATTGCGGTAAATCTCGGCAGTCGGGCCAAACTGAACGACATTTCCATCCGTCATCAGGGCTGTCTGACCACCGAGCAGAAGTGCTTCTTCCGGTTCGGATGTCGCGTAAACGACAACAGCACCGCGGCCCGCGAACAGTTCCGGCAACTGGTCGCGCAATTCTTCGCGCAACTTGTAGTCAAGGTTCGCCAAAGGCTCATCGAGGAAGACGGCATCGCTTTCCTTGACGATCGCACGGGCGAGCGCTGTGCGCTGCTGTTGGCCACCGGACAGTTCGTTCGGCTTGCGGTTCAGATAGGGTTTCAGTTTGAGGATGTTTGCCGCTTCTTCCACCCGACCTTCGATTTCCGACTTCGCAACGCCCGCAATTTTCAGCGGTGATGCGATGTTGTCGAAGACCGACATATGCGGGTAGTTGACGAAAAACTGGTGCACCAGGCTGATATTGCGCTTTTGCGCTGAAAGGCGGGATACATCCTTGCCATTGAGGATGATCTGCCCGGATGCCAGGCTGTCGAGGCCGGCCATCAGTTTGATCAGCGAGGTTTTGCCCGAGCCTGTTTCTCCAAGGAGAACATTGAAGTGGCCGGGATGAAGGGTCAGGCTCGTGTCTTTGACATGGGTTATGCCTTGCACGCGCTTGCTGACGTTTTTTAGTTCAAGAGACATGAAATCTTGCCCGCGTCCGCACTGGGTCTACTCTTGCGAAGCTCTGGCTTCGCCGCCCGTAACAATCGGATCGGTGAGGGACCGGGGACTTAGCCCCGGTCCGGATGTTGCTAGAGCTTTGCTCCGGCTTACTTCGTTGCCCAGCGGGCAACCAGTTCGTCGTAGTTCACGGTCTTGCCCTGCGGCTTCTCGTTGTCGAGTTTCGCCTTGGGAGCACCTGGCTTGCTCAGCCATTCCTGCGGATCCGACTCTTCATTCAGACGCGGGCCACAGCCACCGTAAACATTGGCACGTTCGTCAGCCTGCTGCATGCGGGCCATGACGATGTCCATTTCTTCCGCAAGACGATCCATCGCTTCCTGCGGCGTGAAGGCACCGGAGTTCACGTCACCGATCTGCTGCCACCAGATCTGGGCCAGCTTCGGATAATCCGGAACGTTGACGCCGGTCGGGGACCAGGCAACACGGTCAGGCGAGCGGTAGAACTCGACCAGACCACCAAGCTTCGGTGCGCGCTCGGTGAAGGACTCGTGATTGACGGTACTGTCGCGAATGAAGGTCAGACCAACGTGGCTCTTCTTGGTGTCCACTGTCTTGGAGACAACGAACTGAGCGTAGAGCCATGCTGCTTTCGCGCGGTCTTCCGGAGTGGACTTCAGGATCGTCCAGGAACCCACGTCCTGGTAACCGACCTTCTGGCCTTCTTCCCAGTAAGGACCATGCGGGCTCGGAGCCATCCGCCACAGCGGGTTGCCCTCGTCATCCACGGTGTTGTTGCCTTCGGACTTCGGCTTCACCATGTCAGCGGTGAACGCGGTGTACCAGAAGATCTGCTGGGCGACATTGCCCTGGCTGAGAGCCGGCAGGGACTGGTAGAAGTCGAAGCTCGCAGCACCTGGAGGCGCGTAGTTGCGGAGCCACTCGTCCCACTTGCGGATCGCGTAGACAGCCGCCGGGCCGTTTGCAGCACCACCGCGGGAAACGGATGCACCCACCGGGTTACAGGTGCCTTCTTCCATGCGGATGCCCCACTCGTCGACCGGCACGCCGTTCGGCTCGCCCTTGTCGCCGGCACCAGCCATGGAAAGCCAGGCATCGGTCATACGCCAGCCAAGGTCAGGAGCACGCTTGCCGTAGTCCATGTGACCGTAGATGGCAACGCCGTCGATTTCCTTGACGTCCTTGGAGAAGAATTCGGCAATGTCCTCATATGCGGACCAGTTCACCGGAACGCCGAGCTCGTAGCCGTACTTTTCCTTGAAGGCCGTCTTCAGGTCTTCGCGCTCGAACCAGTCCTTGCGGAACCAGTAAAGGTTCGCGAACTGCTGGTCGGGCAGCTGGTAAAGGTCACCATCCGGACCGGTGGTGAACTGGGTGCCCATGAAGTCGTCGAGATCGAGACCCGGGTTGGTAACATCCTTGGCAGTGCCACCCATCCAATCGGTCAGATTGTAGGCCAGCTGAAGGCGGGAATGGGTACCGATCAGGTCGGAGTCGTTGACATAAGCGTCATAGAGGTTCCGGCCGGTTTGCATCTGGGTCTGAACAGCCTGGACCACTTCACCTTCGCCGAGGATCTGGTGATTGACCTTGATGCCCGTGATTTCTTCGAAGGCCTTGGTCAGAACTTCCGACTCATAAGAGTGCGTCGGAATACCTTCGGACAGAACATTGATCTCCATGCCATTGAACGGTTCAGCGGCTTTGATGAACCATTGCATTTCAGCAAGCTGCTCATCTTTGCTCAGAACGGATGGCTGGAATTCCTGGTCGATCCACTTCTTTGCCGCAGCTTCATCGGCAAAAGCAGACCCTGCTCCCGCAAGTACAGCACCAGCTGCAACTGCGGAGAGTAGATACTTACGCATCTGCGTCTCCTCCCGTGAGAATTTAAGAGCCGTGTTTATCCGGCTAGGCATACATGGCCACACCGTTGCCATGTTGTCAAACTAATTTTTTAGTAGATTTTCAATTTGATGATTTTTGAATTTAAATTATTGTTTTTAAAGAATTATTCCCACCAATTTCGTCCGGATTTGGACTTCATACGCACAAGAAACTGTCTGCACCTTGAGGCCAGTGTGGCACAAATTTGACAAGAGATGTAGTGAAAATTGATGTTTCGAGTGTTTCATATTTCGCGCGAAGTTGGTTCTTATGACCTTCGTTTGCATTGCAAAACGAAAAAATAAGAAAGTTTTTGCGATGCAAAATCCTCCTGAATGAGCTCAATTTGGCGCGATATGCAAGCTGATTGGCAGCTCCTGCTTTGATGGTGAGACTTCATAATTCTACTTTTCAGCCACCGGACTGTCCTTGGTATCTGATCAAGCAAGGTCGTCCACCGTCGCGAACCAGATGCCGTTGGCAGCGACAGCATCACGATGCATGATCAAAATGTCTTTGCGAGGAGCAGAAGAATGAACATCTCCACCGATGCGCCGGTGCTTGTAACCGGCGCCAACGGTTATGTGGCAGGTTGGCTGGTAAAGGAACTGCTTGAGGCCGGCGTGACCGTGCACGCGGCTGTCCGCAACCCTGACAACACCGCCGGGCTGGAGCACCTGACGGATATTGCAGATAGCACTTCCGGATCGATCAGGTTTTTCAAGACCGACCTGCTTGACGAAGGCTCTTACGCGGAAGCGATGAACGAATGCTCCGTTGTATTTCATACAGCCTCCCCTTTTACCGTGAACGTCAGCAACCCCAAGAAGGAGTTGATCGACCCTGCGGTCAACGGGACCCGGAATGTTCTTGAAACGGCCATCAGGACGCCGTCGGTAAAACGGGTTGTCGTGACCAGCTCCTGCGCCGCGATATACACGGATGCCATCGACTGCCACTCGGCTCCGGGCGGTGTTCTGACAGAAGATGTCTGGAACACGACCGCCTCTCTTTCCTATCAGCCCTACAGCTATTCCAAGACGCTGGCGGAACGGGAGGCCTGGAAAATTGCAGCGAGCCAGGATCGTTTCAAGCTGGTCACGGTCAACCCGTCCCTTGTTATCGGTCCGGCTCTTTCCAAGAAACCAACTTCAGAGAGCTTCAACATCGTGCGCCAGATGGGCGACGGCACAATGAAACAGGGAGCTCCGAAACTTGGAATTGGGGCCGTCGATGTCCGCGATCTCGCCAAGGCGCACGTTGCAGCCGGTTTCAAACCTGAAGCAGAGGGTCGTCACATTGTTTCGGCGCACAACACGAATATCCTGGAACTTGGCAAATCCTTGATCGAAAAATATGGCGACGCCTATCCGGTACCGCGCAAGTCCCTACCGAAATGGATTGTCTGGATGGTTGGTCCGATTGTCGGAGGTATTCCGCGCAAATTCGTCAGGAATAATGTCGATGTAAAATGGAGAGCGGACAACTCCAAAGGCAAGCGGGAGCTTGGTGTCACTTACCGGCCGCTTCGGGAGTCAATGGAAGACATGTTCCAGCAGATGATCGAGGCGGGGACGTTTCGGAAATAGAAACGGATCGCACCTAGTCATCTGCCATTCCGACCAAACATAGCCCGAACCGGACCCGCGGGGCCGGAGACACTTGCCCCTTGATCAGTTTGACGACGTCCAGCCCTGGGTCCCTGATCCGGATCATTGCCTCGCGACGTTTCGGAAGACCACTCGTAGCTCTATTGCCAAAAAAGGCGCAGCCTGACGGCTGCGCCTTGTACTATTCAACGCAGCTTCCAAGAAGCATTACGTCTGGCACTCGCCAGCATAGGCGTCCGCATGATCGGACAAGGCCGTACCGATGATCTTGTTGGTGTAGACATCGCCTTCCTTGATCACTTCGCGGACATAGATGTCTTGAACCGGGTGGTGGTTCGGTCCAAACGAGAAATCACCGCGCGTCGAGCTGAAGTCTGCGGCTTCCAACGCCGCCCGGAAAGCATCAGCATCTTTCACGTCGGCCTTCGACATGGCGGACAGGAGCAGGTTGGCCGTATCGAAGCCTTGTGAAGCATAAAGAGATGGCAAACGCCCATACTCGGCCTGGAAGCTTTCAACAAAAGCCTTGTTGGTGTCGTTGTCGATATCCTTGTTCCACTGACTGGTGTTCTTCACGCCGAGAGCCGCATCGCCGACGGCCTGCAGGATGCCCTGATCAAAGGAAAATGCAGGGCCGACAACCGGCAGGTCGATGCCGCTGTCGGCATACTGCTTCAGGAAGGAAATGCCCATGCCTCCCGGCAGGAAGAAAAAGACGCTGTCGGCGCCGGATGCCCGGATCTGGGCAAGCTCTGCGGCATAGTCGGTCTGGCCCAGCTTGGTGTAGATTTCACCCGCAAGGTCGCCATCATAAAAACGCTTGTAACCGGTCAGTGCATCCTGACCCGCAGGATAGTTCGGCGCAAGGATGAAGCTCTTCTTGTATCCGGCTTCCTTGGCGTAGGCACCGGCTGCTTCATGCAGATTGTCGTTCTGCCAGGCGACGTTGAAGTAGTTCGGATGGCAGCCTTTTCCGGCCAGGGCGGACGGACCCGCGTTGGGTGAAAGATAGAACTTGCCCTGAGCAGTGACAGCAGGCACCACCGCCATCGCAAGGTTGGACCAGATGATGCCTGTCAGGACATCGACCTTTTCGGATTGAACCAGCTTGTCGGCGAGCTGCACTGCGATATCCGGCTTGCGCTGGTCATCCTCAACAATAACCTCAATATCGTCGTTGCCGGCCTGTTTCACCGCCAGCAGGAAACCGTCACGCACGTCAATGCCAAGACCAGCGCCACCGCCGGAAAGGGTTGTAATCATTCCAACCTTGACCGGTTCGGCAAGCGCGCTTCCGGAAAACATGGCAAGCAGGCTTGCTGCTGCAGCAAGTCGTTTCAACATCTGGATATCCCCTCTTTCAAAAATCCATGAAGGCTTTCTGCCGAAGCCATTGGAGGGACACTCTATCGGCACATTAGCCGATGGCAAACCGGCATTTGAACGGACCGGTTAACGGGGGACAGGGCAATGCGTTGCCCCTGCAATCTCTTAAAGCGTTGTCCTGACGTGCCAGAGCTCGGGAAACAACTCCACTTCGAGCATTCGCTTCAAATAGGAAACGCCTCCCGTCCCGCCGGTGCCTCTCTTGAAGCCGATCACCCGCTCAACCGTTGTCACGTGATTGAAACGCCAGCGACGAAAGTAATCTTCCAAATCCACCAGCTTTTCGCCCACTTCGTAAAGTGTCCAATAACGGGAGGGGTCGCGATACACCGTCTGCCACAGGTCCATGATCGCAGGCACTTCACGGTGTGGCTCGACAGACGGCGCGGCGATCACTTCGTCGGGCACTTCCAGTCCCTGCCGACGGGCGAAGGCCAGAACAACCTGATAGAGGCTTAACTGTGCAAGCTCACCCTGCAGCAAGACAAGGCTTTCCGGGTCGTGCTCATGGGGTTTGGTCATCACCACATTCCGGTTGCCGAGCGCGTACTCGATCAGACGATACTGCAGGGACTGGAAACCCGAAGACAGGCCCAGGTCGTCACGAAACTGCGTGTAGTCGCTTGGTGTCATCGTGCGCAGCACATCCCATGCCGAGTTGAGCTGCTCCATTATGCGGCTGACCCTGGCAAGCAGCTTCATGGCTTCAGGCATGTGGTCGTTTGATATCGCATCCCGGGCCGCATTGAGTTCATGCAGCATGAGTTTCATCCAGAGCTCAGATGTCTGGTGCTGGATGATGAAGAGAAGTTCATCCGGTGCGTCGGAGAGGGTTTTCTGCGCCGTCAGGATCTGGGAAAGGCCAAGGTAGTCGCCGTAGGACATCTTGTCCGAAAAGCCCATTTCGGCCCCCTCCGATTCAGGATCATAGGCGCCGCCAGTCTTTTTCTTATCAGTCATTTTGCTCTCCCACCGGGCTCCAACAAGCCTCTCAGGGTTCTATACCTCTGGAACGCAGCTATTGAACAGGAGAGATTTCAGTATCTTAAGTCTGGTCTTTTTCGATTGGCGTTGACAGTCGGCAATTCTCTGCGAACTAGCTACCGGCCGCTTCCAGGATTGCTCTGGAGGAAAAGTCATAGTGACTGTTTCCACTTGTGGTCTTGCAGAACTTCGAGAAGTCGATTTTCTCCCAGTTGCCGTCTCCCAGTCTGGACAGATAAAGGTCCACGTTTTCTGGAGTGATCGGCGACATCTTGAACAGAACGTCGACAAACATTTCACCATCAAAACTTCTGAAATAGTGATCCCGAAGCATGACGATTGCCCAGGCACCCGCGAAGACGTGCCCACCGTGGGTCATGGTCATCTTGCTGTCGCTGACAGCCTGCATGCCGCGTGTGGACCAGTTGAGGCCCGAAAACAGAATATCTTCACCTGGGGTCCGTCCGGCTTCAATCGCAGCTTTCTGCGCTCCGAACGCGATCTCATCATTTGCTGCCCAGACAACGTCAACCTGCGTACGGGCTAGCACACCGCCGGTGCGGTGATAGGCGACTTCCTCACTCCAGTTCACCGGAATGGCATGAACAAGCCTGACATCATGATTGTCAGCCACTGCGCGCATCATGCCAAGCTCACGTTCCAGCCCGGCCGGAGTGCTTGTGTCGCCGGTCAATGAGAGAAGCCGGATCTCCTCACTGTCGGGATTGAGCGCACGAGCCCTTTCAAAAAGAGACTGCGCCATCTCGTACCCGGCAGTTTCGTTGTCCGGTACGATGGAGGCAACGACGTTGTGCAGATCGATGTTTCTGCCTTCCAGGATGAACTTCTGTTTCGGCGTCAGCTTGTTGAGCAGGAAGAAGACTTTGCTGGGTTTACCCGCCAGAAGCTGCATGAGCCTGGCGGCAGCCTGGTTCTCGTTGACCAGAATGAAATAGTCGGGAAGGTCGCCCTGGCTCAATCGCTCCTGGAGCAATTCTTCCATCGCATAAGGCTGACGATTGGCATTCAGTATTTCCAGATCGACATTCAGATCTTCGGCAGCAGCTCGCATTGAGCGCGAAACCTCGCCCCAAAACCCGCTCTGCCCGCCGGGATTAATGAATGTTACGTTGAAATCAGCGGCCTGGACGAGGCCGGAAAACATGAAAACAAACCATACGCTCAAAACGCGAGCGATCGTCACCCTTATTTGCATCGCGCCTCCGATGATGTTCCGGCATCCCGCACACCGGCAACCATTCCTCCGGCCCACATCATAGCTGCAACAAGTGGGCCCCGCAGAATTAGCTTGCATTTACACACATATAATCTCCGATATGTGTGGACCAATGTGAATGAATGGCAGGATTTCATCCCAAAACCTGAACCGTCATTCACCTTGAGTTTATTTCACCGGCTCATTGATTGCTAGCCCTTTAGGAAGTCAGGCAAATTTACCGCAAGGTAAGAAAACAGTCGCACACTCCGGCCCAGGATTTCGGTTGAAGGGCGGCATCGGATCTCAAATGATCAGACTTTTCACGGCATGTGTGTTGCTGGTTCTCGGTTTTTCTGCATTTGCACCGGTGCGTGCAGAGTTTTCCATTCCCCCCAGAATTGTGACGCTCAAGCCGCACGGACAGGAAGACAGCAGATACAGGTATGTGGAAATCCTGCTTGAGAAAGTGCTCGAAAAAGGTGGCTCACTCGCGCAGGTTGCCCAGGCTCACACACAATATTCCAGAGACAGGCTGCTGCAGGAGCTGATCAAGGGTGAAAACATCCATGTGATTGCGGAAGCGCCGGAGCCGGTTGGAAAGGCTTGCAGTTTTTCAAGCGTGTCCACTTCGGCCAATGCTGCCTGATCCTGCTTGTTGATGAGAAACAACCTGTAGCCTTGAAGACCTTTCCTGATGGGAATGCGGATTGGCAGAAGTTTGTCTTCCCAGCCAGGCTTCGGAGCTTCCGCAATCACATGGATGTTTTCACCCTTGATCAGCTCCTGCAGCAGCCTGTCTC
>JBCCVB010000007.1:0-84197 GCA_039195965.1 Pseudomonadota bacterium
CATCTTACTTCTTGGTCTTGGCGGCCTTCCGCTCCGACCGTGAAGGTTTGTTTTTCTTTGGCGCCTTCTTTTTGGATGAAGCTGGTTTTGATGCGGATCGCGGTTTTGATCTGCGCCGATCTTCTCCCTCCGAATGATCGGCACCGCGGGGTTTCCGCGAAGGCTTGCGATCGTCGCCGTCAAGATCCCGGGCCAGCGCCTTCATGTCTAGCGGTTCGAAAGCCGGGTGATGCGGAGCGGCATCGTCGTCACCGAATTTCCGTCGCTTCTTGCCGCGAGGGCCATCGAAGTCCCGTTTGGGACCGCGTTTCGGGCGATCGGATTTCAGAGTGTCTTCCGGACCAAGGTTTTCATAGTCAGGTGCGTCGCCCCTGGAAGGGCGCCGTCTGGGAGCACTCTGACGTCCCCGACGGTCGAAATCTTCCTTGGGAGGGCTCGGAACCTTGCCGCCACGGGCATCGAGCAGCGTGATCGTCACGTTGTCTTCTCCCGTTCCTTCCCGCTTGATGACGTCTGCAAAACGTTCGCCATGGCTGGCGGAAATCTCGAAGTAGAGCTGATTCTGGAAGATCTTGATCGCTCCCACTTCCTTCTTGGTCACGTGGCCTGCACGGCAGATCATCGGCAAGATCCAGCGCGGTTCTGCCCGTTGACGGTGACCAAGTGACAACGAGAACCAGATTCCATCCTCGAACTTACCGGTGATTTCTGCGCTCCGGCCACCACGTGCTCCAGCGTCACGGCCCTTCAACGAAGTTTCGTTGAGTTCGGAAATCTCTTCGGGAGCAGGCATGCGTGACTGGCGCAGTTTGACGAAGGCCGATGCAAGCTGCTCGGGGCTGTGAAGCGCAAGAAGTTCCATGGCAATCGCGCGATCTTCTTCCTCCAGCTCAACTGTCAGAGCCGGATCCGCCAGCAGGCGAGTCTTATCCTCCGCCCGGATTTCATCGGCGGTCGGTGCACCTTTCCAGGTCGCCTTGATGCCGGCAAAGTGGAGAACGCGTTCCGCCTGTCTGCGACGCGGAAATGGAACCATAAGCACGCAGGTGCCTTTACGGCCGGCACGACCGGTGCGGCCGGAGCGGTGCAGAAGGGCAGCCTTTCCCGTGGGCAGGTCAGCATGGATGACGAGATCCAGATTGGGCAGATCGATCCCGCGCGCGGCCACGTCAGTTGCAACACATACGCGGGCGCGCCCGTCCTTCATGGCCGCGAGCGCACTGGAGCGTTGCTCCTGGCTAAGTTCACCGGAGAGAGAGACGATCGAAAAGCCACGGTTCGCGAGCCGGGAAGTCAGGCGGCTGACCGCTTCGCGAGTCGAACAGAAAACAATCGCCTTTTCAGCTTCATGCAGCCTGAGAACATTGATGATCGCGTTTTCGCGCTCGTTCGGCGGAACCGGGTGGGCGACATAATCGATGTCACCGTGTTGTTCACGGGCATTGATCGTCGACAGGCGGACAGCGTCCTTCTGAAACCGCTTTGCGAGCTCTGCGATCGGCCTCGGGACGGTCGCGGAGAACATCAGGGTTCTGCGTTCCTGTGGTGCTGCGTCCAGGATGAATTCCAGATCCTCCCGGAACCCCATGTCGAGCATTTCGTCGGCTTCATCAAGCACAACGGCGCGAATTTCAGACAGGTCCAGGGCACCGCGTTCAATATGGTCACGCAGACGTCCCGGCGTTCCAACAACGATATGCGCGCCACGCTCCAGCGCCCGGCGCTCGGAGCGCGGATCCATGCCCCCCACGCACGAGGTGGTAACGGCTCCGGCCTGTTCGTAAAGCCAGGTGAGCTCTTCCTTTACCTGAAGCGCGAGTTCACGTGTTGGCGCGATCGCAAGAGCGATAGGAGCCGCGGCCTTGCCCAGATGTTCCTGACCCTGAAGGAGGGTTGGGGCAAGTGCGAGACCGAAGGCAACGGTCTTGCCGGAACCGGTCTGTGCCGATACCAGAAGATCTGCTTCCGGGGGAGCGTCGTTCAGGACGCTTTCCTGCACAGGAGTGAGGCTCTCATAGCCTCGTTTCGCCAGCGCGGCCGACAGGGCCGGGGCGAGAGACGTCAACTCAGTCATAGAAATCTTTCAACTGCTCCGGATCATCTGCGTGCCAGTCAGCAGTCTACCGGATCGGGCTGTCTTAGTATCAGCCTGGATGTGCCTAAGATGGGCGCGGCTTATACAGGGAAAAGGCAAGAAGGTCCATCCCGGACTTGTAAACGCAAGCGTTCCCGGTTCTTCTTGTCCCATGCAGGCATTTTCCCAGCTTTTGGACAGACTTTCACTGGAGCCAAGGCGTCTTGCCAAAGAAGCGCTTCTGGTCAGGTATTTCAATGAGACGCCGGATCCGGACCGTGGATACGCGCTGGCAGCACTCACCGGTGGTCTCAGCTTCAAGAACGCAAAACCGGCTGTGCTCAGGTCGCTGGTCAGCGAACGAACCGACCCGCAGCTTTTTGCCTTGTCATACGATTTTGTCGGAGACCTTTCTGAAACCATTGCCTTGATGTGGCCTGACCGCGCCGAGCCGGAAGGAGACAAGACGCCACTCGAATTGTCGAGTGTGATTGTCGCCCTTGAAAGCGCCGGCAAAACCGATGTGCCACGATTGTTGAACGATTGGCTCGATCGATTGGACGAAACCGGCCGTTGGGCCTTGCTGAAACTCGTGACCGGCGGACTGCGCGTGGGGGTCTCCGCACGGCTTGCCAAGACTGCGGTTGCGCGCCTTGGGGAGGTGGAGGTTGCGCAAGTTGAGGAAGTCTGGCACGGGCTGAAGCCACCTTACGAAGCTCTGTTCGCCTGGATGGAAGGTCGATCCGGCCCGCCCGAAACAGATGATCCGGCCCCATTCCGGCCGGTGATGCTGGCGCATCCACTGGATGAGGAAAAGGACATTGGTCAGCTGAACGCCGAGGAGTTTGCGGTCGAATGGAAATGGGACGGCATTCGCATTCAGGCTGCAGCAGGAAGAACGAAAAAGGGAGAGCCCGTTCGTCGTCTTTACAGCCGAACAGGTGAGGACATTTCAAAGGCGTTTCCCGATGTGATTGACGGGCTGGATTTCGAAGCCTGCATCGATGGCGAACTTCTGATCGTGAGGGAGGGCAGGGTCCTGCCGTTTTCCGACTTGCAGAAACGCCTGAACAGAAAAACAGCCGGCCCAAAGTTGTTGAAGGACTATCCTGCTGCAATCCGTGCGTATGATTTGTTGTTTTTGGATGGAAAGGACTTGCGCGAGCTGCCCTTTTCGGAACGAAGAGCGATGCTGGAAAACTTCATTTCCTCCCGAAACACGCACCGGATCGATTTGTCCCCAATGGTTGATGTTCGCGACTGGGATGCCATTGCGGCTGCGCGCTCGAACCCGGACAGTCTTCTTGATGCCGACGATGCCGGGGCAGTGGAAGGCTTGATGCTAAAGAAATGGGAGGCCAGCTACCTGAACGGTCGCCCGAAAGGACTCTGGTACAAATGGAAGCGGGAGCCATTCCTGATAGATGCCGTTCTGATGTATGCTCAGCGCGGTCACGGCAAAAGGTCCTCCTTTTATTCGGATTACACTTTCGGAGTTTGGAGGGACGGGGAAAGCGGTCCGGAAATCGTTCCAGTCGGCAAGGCGTATTTCGGTTTCACTGATGAAGAGTTGCGTGAGATTGACCGGTTTGTACGCGCCAACACGATCAACAGGTTCGGCCCGGTCCGAGAAGTTGCTCATGGTGCCGATAACGGTCTCGTTCTGGAAGTGGCCTTTGAGGGGCTTAACCGGTCGACACGTCACAAGTCGGGCGTTGCAATGCGTTTCCCGAGAATTTCAAGATTGAGATGGGACAAACCTCCTTCGGAGGCGGACCGGATAGAAAGTTTGGAAGCGTTGCTGCCTACGAATGAGGGTTGAAAGCGCTAAATTTACGATAAACCTCGAAAAACTGCCTATAGCCGTGCTTTGGTCACGGAATCGTGGCAACCAAAGGGTGAAGAAGAAACGATGGTTCGCCATGCCGTATATCGGAGAGACGAAATGAAAGTCCGCAAGTTTGTGCCAGAAACACTCCTCGGTGGTGCAGCTGCCGTTCTGCTGCTTGCTGGAGCTGCAATTGCCCAGGACAACATTACGCCCGAGCAATCTGAAGCCGTAACGCAAGGCCAGTCCGGCCGGTATTCTCTCGTCGCAGTCGATGGCGACATCTTGCGGGTGGACCGGCAAAACGGCACCGTCTCTGTGTGCCGCGAACAGAATACGTCCTGGCGCTGCAACCCGGTCCCGCTCGCCGAAGATGCCTATCTGGCCGAGATAAATGAACTGGCAAGCGAAATTGATCGGCTGACGGCTCGGGTCAAGGAACTGGAAGGCGGCGAAAATGGCGACAGGCAGTTGCCGCCGGGCTCCGCACTCGATCGCAAGTCGCCGGATGACGGAGACAGCGACCTGACAACAGGTCTTGAGGAAGCGGATGAGGAACTTGAGAAGGTTCTGACCTTCACCGAAAGCGCAATGCGGCGCCTCTTCGGCATGGTGCGGGAGCTCCAAAAGGACTTTGAAGACGAGGGCAACTGAGAAAGTTGCCCCACATCTTTGATGTAAGATGATCGAAGTTTAGTCGATCAGCATCTTGGAAAGGTTGTTCTGCGCTTCCTGCGGCAGCTCAACGGCCTTGCGTGAAGACAGGTCCATCATGAGCGCAACCACATCCAGGGTCGCCGCCAGACGGTTTGTCCTGCTTTCAAACAGGTGATGCCGCATCGTAAAAGACTTTGAATTGACCCCTGTGAAGCCGGTTACAACGATCACGGTGTCTCCGGTCTTGAGTGGGGTCGACCAGGTCAGCTTCATTTCGACAGCCACCCGTCCGTACCCGTTTTCTGTCAGGTATTCATACGTCATCGGCGTTCGTTGCCACACGTGCGGAACACCGTCTGTGCAGCAGGACAGGGCATACTGATCGTCGGCCTTGCTGTCGACACCGATATCGCGCGGAAGCACTGTGCCGCGATAGCAGATCTCGGCACCCTTCGCCTGAAGTCCGGAAGGAGTTGCACGAAGTGCAGCCGGCCCGGTCTGGATGCCCCTGGGTGCAGCTTCCTTGATCATTGGGGTCTGAAAGTCCTTGAACCTCTGGCGCAGCGTCTTGGCTGAATTAGCGTTGGGTTCGTAGCCGTCCAAGGCCGTTGCGGCGAGGGCGCCAGTTGCGCCGTCTCGCATCTCATGCACGACGGTCAACATATGCGGGCCGTCGAATGCAATGCTTGATTGAATCGTAATCAGGTCGCCTGTGCGAAGTTCCTTATGGTAACGCACATGACGAACTCTGCGGGCACCGACAAGCGTTTCCGTCAGACCGGACAGCAGGCGGAATTGACGATCAGCTTCTTCAAACCGGCTAAAGTAAAACTGAACATTTAGATGGTCATTTTCGTCGCATTCCCAGCGATTCACAAATGAAAAAAGGGTCTCTTGAATTGTCATCCTATAAATTCGTGCGCTCAGTGATTTTATTTAATCTGTACAAAGTCGTTGATGTACATTTGTTGCAGGCTTTTGGTGAATATATCAATAAGAAATGTAATCTGTGGAAAATTAGATCGATTGATCAGGTAGCTGTGTTTGCAGGGAAAAATTCAACTGCGGAAGTTTCGGTTTAAATTTGAAGTTGTGAGTTTCCGCCCGTTCGTTCTCATTGTCAGTACTTGGGCACTGGAAAGCATTCCCGGGATCTTTGGGTCTGAAGGCGGAGTGAATGAGCAAAAGAGCTCATCTTGGTCAAAAGCATGGTTTGACTTGAATGTAATCAATGATGCAAACATACTTCAAAACAAGCCGCCACACGGGGTGAGGAGCCGGAAGCCAGATAACTTTGATGCGCAAGTGGCAGCAGCGCTCGGTTTAGCTGGTCGTGAAGCGGATGGGGCCGTTCAGGGAGGTAATGCAACGTGTCGGCGACAACGTATAGGTTTATCATCGCGGATGATCATCCCTTGTTCCGTGGTGCTTTGCGCCAAACACTCGAGACCCAGTATCCAAACGCCGTAATTGAGGAAGCAGGTGCCCTGGAAGATGTGACCACGCGCCTGGAACAGGACGGTGATGTCGATCTGATTCTGCTGGATCTGACGATGCCGGGTATGCGCGGGTTTTCAGGTCTCATGTATTTGCGGGCGCAGTACTCAGGTGTTCCTGTGGTCGTCGTTTCGGCCAACGAGGATCCGCAAGCCATCCGCCGGGCAGTGGAATTCGGAGCCTCGGGCTTCATTCCGAAGTCTCACGGGATCGATGTAATCCGGCAGGCGATTTCGGAAGTCATGTCAGGAAACATGTGGACGCCGCCTGATGTCGACCTGAAGGCCGATGACGGCAGCGGCGATCTTGTTCAACGTCTCGCCACTCTGACACCTCAACAGGTCCGCGTCTTGATGATGCTGTCCGAGGGGCTCTTGAACAAGCAGATCGCTTATGAATTGTCGGTGTCAGAGGCGACTGTGAAAGCTCACGTATCGGCTATCCTTCAGAAGCTTGGCGTTGAAAGCCGCACACAGGCGGTGATTGCAGCTTCCAAGATTGAGGCCGGGCAGTGGCAGCTTGGCGGTGATACAGCTGAAAATGCCGAGTTGCATTGATCTGCATCTCAGCGTCTGATTGTTTCATATCCTGAAAATTTACCGGCTTGCCGGATTAGCCCGGGCGGTGTTTTTGCCCGGGCTGAAGTTGGTTGTAACAAACGAAAAGCAGCCGGAGAAAATTTGTTAAGGTAAATCGAAATTAGTTCTAATTTTTTGAAAAATATCGAGGAATCCGGACACCTTCCGTCGGGTCCTTTACCGTAATTTCAATGAATGCGCGTATCCCTTTGCCTCACAGAGCTGTGCCGAGCACAGTATTCGGGAGCAAAAAGCGGAGAAGAAATGCGGCTCAGCGCCAATTGGAAACTGGTCTTCAGCACGATTTGCCGGGCGTTCGTTTCACCCAACGCCAGTGCAACGATTCCTGCTGAAAACACCGGGGCTTTGCAACACGGCCAGGTGGACAACGACCAGAACCGGGCGCTGCTCCTTGCCTTTGGCTATCCGGTCGTTGAGGAATTTCTTGCCCGCCGTGTTCGCGCCGCACAGATCGCCAGCATTGCCCGGCTGACACCTGTCATCATTTTGGCAAATGTCGTCAACGCGTTGGTCGTTACGCCGGTTTTCCTGAACTTCGTGCCATTGTCCTATCTGACTGTCTGGCTGATTGGCCTTGGCGCGCTGATGAGCCTTACAACCGCCAAGTGGATTTCCACGCGGCGAGACCCTGTTGAAACGGCATCACGCAGAGCCCTGGAAAAGGCGGTTCGGCATGCGACCGTTCTGAGTTTGCTGTGGGCCGTTGTTCCCATCGTGGCCTTCGCCAGCGGAGATCCCAACGGTATCTGGATTTCCTCGTGTATTACCACCGGTATGATCTGCGGTGGTGGTTTCGCGATGGCAACAGTGCCTCAGGCCGCGTTTCGATGGGTGACGATACTTTACGCGGCATCGGTCGTCTCACTTCTCTTCGATCAAAGCGCGTCCATGTGGCCGCTGCTGTTCCTGCTGACCAGCTATTCGATTGTTGTTGTCGGCAGCGTGACTGCGACGGGGTGGCTGTTTGCCTCGCATTTTCTCGCCGAAGCCGAGCTGAAGCAGCGCGGTGAACTGATTGCTCTGCTCATGAACGAGTTTGAGGAAAAGGCAAGCGACTGGATCTGGGAAACGGACAGCGCCGGCAATTTCCGAAATGTTTCCGAAAGGTTCCTCCACGCAAGCGGCAGGACCCGTTCTGAGCTCGAAGCAATGCGAATGGTTGACCTGGCCTACTCGCTGAACAACTCCGATGCCAGGGATGTTGTACGTACGCTGCAGCAGGAAATCAGCCTGCAGAAGTCCTTCCGGGAAGTCGTGATTGGTGTTTCCGTCAGTGGTGAGGACCGCTGGTGGTCACTTGCCGCCCGGCCGGTCTACGACGACCACGGGTCATTTACCGGTTATCGCGGCGTCGCTTCGGATGTGACGGAGACCCGCCGTGCGAATGCGCTCATCGCGCATCTTGCCGAACATGACTCCCTGACTGGTATCGGCAACCGCAGCTGGTTCCTGAAACAGGCGGAGTTGCTTCGCTCAGAGCAGTTCAAGTCAAAGCAGAACACCTTGACCCTGTTCCTGATCGACCTCGACAACTTCAAGGTTGTGAACGACACAAGCGGTCACCCGGCTGGAGACGAATTGCTCAAGCAGGTTGCCAAGAGGTTCACCACGATCGGCGAGGGCAGGATCAGCCTGGCGCGCTTCGGCGGTGATGAATTCGCAGCGCTCGGTCACTTCGTGAGCGATCAGGCCGCAGGTGCCTTCGCCCAGGAACTGGTCAACATCACCCGGAAACCTTTCAGGATCAGCAATCGCGATTTTGCGATTGGGGCGACCGTGGGTTTCACGCGTTTCCTGGACAGCACCGATACCGTTGATGATCTGATGCGTAAGGCGGACATTGCGCTTTACAAGGCCAAGGAAAGTGGTCGCGGTCGGGCTTTGGCTTTTGAAAGCGACATGGAACGGGAAGTCAGGGAGCGCCGCGAACTGGAATCCGATCTTCGCGAAGCTTTCGAATACGGCAAGCTCAGCGTTGAATTCCAGCCGATCGTCGACACTCGCTCCGGCAAGGTCGTTTCCAGCGAGGTTCTTGTGCGCTGGTACCACCCGACGCGTGGTGAGGTGCCACCCAACACATTTATTCCGATCGCCGAGCAGGCCGGGCTTATCCTGCCGCTCGGGAGCTGGGTTCTGAAACGCGCCTGTTCGGCGGCAGCGCAGTGTCCGGACCTGGAAAGCGTTGCGATGAACCTGTCACCGGTCCAGTTCATGGATCCGAACCTGGTCGAAAGCGTTTCGTCCGTTCTGGATGAAACGGGTTTCCCCGCTGAGCGGTTGGTTCTCGAAATCACCGAATCCGTGTTCCTGCGTGATCTGGGCTCGGCATCCGACAAACTTCAGAAATTGCGCGATCTAGGCATCAAGATCTCTCTCGATGACTTTGGTACCGGATATTCCTCACTGTCCTATCTGCGCCAGTACAAGTTCGACAAGATCAAGATCGACAAGTCGTTTGTCGACGAAATTGGCGACCGTAGTGATGGTCTGGCGATCATTTCAGCAGTGATTGCGCTTGCGCATAATCTTGGCCTCGAGGTCACTGCCGAAGGCGTTGAGCGTCAATTCCAGGTAGACGCGTTGAAAGCGTTGGGTTGCGACACGCTACAGGGCTATTTCTTCGGCCGGCCTGATGCCAATCCTGCGAATATCACACGTATCGACAACACGGATTGGCAGCCTGAAGGTTCAGACAAGCCGTCTGACGAACAAATTCCAGCCAGATCCGCATCCTGAATTCACAAATTTCAAATGAGTTACTCGGCGGCTTGTCCTGCCTGACAACGGGTCAGATGCGCTCTTAGGGCCGCCGGTTTGACCGGTTTGTTGAAGAACGTGATGTCCTTGTCTCCGGCTTCGGTCCGCACTGCCCGGCTGCGGTCAGCCGTGATCAGGATTGCCGGAATGTGACCGCCGAATTTCCATCTCAGCTTGACGATCGCATCAATGCCCGTGCCGTTATCCAGATGGTAGTCGGCCAGAATGACGTCGGGTGTGACGCCTGCCTTGTTCAGGAGTGAAGCTGCTTCCACGTCGTCGGAAGCTGTAAACACGTTGCAGTTCCAGTTCAGCAAGAGGTGGCGCATTCCGCTCAGGATGTCGGGTTCGTTGTCGATCGCCACGACGCAAAGACCATCCAGCTGACCCGCCGGCGACGGAGCCTGGTGCACGGGCGTGAGATCGGGCATCGCTGCAGATCTTGGTAACTCGACGGAGAAGCATGACCCGCGGTTTGTTTCCGATCTTAGCTCAACCGGATGCTTGAGCACGTGACTGATGCGTTCGACAATCGACAATCCCAGCCCGAGTCCTTTGGCAACGCGCATTCCGTCATCAAGCCGGTGAAACTCCTGGAAAATCGCTTTCTGCTTGCTTTTGGGAATGCCCATTCCAGTGTCGTAGACTTCCACCAAGACACGGTTGCCTCGCCTGCGGCATCCGACGAGAACCTTGCCCTTCTGCGTATACTTCAAAGCGTTGGAAACGAGGTTTTGCAGCAATCTGCGCAGCAGCCGCCGGTCTGTGCGGACCGAGACGGATGTCGAAACGATCTTGAGTTCCAGTCCCTTTTCCTGGGCCACAGGTTGAAAATCAAGCGCCAGTCCGCGCAGCAATTCATCAAGGCGGAAAACGCTTGGTTCAGGTTTCAGCGCACCCGTATCAAGTCTTGAAATGTCGAGTACGGCGCCAAGGATGTCTTCCACCGACTCAAGTGCTGATTCAACATTGCGGACCAGTTCACCATCATTGCCCGCTTTCAGGCGATCCACCAGAACCGAGGCATAGAGGCGCGCTGCGTTCAAAGGCTGAAGAATGTCGTGGCCTGCAGCAGCCAGGAAGCGGGTCTTGCCGATATTGGCTTCCTCCGCAGCTCTGGTGGCTTCGACGAGACGTTCGTTGACGTGGGTGAGTTCTTCAGTTCTCTCGCGAACCCGACGCTCCAGCGTTTCGTTGGCCCTTGCCAGAGCTTCTTCCGCCATCACCCGTTCGGTAATGTCGGTGTATGTCGTCACGATGCCGCCATCGGGCATCGGGCTGATACGGACCTCGAACACCGTCCCTGTGGATTCCAGCTTTTCCTGGAAAGTTTCCTGGATCAGCACCAGCTTTTCGATCCGATCGGCAACAATTGCTTCCACCGGACCCGGACCATGTTCACCACGTTCTGCATTGAAGCGCAGGATTGCATCCAGCGTCGTGCCCACCTGGCCATACTCTGCCGGCAGCCCGAGAAGGTCGCGGAACTGGCGGTTCCAGCAGATCAGCCTGAGGTCCCGATCGAACACACCGATGCCCTGGCGAACCTGGTTCAGTGCGGTTTGCAGCAGGTCCCTGTTGTACTGGATGGCAATGGACGCATCATCGAGAAGTTTGACGGCCCCCTTCGTGGACGGGTCGTGACGCTTCAGCATGAGGGTCAGCACGAGGCGCGAAGAAGCGGCCCCGATAGCGCTTGCCAGAAGCTGTTCGGAAAACCGCAGCAGACTGGCGTCTGCCAGCGTGTTGGGATCAAGCGGAATGCCACGTTCGTTGGCAAATCTCTGAAACGAGCGCTCCGTGCGTTCTTCGCCGAGATACCGAGCGACAGTCGCCTGCAAGTCACCCGAAGTGACCGAGGTTCGCCAATAACGCAAACTCGGCGTCGGCGAGAAAGCCGCCGGAACGAACACATTTGCCTGGAGAGTTTCCGCGGGCAGGGGTTTGCGAATGAAGGAGGCCCCCACGAACAGGAGGATGTTGATCGCCAGACTCCAGAGCGTGCCGTGAATGAACGGATCAATCTCCAGTCCCAGCAGCGCCTGAGGTTTCAGGACACTTATCCCGAAAGGCCCCGTTGCCAGAAAACCGTCGGAGATGAGGCCGGACTGGGCGAAGGTCGGCAGCAGAAGCGTGTAACCCCACAGAATGAAGCCGCCGCTCAAGCCCGCGATTGCACCAAGTGACGTTGCCCGCCGCCAGAACAAGGCGCCCACGAATGCGGGGGCGAACTGGGCAATAGCTGCAAAGGACAACAACCCGATGGAAACCAGCGCGGCCGTGTCGCCTGCAGCCCTGTAATAGGCATAGGCGAGCAGAAGTATGGCGAAGATTGCAAGACGCCGGATCAGCAGCAGCTGGCGGCTCATGTCACGCCCGCTGGTATCGACGAGTTCATCCTCGCTATGGCGCCGCAACAGCAGCGGAACGACGATGTCGTTGGAAATCATGATGGCAAGAGCAACCGTCGCCACGATCACCATCGCGGTTGCTGCCGAAAGACCACCGATAAAGGCAAAAAGCGCGAGCCAGTTCTGTCCCGCATCCAGCGGCAGGGCGAGCACGAACGTATCGGGATTGATGTCCTGACCGAAACGCAACATCCCGGCTGCGGCAATCGGAATGACGAACAGATTGATCAGAACGAGATAGAGCGGAAACATCCACGTCGCCCGGCGCAGTTCTTCGTCGGAATTGTTTTCCGTCACGGTGACGTGGAACTGGCGCGGCAGCAGCAGAACGGCGAAGGAGGAAAGAACCGAGAGAACAAGCCAATTGCTGATATTGACCGGCTGCTCGAAAATCTCGGCAACTTCCGGCGCTTCCGAAATGGCCCTGACAAGATCGAAGGGGCCGTTGAAAAGCCAGTAGGTCACCCAGATTCCAACGGCAAGAAACGCGATCAGCTTGACGATCGCTTCCGCAGCGATGGCGAGCATCAGGCCTTCCTGGTGCTCGGTCGCGTCGATATGCCGGGTGCCGAAAGCCCAGCTGAAGATCGCCATACCGAGTGCGATCAGCAGCGTCAGATCGTCAAAGACAGGCGTAAAGACGTCACCGGGAGAGATGACCGGTCCGACCATTGTCGTCACCGACAACGAAACCGCCTTGAGCTGAAGAGCGATATAGGGAATGACCCCGATCACTGCGATCAACGTTGCCAGAGCCGCAACGGTCTGGCTCTTGCCGTATCGAGCGCCGATGAAGTCGGCGATAGACGTGATGCTTTCTGCCTTGGAAATCTGAACGATGCGGCGAAGGAGAGGATATCCGAGGGCGAAAACGAGAAGTGGACCGATATAGATCGTCAGGAATTCCGCGCCGCTTCGGCTGGCATTGCCTACGGAGCCGAAGAACGTCCACGACGTGCAATAAACGGATAGCGAGAGCGCATAGATGAACGGTCGCCCGCCGGAGCGAGACGAACGTTTCCTGGTCATGCGATCGCCGTAGCTGGCGATGGCAAACAGGAACAGGATGTAGGCCGTTGCGGCCAATATCACGAACCATCCGTGCAGCATGGTCTGGCTTACCGTCCTCCCGATCGGTTTGTATGCCTCGCCCTGCAGATTTTGCTCAAAGCCCCTTGCAGAACCCCTTGCGCTGCTTCCCCAAATCCGATCACAGCTCAGTCTTGCTGTCTATTCGTCTTGCGAACAAGACGCATGAGAGCTGATTTCCGTGTTTTAGGCAATTGATTGCCATTGATCACAGATCGTGAAGTTACCTTCACATCCTTTCATAAAACATTGGGATACAAACCAAGTATGGTGGCGCAAACAATGATTGGGGGTTTTGCCTAGTGACAAGTTTGATCGACCGCTTGAGCCCGGAAGGACGCAATGCTCCGGAAAGCGGGATTGTCGAAGTGTTCAACGCCGGCTGGGGACGAGACGACCTGATTCCGCTCTGGGCAGGGGAAGGAGATCTCCCGACACCTGAGTTCATTCGAAAGTCGGCGATGGAGTCACTCGACAGGGGCGAGACGTTCTACACCTATCAGCGCGGCATCCCTCAATTGCGCGAAGCGTTGGCCGATTATCACAGGGACCTTTACGGCAAGGAATTTTCTCCGGAGCGGTTTTATGTCACCGGGTCCGGCATGCAGTCGATCCAGCTCGCCGTGCAGGCTGTTGCAGGGTCCGGCAAGGAGGTCATCGTGCCGTCGCCGGCCTGGCCGAACATCACCGCCGCGGTAGAAGTCCACGGCGCTCGTGCTGTTCCCGTGGTCATGCGCGAGGGCGACAGCGGGTGGCAGCTTCATCTGGATGATATCGAAGCCGCAATCACACCCGATACAACGGCTCTCTTCCTGAATTCTCCCTGCAACCCGACCGGCTGGGTTGCGAACCTGGACCTCTTGAAAGATGTGCTGAATCTTGCCCGGAGGCACAAGCTCTGGATCATTGCCGACGAAATCTATGCGCTGTTCTATTACGGCGAGGGAAGCCGCGCGCCGTCGTTCTATGACATTGCGGAAGAAGATGATCAGATCATCTTCGTGAATTCCATGTCCAAGAACTGGGCGATGACAGGCTGGCGAATCGGCTGGATCTCGGCGCCTCCCGTTCTCGGACAGGTTTTTGAGAACCTCATCCAGTATTCCACTTCAGGTGTTCCTTCGTTCTCACAGTGGGGTGCGGTTACAGCTTTGCGGGAAGGACGGGAGTTTCTGGAGGCGCAGGTTGCCCGTGCGCGTGCAGGGCGGGAGTGTGTTCTCAAAGGGTTTCAGAACATTGATCGCGCAAGGGTATTGCCTCCTGAAGGAGCATTTTACCTGTTCTTTTCGATAGATGGCGTTACCGATACCCGCCAGTTCGCGCTTGACCTGGTGCGCCAGACCGGGGTCGGTCTGGCACCCGGGACAGCCTTCGGCGTGGGCGGTGAAAACCACCTGCGGCTTTGCTACGCCCGACGTCAGGATCACCTGGAAGAAGCGGTGCGGCGAATTAGCGCTTGGCTTCCAGCGATTTAGCCGTTTGACGGGTTGCTGGCCTACGGGAAAACCCCTAAACCATAAATGGACGTGATTTCCATATGGGTACAGGGATGACGCGAGACAGCGTTCTAGACCACGATGAGGAGACAGCTGCAGTATCGGAAGCTCGCCTGGCGAGCGTTTTCGACACTGCTGCAGATGGCATTATTGTCACCAACGATCGTGGCCAGATCCTGGCCTTCAACAAGGCGTGCGAACATCTGTTCGGATTTGAGGCCTCGGATCTGCTTGGTCAGAATGTCAGCTGGATCATGCCGGACAGCCATGCCCGGCAGCATGATCGCTATGTCCGCAACTACCTGGAGACCGGTGAAAGGAAAATCATCGGAATTGGCCGCGAAGTTCAGGCACGTCACAAGGACGGCACGGTTTTTCCGATCGAGCTTTCTATCGGTGAAGCAGCGACGCCTTACGGGCGTCAGTTCATCGGTATCTTGAGGGACCTGCGATCCCGAAAACAAATCGAAGACCGGCTGGCGAAGACGCAGGCGCAGCTTCTTCACATGACGCGTATCAGTGCATTGGATGAGATGGGCGCCGCGATTGCGCACGAACTCAATCAACCTTTGACTGCAACGCTCCTGTATCTGCAGACCGTGTCTCGCAAGGCCAAGGCCGAAAGCTCGCTGGATCCCATGATCCTGGATGTGATCGACAAGGCGGTACGTGAAGCGGAACGCGCTGGGGAGATCATCCAGCGCATGCGGCAACTGGTTGAGAAGAAAGCGCCGGAGCGCCAGAAGATCGATGTCCCGGAGCTGGTCAGGACATGTCTGGAAATGGCGGAGCTGGGAAATGGCGATGCTAAGTCCTGCTTCAAGGCGGAGGTTGCCGAAGATCTTCCGCCGCTGCTGGCGGATCCTGTGCAGATCAGGCAGATCCTTATCAATCTTCTGCGCAATGCGCGCGAAGCGGTTGCGGACCAGGCCGGCGGAACAGTTACACTGTCGGTACTCCATGGGGACGATGGACTGGAATTCCGGGTGCGCGACAACGGTCCGGGGGTTCCAAGGGAGCTCGTGGAAGGACTCTTCCGCGCCTTTACCGGCGCGAAACACAAGGGTGTGGGTTTGGGGCTGGCGATTTCACGATCGATTGCACAAAACCACGGTGGTGATTTAAGACTGGAATCTACGCCGGATGGCGGTGGCGCCTCGTTTTTGCTGACGCTGCCAGTCAATCCGGCAGAAGATATCACTGTGAGGCCGAAAGAGCCTGTCGCTGATTAAGAAGTAAGGAAAAGATAAAAATGAAATCTGACGCGGAGGCCATTTATATCGTTGATGATGACCCTGCGGTGCGCGACGCGTTGTCCGTGTTGTTCAACATGGAAGGATACGTAGTCGAGACCTTTTCTGACGGCGATACCTTTATCAAGTTTGCTGAGAAGGCTGTACCGGCCTGTGTCATGCTGGATGTGCATATGCCGGGGCGATCCGGAATTGAAATCCTGAAGGCGTTGAATGCGGAAAACTATCCAGCTCCGATCTTCATCATTTCCGGGCAGGGGGACATTCCGATGGCTGTTGAGGCCATTCGCAACGGGGCATTCGATTTCATCGAAAAACCTTTCTCTGCAGAGACGGTTCTTGAACGTGTTCAGGATAGCATCGAAGCCATGAAGAAGCGCGAGGAAGAACAATCCACCCCGTCGTTCCAGGGGGCAGACGCTCTTACGCGCCGCGAGTTGGAAGTGTTGAAGGAAATTACTGACGGTGCTTCCAACAAGGAAGCTGGCCGTACTCTGGGAATCAGCCCCAGAACGGTTGAGGTCCACCGGGCGAGAATCATGGAAAAACTCGGTGCGCGTAATGCTGCGGACCTGGTTCGAATCGTATTGGGGCACCCGCAATAGGGAAAACTGCCCGGAATTTTCAAAAACATCCTGCCGCTGCCACATCGCGGCAGGAGTAAAAAGTCTCGTTACCTCGTATTTCTGCGTACATGCGTTAGCCGGATTGTGACGTATGTATGTACCCAGGTGCGGCATAATCGCCAGCAGCTGAGGATGAAACCACGTGGACGTTCATATTGTGGAAGATGATGAAGCGGTAGCTGACGCTCTGTGTGTGGCGCTGGCCGACTTGAATCATAGTCCTAGAGTATATCCGGATGGCGAAACTTTCCTTGCGCAAGCGCGCCTTTCGGCATGTCATTGCGTGATAGTTGACCTCGGTTTGCCCGGAATGAGCGGTTCCGAACTGGTCAATATGCTCAGCGAACAAGCCAATCCTCCCAAGATTATCGCCATTTCCGGAAAGCCTCGGGTGAAACTCCTGCGCCACATGCAAGCAGTACCCGGTCTCACCGTTCTCAGGAAACCGCTTTCCATAGACACGCTCACCGCGGCGATTGATCAGGCTCGGCCAATCTAAAGCGCGTCCAGGGTATCGTTCTGGGCCTGAAGTCTGTCTTCGTATGCTACCAAAGTCGTGCGTCCTTTCATCTCATATGTAGTTCCTCTTACGCAGTCGACCGAATTCCTTCAGTGCAATCCGTTGGTTAGATTGCAACCTGCAACTTGCAGAGCGTCGGACGGGGCGCTTAGCAACAGCGTGTGTACATCAGCTTTTACAGGGCAGTGAAAAGCTCGGGTCCACTGAAATACAGACGCTGCGTTTGCGATTACAGACCGTGCAAATCTGCACGAAGGAGGGACGTATGGCATATCTCGAAGCAGTCACCACGACACACGGTGTAGGCGCAGGACACAATCGCGCTCCAATTTGCGTGACCGGAAAGTCTTCCTTTTCCGAGTTCGGTTCAAAGGCCGCCAGATATGATACCCATGCAGTGATTTACTACGAGGGCGATCCCACCAAGCGTCTGTACGAGTTGGTCAGCGGCTCTGTCATGCTGTACAAGCTGCTGCCGGATGGCCGCCGCCAGGTGGTTGAAGTCCTCCGTCCAGGTGACATTTTCGGTCTCTCCGGCAGCGACGAACATGACTGCACAGCAGAGACACTGACGGAAACCGAAGTGCAAGAAATCGACCTGAGACAGGTCGAGCGGTCCGTCGACCTGCAGAGGACCTTGACCCGGTGCCTCACCAACCAGATGCAAACCCTTCACGAACACGCGGTTCTGCTTGGCCGCAAGTCAGCGGTTGAACGTGTAGCCAGCTTCTTCATGCATCTTGTTCCGAACCGGGGCGGACTTGGTTGCGTTGGTCCAAGCGATGAAGAAAGTGACAGCTGCGATCTCAAGCTTCACATGACGCGCCAGGAAATTGCCGATTATCTGGGTCTGACCATTGAAACCGTCAGTCGGGTTGTCTCCGATCTGAAGCGGCGTGGTGTCATCCGGGTCGACAAGGCTGACAAGATCCACTTGAACCGGGTCTGTACCCTCTGCCAGATGACCGGCATGCACTGAAACAATTTTGAAAATCGATACGAAAGGCTGCGAAATTCGCGGCCTTTTTTGTGTTTCTACCTTTGCAGGAAAAAATCATCTTACTTGCTTGAGCCGGACCTACGGTCATAGCTTACAGGAACCTTTGTGGAGGTTCCCATGGACAGAAAAACTTCAAAGGATGTGCTTCTGACGGCTGCCGAGTGCGCCAGCCGTATTGGCATTTCAGTACGTGCGCTTCGCGTTTACGAAGCGCAAGGATTGCTGAAACCGGTCCGAACCGAGAAGAACTGGCGGCTTTATGGTGCAGACGATATCGCCCGGCTGAACGAGATCATGTTTCTCAAGCAACTCGGACTTAGCCTCTCGGAGATAGCAAGACTGACTTGCGATCAGGCAGCAGATATCAGCAATCTTCTCGAATTGCAGGAAGCCTTGCAAAACAACCGTTTGGAACAGGCCAAGCGCAGCTTGCGGCTGATCGGTGGATTGCGCGCAAAATGCAGTTCGGGCGACAATCTGTCGATGGATGACCTTCTGGCCCTGGCAAAGGAGGTACAGATGAGCGAAACAGCGGATGAACTTGCCTGGAAACGCTATGAACAGGCACGCCCAAGAACGCAGAAGAGAATGGAAGCAGGAAAACTCCAGGATTTCATAGGTGAGTATGAATTTGACGATGGCTACGTCATGCGGATTTCCGACGATCATGGTCAGTTGCGAGGTCAGCTTTTAGGGCAACCTGAATTTGAACTCTTTTGTGAAGGCGAGGATCAATTCTTTCTGAAGGTGACGCCTGCCCAGATCGTTTTCTCAAGGGATGCGACAGGCAAGGTCGATGGCCTCGTCCTTCATCAGGGCGGTTACGAAATGAAGGCACGGTGCTGTGAGACTGGTGAATTCGACAGGTCGAAACGCAAGCTTGACGAACGAGTTGAGACGAAATCGGCCTTTCCCGGCAGCGAACAGATGCTGCGCAAGGTGATTGACGACCATAGAAGAGGCAGGCCCGATTACGACAATATGAGCCCGTTACTCAAGTCGCTTGTCGAGGAGCAACTTCCCATCGTAAGGCAAGAGCTTGAGCGCCTGGGTACGGAGAAGAGCATAGAATTCCGGGGTGTCGGAATGGATGGTTTCGATATCTATGTCGTTGATTTTGAAGGCGGTCGTTTGGAATGGGGACTTGCGCAGGGCAACGGTGGTCAATTGACCGGCCTTTATCTTCGGCCAACTCCATAGCGCAGGAAACCGGAAAGGCGCGCTGATTGCGCGCTTTTCGCTTTCGGAACATCAGACTGCAGTCGAATGTCTTGCCTTACCTGTCGCCTGACTTTCCACCAGGTAGGCGTCAAAGGCCGCAGCGACAAGCCGAACGTACGGACGCCCTGCTTCCGTAACCCTAACCTTGACCTGACCATCGGCGCTGCAATCCAGTTGTGCCAAACCGTCTTCGACAAGGCCATCCAGCGCGGTAAAGGCGTCCGAAACGTCTTCGACTGACATCCCATACGCCCTGCAGACCGGATCAAGGTCACAGGAGTAGTTGGTCATCAGCTCTTCGATGATCCGACCCCGGAGGCGGTCGTCGACGGAAAGCGCCAGTCCTTTGCTGATGGGCAATTCACCGGCAAGAATGCTACGCCGCCAGTTGCCGACATCCGGAATGTTCTGAATGAAGCCCTTCGATAGTTTGCCGATAGAGGAAACTCCGAGACCAACCAGCTGTTCACCCTGGTCTGTGGTGTATCCTTGGAAGTTGCGTTTCAGTGAGCCATCGTTGAGAGCAATCGCCATGCTGTCATCGGGCCGTGCAAAATGGTCCAGACCGATTGCGACGTAACCGGCTTCGAGAAGCGCTTCGCGGGCCAGGTCGGCCAACTGCAGGCGCTCTGCAGCTGAGGGCAGGGCCGCCTCGTCGATAAGTCTTTGGTGCTTGCGCATCCATGGCATATGCGCATAACCGAACAGAGCAATCCGACCCGGTGCCAGCGAAAGCGTCTTTTCGACCGTGTCCAGAATGGTTTCCGGCGTCTGAAGCGGCAGACCGTACATCAGGTCGAAATTGAGTGCTGTCAGATCGGCAGAGCGCAAATAGTCCGTGGCCCGGGCAACTTCTTCATAAGGCTGCACCCGGCCAATGGCCTTTTGAACATTCAGGTCAAAATCCTGCACGCCGAGGCTGGCCCGGTTGACGCCTATTGCTGAAAGTGTTTTGGCCAGTTCAGCGGAGACGAGACGGGGATCCAGTTCGATCGCATGTTCAAGATCAGGTGCCAGATCGAAATACGTTTGCAGCAGTTCTGACAGTTCGACAAAGCTCTCCCTGGGAAGCATGCTTGGTGTTCCACCGCCCCAGTGAATGTGCCGGACAGGTCCTGCATTTTGCAGGTGTTTCCCGACCAGGCCGATTTCCTGTCCCAATGTGACCGCATATGTCTTCAGAGGTGCTTCCTGCCGCGTTGCCTTTGTATGGCAGCCGCAATAGTGACAAAGCTCACGGCAATAAGGCACATGCAAGTAAAGCGACAGCGTATCATCCGGCGTAATCGTGCTCAGCCAGTCCGCATAGGTTTCGGCTGTCACGCCAGTGTGGAAATGTGGCGCAGTCGGATAACTTGTGTAGCGCGGTACGTTGCGCAGGGCGTAGGAAAGCGGATCGTTTGTCATGGGCGTATATTTTCCGCATTTGGCGGAAGAAGCCTTGATATTGCTCAAGTCCGGAGCAACGAAACTGGAGAGCGACTGTGAAAGACATCGAAGAAATGCCGGTCAATGGTGAAACCAGCCTCCAGTACAGGCTTCATGGTTCTCCTGACAGCGCCAACTTTGTCGTGCGTATGATTCTTGAAGAGCTCGGGATGAGCTATGAATACGTACCTGTTGACCGGCTGATTTCAGAGCAGAAGTCTGAGGCTTACCGCAAACTCAATCCGCAGGGTTTGATTCCCGTTCTGGAAGTCGAAGGGCAGGACGCCCCGATGTTTGAAACCGGTGCGATCATTCAGTTTCTTGCAGACCGGCATGGATCGCTTTCTCCAGCCCCCACATCGCCGGAGCGCGGCCGGTTTCTGAAATGGCTCTTTTTCATATCCAACACGTTGCACGCAGATCTGCGCATATCCTTCAAACCACACAGATACCTTGCAGACAGGTCGAGAACGAACCTGATGGCCGACGCACTGACCAGCCGCATCGCGTCCGATTTTCAGCAGTTGGAACAGGAAATTGACGCAACCGGCGGCCCTTTTCTTCTGGGAGGAAAGGTGAGCTGCCTGGATCACTATCTGGCTGCGTGCGCACGCTGGTCGCAGCTTTACGGTCAGTTCGGCAGCTGGTCGATGGATGCTTCGCCGCGCATAAAACAATTGCTGGAGGAGCTGGAAAAGAGGCCCGCGGTCAGGCAAGCTTGCCAACTGGAACTGATCGAAGGCTCTCCTTTCGTTTCGCCTTCTCCGGTGACCTTGCCGGGAATAACGGCATAGCTGGTTGTCATTCCTTAATGTTGATTAATGCAATCAATGATGCAAAAGCTGATCAACATATTTATAGCGCCAGAAGATCTTTAAATCCTGACGGCTTCAAATGAACCTCGCCAAGCCCGACACAACCATTGTTCGATTGACCGCCACGCTGCTGATCGCAGCGCTTGGCGGCGCCGTGTTCTACATTCTTGATCTACCGGCTGCCTGGCTTTCCGGTGCAATGGTATTCGTAGCAATGGCCACGCTCGGCGGGGTCCCAACTGTCATGCCAAACCGCCTGCGTGATGCATTGTTTGTACTGATCGGCATCTCCATGGGGGCAGGCGTGCGCCCGGATGTTGTCGAACGCATTGGTGAATGGCCTGTTTCCATGGCGCTTTTGCTGGTCGTCGTTATTTGCGTCACGCTAGCCGGTTACGTTGTGCTTCACTTTGGGGCGAAATGGTCGAAGGAAACGGCTTACTTCGGCGCGATACCGGGTGCGCTTTCCTATGTGATTGCTCTGGCATCCGATCGAGGAGCCGATCTGCCTCGAATTGCTTCCAGCCAATCGGTACGTCTCTTCGTGCTCGTCGCACTGCTTCCCTTTGCCGTCGTGTCGTCAAACGGTGTGATCGAGGGAGAAGGGGGCATTGTGGTGTCCTCGAGTTTTCGCGAGATTCTGTTGGGATTGCCCGTGTGTCTTGTCGCCAGCTATGTGGCGGTGAAGCTCAAGGTGCCGGGTGGATGGATGACCGGGGCGTTCTTCATGAGCGCGGGACTGAATGCGTCGGGTGCCTTGACGCTGGCGCTTCCGAACTTCGTTGTCACTCCCTGCTTCATGATGATGGGAGCCATGATTGGTTGCCGGTTCGGTAACATGACACTTCGACAGTTCATCAGCGTGCTCGGCGCTTCTCTGGCTGCGTTCAGCGCTGCGTTCCTGACGTCCGTCGTTGGGGCGTTGCTTGTGTCCACGCTGGTGGACATTCCCTTTGGCCAGGCGCTGCTTGCCTACGCCCCGGGCGGGTTGGAAGTCATGACGCTTCTGGCATTCATGCTCGACCTTGATCCGGCCTTCGTGGCAGCACACCAGATCGCAAGGTTCACCGGAATGGTTTTGCTTCTGCCGCTGGTGACCGGTCTCGTACTTGGTCAGCGCGAGCGTTAAGTGGCGTCGGCTCAAAGGCGTCATGCGTCCAGTTCGACTGTCCTTTCCGCCGCCCAGGAAATCCAAACGGGTCCGGTATCGGAAAGGCCCTGTAGATCCTGGTCCCGACCGATGACCTTGATGGTCTCTCCCTGCCAGTTGATGATGCAGGTGCCCATTGCGCCGCCAAATACCCTTTGAACCAGCTGGGCCTTCAGGCGGTTCGGAGTGCTTGGCTCAGTTTCGGATATTTCCAGGTTTTCGGGTCTGACGGCAATTTTCCCTGCCTTTGTCCCGGCAATCAGGCTTCCGTCACGCAATCTGAGACCGCCGTCTTCCGGAGTTCCGGAAAAGAGATTGGCTTCTCCAAGAAAACGCGCGGTGAACTCGTCTCTGGGATCATCATAGACCGCACGTGGTGGGCCATGCCGTATGACACGGCCGTCCTTCAGGATACCGATCTGATCAGATAGGGTCAGCGCCTCTTCCTGGTCGTGGGTGACGAAGATTGTTGTGATCCCGACTTCGCGCTGGATGCGCTTGAGTTCGATCTGCATGTCGACCCTCAAGGACTTGTCGAGCGCCGAAAGTGGTTCATCGAGCAACAGAACGCGTGGTTGGGTGACAATGGCGCGGGCCATGGCGACGCGTTGCCGCTGCCCACCGGAAAGCTGATGAGGCTTGCGGTCGCCCAAGTGCCCGAGTTGCACAAGCTCAAGGGCTTCGGCAACCCGCTTCTTTCGATCAGCTGCCGGTACCTTGCGCACTTCAAGACCGAAGGCAACATTGTCCGCAACGCTCATGTTTGGAAAGAGCGCATAGTTCTGAAACACCATGCCGATTTCACGATGTTCGACGGGCACATTTTCAACCGGCTGTTCACCAATGATCACACGTCCGGTGTCAGGTATTACGAAACCTGCAATGGCACGCAGCAACGTGGTCTTGCCGCTGCCGGAGGGTCCTAAGAGGCCAAAGAATCCGCCATCGGGAAAAGTCAGCGACACGTCGTTCAGTGCTTTCAGTGTCCCATAGGACTTGATCAGACTTTCAACTCTGACTTCAGCCATCAGCGTTCCCCTCCAAAGTTCGAGTAACGTGCGGCGAGAAGCATGATGCTCATGGAGGCCGCTATGATTATCGTTGAAATTGCGTTGATCTCGGGGGTGAATCCCTTGCGGATCGAGGTGTAGATCAACACCGGCAATGTGCTGTCGCCCGGCTCCGAAAGGAAATAGGAGACCACGAATTGATCGAAGCTGACGGCAAAGGCGAACAGTCCGCCGGCAATGATTCCGGGCAGAATCCAGGGAATGGTCACTGAACGGGTGACTTTCCAGGGCGAGGCCCCAAGAGAGCGCGCTGCCTCTTCCAAAGTACGGTCAAAGGTGGTGAGCCTGGCCGTTACCACGACGATGACATAGGGAAGTGCCAGGGCAACGTGTCCGATAATGACCGCCGGAGTACCGCGTCCAAGGCCGATGCCGAAGAAAAACACCAGCATGGCAGTCCCGGTAATCAGCCACGGAATGGCAATTGGAGGGAACAGCAGCACTTGCAAGACCTTCTTTCCGCGAAAATCATACCGGAAAAGCGCGACCGAGGCGGCCGTACCCAGGCTTGTTGCCACAATGGTGACGATGACGGCGATCCAGACCGAGCGCCAAGCGGCGGCGAGGATCTCGTTGTTGCGCCAAAGTCTGTCGTACCATTCGGTCGAGAAGCTGAAGGGAAGTTGATAGAACTCCGAAGCGTTGAAGGACATGGCCGCCATCACCAGGATCGGCGCATACAAAAACACCAGGATCAGCGCCACATAGACGCGGCCGAGACCGGCAAGAAAACGATTGCTCATGTCTGGGCCCTCCGCAGGATGGGGCTGAAGGCAGCCAGAATAGCCAGCACGACCGCCAGAAGAATGAAGGAAAGCGCAGCTCCCAGCGGCCAGTTGAAGACGGCCACGAACTGATCCTCGATCACCGTGCCGTAGTAGGTGCCGAAGCGCCCCCCCAGAAGACGCGGTTCCATGAACGAGCCGACCACAGGTACGAAGATCAGAACCGCTCCTGCGATGATGCCCGGGGCTGCCAGAGGCAGGATCAGACGGGTCAGGATTGTTCTGCGTGGTGCCCCCATCGAACGGGCGGCCTCGATGAGCGTATCGTCAATGGCCTGAAGCGCCAGATACGATGTCAGGATGACGTAGGGGAGATAGGAATGGACCAGCCCGATCACGATGGCCGTTGGACTGAACATCAGATTGACGTGCACATCCCATGGCAGGATCGCATTGACGGCGGTATTCAGGATACCGTTGCCCCGCAACACGATGGCCCAGGAGAAGATGCGCACAAGCGAGTTGGACCAGAAGGGCAGGATGACGAGCAGGAAAAGAGCTTCCCGCGATCGACCGCGGATGACCTTGGCCAAAACGTAGGCGCAGGGGAAGCCGATGACGACCGAAAACGCCGTCACCGTAAGCCCGAGTTTCAGAGACTTCCAAAGCAGGGTCGCATAGGTGCCTGTTTCGAGAAACTCCCGATAGTTGTCCAGTGTGACGTGCCATTGACGTTCGCCGAACGGCACGTCCGAAAGAAAGCTGAAATAGGCCATTGCCGAAAGCGGCAGAAAAACCGCGACCGTCAGCCAGATGTAAGCCGGAGAGAGAAGCATAAGCGCTCGTGTCCGGTCTTCACGCGCCATCATGGTGCTCACGACTTCCCGTCTCCCCTTGATCAGCCGTTACTGGTTGGCTTTCAGGCCTTGCCAGAGCTTCAGGTAGGTCTCGCGGTCTTCGTCGGAGACTGGCCGCATGAACTGGACCTTGGCAACCGTCGCCGGGTCACCCAGGACTTTGCGGTTGAAGCTGGTTTCGGGAAGGCTGGCTGCCGCCTTGGCATTTGATGTTGCCGGTGCTCCCTCGGCATCCCACTTCACGTAGAACTCCGGATCGATCATCCAGTTGATAAAGGCATAGGCAGCATCCACGTGTTCTGACGTGGAGGGAACCGACAGGCCGTCCAGCCAGCCGATAGCGCCTTCCTCAGCCACCACGAACGTGATCGGAAGGCCCTTGGCGATTGAGCGGGAAGCCGAGCCGGACCAATAGGTCGCGACGACGAACTCACCCGAGGCCATGTACTGGTTCCAGTCGTTCTCAGATCCCCAGAACGTCGTGATCTGCGGCAGCAGCTCGGTCAGCTTCTCCTTGACGGCGTCCATATCCTGAATGTCGTTGATGTTCTGGCCGGTCGCCATTGCGGCAAACTGAACTGCTTCAAGCCCGTCATCGCGAATTGAAACCCGGCCCTTAAGCGCTGGATCCCAAAGGACCGAAAGTGATGTCGGCGCTTCGGAGAACTCGCTTGCATTGACCGCAAGCGATGTCAGGCCCCAGGTCCAGGGAACACCATAAAGTTCACCGCCGGGATTCAGATCCTCGTTTTCCGCCAGGCTGGGGTCCAGATCCACAAAGTTCGGAATTTTCGAACTGTCGATAGGAGCAATCAATCCTTCATCCTTTGCTCGCGCGGTATATGCCGCGTTGATCAGGACGACATCATAAGCGCCGGGGTTGGTCCTCAGCTTTGTCAGCATCTCCTGTTCGGAGGTGAAGTACTCGTGCACGACCGTGTGTCCGGTCGCCTCGGTAAAGGCTTCAAGCGACCAATCGATGTCAGTGCCGTAGCCTTGCCAGTTCAGGACCCGGATTTCATCGGCAAACGCGCTTTGGGCAACAAGCGCCAGTGCCGTGGTCAATAGCAGTCTTTTCATTCTCTCCTCCTGTATCAGAATGATTTTCGGGCCAGCGCATGTGCGATTTACCGGCCCATTGCCTCCAGTGCCGTATTCAGAAACGGTGCCGTCGCGGGGCCTTCCCTTGTTGTCGACAGTGCGGCGCAGACATTGGCGATTTTTGCTGCATCGAGCGGCGCTTCACCACGGCACAACAGAGCAATGAAGGCACCTGTGTGGGCGTCTCCCGCGCCGTTCGTGTCTATTGCCTCAACAACGTGACCTGGAAGATGGATGCTCTCACCATCTGTCGCGGCAAACTGACAACCGTCTGCACCCATGCGAACCAACGCGCCTCCCGCGCGTCCCTTCGCCAGGACAGAAGCAGCCTCGGCCGCATCGGTGAGGCCCGTCAGGAATTCCGCTTCCGTCTGATTTGCCGTGATCCAGGTTGCCGCATTCGTCGCAGCCTCGCGCGCGGCCGGTTTGATCTGGGCGACGAGCGGGCAGGGGTCAAAGACCAGTTGAAGACCTGAAGGTGGGTTTGCCAACCATTGGGTAAGCGCTTCATGGCTTTCGGCATAGCCGAGCGCATAGCCGGAAATCAGAAACCAGTCTTCGGCACTAACCTTGATCCCCGCCAGGTCCCCGGCACGCACCACGCCATCTGCGCCCGGTGCCGCGATAAAGCTGCGCTCTCCCTGCCTGTCGACAAGAACTGTACAGCAACCCTGATCCAAGCCCTTTAGGCGTGAGCGCAGAACTTTAATCTCTTCCGCCTTGAGCGCTTTTTCCACGATGTCCGAGAGCGGTCCAGTGCCTAGCGTCCCGGCGTAGTCCACCTCAACTCCGGTGCGGCGTGCGGCAATCATTGCGTTTATGCCGCCGCCTGCAGTCAGCGTGCTGTCATGGACAATCGCCTCGGTACCGGGTACCGGCACTTGCTCGACGTTGTAGATCAGATCGACGATCACACCGGAAAGCTGGACCATGCGCGGGGTCATTGCGTGGACCTCCGGTCACCTGATTTGTTGTCGCGAACTCGCAAGAGGGATGCAGCGACCGGTTCCAGGTTGAGGTTGTTGACCTGCAGAACCTGGTTGATCTTGTCGGTCGGAAAGGCGGTCAGCCCCGAGCAGGCACCAACCATAGAGCAAGCAATTGCCCCGATCGTGTCGGTATCGTCACCGAAGTTTGCGGCGAGAAGAGCCGCCTGCCACGGATCGCCGTTTGCAAGCCATGCGATGCCGAACGCGGCAGCCACGGATTCACGACTTGCCACGGAGTTGCCCGTGGTCTTCAGCAACGCTTCTTCTCCGCCGTCTGTCGCAGCCTCGAGCGCCTCGGAGATCCTTGTTTCCATGTGGGCTTCGCCGACAGGGTGGCCCTTTTTGCTGCCGAGTTTGCATGCTTCGAGTGCTCTGGGAAGTGCGGCCTCCAGGTCGGAACCGGCGATCCCCTGACTGATTGTCATGGCTACGGCCGAGGCTGCTGCAATCGCCTCGCGGGAAGAGTGCGTGACCTGGCAGGCCTCTACCACCTTTTCAACAAGCCTCACGCCGTCATCGGCCGGCATCATGATGCCGACGGGCGCGATACGCATGGCAGCGCCATTCGTGGTGCCGTTTTTGCCTGTTTCTTTCACCGACGCGCCGGCGGCCAGTGCCTCAAGGGCTGCCTTTGAAGAGGGACCGAGCAAGTCCAGAAGCCCCCGGTCGCGAACATCGGCTTCCCAGTCGAGCAAGGTTTGCGCCCAAAGATGATCGTCAAAGCCATCCGGGTTCGAGGTCAGCAATTCCGCCAGAAGCAAAGTCTGTTCGGTATCATCCGTCACCTGCGCGGCGGAAAGGCCGTGGGAAACCGGGTGACCGGGGAAAGGCGCAACAAAGTCAGAGATGCGGCCATAGGCGGACAGGATGTCCTGCCTTGGGAGTGTCTGCGCAGGCATTCCCAACGCGTCTCCCAGAGCGACACCGGCGAGTGCCCCCATGGCTCTGTCCATCTGAGAGATCAAAACGATATCCTCAAGCCAAAGCGCGCAGGATCCAGAAGGCTCTCGACATATTCGAGCGCCGAACTGTCCGCGCAACGTGTAACGCGACGAAGGCGAAGCATGGGGTCGCCGACCGGTCGTTTCATGATCGCAGCGTCTGCTCCCGACAGAGCTGGAACGACATCTGCCATCTCTTCACCGCTGGCCGCGACAAGTCCGAATTCACCGAGCGTTTCGCTGAGTGAGTCGCCGTGCAGTCCCTCACGAAGGACAGCCTCGAATTCCGGTCTCCAGGGAAGGCGGCTCCGTTCCAGCGAAATTCCGCAATTTGCCTTCTGACAAAAGCGAAGACGGTCGAGGCAGAGGTAATCGGTCTCCATATTCAGCGCAGTGTTTGCCTCGGAGCTGGGTGCCCGTTCGAGTGACAAAAGCCGGGTCTCGACGGTGCCTTCACCTTCGGAAAGGGCCACGGTCCAACCGAGGTTGCTGTCGATCGTGGTGCCGTCGTAAGTGACAAACGAGCCGATGCCGGTTCGTGTCGTGATAAGTCCTTGTCGAGAGAGCTTCTCCAGACCGCGCCGAACAGTGTTTCGGCTCACGGAGAACCGGCGCATGAGGGCACCTTCGCTCTCAAGTTGATCCCCATGCCCAAACCGGCCTTCGCGGATCTCCCGCTCGATCGTCTGTGCCAGTTGTTCCGCTTTGGGAAGGCCGATGTTCTTTGCTGCTTTCATATTTAGTACCTGTTCCTACCTGTACCTTCATTGTGATCGGGCATTTTGTCAAGAAGATTTCCCTTGAGTGCTGCGATATGGAAACGTCATGTCAGGGATCCAGCTCGGATTCTATGCGGAATAATGACCTGCATGTTGGTCGATTTGCAAAAGAAATTCCTTATTAAACTGAGATTTGGCGATTGGTGAGTGTGGCCATGACGATTGCATTCTCAGCTGAATAGATGAGTGGCAGACGAGGCAAAAAATTTTGTTCCATCGATGAAATGAATGGGACAGGTAATGAGTATAAAGGGATAAGAAGAAGGTACAGGATAGGTACAGGATAGGTACAGGTTGTCGTTCAAAGGCCAGTCAATCGACCACCGTAGTGGTGAGAAACAGCCTCAGTTGATAGGGGGCAGCAATCACAATTCTGGTGGCGAATGACTTTGTTGCTATTGATCCGTTTGTTCGTTTCGGATCGGAATTGGAACAGCGAATGATTTTGCCGCTGTTCCGCTTTTCCATGGTTCAGGCACGAATGAAGTGCAGGCTCTTGAAGCTCCGGCGCCATTCTCCGACGCGTTCCGCCATCGATTCCGGATCGTTCGATCGCAGCGCCTCTGCAATCAAGCGAGCAAGCTGAGCCATGTCGCTTTCATCCATGCCCCAGCGAACGAGTTCCGGCGTGCCGAACCTCAAGCCATTCATGTCTCCTTCAACCGGCGGGATGGGCAGACCTATGCCGCAGGCAAGAAAACCTGCCTTGCGTAACTTCTTCGAAGCAGCCTGACCACCTCCGAACGCTGCGGCTTCCAATGCAAATTGGTGGGAAGCTGTGTAACCGTTCTTGGTTGAATAAACCGGCAAACCTTCCATCGACAGAGCGTCCGCGAGCGCTTTGGCCGTTGAGACCATCTTTTCGGCATAGGAAGTACCGAAGTCGCGCCAGTCGAGAAGGGAAACCGCGAGCGCGGCGGATTTGGCGACGTCGAAATTGGCTGTTAGTCCGGGAAAGGCAATCGCATCCAGTTTTTCCGAAAGAACTTGATCGTTGGTGACGATAAGCCCACCAGCTGGTCCTCCGAGGCTCTTGTAGGTGCTCATCGTCATCAGATGAGCACCTTCAGCCAGCGGATCGGCGAAGACTTTGCCGGCAATCATCCCGCATTGGTGCGCCGCGTCGAAGAGGACGTAGGCACCAACTTCATCTGCGATAGCGCGGATCTGTGAAACCGGGTGAGGGAAGAGGTTCAGACTCATGCCGATGGTGATGAGCTTTGGCCGCAGTTCCAGCGCTTGCCGGCGTAGTCCTTCCAGATCGATCGTGTAGCCATCGCCGTCGACCGGAGCTTCGTGGATTTTCAAACCGTAGAGCCCTGCACAACCGGGAGCGTGATGCGTCACGTGCCCGCCAACGGAAGCCGGGGGCGCAATGATTGTGTCGCCGGGATCGCAGGTCGCCATGAACGAATAGAGATTGGCAAGAGCTCCTGAACCGACCCTGATTTCCGCATATGTCGAGTGAAAGACCTCACAGGCAAGGTCGGCTGCAATGACCTCGATCTCTTCAATTGCCTCAAGCCCCATCTCGTACTTGTCACCCGGATAGCCGAGCGAGGGCCTCGAGCCGAGACCGCTGGCCAGCAGAGCCTCCGCTTTCGGGTTCATGACGTTTGTCGCCGGATTGAGGTTGAAGCAATCCCGTTCGTGGATCGTGCGGTTTTCCTCCACCAGGGCGTCTATCCGGCCGTTGATTTGAGCCGAGGTCATCGACCGGGTGTTGTCGATAATGCCGTCGATGCGGCTTGCCACGGTGTCCGGCAACCAGGGGCGGAGTTCATGTGCAGACATTTAACGTTCTCCAATGCGTATGGGAGCAACAGTGATCTGTTGCCGGCGAAACTGCAAATCCGATTTTTGCGATGGAGATCAAGGGCGGGAGACAGGATTGCCACAACTGTAGTTTGCCTCCAAACGGTGTGTGTTGCTGATTTCAGGTTCGCTCCCGAGGGAGCCGCGATCTGGTCTTCGGACGACATTTCAGACCTGCGGCGAAATTTCTCTGGGTGCAGTTTGCATGGGCGGTCACACGGCAGAAGGGCCGATGGCACCGTTGAAAATCCGCGGATACCTGGTCCGCGATTTTGGTCGGAATGCGTGTTAAGGTTTTGCCCGGAGGGGAGTTTTTGCGCTATTGCGAGCGCTTGGCCGAGTACGCAAAACTACTATTGCGACACTCTGCCCGGGGCATGCGACATTCTGCATGCAACTTTCACATCTTTGAATGCAGTAAGACCCCCCTTGATATGAATCAACGCGGCTCAAAAGGAGTCGTGCGCATGGTCGTGCCATCGTTGGCACCTTGTATGGATTCTAAGGACTGGGGCGCTAAAATGGCACATAAAAAGACCAATCTGGTCTCGCTCGAGGAGGGTGGGTTCGCCATCTTCCTTGTGCTGCTCGCATTTGTCTGCCTTATTGTGGCAGGTAAGACCTTTGATCAGGTCATGGCATTTCACGCTGGCATCGGGGCATTCTTTGCCGCGGTCAGTGTGTTTCTGATTTTCAAGAACTATTTCGACGATGGCGGCGAACCGATCCCGGCCGAAATCGACGGAAAACCCAACTACAATCTTGGCCCGGTGAAGTTCGGTGCGGTCGCATCGATGTTCTGGGGAATCGCGGGATTCACGGTAGGTTTGATCATTGCACTCCAGCTGGCCTGGCCGGCTTTGAACTTTGATCTGCCCTGGACCAACTTCGGCCGTCTCCGTCCGCTGCACACCTCCGCGGTGATCTTTGCGTTTGGCGGTAACGTGCTGCTGGCAACGTCCATGTATGTGGTACAGCGGACCTGCCGCGTCCGCATGCCGGGCAAGATCCTGCCTTGGTTCGTGATCATCGGCTACAACATCTTCATCGTGATCGCTGGCACGGGCTATCTGCTTGGTGCGACGCAGTCCAAGGAATATGCAGAACCGGAATGGTATGCCGACCTGTGGCTGACCATCGTCTGGGTCTTCTATCTTTTCCTGTTCCTGGGCACGCTCTGGAAGCGCAAAGAACCGCACATCTATGTGGCGAACTGGTTCTATCTGGCATTCATCGTCACGATCGCACTGCTGCACGTCACCAACAACCTGACGATCCCGGTTTCGATATATTCGACCAAGTCATACATCGTCTGGTCCGGCGTTCAGGATGCGATGGTGCAGTGGTGGTACGGCCATAACGCGGTGGGCTTCTTCCTGACCGCAGGCTTCCTTGCCATCATGTACTACTTCATCCCGAAGCGTGCCGACCGGCCGGTATATTCCTACCGTCTGTCCATCGTGCACTTCTGGGCGCTGATCTTCATCTACCTCTGGGCAGGTCCGCACCACTTGCACTACACGGCTCTGCCGCAATGGGCTTCCACGCTCGGCGCGACCTTCTCCATCATCCTTTGGATGCCGTCATGGGGCGGAATGATCAACGGTCTGATGACGCTCTCCGGAGCATGGGACAAGCTGAGAACCGATCCGGTTCTGCGCATGATGGTGGTGTCGGTTGCCTTCTACGGCATGTCGACATTCGAAGGTCCGTTGATGAGCCTGCGCTCGGTCAACTCCCTGTCGCACTACACCGACTGGACCATTGGTCACGTGCATTCCGGTGCACTCGGCTGGGTTGGTTACATCTCCTTCGGTGCGCTCTACTGCCTGATCCCGTGGCTGTGGAACAAGAAGCAGCTGTATTCCCTGCGTCTGGTTGACTGGCACTTCTGGCTGTCGACGATCGGTATCGTTCTCTACATCACAGCGATGTGGGTCTCCGGTATCATGCAGGGGCTGATGTGGCGCGCTTACGACAGCCTCGGCTTCCTGGAGTATTCCTTCGTCGAGACCGTGGAAGCGATGCATCCCTTCTACATCATCCGTGCCTTGGGCGGTGCGCTCTTCGTACTCGGTGCCGTCATCATGGCCTACAATCTCTGGATGACCGTCCGTCATGGCGAGGCTGAAGAAGCCGATGCCGCGCCGGCTGGCTCCCTGGCTCCGGCCGAATAAGGGAGGGACAACAATGTCACTTTGGAACAAACACCAAGTCTTTGAAAAGAACTCCTTCGTTCTCTTGGTCGGTATTCTGGTCATGGTCGCCATTGGCGGCCTGGTCGAAATCGCTCCGCTCTTCTATCTGAAGAGCACGATCGAAAAGACCGAAGGCATGCGGCCGTACACTCCGTTGGAGCTTGCCGGTCGTGATATCTACATCCGCGAAGGTTGCTACCTCTGCCACTCGCAGATGATCCGTCCGATGCGCGATGAGCTGGAGCGTTACGGTCACTTCTCGCTGGCTGCAGAAAGCATGTATGACCATCCGTTCCAGTGGGGATCCAAGCGTACCGGTCCGGATCTTGCCCGTGTTGGCGGCAAGTACTCCGACGAATGGCACGTGGAGCACCTCGTGGATCCGCGTTCGCTGGTTCCGGCGTCCATCATGCCCGGCTACCCGTTCCTGGCGGAAAACCGGCTGAACACGCGGGACATCAAGGCAGCCTTGTCGGTCAACACCATCATCGGCGTGCCATACACGGATGAGCAGGTGGAAAACGCGAAGTCCGACCTCGTCGGTCAGGCCATGCCGGATACGGATGCTGCCTATGCATTCGAAGAGCGTTGGCCCACCGCAACGGTTCGCGACTTTGATGGCAATCCGAAGGAAGTAACCGAGATGGACGCACTCGTCGCCTATCTCCAGGTGCTGGGCACCATGGTCGACTTCTCCATCTACGACGACAAGGCAAACTCGAGGTAAGTGCGATGAACGAGACGTATACCGCTTTCGCTGGCTTCGCGCAGACCTGGGGCCTCATCTACTTCATGATCCTGTTCGGCATCGTTCTGGCCTACGCATTGTGGCCGAAGAACCGCAAAAAGTTCGACGACGCTGCCCAGATCCCGTTTCGGGAGGATTGATCCATGGCAGACATGCACAAAAAGGAAATCGACCAAATCTCCGGGGTCGAAACGACCGGCCACGAATGGGATGGCCTGAAGGAGCTGAACAATCCTCTGCCGAAATGGTGGCTGTACCTGTTCTATGTCACGGTGGTTTGGGCCGTGATCTACTGGGTGCTCTACCCATCATGGCCGCTCGTCTCCAGCTACACCACGGGTGTCCTGGGCGCCAACCAGCGAGAGGAAGCAATCGCAGCTTACGAGAAAGGCGTGGCGGACCGTTCCGAATACGCTGACAAGATCGTTGCGACATCCCTGGAGGACATCTCCAAGGATCAGGAACTGCTTCAGTTTGCACTGGCCAACGGCCAGGCGGCATTCGGTGACAACTGTGCGCCGTGTCACGGCTCGGGTGGTACGGGTGCTGAAGGCTATCCCAACCTCCAGGACGATACCTGGATCTGGGGCGGTACGCTGGACGACATCCACACCACTCTTCTTTACGGTATCCGGACGGACAATGACGACACACGTGTCGGTGACATGCCCGCCTTCGGCCGTGACGAGCTGCTCAGCCGGGACGAGATCAATCAGGTTTCCAACTTCGTTGCGTCTCGCGCCGGTCTGGATACGGATGAGGGTGTCGATCTGGCGGCCGGTCAGGTTCTTTACGAAGACAACTGCGCGGCCTGTCATGGTGACAACCTGGAAGGCGTTCAGGAAGTCGGAGCACCGAGCCTGATGTCCGCAAACTACCTCTATGGCAAGACGCTCGCGGACATCAAAAATCAGGTGCACAACGCACGCAACGGCGTGATGCCTGCCTGGGGCACGCGTCTTGACCCGGCAACCGTCAAGTCGCTGACGGTCTATGTCCACTCGTTCGGTGGAGGTCAGTAAATTGGCTGTGAAGGTGCGGCATATGCGCCGGAAAGCCTGAAGCTATTGATCCGGCGCAAAGTGTGACGCTTTGCGCCGGATTAATTTAAAGCCACACCGCTCGCGAGTGGTGGCTAATTGGTTATCCAGGATCCTATTGGGGCAGGATCGCGTGAAAGAGGACGGACGGTATGTCTACGGACACCGATACGCATGAGGGCGGGAATCCGGATACTTGGTTCGAGTCTGCCAAAAAGATCTATCCCATGGCGACTCACGGAACCTTCCGTAGGATCAAGTGGACGCTACTATTCATAACGCTTGGCATTTATTACTTCCTGCCTTTCATCCGCTATGACCGCGGACCGGACGCACCATCGCAGGCAGTTCTGATCGACATGGAGAAGGCAAGGGCATATTTCTTCTTCATCGAGATCTGGCCGCAGGAAGTCTATTATCTTACAGGCCTGCTGATCATTGCCGCTTTGGCGCTGTTTCTGATGAACGCAGTCGCCGGCAGGATCTGGTGCGGCTATCTGTGCCCGCAAACAGTCTGGACGGACTTGTTTCTCTGGGTAGAGCGGAAAGTCGAAGGTGACCGACGCGAACGCATGGCGCTCGACAAGGATCCCTGGACATTCACCAAACTTCGCAAGCGCGCCACCAAGCACTTCTTCTGGTTGATGATTGCCTGGTGGACCGGCGGAGCCTGGGTTCTTTACTTCAATGATGCGCCTACTCTCGTCTGGCAGTTGTTGACATTCCAGGCGCCTATGATCGCCTACATCTGGATCCTGATTCTGACGTCGACAACTTATCTGCTTGCAGGTTTCATGCGCGAGCAGGTCTGCATCTACATGTGTCCCTGGCCACGTATTCAGGCAGCACTTACGGATGAAAAGGCGCTGAACGTAACCTACCGCTGGGACCGGGGTGAGCCTCGCGGATCGCTGAAGCAGAACAAGAAACTTGCAGCACAGGGCCTTCCTGCCGGTGACTGCATCGACTGTTTCCAGTGTTTTCAGGTATGCCCGACCGGTGTCGACATTCGCAAGGGAATGCAGCTGGATTGCATCCAGTGTGGTCTTTGCATCGATGCCTGCGACAACATCATGACCAAGATCGGCAAACCGACAGGTTTGATTGGTTACGACACGGATGAAAACATTGAACGTCGGCTTGAAGGCAAGGAGCCGGTATACGAGTTCGTTCGGGTTCGCACCGTCATCTATGTCGCGATCATCGCGCTTGTCGGGGCCATCATGCTGTTCACGTTGCTGAACCGGGATTTTGCTGACATCAGCGTCTTGCATGACCGTAACCCGATCTTTGTCGAGCAGTCCGATGGCACAGTACGCAATGGTTATACGGTTCGCTTGTCCAACAAGCGCCGTCATGCCCGCAGCTTCATGCTTCATGTGGAAGGCATGCCTTCGAACACATTGGTTGAAGCGGTTGGAGCGGAATCGACGTTTGCAGGCCGACCAATCATTGAAGTCGGGCCGGATACTACCCGGGAAGTACGCGTTCTTGTAACGTCTCCTCCTTGGGTGGATATGCCTCATTCGACGTCGGTCACGTTCCGCATTACCGAAAGTGTAATGGGTGAAGTGGTCACCACCAAAGATACCTTCAAAGCCCCAGGCAAGCCTTGAGGAGTTTAGGATGACAATGGTTCAGACAAACGCAAAAGAACCCAAGCCAATGACAGGCAAGACCGTGCTCGCCTGGCTGATCGGCTTCTTTGCGGTCATTTTCGCCGCCAATGGGATCTTCGTTTATCTCGCGCTCGGGTCATTCCCGGGCGTGGTGGTGGAAAGCTCGTACGAGGCAGGTCAGAACTACAACAGCGAGATAGCTGCCGCCAAAGCTCAGGAACAACTCAACTGGCAGGTGTCCAGCGAGTTTGTGTCTGCGGGGGAGGCCGGTCACCAACTTCTGGTCACCGCAGCTGATGCCGAGGGAACGCCGCTCTATGGCGTCGACGTTCAGGCAACCCTGCAACACCCGGCTCAGGAAAAGGCTGACATCGAAGTGATCCTCAATGCGGATGGCGGTGGACGCTATCTCGGAACACTCGACAAGGTACACCCGGGCAACTGGATGCTCGTTCTAGAAATTGAGCAGGACGGCAAAAGGGTATTCAAATCCGAGAACCGGATTTTCCTGAAAGACTGAGGCATAGGTCGTGACGGTTCATCAACGTGATTGGCAGGCATTTGTTACACCCGGAAAAGACGGTGCGGTCCATATGGATCTCGCTGTCGACGGGATCACCTGTGCTGCATGCATGGGGGAGATCGAACGCGGCCTGAAACGCCTGCCGGGTATACGAACCGCGCGGGTCAATCTGACCAGCCATCGGCTGGCCGTGGACTGGGTTGAAGATCAGACCGGCGCTGATGAAATCGTTTCCGAGCTGGCTCGGCTTGGCTACACCGCACATCCGTTTGATCCTGCGAGCCAGAAGGAACGCCTGGACAGGACCGGCAAGCAATTGTTGCGCTGCCTTGCTGTAGCGGGATTTGCAGGCATGAACATCATGCTTCTGTCAGTGTCGGTGTGGTCGGGCAATGCCACCGATATCACTCCGGAAACAAGGGATTTCTTCCATTGGCTCTCTGCGTTGATTGCCCTGCCGACGGTTGCTTATGCAGGTCGTCCGTTCGTGAAAAGCGCCTTTAACGCTCTTGCCGCCGGACGCCTCAACATGGACGTTCCGATTGTCATCGGCGTGTTTCTGGCAGTTGCCCTGTCAGTCGTTCAAACCCTGCAGCACCAGCATCATGCTTATTTTGAATCGGCTGTGATGCTGTTGTTCTTTCTGCTGGTCGGTCGCTATCTCGATCATAACATGCGCGGCCGCACGCGTTCGTTCGCCGAAAACATTGCAGCGCTGAAGGCAGAAGTTGCCGCCAGGATCAACCCTGATGGAACCGTCAGGGAAATCCCGCTCTCCAAGGTCAATTCAGGCGATCTCGTGCTTGTATCCGGCGGTGAGCGGGTTCCGATCGATGGCGTCGTGGAAACGGGCCAGTCGGAAATCGATCAGAGCCTGGTAACCGGAGAGAGTGTTCTGGTCCCGGTAAAGCCAGGTCAACGTGTTTATGCCGGCACACTGAATGGGGCAGGTGCTCTCCAGGTGCGCGTTGAGGCGGCGTCCGGGGCAACCTTGCTCGATGAAGTCAACCGACTGCTGGAAGCTGCTTCCCAGGCGAAATCGAAATACGTCCGCATCGCAGATCGCGCGGCGCGGCTGTACGCCCCTCTGGTACACGGGGCCGCCGCGCTGACTTTCCTTGGTTGGCTACTCGCCGGCTTGTCCTGGCAACCGGCTTTGGTGATATCCATCTCCGTGCTGATTATCACTTGCCCCTGCGCACTTGGTCTCGCAGTTCCCGCAGTACAGGTCGTCGCCTCCGGCCAGCTGTTCAGAAGCGGCATTTTGTTGAATTCCGGAGACGCCATCGAACGGCTTTCGGACATCGACACCATCCTCTTCGACAAGACCGGCACGCTTACGCTTGCTGAGCCCGATCTTTGCGGAACCATTGATCCCGATGACGAGGTGATCACTTTGGCTGGCCGTCTCGCGCTCGCGAGCCGCCACCCTTTGTCGGCCGCACTGGTGAAAGCAACCGGTGCGTTGGTCCCATTGCCGAATGTGGAAGAAGTTTCCGGTGCTGGACTGGAAACAAAGGTCGGCGGCGAGGTGTTGCGGCTCGGCAGCCCGCTTTATTGCGGCGCCGGACCGGAAGACGTTGAGAAAGCGCTGAAATCGACGCCTGGAGCATCACTGCTCGCAATTCGGTTTGGTGAGAAACCTGTTCGTCTGCTTGCATTCCGTCAGCGGCTCCGCCCTGATGCCAGACAGGTCATCGGACTTCTCGCCGAACAGGGCTATAAGCTTGAGATCCTGTCCGGCGATACGGAACCTGCTGTTGCCGATTGTGCCGAAACGCTTGAGGTTGCAGACTGGCGCGCAGGTATGAAGCCTGCCCAGAAGATTGCGCGTCTGGAAGAGTTGCAGCGTCAGGGCCGAAAGGTGCTGATGGTTGGAGATGGCCTCAATGATGCACCGGCTCTCGCTGGAGCACACGTATCATTGTCTCCCGTCTCGGCGGTGCATCTCAGCCAGGCCGCGGCCGACGCGGTGTTCCTTGGCGAAAAACTCATGCCGGTTGCTGACGCCCTTCGGCTCTCCAAGAAAGCGAGGGCTGCTATCGAACAGAACCTCTGGATCTCGGCACTTTACAATGTCATCGCTGTTCCGATTGCCGTTGCCGGTTTTGTGACGCCGCTTATGGCAGCGGTGGCTATGTCTGCTTCTTCGCTTGCCGTGACGGCAAATGCCTTGAAACTGCGCTGGGGAGAAGTTAACCGGAGTGTTCAAACAGGCTCAGAAGAAAATTCTACTCGGGGGCAGTGAGGATTATCGTTCATGGACGTTCTGATTTACCTGATCCCGATCGCATTGTTTCTCGGAGGACTGGGCCTGGTCGCTTTCCTTTGGTCGCTAAAAAGCGGTCAGTATGACGACCTTGAAGGCGCCAAATGGCGTATTCTGGACGATGATGATTTGCCGGACTGAACAGGTGGAGCGGCGTCTGAAAACGACTGAGGCTTTTCGCCGGGCGTGATATCAGATACGCGTTTGCTGACCTTGGTCAGTTGTGTCCGGGAATGAACGGGGGAGTTCGTATGGATCGGTTTCCCGAAGCACACAAGGCTGGCTACGCAGTCTATTCCAAGATGTCGCTGGCGATTTACGACGCTCTTGTGCTCGGATTTTCGAACCGTTTCATCTGGCGATGTCCAAGCGAGTTCCTCATAGCGCTTTACAATCGAAGCCTCTCTGAAGATCACCTGGATGTAGGGGTTGGTACCGGTTTTTTCCTCGACAAAGCAACATTTCCGGTTTCCTCTCCAAGAATAACACTGATGGATCCGAACAAGGCCTGCCTGGAAAAGGCGGCTTCAAGGATCGCCAGATATGCACCGGACAAGATACATGCAGATGCACTCGTACCGTGGCTGAAGCACTTGGGGTCGTTTCGCTCCATCGGCATGAATTATCTTCTGCATTGTCTTCCAGGAACAATGACTGAAAAGTCGATCCTGTTCGATCATCTGAAACCGCACCTGGCGGATGATGGAATTCTTTTCGGTGCAACCATTCTGAAGGGAAACGCCTCCCACTCAGCCTGGGCGCGAAAGCTCATGCGGATCTACAATGACAAAGGCGTCTTTTCGAATGAAAACGATACACGCGAGTGCCTGGAAGCCGAATTGTCCCGAAGGTTCAGGAGCGTGGACATCGAGATGATGGGGTGCGTCGCACTGTTTTCTGCAAGTGAGCCCTCCTAGGGCTCATCCGGCATGAACGGGAATGATCTAGGATCCTGGAACAATCGAGATCGCCATGCATACGGCGACCAGGACCAGGCTGACACCTGAAATCAACAGCGCATTTTCCCGCAGAACGTCAGCGAAACCGGAGCGATCCCGGTCGTTATCGAACGAGAAGATATCATCCTCGTCGAATTGCTTGGCCTTGTGAAAACTGGGTCTGGCAAATGTTGGCAATGGAGCCTCGGTTCTTGTTTTTGTTGTGGCAGCAACATGAAGCAGCACCCCTGAAAGTCACGTTAATTGAATGGCAGAGAAAAAGTTAATTCGCCGCAACATTACCAAGGAATGAAACCGATCGTGGAATATCAGGCGGTCGCGTAAACGCTGTGTTGGGGCAATTACGGGCGCCGGAGGAGACCTGACGTCGGGGACGATGATGCCGGCGACAACGCAGGCTAACTCATTGTTCAGACTTTCATGTCAAGACTTTGGGGAAACAAGGAGGACTAGGTGAGCCTGGATCTTGCCTCTCTGACATTTTTGCTGGTCGAGGACAGTGCCTACATGCGGACGATCCTGCGCACGATGCTGCAGGGTTTCGGCGCACGCCGCATTGTGGAAGCCGAGGACGGAGCATCCGGCCTCGAGGCGATGGACCGTGCGAATCCGGATATCCTCATTCTGGATTGGGTCATGCCCATTCTGGACGGGGCCGATATGGTGCGCATGATCCGCAGCCCAAACAATCCCTTTGCTTACATCCCGATCATTATGGTGACAGCACACACCGAGCGCAGCCGCATTGTTGAAGCGCGCCGCCTGGGTGTTCATGAACTTTTGTCCAAACCGATCTCGGCAAAATCGCTCTATCAGCGCGTTTCGAGCGTGATCCTGCATCCACGGGATTTCATCAAGACAGCGACCTACTTTGGTCCGGCGCCGCGCGAAATTCGCAACAGACAGAAAATCTGGCAGGGCGGTCCCGGTCAACCACACGGACAGGGCGGACCACCGGATGAAGGTGCTGAGAACGTCACCGCGATCGGATAGTAAGGTAAAAAATCCGGATAAACATCAGGGACTTCGGTGTTGTTGCCGGTTCACGCTGCCGCGATGGAGCCAACCGGTTGCAGCACACTTTGAGCAGTTTGAGCAGCACTTGCTTCAAGTTTGTCAGCAAATTCTGCCAGCACATCCAGATCCACGGTGTAGTGGTCCAACAGGAATTGGGAAAGAACATCAATCGGAAGATGCTGATAGCCGTCAATGGCCGCCATCAGTGCTTCAAGTGTGTCCAGCCGTTCACGCAGCTTGATCATCGTAATCCGCTAAATTGATTTTCTTTCACATTGGAAGTTTATAGTTAATAGTACGTAAATCTGACAAGTGCAAGTAGGTGTGACATCTTGCTCTTGTCCACTTTTGATCTCCACAAACTTTTTGCCCTCAAGTGGCTGAATTGCTGGCAAAATGCAGGCTTCGGTTACATGCTGGCCAGGTAGTACGAGGAAGCTAATTCATGGCAAAAGTCATCTATATCCTGAACGGGCCGAACTTGAACCTCCTGGGAAAGCGGGAGCCGGAAATCTACGGCTACCAAACGTTGGATGACGTAAGCCAACTCTGTCAAAACGAGGCTGGCGGGCTTGGGCTGAAAATTGAATTTCGCCAGAGCAACGCCGAACACGAACTCGTCGATTGGGTGCAAGAGGCAAGAGAGAAGGCAAGTGGGATCATTAACAACCCGGCAGCCTATTCGCACACATCTGTCGCCATCCTGGACGCGCTGAACGCATGCACCTTTCCGGTAGTCGAAGTGCACATTTCAAACATACACAAACGCGAGAGTTTTCGGCACCATTCCTACGTTTCTGCCAGGGCGGATGGCGTTATCGCTGGTTGCGGGACTCAAGGGTACCTGCTTGCTCTCCAGCATATCGCCTCGTTGATCAAAGACGATTGAGCACCCAAACTGGGCGGAGTGTCAGTGGGATCAGTAGCCGTTGCCCCTGAAGAATTCTCTGACAATCGTCTGGCCCAGTACAGTTACATCCAACGGAATTGATCGCGCCCGGATGTAAATCAGGTCATATTCGAGGCGCATACGGGCGGTAAGTTCTGTATTGGTCTCACCGCGACAACCGTTAATCTGTGCCAGACCCGTAATGCCCGGCCGAACCATGTGGCGCTCCATGTAGCGCTGATCGAACTCCTGGTAAGGAAGACCAGCCGCGAGCATGCCCGGAACATGAGGACGCGGGCCTACCAGGGACATTTCCCCTTTCAGGACATTGATCAGCTGCGGCAATTCATCGAAATTGCTTTTGCGCAGAAAATTGCCGATCCAGGTCACGCGAGGGTCATCGGCAACCGTTTGCAGCACACCTGATGTGTCGCAAAGGTGCATGTACATCGTCCTGAACTTCAAGATGGTGAAGGGCTTTCCGTTCAGCCCAATTCTTTGCTGCCGAAAGAAGATCGGCCCGCGGCTTGTGGCCTTTATTGTAATCGCAATCGCTGCCAACAGTGGAAACAGAAGCACCAATCCCGCAGACGCACCCACAATATCCGAAATGCGTTTGAGGGCGTCGCCGATCTTTCGTCCGGATGTCCGGTCTTCGGGCAGGGGAGTACTGAAAGCGATGCATTTACGACGCAATTTCCGCCGCCACTCAACATATTCGGCAAGCGCAATGGCTTGCCGGTGGCGGTCTTCAGCAGCATGTGTGCCAGTCTCGTTTGCCAAGCTTCCCAGCCTCAACTCATGACGCTTGCGTATGAGCGTGTGCGGATTTGATCCTATTGAGTTGTTTCCGCTTACGCCACGGTATTGTTAGTAAGTGGTTAATCAAACTCGAAAAATTTTGCCAGTTAATAATTCGGTTACCATTTGCGAAGGGCGTATGCAACTTCTCCGGAAGGGTGGAGGTGTTAAACTTTTGTAATGCCGGACACCAAAACGCCGGACAGATGTCTGCCCGGCGCCTTGAAAAGAGATATCGAAGAAGCGTTATTGCCGAACTAGTAGCTGCGACCGACGCTTTCGTATTCAAAGCCTTGACCAAGCATGTAGTCGGGCTTGTAGATATTGCGGAGGTCAACGACTTTCGGTGCTTTGACCAGAGATTTCACACGCTCAAGATCAAGCGCGCGGAACTGGTCCCATTCGGTCACAATGACAACCACGTCCGCGTTTTCGATTGCGTGGTAGGGGCCGTCGCAGAACAGAACGTCCGACATCACCTTGCCAGCTTCTTCCATGCTTGCAGGGTCATACGCACGCAGTTTGGCACCTGCCTCCTGTAGCTTCTCGACAATGTCTATGCTGGGAGCGTCACGCATGTCGTCTGTATTCGGTTTGAAGGCAAGTCCGAGAAGCGCAATCGTTTTGCCGCTGACATCGCCGCCCATGAAGTCGATAACCTTTTGGGCCATCCTTTTTTTGCGTGCCGCATTCACTTCGATAACGGAATCGACGATCTTCAAACCGGTGTTTGCGTCCGCGGCGATCTTGGAAAGCGCGAGCGTGTCCTTCGGAAAACAGGAACCGCCATATCCTGGGCCGGCGTGCAGAAACTTGCCGCCGATGCGGTTGTCGAGGCCGATGCCTCTCGAGATTTCCTGAACGTTTGCGCCGACGCTCTCGCACAAATCCGCAATCTCGTTGATGAAGGTGATTTTCACCGCGAGGAAGGCATTCGCCGCATATTTTATAAGTTCGGAAGTCCGCCGCTTGGTGACGATGATCGGCGTTTCGTTGAGATAGAGCGGGCGATAAAGTTCCTGCATGACTTCAACAGCACGGCTGCTTTCCGTGCCGACGACGACGCGGTCCGGGCGCTTGAAGTCGTTGATGGCGGCACCCTCCCGTAGGAATTCCGGGTTGGAAACGACAGCAAAATCCGCATTCGGATTTGTTTTCCCGATGATGGCTTCAACCTCATCGCCCGTTCCGACAGGAACAGTCGACTTCGTGACAATGACGGTAAAGCCGTCGATCAGTCCGGCAATTTCCTCGGCAGCTGCGTAAACGTAAGAAAGGTCCGCATGCCCGTCGCCGCGACGGGTTGGCGTTCCGACGGCGATGAAAACCGCGTCCGCCTGTCTGATTGCCTCAGCTGGATCCGTGGTGAAGTAAAGCCTTTCTTCCTCAACGTTCTTGGCGACAAGTTCCTGAAGGCCCGGCTCGTAAATCGGTATCTCACCGTTGTTCAAGGCGTCGATTTTTGTCGTGTCTTTGTCAATGCAGGTCACCACGTGACCGAAATCGGCAAAACATGTTCCGGAAACCAGACCGACATAGCCGGTCCCAATCATTGCAACGCGCATATTGAATTCCAGTTCCTAAGCAGGTGCCCCGAAATAATGGGACTAAAACGTCTCGTCTTCAGACAGCTTTCAAGCTGCACAGCCCCTAACACGACTGACAAGCTGATTGCTACCCTCATCGGTCAGTTGACCTGCGCAGATTGCCGCGTTTCCGGATTTTGCGCTGTCAGGTTCTGGTGTTGGCGATCACACCGTCAGATAACGACGGACCTCGACTTCCGAGAGATCTGAACCGCTGCCAGAAAGTACGATTTCACCCCGATCCATGACAGCGTAGTCATCTGCCAGGTCACGGGCGAACTCGAAATACTGTTCCACGAGCACGATCGCCATGGAGCCTTGATCGCGTAACCAGGCAATTGCCCGGCCGATATCCTTGATGATCGAAGGCTGAATTCCTTCTGTTGGCTCGTCCAGAACCAGCAGGCGAGGCCGGGTGACCAGGGCGCGTGCGATGGCAAGTTGTTGCTGTTGTCCTCCGGAGAGATCGCCTCCGCGCCGCCCCAGCATGTCTTTCAAGACCGGGAAGAGATCAAAGATTGTATCCGGAATGCTGCGTTCAGCACGCCTGAGCGGGGCATACCCTGTCTCAAGATTTTCCTTCACGGTCAGCAGAGGGAAGATCTCGCGTCCTTGAGGAACGACGGCGATGCCCCTTTTCGCTCGGGCATAAGGAGCGAGAGAAGATATGTCTTCACCTTCCCAGAGAATTTTTCCGTTCTTAATGCCGTGCTGACCTGCAACGGCACGCAAGGTCGAAGTCTTGCCAACACCGTTGCGCCCCATAAGACAGGTAACTTTGCCGACTTCTGCGGTCAGCGATACCGATTTCAAGGCTTGAGCTGCCCCGTAGTACAGGTCGACGTTTTCAACTTTCAGCATGTTTCAGCGCCCCAGATAGACTTCGACGACCCGCTCGTCAGCGGACACATGATCAAGAGACCCTTCGGCCAGAACCGATCCTTCATGCAGCACGGTGACCTTGACACCGAGTGAGCGCACGAAAACCATATCATGCTCAACCACGACCACCGAATGATCCTTGGCGATGTCTCTAAGCAAGTCTGCGGTTTCTGCTGTTTCGGCATCGGTCATGCCGGCTGCGGGTTCATCGACCAGCAGCAATTTCGGGTCCTGCGCCAACAGCATGCCGATCTCCAGCCATTGCTTTTGGCCGTGGCTGAGATTGGCGGCCAGCTCGTAACGTTTACTGCCGAGACGGATTAGATCGAGAAGGTAGTCGATGCGTTTCTTCTCGGACTTCGCAATGACATGGAAGAGTGTCGCAAAGGGGCCTCTGGGTGCCTTGAGCGCAAGTTCCAGGTTGTCCCAGACGGTATGACTTTCGAACACCGTCGGTTTTTGAAACTTTCGGCCGATGCCAAGCTCGGCTATGGAAGCTTCATCTTCGCCGGTCAGATCGACCGTTCCATTGAAATAGACGTCACCGATATCCGGGCGCGTCTTTCCGGTGATCACGTCCATCATCGTGGTTTTGCCCGCTCCATTGGGTCCGATGATTGCGCGCATTTCCCCCGGAGCAATTGTCAGTGACAGCTCGTTCAGCGCTTTGAAGCCGTCGAAGGAAACCGACACGCCGTCGAGGTATAGAAGACTGGTCGCTCGTGCCATTGTCTACTCCGCAGGCTGGGGTTTGGCCGAACCGGAAAAGTCGGTGGCCGGTTCCGGGGTCATGATGTTCGCTGGTGCGCTCGGAGATTGCGGCGGTGCCGAAGGCGGACCATCGGAACCTTGTTCATAGTCCGACGAGACCTTGCGCTGGCGCAGAGCAGTCCAGCCAGAGCTGACGGTTCCAACGATACCCTTGGGCAGGAACAGGGTAACCACGACAAAGAGACCGCCCAGGGCGAACAGCCAGATGTCGGGCAGTGCGGCTGTGAACCAGGTTTTGGCGAAATTCACGAGTACGGCACCCAGAACGGCACCCACCAGTGTCCCGCGTCCACCCACGGCAACCCAGATCACCACTTCGATGGAATTGGCAGGCGCGAACTCACCCGGATTGATGATACCGACCTGGGGAACGTAGAGCGCTCCAGCGATACCTGCCATCATGGCAGACAGGGTCCAGACGAAAAGCTTGTAGTGCTCCACCCTGTAACCGAGAAAGCGGGTCCGGCTTTCGGCGTCGCGAACTGCAACCAGAACCTTGCCAAGCTTGGAGCGGGTCACGGAGCGGCAAATGAGGAAGCAGACAGCAAGCGCCAGTCCGGAGGCTGCGAACAGTCCGGCGCGGGTTGTGTCGGCTTGAATGTCGAAGCCGAGGATATCCTTGAAATCCGTCAGACCGTTGTTGCCGCCGAAGCCCATGTCATTGCGGAAGAACGCCAGCAGCAATGCGTAGGTGAGCGCCTGGGTGATGATCGAAAGGTAGACGCCTGTTACGCGGGACCGGAAAGCAAACCAGCCGAACACAAAGGCCAGCGCGCCGGGCACCAGCAGGATCATCAGCGCAGTGAACCAGAACATGTCGAAGCCCAGCCAGTACCAGGGCAACTCCTGCCAGTTCAAGAACACCATGAAGTCTGGCAGGACCGGGTCGCCGTAGACGCCCCGTGTTCCGATCTGCCGCATCAGGTACATGCCCATGGCGTAGCCGCCGAGTGCGAAGAAGGCAGCGTGTCCGAGCGAGAGGATGCCGCAGTAACCCCAGACAAGGTCGACGGCCAGTGCGAGCAGTGCGTAAGTCAGATACTTGCCCATGAGCGTGACCGCATAAGTCGGCACGTGGAAGGGTGAGTTTTCCGGAACCAGAAGGTTGCCTGCGGGCACCAGAATGATTGCTGCACCAAGGATCGCCAGGAAAATGCCGGCACGGGCATCCATGGCGCGGAAAAGGAACGAGGACATCATGCTTCAACTGCCCGGCCCTTGAGGGCGAATAGGCCCCGTGGACGCTTTTGAATAAAGAGAATGATGAAGACGAGCACGAAGATCTTTCCGAGAACGGCTCCGGCATAGGGCTCAAGGAACTTGTTGACGACACCAAGTGTCATGGCTCCGACCAGCGTGCCCCAGAGATTGCCGACACCGCCGAAAACGACCACCATGAAACTGTCGATGATGTAGCCCTGACCAAGGTTGGGTGAGACGTTGTCGATCTGGGAAAGTGCAACGCCTGCAATTCCGGCAATTCCAGAACCAAGGCCAAAGGTGAGCGCATCGATCCATGGTGTGCGGATCCCCATGGAAGCTGCCATGCGGCGGTTCTGCGTGACAGCACGAGTGTAGAGCCCGAAAGGTGTCTTCTTGAGAACCAGCATCAACCCGGCGAAAACCAGCAGCGCAAAGACGATGATCCACATCCGGTTATAGGTGATCGTCATCTGGCCGAGATCGAAAGCACCGGACATCCAGTCAGGATTGCCAACCTCCCGATTGGTTGGTCCGAAGATGGAGCGCACCGCCTGTTGCAGGATCAGGGAAATGCCCCAGGTGGCCAACAGCGTTTCCAGCGGGCGACCGTATAGCCAGCGGATCACGCCACGCTCGATCCCAATGCCGATGAGGCCAGCTACAAGGAAGGCGAGAGGCAAGGCGATGAACAGGGAGTATTCAAAGAGACCTGGCGCGGAGGTTCGGATCAGCTCCTGCACGACAAAGGTCGTGTAAGCTCCGATCATCACCATCTCGCCATGGGCCATGTTGATGACGCCCATTACACCGAATGTGATGGCAAGACCTATGGCTGCGAGCAACAGCACGGAACCGAGCGAGAGACCGTACCAGACATTTTGGGCGGTATCCCAGGCCGCGACGGATTTTTCTATTTTCGCAACGGCGCTCGTGGCCGCATCACGCACGGCGCCGTCGGAGGACTGCTGCACGCCTAGCAGCAGGGACAGCGCTTCTCTGTCACCCTTGTCGGAAAGTGTTTTCACCGCATCCAGCTTGTCGGCCTCATCGAAGCTGGAGTTCAGAACAGCCGCTGCCCGGGCTTGTTCCATGATCAGTCGAACGCCATCATCGGTCTCGACCGCGAGAGCCGTATCGAGCGCTTCGATGCCGTCAGGGTTTCGCGCCTTGAACATCGCAACGGCGGCGGATTTTCTTACCTCAGGGTCCGGCGCCATCAATGTCAACGAGCCAAGAGCCGCACGAACGACCCGTCGCAGCTTGTTGTTGACCTTGATCTTCTTGACTTCGCGCTTTCCGGCTTCTCCTGCAGTCTCAAGGGTCAGCGGGTCCGTAAGTGCAAACGACTTACCGGCCTTCTGAGTGATGAAGACTGCGCCGTCCGACTTGCGGTAGTAGAGATTGCCCGCCCCAAGCGCTTCCAGTGCTGGAGCAACCGCCGGGTCGCCTGTTGCGACGAGGGCTTCGATCTGCTGGGCCGTCTCGGCATATTTCCCCTTCGCCAATTCATTGATCAGCGGGCGAAGGGTTTCCGGTTCTGACTGTGCAGCCACCGGGGCGGCCAGAGCAGGCAACAGGCAAAGATACACTAGGAGCGATTTCAAGAAGGACATAGGTCCACCGGTATTGGAAAATCAGCAAAGGGCCGGGTTTCGTGAAACCCGGCCCAACTCATTCGCGGCGTTTAGGAGCCTGAACCGCCGCACTTGCCCGTAGCGGTGTTGAAGTTTCCGCAGGACATTGGTGCGCGCCAGTCCGAAATCAGGTCTTTCGAGCCTTCCAGGTAATCAGACCAGGCATCGCCAACCACGGTGCCCGACGTTTCCCAGACGGTTTCAAACTGGCCGTCTTCCTGGATCTCACCGATCAGCACCGGCTTGGTGATGTGGTGGTTCGGCATCATAGCGGAGTATCCACCGGTCAGGTTCGGCACGGTCACACCGACAATGGCGTCGATGACTGCATCCGGATCGGTGGTGCCGGCTTTCTCGACAGCTTCCACCCACATGTTGAAGCCAATGAAATGAGCTTCCATCGGATCGTTGGTCACACGGTCTTCATCTCCGACGAAGGCCTGCCATGTCTCGATAAACTCGGCATTGGCATCGGTGTCGGCGGACTGGAAGTAATTCCAGGCGGCAAGGTGCCCAACAAGCGGTGAGGTGTCGAGACCGGCAAGCTCTTCTTCGCCGACGGAGAAAGCGACGACAGGAATGTCTTCGGCCTTGATGCCGGCATTCCCAAGCTCCTTGTAGAAGGGCACGTTGGCGTCACCGTTGATGGTGGACACAACTGCCGTTTTCTTGCCAGCAGAGCCGAAGGCCTTGATATCGGACACGATCGTCTGCCAGTCGGAATGACCGAATGGTGTGTAGTTGATCATGATGTCTTCTTCAGCCACGCCCTTGGATTTCAGGTAGGCTTCCAGGATCTTGTTTGTCGTGCGCGGGTAGACATAGTCGGTACCGGCCAGAACCCAACGCTCGACGCCTTCTTCGTTCATCAGGTAGTCAACGGCCGGAATGGCCTGCTGGTTCGGAGCAGCTCCCGTGTAGAAGACATTGCGCTGGGACTCTTCGCCCTCATACTGGACCGGGTAGAAAAGAAGCGAATTCAGTTCTTCAAACACAGGCAGAACGGACTTGCGGGACACGGAAGTCCAGCAGCCGAAGACTGCGTCGACACCGTTTACCTCGATCAGCTCACGTGCCTTTTCGGCGAACAGAGGCCAGTCAGAAGCCGGGTCGACGACGACGGCTTCGAGTTTCTTGCCAAGCAGGCCGCCTTTTTTGTTCTGCTCTTCGATGAGCATCAGCATGGCGTCTTTGAGGGTCGTTTCCGAGATTGCCATCGTACCGGAGAGCGAGTGCAGGATGCCGACTTTGATGGTGTCCTCGGCAGAGGCTCCGCCGATCATGGTGGAGGCCATCAGGCCAGCAAGAGCAAATTTGGTGAAGGTCTTTTTCATGCGAGTTCCCCTTTTTGCGTCACCGGTTCCCGGCCGGTGAAAGGCGGCTGGAAGGATTGCCGCCGTCGGGAAACGATGGTGCGACGGAAACGTTGCGCTGCAACATACGTCAATTGACGTAATAGACCTTCGAAGGAGTTTTCGACCGGTCGCGCCCATTCGGCACGAAATGTGCTCAGACAACCGCAAAAATGAAAAACGGGTGGAAATGCAGGCAAGACAGAATGGAATTGCCGCAAAAGTGGGCAAGTGATGCGAAATGAGGCGGTGTTGATGAAGAGGCAGCGGGGGGAGGCGTTTTAATGAACGCCCGTCAGCGCATTCTGCCGATCCGCCGCCGGTACAATAAATGGGTCAATAACCAGACCCTTGAAGACTATGCATTGCGTTTTACCGCAAAAAGCGCGCGCCGGTTCTCTTCGCGCGCGATATCGCAAACTGCGATTGGTGCGATTTCATTTTTGGCGCTGGAAGCCATTGGTGGCGCAATCACGCTTTCGCACGGTACGGCAAACGCATTTCTGGCCATTATGGTCGGCAGTCTTGTGCTGCTCGTCGTGGGCTTGCCGATCAGTCGCTATGCGATGCGCTATGGTGTCGACATTGATCTTCTGACACGTGGTGCCGGTTTCGGATACATCGGATCAACCGTTACCTCGTTGATCTACGCCAGTTTCACCTTCATTCTGTTTGCTATTGAAGCCTCGATCATGTCCAGCGCGCTGGAATATGCTTTTGGCATCCCGCTCTGGCTTGGCTACATCATCAGCGCCGTCGCAGTTATCCCCCTCGTAACACATGGCATAACCTGGATCAGCCGGTTCCAATTGGCGACGCAGCCCTTTTGGATCGTCCTGAACATTCTGCCATTTGTTTTCATCGCCTTTACTGATTGGCAGTCGATCGGAACCTGGCTGACCTTTTCCGGCATTGATCCTTTGACGCAAGCTCCAAGTAGCGAGGCGGGAGGCTGGAGCAGCGTCAGTCTTGTCGGTTTCGGCGCGGCTTCGGCGGTCATTCTGGCGTTGATGGCGCAAATCGGAGAACAGGTCGATTTCCTGCGTTTTCTGCCGGCACAGGACTTTGCTCGTAGGCGCCATCGCCTGGCGCTCTTTCTTGCCGGTCCCGGTTGGGTCGTGCTGGGAGCGCCAAAGATGTTGGCCGGCTCTTTCCTGGCTGTCTTGGTACTGTCCCATGGTGTACCGATTGAGCATGCCGACGAACCTTCTCGCATGTATACGGTGGCCTTTGGCTACATGATCCCGAATGAAACGTTTGTCTTGCTGCTGATGGCCGCGTTCGTCGTCGTGGCGCAGCTCAAGATCAATGTGATGAACGCCTATGCAGGTTCTCTGGCATGGTCGAATTTCTTTTCACGGCTGACGCACTCTCACCCGGGGCGGGTGGTCTGGCTGGTGTTCAATGTGGGGATCGCCTTGCTGCTTATGGAGCTCGGCATTTATCGGCTTCTGGAGGAAACGCTCGGGGTATTTTCGATCGTATCGATGGCTTGGCTGTCAGCCATTTCAGCGGATCTCTTTATCAACAAGCCGCTTGGTTTCTCACCGCCCGGCATCGAATTCAAGCGGGCCCACCTGTTCGACATCAACCCTGTCGGCACAGGAGCCATGTTTCTGGCAACTGTGATTGCGCTTGCAGCACATTTCGGACAGTTCGGAGACGAAGTTGGTGCTCTTGCAACGTTCCTGGCCATGGGGATCGCTTTTGTTACTGCACCTTTGATCGCTTATGCGACGGGCGGAAGATTCTATCTCGCCCGCAAGCCCCGGCAAAGTTGGCAGCGAGAAGAGCAGATTTGCTGCTCCATTTGCGAAAATCCGTTTGAACCTGAAGACATGGCGTATTGCCCGGCTTACCAGGCGCCGATCTGTTCGCTTTGCTGCTCGCTGGACGCGCGTTGTCGCGATTCCTGCAAGCCGAAGGCTCGGGTTTCCCATCAGATAGGAACTGTCGCGAGCCTGGTGTTGCCTGAAAGCGTTCTTGTCTGGTTTCGCACCCGTCTCGGACGATACGCACTGGCTTCAATGTTCTCCTTTGCCGGAATTGGGGTGACGCTTCTGGTCATTTATGCGCAGGCAGCCAACCGATTGGGAGATCCGACCGGGATCATCGGGCAAACCGTCACTTTGATCTTTTTCGTCTTTGCCATCGTTGCAGGCATCGCGTGCTGGTTTCTTGTTCTTGCCCACGACACGCGGCGTGTCGCCGAAGAAGAGTCCGTCCGTCAGAACGCGCTGTTGCAAAGGGAAATCGATGCGCATGGCGTGACCGATGCGGCTCTCCAGAAGGCCAAGGAAGATGCGGAGGCGGCGAATCTTGCAAAGAGCCGTTACGTCGTCGGGCTGAGCCATGAACTCAGGACACCGCTCAATGCGGTTATGGGATATGCGCAGATCCTTGAAAGGGATGAAACATTACCTGTCGCCCGAAAGCCCGCTGTCAGCACCATTCGGCGAAGCGCGGAACATCTTTCAGGTCTGATCGACGGGCTTCTTGATATCTCGCGCATCGAGGCGGGGCGATTACAGGTCTATTCCAACGAGATCAACATTCACGAGTTTCTGGACCAGATCGTTGACATGTTCCGGATGCAGGCAGCTGCCAAGGGACTGAAGTTTGAGTATGAGCCACCCGGAAATCTTCCTGCCTTTGTGCGAACGGACGAGAAGCGGCTTCGTCAGATCCTCGTCAACTTGCTGTCCAACGCCATCAAGTTCACCGACACCGGAAACGTTTCGCTGAAAGTATCCTATCGCTCGCAAGTTGCCTGCTTCTCGGTGAGCGATAGCGGACCGGGAATTTCGCTGGATGAGCAGGCCAAGGTTTTTGAACCCTTCGGGCGCAGCAAGGCAGCAAGCGGATCACGAGTACCCGGTTTGGGGCTTGGACTGACAATCACCAAGCTTCTGACGGAAACAATGGGTGGCGCAATCGCTCTTGCCAGCGAACCGGGCAAAGGCGCTGTGTTCGAAGTTCGGCTTATGCTGGCGGCTGTTGATCGTCCGGTCGATACGGTCCGACTCGAAAAGCAGGTGCGGGGATATGAAGGGCCTCGCCGGACAATCGCCGTGGTTGACGACAATGCCGATCACCGTGCCTTGGTGCGGGATGTGCTGGAGCCTATCGGCTTCACCGTAGTGGAGGCCGCAAGCGGAACTGATTGTCTCGCCACAACTCGCCACATGAAACCGGACCTTTATCTTGTCGACATTCTGATGCCGGGAATGAATGGCTGGGAGTTGGTTGGTGCCTTACGCAATCATGGTATCAGTGCACCCGTTGTCATGCTCTCGGCAAACATCGGCGATCAGGCCCTTCGCCCGGCCGGACCGGCCAATCACGACGCCACTCTGGCAAAGCCGTTCGCCATTGGCCAGTTGCTCGATCTTCTGCAAAAGCACATCGGCATGACGTGGACGGAAAAGCCGCAAGAAAGGAGCGCCGCATCCCATGGTCCGCAGCGCTTCCATTCGCCTGGCGGCAAACATGTTGCCGATCTGATTTCACTGGGCGAAATCGGCTTTGTGGAAGGTATTGAGGCCAAACTGAAAGAGCTCGCGGAAGAGCCGCAGAACCGGTCTTTGACCGACACGTTGCAGGGCCATCTCACCAGATTTGACTTTGAAGCTTACAGAAACGTTCTGAGCGGATTGGAAACACATGACAAATGAACGCCGGGATACGGTTCTGGTCGTCGATGACAGCCCTGAAACGCTTGGATTTGTAACCGAGGCGCTGAAGAAGTCCGGGATAACCGTCCTTGTCGCAACGAATGGCGAGGCTGCCCTTTCGATTTGCACAAGAGTGACGCCTGACACCATTCTCATGGATGCGGTGATGCCCGGATTGGATGGGTTTGAAACCTGCGCCAGGATAAAGGAAAGCCCTGCGCTCAGACACATTCCGGTTATCTTCATGACCGGCCTGTCGGAAACCGAACACATCGTGAAAGCGCTTGATGCGGGGGGCGTGGATTTTCTGACGAAGCCGATTGACCTTGATGAACTGAAGGCGAGGATCCGGGTGCATTTGAAAAACGCCCGTTCCGTCCAGAGTGCCCACGTCGCACTGGATGCCGCGGGTCGGCATTTGGTTGCGGTCACGTCTGAAGGGACGGTTCTTTGGTCCACGCCTCAAATTCAGAACTTGCTGGCTGAAACCGGGGCGTCGGACGCAAGCTTGTATCGGCTGGGCCGTGCGCTGGGCGAGTGGCTGGATGCACCGCAGTCGGCAAGTGAAGGGCGCAAGAGCTTCATGCTGGGTCTGTCAGAAGAACTTGCAGTGCAACTTCATCCGTTGGGGCGGGTTGGACCGGACGAAAACCTGTTTCGGGTGACCGCGGAAAACGAAGCAGGACAGCAAAGTGCTCTCCAGGACCGGTTCGACCTGACACAGCGTGAATCAGAGGTGTTGATATGGATCGCCAAAGGCAAGGCAAACAAGGACATTGGTGAAATCCTGGGCTTGTCGCCGCGCACGGTCAACAAGCATCTGGAACAGATCTTCATCAAGCTTGGCGTTGAAAATCGGGCTTCGGCGGCAGTGAAAGCAGCCGAAGTGATTTACGCGTTGTGATCGGCTGCTGATTAAAATCCGGCCACAGTACAATGCACATGGATAAACTCGACAAGCCTGCTGCCATGGCCTAAGGATGCAAGAGTGCCGGATTGAGCGCCCCGCAGAGGGCCGCGGGACGGGGAGGGACATTAGTCATGGCAGAGTTTCGGCAAGTGCGCCGGTCTTCGCTTCTGCCGGATCGGATCGCATCGGAAATCATGGCGAAAATCACCGACGGCGACCTGAAGCCCGGTGACACGCTTCCAACTGAGCATAGTCTTGCCGAAACATTCGGAGTGAGCCGCAACGTCGTGCGCGAGGCGATCGCCCGGCTGCGGTCAGATGGCATCATCGAGTCCCGTCAGGGACGCGGCGCCGTGGTGAAGCCGATGTCTGAACGCGAGACATTTCGCGTTGATATTCGGGCCCTGGGAAAGTCCGAACATTATGCCGACCTGTTTGAGCTTCGCGGACTGCTTGAGATCGAGGCTGCGGGACTGGCAGCCGAGCGCCGGGATGCAACAGACCTTGAAGAACTTCATGCTGCCTTTGTGGCCATGAACGGTCAGAAGAATTTCGATGAAATGCGTCTTGAAGCAGATGCCAGATTTCACAGAGCGCTCGGCAAGGCGACGGGCAACACTTATTTGTCCGCTGTGATCGACTACATTTCATCCCGGCTGAAGGAAACGACCAGGGCAACCTCCGACGTCTATGAAAAGGACGATCTGCTTGACGTGACCATCAACGAGCATCGTCAGATATTGAGTGCCGTCGAAGCCGGAGACAGGTCGGCCGCACGCAATGCTATGGCTGCACATATTCAAGGTGCGGCGGAGCGCCTCCAGGTTCCGGAAAGATCTGACAAGGCATCGGGCTGATAGCGGACGTTCCCGGGTTTATGTCCGCGATGGGGAAGGGGGCGTCGCTATCGTGCCGTCTCCCGACGTGTCCGCCTCCAGGTGAATGACGACATCTACTTTTTTGATGCGATAGCCTCTCGGTGCACGCGGTGTCACGTCAAGCAACAGTGCGGAAGGCGGGCAATCGAGCACTTTGTCTTCCGCCGGGATGTAGTAGTGCCTGTGATCACCGGTGTCCGTATCAAACCAGGTGCGCTCCCCGGAAATGGCGATCTTGCGCAACAGACCCACCCGTTCGAAATCGTTCAGAGTGTTATAGATTGTCGCGAGCGATATTCGGTAACCCTTGTCAGAAATTTTTTCATGCAGCATTGCAGCATCGATATGCTGATGTGGTCCATTCAAAAGAAACTCTGCAACCGCTCTTCGCTGAAGTGTCGGGCGTAGGCCGGCAACGCGCAGGCGATCTGAAATGCAATCCTTCGTGGTCGCTTCGATATCCGCAAACTGAATGGTCATTTCAATCCGTCTCTGAGAGTTTGAAACTTTTCGCTGCTCAGCTGGTGCCCAAGCAGGTGCGGACATATTGATGAAGTTTTTGCAAATGATTTGCAATAGCAAAAAAGTTTTTGAGTTTTGACTGGCAGAAACGCTGGAGTTTTCCGGTGCATCATTCTCGATAAACTGGATTGTAACACTCATGATATTGCAAATCATTCGCAACAAGGTTGACAGTTGCGAATGATTTGCAATATCACTTGCAATTAACACGACGAGATTTTTTCATTCAGGAGTTGGTAATGGTCAAAAAGTTGGTTCTCACCGCATCGCTCACCGCCCTGGTGGCAGGATTTGCCTCTGGAGCAATGGCGAAGGACAAGATGAAGGTAGTGACGACTTTCACAGTTTTGGCGGATATTGCCCAGAACGTTGCCGGTGATACTGCCGAGGTGGTTTCGATCACCAAGCCGGGTGCTGAAATTCACGGATACCAGCCGACCCCCCAGGATATTGTGCGCGCATCCGATGCCGACCTGATCCTTTGGAACGGCATGAATCTCGAGCTTTGGTTCGAGCAGTTTCTCACAAATCTCGGGGACGTTCCGTCTGCGACCCTGACGGACGGTATCGATCCGATTTCCATCCGCTCCGGCTCTTATGAAGGCAAGCCGAATCCACATGCCTGGATGGGGCTCGACAATGCGCTGGTTTACATCGACAACATCGAAAAGGCTTTTTCGGAGCAGGATCCTGACAACGCTGCGATCTATGAAAAGAACGCCGCTGCCTACAAGGACAAGCTGCGCGCAACCATCGAACCATTGCGTGAGGTTGTTGCCGAAATTCCTGAAGAACAACGCTGGCTGGTTACCTGTGAAGGGGCCTTCAGCTATCTCGCAAGAGATTTCGGCATGAAGGAACTCTATCTGTGGCCGATGAATGCCGATCAGGTGGGGACGCCGCAGCAGGTGCGTTCCGTCATCGACGGTGTCAGAGAAAACGGGATCCCGGTGGTGTTCTGTGAAAGCACGGTCAATACCGCACCCGCCCAGCAGGTCGCCCGCGAGACCGGTGTTACCTATGGTGGGGAGCTTTACGTAGATTCCTTGAGTGAAGCCGATGGCCCCGTTCCGACTTATCTGGATCTTCTCAAAGTCACCGCCGGAACGGTCGCAGACGGACTGAAGGCGGCAACGAACTGATCGCGCTGTATAAACTTCATCACCCCGCGGATTGAAACCGCGGGGTTTTGTTTGTGAACCTTTGAATTGTGCTTTTAAATGGTATGACCCGATGCTGAATGTCATCAAGGATCTGGAAATGGATGTGACCGCTCAGGCGGATAGTGGCGGGCTTTCCGCCGAAGACGTTACGGTGACCTATCGCAATGGCCATACCGCATTGTGGAACGCGAGTTTTGAAATTCCTTGCGGGACGGTGACAGCCCTGGTCGGTGTCAATGGAGCCGGCAAATCCACCTTGTTCAAGGCGATAATGGGATTTGTACCGGCCGCCAAAGGCAAGATCCGGATTCTCGATCTTCCCGTTCGAGACGCGCTGCGCAAGAACCTAGTCGCCTATGTTCCTCAGTCTGAAGAAGTCGACTGGTCGTTTCCGGTGCTGGTGGAAGACGTCGTGATGATGGGCCGATACGGCCATATGGGGTTCTTGCGACGCCCCAAGAAGGCAGATCACGAAGCTGTTGAAGAAGCCTTGAGGCGCGTCAACATGCAGGACTATCGCCATCGTCAGATCGGTGAACTTTCCGGCGGCCAGCGCAAACGGGTCTTTCTGGCCCGGGCGCTTGCGCAGGATGGTCAGGTGATCTTGCTGGATGAGCCCTTTACCGGGGTCGACGTCAAAACCGAAGAGCAGATTATCGCGCTTTTGAAAGAGCTTCGCGACGAGGGCAGGGTGATGCTGGTTTCCACTCATAACCTCGGTTCCGTACCGGAATTCTGCGATCGCACGGTACTGGTCAAAGGTACGGTTCTCGCTTATGGCCCGACAGACACGACCTTTACCCGGGACAATCTGGAACAGGCCTTTGGTGGTGTGCTGCGTCACTTCACCATTTCGGACGAAACCCTGCACACAGATGGCGACCAGCGCAAGGTGACCATTCTGACCGACGACGAGCGGCCATTTGTGCAATATGGCGACGAGGTTCAGACCACAGAGGCGCGCAAGTGATGGAAGCGTTGCTGGAACCCTTCACCTATTCCTACATGACGAATGCCATGTGGGTCTCCGCCCTGGTTGGCGGAGTATGTGCGTTTCTCTCTGCCTATTTGATGCTGAAAGGCTGGTCGCTGATCGGCGATGCCTTGTCTCATTCCGTCGTTCCTGGTGTTGCCGGTGCTTACATCATTGGTTTGCCGTTTTCCCTGGGGGCGTTCCTTGCCGGAGGATTGGCAGCTGGAGCCATGTTGTTCCTTTCCGAGCGCTCCGGGTTGAAGGTTGATGTGATCATCGGCCTGATCTTCACCAGCTTCTTTGGTCTCGGTCTCTTCATCGTTTCCGTCAATCCGATGTCGGTCTCGGTGCAGACCATCACAATGGGCAATATTCTGGCCATCACCCCGGAAGACACGCTTCAGCTTGCCATCATCGGTTTCGTTTCACTGGCCGTTCTGCTTGCCAAGTGGAAGGATCTGATGGTGACGTTCTTTGACGAGAACCACGCTCGTACTATCGGTCTGCGGCCGGGATTGCTGAAGGCAATCTTCTTTGTACTGCTGTCAGCTTCCGTTGTCGCGGCGATGCAGACGGTTGGTGCGTTTCTGGTGATTGCCATGGTGGTAACGCCCGGAGCAACTGCATACCTTCTGTGTGACCGGTTTCCGAGGTTGATCATGCTTTCCGTGGCTATTGGAGCGCTCACCAGCTTCTCCGGTGCCTATGTCAGTTACTTCCTGGACGGTGCCACTGGCGGCATCATCGTTACCTTGCAGACCGTAATCTTCCTGATCGCGTTCCTGTTTGCACCCAAACACGGTCTTCTGGCTGCAAGGCGCAAGGCCGCCGAGGCCTTGAAAAGAGGACCTGGAGACAGTGTCGTGCCCGCCGAAGTTCTGTCCGGGCAGGCAAAGCAGGGGGAGATGCTGTGATGGATCTCGATACGCTGCTTTTGCCCTTTAAATTCCCTTTCATGCAGAACGCATTCCTTATCTGCATCATCGTTGCCATTCCCACCGCGTTGCTCTCTTGCTTCCTGGTAATGAAGGGGTGGGCGCTCATGGGCGATGCCGTCAGTCATGCGATCCTGCCTGGCATCGTGCTCGCATACATCACCGGCATACCGCTATTGATCGGCGCATTTGCCGCCGGCATGCTCTGTGCCCTTGCAACTGGTTTCCTGTCTGGCAACAGCCGGGTGAAACAGGACACGGTCATGGGTGTTGTCTTTTCCGGCATGTTCGGATTGGGCATCGTGCTGTATGTCTCAATCGAGACCAATGCTCACCTGGATCATATCCTGTTCGGCAACATGCTCGGCGTTGGTACCAAGGATCTGCTTACCGCGGGAATTATCGCCGTTGTCGTTGGTTCTGCCCTGGTTCTGAAGTGGAAGGACCTTGTCCTGCATAGTTTCGACGCTGCCCAGGCACAGGCTTCCGGGCTTCCGGTCAACTTGCTTCACTATGGACTGTTGGCGGCCTTGTCCTTGACCATCGTTGCAACCTTGTCCGCCGCCGGACTGATCCTTGCAATCGGCCTGCTGATTGCGCCCGGGGCGATCGCGTTCCTGCTTGTGCGGACATTTGGGACCATGCTCTGGGTATCTGTCCTTGTCTGTATGGTTTCCATGCTTGCCGGCACCTACGCCAGCTTCTACCTCGACAGCGCTCCAGCACCGACCATCATCCTGATCCTGACCGGCATTTTCGTTGTCGCGTTTATCAGGCGGATGGCTCTGACACGGAAGATGTCGCAGCGGCGCGTGGAAGCCGGGTAGAGAGGCGCATAACTCCCAGCAATTGCTGACTTTGGTCATTCACGCATAGAACGCGTGAATGACCTTTTTCTTTTAAGAATACAGGTTCGGGTTGGGCTACGGCTTTGCAGCGGTCTTCGTGAATGCAACGCCGGAACACGACCTAATTGCGCCATGAGAAACGCCTGATTGGACAAACTCCAGCTGCTGATTTGGCGTCGGTTTCAAATCCGATGGTGGAAGAACCATCAGGATGGGCACCATTCTTTGTCCCTCGTTGACGATGACCAAAGGAAGGTTGTTTTTCGCACCTCCTCTAATCGAAGCGTTGCCTGGCCACAGGCAGGTAAGCCCAATTGTCGTTGAGGGAAATTTCTACCTCTGCTGAAGCTGGTCACAACTTGGCAACGAGTTTTCTCCGCTTTCAATATGGCAGCTTCGCCATGCACAAAAAACGCTGAATTCTGCGGCCAACCAGCAGAGAATTTGTTCAACTGGCGGTTCAAACTGGGAGCGCTTGAAAAAATTGTTGGACAAAAAATGTTTAAAATAATAAAAAACATACATGACTTGCCAAGTAACGCTTGTGGAGGTCGCGGCAGAAAACGGTTTGGGAAGAGACGTGTTGAAGCCGCACAGCAATGAAATGGAGGAAAACAGCAAGCAAATCGGCAGTCTGTTGATAGCTTGATTTAAATTCAAATAAGTGTTTCATTCGTGAATATCAGGGATTGCTGACGGTCAGTTTGCATTGCCCTGAATGGGAGGAGATCAAATGAAATCTACGTTTGTTTCTAAGCTCGCCTTGGGTGCAGCTTGTGCTCTTGGTGTGCTGACGCTTTCGGCTAAGGCGCAAGACGTGTTGAGGTTTGGACATGTCTATGAGGCTTCAACCCCGTACCACGCGGCAGCTGTTCGAGCTGCCGAGCAGTTGGAAAAGGCGACAGACGGCCGCTACAAGATGGAGGTCTTTCCAGCATCTCAGTTAGGCAAGGAAACTGCGCTTAACGAGGCCCTGTCTCTCGGTACGGTGGACGTGATTTTCACCGGTGTTGCTTTCTTGGGGCAGAGCTACGGCCCGATAAGCATTTCCGACTATCCGTTTACAATGCGGTCCTATGATCACTGGAAGGCCTATGTGAATTCAGACCTCTTCGCCGAAATGGCGGACAAATACAAAGAGGTCTCCGGCAATACCATCGCGACGATGACTTACTACGGTGCACGCCATGTCACGTCGAACAAGCCGATCCTTTCACCTTCCGACATGGAAGGGTTGAAGATCCGGACGCCCAATGCTCCAGCCTATCAGATGTTCCCGAAAGCGACGGGTGCGAACCCGACACCAATGGCGTTTTCCGAAGTGTATCTCGCGCTTCAGCAAGGTGTCGTCGATGCCCAGGAGAATCCTCTACCAACCATTCAGTTCAAGAAATTCTATGAGGTTCAGAGCAACATCAATCTGACTGGTCATATCACCAACTCACTCGCCGTTGTTGTGTCTCCAGTCACTCTGGCGAAAATGGGCGACGATGGTCAGATCCTGTTGGATACCTTGGCCGAAGCTGCCTCTGTCACTTCGGATGAAATCGTTGCGTCAGAAGGTGCTTTGGTGGATTGGTTCCGTGAGGAGGGCGTGACGGTCAACGAAGTTGATCGCAAGCCATTCATGGAAGCTGTGGCGCCAATGCTCAAGGGATCGGATGTTCCCTGGGATGCGGAAACATTTGAGCGCCTTCAGGCGATCAAGGAATAAACCGTTCGAGCCCCTGATGGTTCAGGGGCTCAATTCCCAGTTCGGAAAGACCGCAAAATGACCGATACCTCACGGCTCGAGGAAGTCGATATTGACTTCTCGGCAATGGCTGCCGAGGACGAAGCGCACTTCGAGAGGTTCAAGCTGCATTGGCCGGACTACGCGTTGGTCGCAATGTTCGCAGCTTTGTTCCTTGTTGTATTCCTTCAGTTCTTCACTCGCTACGTCTTGAATGACTCAATTTCCTGGACGGAGGAGGCAGCCCGCTACCTACTGATCCTGCTGTCTTTCGCGGGAGCTATCCGGTGCCAGGCAAAGGGCTCACACATCGTGCTGGAGTTTGTCGACAAATACTACGGCCGTTATCTGCCGTGGGTCCGTCTGTTTGCACTGGCAATGACGTTCGTCCTGTTCAGCGTGATCATATGGTCTGCATACGGTCTGATCCAGCGCACGTCCTTTCAGCAGATGGTTTCGCTGCCGTTCCCCAAATACTACCTTTACGCCGCCGTTATGGCCCTAACCGGCCTCAACGCAGTGATGGTGCTCTGGCAGATGATCAGCCTGACCAAGCGAAACGCGGGAAGGTGACCTCATGGCTTTGACAATTCTCTTTGCTTCGCTCTTTGCGTTGATGTTGCTCAGGGTGCCAATCGCGTTTTCTCTGGCACTGTCTTCCTTTGCCTACATCCTCTACGCGGGCATGCCGCCTGTGCTGTTGTTCCATAACATGGTCAACGGCATGGACAGCTTTCCATTGCTTTCGATCCCGTTTTTCATTCTCGCGGGAGCACTCATGAACTCCGCGGGCATTACAGCGCGCATTTTCGGGTTTGCCCGTGCGTTGGTGGGGTGGATGCACGGCGGTTTGGGGCACGTAAATATTGGAGCAAGCATTATCTTCGCCGGCATGTCCGGCGCCGCCGTTGCCGACGCAGGAGGTCTTGGTGCAATTGAGATCAAGGCCATGCGTGAAGCGGGATACGATGATGATTTCAGTGTCGGCATAACTGCCGCATCTTCAACCATAGGTCCGATCATTCCACCTTCACTGCCGCTTGTGATTTTCGGTGTTATGGCATCCGTTTCGATCGGCAAACTGTTTGTCGCCGGAATTGTTCCAGGCTTGTTGATGGCGACTGCTTTGTCGGCAATGGTCTGGTGGACTTCTCGCAAGAGGCGTTATCCCAGGGACGTTGACTTCAGGCCGTCGCTCATTGCAAGCAGGTTGCGCGAAGCAACCCTGCCACTATTGACGCCTGTGATCATTGTTGGAGGCATTGTTACAGGCGCCTTCACGCCGACTGAAGCTGCTATAGGAGCTGCCGCCTACGCGCTGCTTTTGGGCAGTGTGGTCTATCGCAGTCTCACAATGCGCAAATTGATGGTCATTTCCCTGGAGACGATCGAAACAACCGCGGCGATCATGATGATCGTCGGCGCGGCAAGCGTGTTTGCGTGGATTCTGACGGCCAACCAGATCGCAAGTCACTTCGCCGAATTCGTCCTGTCCTTCACCGACAGTCGCGCGGTTGTTCTCCTGCTGATCATGCTGGTTGTTTTGATCGTCGGTCTATTCATGGAGACAATTGCGGCAATCTCAATTCTGGTTCCGGTTCTCATGCCTGTTGCAGGTCAGTTCGGCATCGACCCGGTTCACCTCGGTATCATCGTCATCCTGAACCTGATGCTGGGCCTGCTGACACCTCCGGTGGGGATGGTTCTTTTCGTATTGTCGCGCGTTTCCAAGGTTCCATTCGAGAAGTGTGTTGCGGCAACATTGCCCTTTCTTGTTCCGCTTCTGGGGGTGCTGCTGCTCCTCACATTCATTCCGGCAATGACACTCTGGCTTCCGGATCTGGTGTACGGCAAGTAACGTCAGGCAGGAAAATTGATGTGAAAAGGGACCGAGGAGCAAAGGTCTTCGGTCCCTTTTTATTGTGTTTCATTTGAATAGCGTTGACTGCAACCACTGACCAAAGGCGGTCGCGCTACTGCCCTATTGAAACATCTCTATGCCCGAGCCGCATTTCAGGCTGTTGCCAGCAATTTTTCGTCCTCTCTAAGAAACTCTTGAAGTAGGTGCTCGTGCGTTTGACGCGTAACTGCTTGAACTGCCCATCAAGGTGGCAAAACAGCATTCACAAGCCGGCTTTCAGTCGTGACTGACCACCTGCTGACAGAAGAGTGATTGGAAGCTTTGCTCATAGGTAATAGATTCGTTGAAGGTGTCGGATCTATTGTATTGTAAAAAATGGAAAGTCTTTAAAAACAGCTTCTTGGCGCAGAGTCAGGCGGCAATTTACCAAGATGGAAATAATCTCGCCATTTAAGTCATTATTGCTAAAACATTGGCAAATATCGCATTGACAGAATTTGACCCGTTTGTTAACGCTTCGTTAAGTTTGCGTATCAAGCTCAGGCTGCCATTTGTTGGGGGCTATTCAGTATCGAATTTGCATTATCTAATGGGGCATAAATGAAAATTACTTTTCCGAAAAAACTGTCATCGTTTTTAGCATCGCTCGCGCTTGCGGCTGCAGTCACCACGGTGGGTGGTGCAGCGAATGCTGTAACTTTTGGATTTGGCGGTTCTTCCCCCGATTCACACTCCAAGTTCTTTACCTCTGGCGGCATTGGCCTGACCGTGACCGCTGGCACGTTCAATGGACCTAACCCGTCCTCTATCAATTACGCTACCCGCCGGGTTGACCACCGGAATGGTCGTCTCGGTGCTGACGGCTTTTTTGACCGTGGCCAAGTTGATGGATTTTGGGGTAACGACGTCCTTGTTTTTACCTTTGACCAGAACGTGCGTATCGACAGCATCAGCTTCTCGAATGTCGATGGCGATGACGACTTCGCTTTTGGCGCGGTTGCCGGCAACCTGTTCGACCGCTTCGTTAACTTTCAGGACGTTGAAAACATCGTCTTCACAGCCGACTTCCTTTCTCCGGCCTCTCTGAGCGTTGGAAACAGCTTTGGCATCGGTGCGATTGGCGCCCTTGACAACTTTCGGATCAACGCACTGACCGTGACCGCGGTTCCGGTTCCCGCTGCATTGCCGCTTCTGGCAGGTGGCATCGGCTTCCTGGGTTTTGCGGGCTGGCGCAGAAAGCGTTCAGCTGCTGCCTGATCCATCCAGGTTTAGGAAATACGAGAAGCGGCCCTTCGGGGCCGCTTTTTGCGTCTTGAGGGTATAGTTACGCTCTCAGACAATTTGACAAAGCGACCAAAACCGCAACCTCGGAAAGGTTGCGCAAGGAGTTTTTCTACCAACCTTGCCCGTAGTCGTTCTCAATGTCGCGATACATCGTGTGTATATGATTTGTTGGATCGCCCCCTTCCGCCGCGCCGCCACGCTTATCGTTTGCGAATTCGATGATGATTGAGGGACCTTGAATTCGATAGGAAATATCCTTTCCTCTTTCGGTCGAACCGCTCCAGGAAATAGTTGTGCTGTCGATTGAGCTGAGGAACCGCTCCTGTGCTCTACGCGCGTGAGGAGGCGGCATGATGTCCAGCCACTGCGATGCGAGCGAGAGTAGAAGTCCGGTCTGGGTGCTATTGAGGGTTGCAGCTTTCAGTCCTTTCTGAATTGGAACGAAGCCATCATTTCCGGGGCCTGTCTGGATTTCACCACGGGTGCTCGAGATCACTGCATCGGACCTTTGCGGCTCGGTCAGGCTATCAAGGAACTGGAAAGCCAGATCGACTTCACCGGCCATCGGCGTAAACTTTGTGCCTGCCACGGTGAACTCCTTGGGATATGTCCCAATGAAGCTGGGAGACATAGAGTAGTGGTCCCCTTCGAGAGTGAAATTCAGGGCAATGTGGTGACCGTCCAGTTGCACAGCCCATCGTGAAGTATCCGAAGGATCTCCGAACAGAGATACTCGGAACGCCTCGACTCCGACGCCGGTGTTCGGCTCGCCATCAATGATCGAGCGCAGGTCGTCACCTTGCATGATTGAACGAATTTTCTCGAAGCCGTATCCGGAAAGCAAAGACGCCATCAGATCGCAGAAACCGTTCATTTGCTCCGCCTCAAGGTCGCCAAGCTGAAGACCGCCAACATCACCGCGTACCGGAACATTGGTCCATTCATATCGTTCCGGGCTGTCCAGTTCGTAATGAGCAAGCCGTCTCTGTTCTTCGGTTAGGACATTCAGAAAGTCATTGGCAACCATCGCCATAGCCTCAGGCGTATGTCCCGGGGCAGAAGGTGCGCAGGATGCAAGCAAAGCAGCACCGTGGGAATTGTATCCCCCGCTGTGAGCAACAGCGGCAGTGGTTGGTAGAGTTCCTATGATGGCCGCCAGGCTCGCAATCGAAGTAAGCTTCATGTTTTCCTCGCTTGTCGATTGATTTCGTGTCCGTGAAAATTTTGTTCAACTTCCGCAGTTCCACTCGTCGCGGTTTTTACTTGCGCGTCAGTCTGTAAACGGAAGCGGGGGGCAGATTTGCGCAGACGGTTCCAATACGCACTGCTTCCAGATTGAATTTTTTGAGCAGGCCCGCAGGGACAGGACATCGCCAGCCATAGGTGAACTGATAAATACGACCGTCCTGCCTCAGGTTGTCCAAAGAACCCTGCAAGACTCGTTCAACGATTTGATTTGGCATTGAAAGCAAGCCGAGCCCACTGATGATGGCTCCCGCGCCTGGTTCATCAATAACAGAGCGTTGCGAAAGGAGTTCGGCACTTGCGCGAAGAACCCGTGCAGAGGGGAAGGTCCGCGCGAGTTCTGTTGCGAAGCGCTCGTTCAGTTCAATGAGGGTGATGTCCTTTTCACTGACGCCTTTTGCAATGAGCGCATGTGTAAAGACACCCGTTCCTGGCCCCAATTCGATAACAGGAACATCGCAGGTGTTGATTTCCGAAGTTATCAGCCGAGCAAGACCTTGGCTCGATGGAGCAATCGCGGCGACACGCAATGGATCTGAAGCCCATTCTCGCAGAAAGAACGCCGCACGTTCAGCAGGCTTTGGAAACTGGGAAGACAACATTCTCACTTGTTCCTCGAATATGGTCTTGAGGCGTGTTCTAGGTGGGAATAGGGGCACCCCGGATACACCTCATTTCCGGAGGGGGGATCCAAAAGTCGAGGCGCCCAGGCCGGAACACCGGTTGATGGAAGAACACATAAGTTGTGTTTGAGGGCGCCCTCAGCGAGCGAGCATTCACCACCTTCAGGGCTTCAACACCCTGATGCTTTCCGCTTCGATTTCTGGCGCTCCCCAAGAACCGTCGTATCTACCGAAAACGCGGACAATATCCTCGGCACTGACCGTGAGGTTTGAGAAGTCGCGGTCGACTTCCATCAGGATTTGACCCGAACCATCTTCGAACAGAAAAGTCTCATCATCGACTTGTTTGATCAATTTGCCTTCGACGATGATTTCGTTGTCGGCAAACAAGCCACCTCTCGAGGAAAGTTCAGAAACTTTGACAATATCGGCAGGGCCGGCATACACGATCGAAGACTGGTCACGCCCGTCGCCATAGTCATGTCCCGCGTGTGCGAGTGGAGAAAAAAACAAAGGTGATGCGACACAGGCCGCACATATCATCAATCTGGACTTCATATGTTGTTCCTTTCGGCTTGGTTGACCGAAGAAACTCCATGAACCTGAAACCAGTCTGAAGTTATATTATCGCTGGCGTTGCTGCTTTTTTGAACTTCAGCGAAAACCGCGCTCCGCCCAGACTTTCACTTTGAGAAACACTGATTTCTATTTCATTGCGTTTGCATAGCGACTGCACGATCGACAAGCCGAGACCTGCGCCACGATCGGATTGTTGCGCATGCTGGCTGAAGAAACGCTCAAAGATCTTGTCCCGGTGGGCCTCCTGAATTCCCGGTCCACTGTCCTCAATGCAGACGGTCCAGTGTTCTCCTTCGTCCTTGAGAATTGTGTTGATCCGACCATTTTCAGGCGTGTGACGCAGTGCATTCCCGATCAGGTTACTCAGGATTGTGCCAAGATCATCAGCATCAACCACGGCCTTTCCATGGGCGGTTTGAAGCAGCTGAAGCTCAATTCTTTTCGCGTCTGCCAGATGTGACTGTTGAGCCAAACTTTGCTGAAGAACCGGGAGCAGGTCCTGTTCTTTTTTCTGCAGGCTTTGATCCTGTCCTGTTCGGGCATGCTCCAACAGCTTAGCTGCCAGATAAGTTGCCCGATCTACTCCCTCCATGATGTTATCGAACCGCTTCCGGGTAGCCTCGTCGAGTTTCTCGCGCTCAATGACTTGGCATTGCGCCTTGACGACGGTGAGCGGTGTGCGGATTTCATGCGCAGCGTCGTCAATGAAACGCTGTTCGCGTTCCAAATGGTTCTCAATGCGATCAAACAGTGAATTGAGCGAATTGACGATTGGAACCAGTTCCGTCGGTTGATTTTCGATCTCAAGTTTCCCGAGCTTTTCCGGGTCGCGGACTTTGAGAGACTGGGAGAGCGAAGTAAGCGGCTCGAGGCCCCGTTTGACGATATAGATCGTGGCAACGATCGAAAACACAAACACGATTGCCATTGGCAGCGACACGCCCAGCACCGTTTGCCGCAATATGTCCTTGGCTTCTCCGACGTAAATCCCAACGATGTAGACTTGACCAGTTTCTTCTCCTGGAAAGGTCCAGACGATCCAGTCCTTTTCGTCGCTTCGGATTTCTTGCATTCCAAATCTAAGTTCACCCGGGATCATGACCAACGGGCTGGATTTATAGAGAGCTCTGCCGTCAGAAGCTCTGATTTCGACGTAGTAGTCTTCAAAGACATGGGCTTCGTCGATCAGAAATGAAGAAACTCGATCATTGCTCAAATTGGCCAGTGCCTTCGCAAGTTGGAAAGCTTGCGCCACATGACTTTCCTGCAGTTCGTCCCGTGTCAAAGAATAGACGACTGCTGAGAATATCCCCCAGACAACAAGCAGGAGGGGAACCATGAAGTTCAGGAGACGGTTACGAATGGAAGGATGGGTCATGATCGCCCGCTGCTGTCCACGATATAGCCTACTCCGCGAATTGTCCTGATCAACTTCGCATCCGTGCGACGACGGATCTGCGAAACATAGACCTCGAGCACATTGCTCTCCGCGTTTTCTTCCCAGCCGTAAAGCTTTTCCATGAGGTCGGATTTGGAGACGACCCGGCCCTGACACTGCAGAAGAATTGCAAGCAGGCGGAACGCAAGAGGCTGCAGCACAACATCATGCCCATTGTAGAAAACCTTTTGCTGGTCAAGATCCAGCGTGAGATTCCCGTGTTGCAACGACAGTCTGGTGCGTCCGGCAGATCGCCGGACCAGCGCCCTGCAGCGTGCAAGAAGTTCCTCCATGTCAAAGGGCTTGGTCAGATAGTCATCCGCCCCCAGATTCAAGCCTTCAATTCTGTTCCGGGAGGTTTCCCGCGCAGACAAAATCAAAACCGGAGTGCTTTTTTGATCAAGCCGAAGTCTTTTCAGCAGGTCCAGGCCATCCAGACCCGGGAGACCGAGATCCAGGATTACCAGGTCAAAACTGCCGGATTTGAGGGCTGCCTCCGCGACTAATCCGTCATTTACCCAATCCACCAGATATTCTTGCCGCTCCAGGAACGATTTGATTGCATCCGCAATCAGGTGCTCGTCCTCCACTAGCAGTATTCGCATTTTGTCACGGCAGCACTTGAAGCAGTACTGGCTCTCCAGTTGTCGCTGAAAACAGTCGTTTTCTTGCTGAATATCGAAACAAACCAGATCAAACAATGCAGAAAAGACAACGGTGATCAACGATCTGCCGGTGTTTCGTTTGATCGCGTTAACGCAAGCTCATGCGGTGAAGCACATCGTGTCCATCACTGTATTTGTGTTTGAGAACAGCTGCCACATGCACAGTTACCAGTGCGAGCATCAGCCATGCCAACGACGCATGGGCAACTTCGGTCGCTTCCTCAAGATTGATACCGGCGAGGAATTCCATGGTGGGGAAGATTTTGGGCATCGCGATGCCAAACCAACGGACACCGTGGCCTCCAAGGTCCACTTCGGCCCAACCCATTATCATGACCAACAGCGGCAGCAGATAGAGCCCTGCATGTCCAAGATGCGACCCCATTTTCTCCCAGGAGCCAAGACCCTCCGGCAGGGCAGGAGGCTTGTTCGTAAGGCGGACTGCTATTCGGAGTGCCAAAAGGGCTATCAACGTAACGCCTGTCGAGATGTGGAAGCTGAATAGGAAGTCCTGGACCGGAGTGTCATCAAATCTGTCCTGTGTCATTGTGTATCCGGTAGACCACATTGTCAGAAAGCCAATTGCCATCAGCCAATGTAAAATGCGAGCCGAAACAACATATTTTTGCTCAGTCATCACTTATCGTTCCTTTGCACTGCCGCTGAAGCAGGTCGAGTTACCGTCTCGACTTTTGGAGCGTGCGAACACAGCAGCGGCAGAACAGCGAACATGCATGCGAAGCTGAAGACATTCTGAAGTAAAGGTTCAGTGTATGATCGAAATCGACTTCTGGCCGGAACTTCGGTTGCGCAGGCTTGATTTGCCAACTCCAGCCGGAAGTTGGCGGGACAACGAACTGGCAGATTTCAAACGGTGAATGACCTTGTTGGCCAAGACCGTCTTGAACCCCTGCGCTTGGATCTTGGGTTCGTCTGGAAACTGCCTGCTGGAGGCGCAAAAAGTCTCAGATTGACGACAGGTCGTTGTGCTGGCGGATTATGTTGGTCAACGCTCTCAAACCCGGGTGATTATGCCGCCGGCTCGCATAGTAGATATGCAGAGGTTCTCCGGCAGCTGCGTACTTTTCCAGGACGACTTTCAAACTGCCTTCTGCCAGTTCCTGCTTTACGCGAGCCTCAAGAATGTAAGCCAAGCCAACGCCGGACTTTGCAACGGCGATCGTTGTTGCTGTGTCTTTGATGGTTATATTCCCAGGAACGCGCCAGGCCTTTTCGCCGTCACCTTCGCGTAACTCCCATTGGTAATTGGAGTCATCGCCAAGCTGCAGTTGGATGCAATTGTGTTGAGCAAGCTCCGACGGTGAATTTGGCGCGCCATGTTCCTCGATGTAACCGGGTGAAGCGACAACAATCCAGCGCTGCGGACCGGTCAGTGGAACGGCCACCATGTCTTCGGGCACATGGTGGCCGTAGCGGATCCCGGCGTCATAACCATCAGCGACAATGTCGATGGGACGTTCTTCGACAGCCAGGCTGAGACGGACCTCCGGAAATCTGCGCGTAAATTCCGGCAAGGCGGGCGCAAGAACCAATTGAGCAGCATCTGCGAAAGCATTGATCCGCAGCTCTCCAAATCTTGCCGCACCTGGCGCTTCGACGGAATGAAGAGCCTCGTCGATTGCATCAAACCCACCGGCCAGGCTCTTGGCCAGGTCCCGGCCGACATCGGTGGGCATAACGGCGCGGCTGGTCCTGTTCAGAAGCTTTACGCCGAGCTTTTCCTCCAACCGCCGCATGGCATGACTGGCTGCCGATGGCGTGACGCCCAGTTCAATCGCGGCAGAAGTGAAGCTTTGGCGACGCACGATTGTTAGAAACAGTCGCAGATCTGCCAGGTTGGTTCGGTCGTTAGTGACCATTATGAGCAACTTTCATTCCTAGATTGAAACAAGTTCATCCAATAGCGATCCATTTGCAAGCACAGCACGTGTAGTTTGTCTGCAACGACAGCTGAAAAGCGGAGACGGATGAACATGGCATTGGATCAGATCAAGATTGGCGATCTCGCCGGGCGTCGTGTCCTTGTTACCGGGGGCTCGACCGGGATCGGGGCTGCCGTTTCGCTGGCCTTTGCTGCGCAGGGGGCAAAAGTCGCGTTGCACTATAATGAGAGCCGTGCGGCAGCAGAGGCAGTACACGCCCAAGTGCCAGAAAGCATAGCTCTCATTCAAGGAGATTTGAGTGCTGCAGGCGCAGCAACGCAGGTCGTTCAACAGGCTGCCGAAAGGCTTGGCGGGCTTGATGGGCTGATCAACAACGCAGGCGGCATGCTGGGCCGAATTCCTACGATCGAGGCCAGCCCGGAACATGTTACGCGGGTGTTCGACCTGAATGCGCATTCGGTATGGGAAGCCACCGTGGCGGCATATCCGTATTTGCGCGGGCGAGAAGGCAGCTTTGTCATCAATACGACCTCCATCGCGGCGCGCAATGGTGGTGGCGGTGGCGCGGCGCTCTATGCCGCCGCCAAGGCTTATGTCAGTAGCCTGACACGCGGGCAGGCAAAGGAATTTGTTGCCGACGGAATTCGTGTAAACGCGGTAGCCCCCGGTGTCATCCAAACACCCTTTCATGATCGCTATACGCCTGAAGATGTCTTCGCCGCCCAAATCGCAACGATCCCTATGGGGCGCGAAGGCCGTCCTGAGGACTGTGTCGGTGCCTTTCTCTTTCTCGCGTCGCCCACTCTGTCTGGCTACCTGACCGGCCAGATCATCGAAGTGAATGGCGGCCAGCTAATGCCGTAAGGAGCATATCAATGAAAACCAGAACCTTTGGCCGCACAGGCCGCGAAGTATCCGAAATCGGCTTTGGTGCCTGGGCGATCGGTGGCAGCTGGGGCGATGTTTCCGAGGCGGATGCAAGAGGAGCGCTGCATGCTGCACTGGATGCAGGGACCACCTTCATCGACACGGCAGATGTCTATGGTGACGGCCGGTCTGAGCGGATCATTGCCGATGTCCTGAAGGAACGCGAAGGAGAACGTCCTTTTGTGGCAACCAAAGCGGGGCGTCGCCTGTCACCCCATGTTGCGGAAGGCTTTACCAAAGAAAATCTGACCGCTTTTGTGGACCGCTCCCGCGATAATCTTCAGACCGATTGTCTGGATCTGGTTCAGCTCCACTGCCCACCGACCGAGGTCTTTTATCGCCCGGATGTTTTTGACGTTATGGAAGGCCTCGTAAAAGACGGGAAAATCAAGAATTACGGCGTTTCGGTCGAGAAGGTCGAAGAGGCATTGAAGGCGATTGAATATCCCGGTGTCACTTCTGTTCAGATCATCTACAACATTTTTCGGCAGCGTCCGGCGGGTCTGTTCTTCCGTGAGGCAAAGGCGCGCAACGTGGCGATCATCGTGCGGGTTCCGTTGGCCTCTGGCCTTCTGACCGGCAAGATGAGCAAATCAACAGCTTTTGCGAGCGATGACCACCGTGCGTTCAATCGCAATGGCGAAGCGTTTGACAAGGGTGAAACCTTTGCAGGTGTGCCTTATGAGTTGGCGCTGGAAGCTGTCGAGGAGATCCGCCAGTTGGTGCCGGAAAACGTGACCATGGCGCAATTTGCTCTTCGTTGGATTCTAATGGAAGACGCCGTCAGCGTTGTCATTCCTGGAGCGAAGACCGATGTGCAGGCAAAGGCCAATGCAGCCGCCAGTGATGTGGCTCCTCTCTCCCCGGAAGTGATGGCGGCCCTGCGCAACCTCTATCAAACCCGCATCGCACCGCATGTGCACCATTATTGGTGAGGAGACTTTCTACGCGAGTCCCAATGGAAACCCGAAACTGTACCTACCAATGCACCTGATCCGCGCCTTCAGAGCGGTGGGATTTGAGTGTTAGTGTATGCATGGCCGTTTGTTCATTGGGGCGTCTCGTTGGAGGCTTGAAACCAATTCCTGCATTATCAGAAAAGCGCAATGTGATCTGATCAGAACCAGGCCGTGTCGAAACGCGCTTCAGTGTTTAGGCAACTCTTCGAGCGGCCGGTAGTTCGTGTTGGTTGCGCGTCGGAAACCGGCGGCGCCTGTTGTCAAAAAGCTGATCACTGGTCGAGTTTCATCCAGTCGCGACTTGGCATATCGGGCGTCATGCCGCAACGGGCCAACAGCTTTCACCTTGTAGCAGGGTGAAGCCTTGTCACGTGAAGGCGCTTGAACCAGTTTCCGAAAATGAGGCCAGCAGCAGAATGACCGCGAAGCCGATACCTCGTCCGGCGGTGTCAGCACGTCCGAGCTTGTTACCTGTGGTGAGTTCTAGGCCTCTATGCAGATGCATTTGAATGCTTGTGGATCGCTTGCTTCTCGAAAACAATGTTTTGCGGCTCTGTAGCGCGGTGCTTGCCCTTCGTTAATGTTATGTTATAACGTACATAACTTTAACGGTGATCGGCATTCATGCAACAGACAAATATCGCCTTGGTGGTCGGTAAAAACACAATAGCCACTCAGGAACGAGACCTGCTAACTCACGCCTCTGCTTCAATAAATGACACCCGCAGCGTTTCGGCTGACCTTCTTGCGGGCATGCCGGTTTCATGAGCTTGCCTAACGAATTGCGTTTGCCGAAGCATGTCACTGTTGCTGTCGTTGGGGCAGGGCCGGCCGGTCTTGGCGTGGCGCGCGTTCTGCGCGATCTCGGGATCCCCGATGTATGGGTTTTGGAACGCGGCAATATTGGCGAAAGCTTTCGGCGCTGGCCGGTGGGCACGAGGCTTTTGACACCGTCTTTTCCTGGGAATGTCTTTGGCGTAACCGATCTGAACGCCATCAGCTACGACAGCTCGCCTGGCTGGTCGATGAAGTGCGAACACGCCAATGGACGAACCTATGCAAAGTATCTGGATTTGGCGGCAAGCGCTTTTGGTTTGAATGTTCAATGTGCCATTGAAGTCTTGGATCTGGAACCCGAAGGTGAGTGGTTCACGCTTCGCACCGACCGGGGGATTTTCTATGCGGATTTCGTGATCTGGGCCTGTGGTCAATTTGGCCCTCCATCGCAGGACAAATTGAGCGGTTCGGAACATGGCAAACACTATGGGTCCGTCCGTCGCTGGAACGATGTCGCGGGTGACGAGGTTTTCGTTGTCGGTGGATACGAAAGCGGCATCGATGCGGCGATAGGTCTGGCGCGGTCAGACAAGCGAGTGACCGTTTTTGACGCTGAGGCTCCATGGGCGGACACCGACAAGGATCCCAGCAGGGCGTTGTCTCCCTATACGCAGCAGCGACTGAAGGCGGCCCTGAAGAGGGGCAATATTACCCTTGAAGGCGGGACTGAAATCATCGCGTTTGAACCGAACACCGATGGAATTCGTATTCTCGCAGGTGATGGTCGTAGCTGGGACACAGCTCATGCCCCCATTCTGGCAACCGGCTTCGGCAGTGGGACTGCAGTGGTTTCCGAGTGGTTTGACTATGCCGATACCGGCGTTCCCCTTGTCACGGAACAGGATGAATCCACTGTTTTGCCGGGCCTGTTTCTGGTCGGCCCGGAGGTTTCGCACCGAGGTCACCTTTTCTGCTTCATCTACAAGTTCCGGCAACGGTTCGCCGTAGTGGCCAATGCCATTGCCAGCCGCCTTGGCGCCGACACGTCGGTTCTTGAGACTTATCGCTACAACAACATGTACCTGGATGACTTGTCGTGCTGTGACGACGACAAGTGCCTGTGCTGAAGACATACCCCCGCGCTCCTTAACCAAGTCAAACGCTTGAGCGGCGCCAGGCAGCTTTGCCTCTTCGACTTCTCCGGAACGAACAATTTCCTGTTCGCGGTCGGATCGAAGATGGCGGCATCAATCACATGAACAAACATTTCCGCGGTTCCCGGCAGGCACCTCCCAGTGCAACGGGCCGCTTGGGACAAACATACTTCGATTGAAGGACACAAGTCATGACAATCACTGACGCAAACCAACCGAGCCCGAGTGGTGTGAGCACGCGCGCAGGACTTGGTGTGACGGCGCTTTTGATCAGTGCGATAATCGCCGGATCGATGATTGGTCTTTCGAGTGCCACCACAGGTGAGATCCTGTCGTCCGGTATCGACCAGACGCTCCTGGTGCTGATTTCCTTGCTGTTCTTTGAGGTCCGGCTGCGGTCCGTGGCGAAAGGATTTACAAACTTTCGCTTCATCGGTCTGGCGTTGGCGGCAAACTACCTGATTGTGCCGCTGATCGGCTTTGCTATAGCCTCACTCTTCCTGACCGGGCAGCCACTGCTCTTTACAGGATTGATGATTTACTTCCTTGCCCCGTGCACTGACTGGTTTCTGGGCTTTACCCGCATGGCAAAAGGCAATACCGCGCTCGGGGCGGCCCTGTTGCCGATCAACATGATCGTTCAATTGCTGCTTTACCCGCTGTGGCTCTGGGGGCTGACACGCCATATGGGTGTCGTCGACTTTGCCGGCATTCCCAACCTTCTTCTGCAATGGTTCCTTTTGCCTTTTGTCGCCGCGCAAGTTGCCCGCGCGTTGTGCGCAAAAGTCTTGTCGGCCGGATTTTTCCAACGTCTGACAGATTGGATCGGCCTTGCCATCCCTTTCGTCACCGCAGCGCTCATTCTCCAGATCTTTGCCGGGAACATTTCAACGATTGCAGATCATGCAGCGACCGCCAGCGGCATCGTCCTGGCAATTCTTCTGTTCTTTGTCGCAACTTTCCTGGTGAGCGAAATACTTTCGCGTCTGTTCCAACTGAAACACCCTGAGCATGCCCTGTTGACGATGACCACGGCCGCACGCAACGCACCGCTGATGCTGGCGGTTACTGCCGTCGCAATCCCGGACCAGCCACTCGTCTATATGGCACTGATTGTCGGAATGATCGCCGAGTTTCCCCACCTGACGGCTTTGAAACAGTTGTTGCTCGCTCAGGCGGCAAGGAAAAAGAGGTCAAATGATACCTCATTGCAAGGTTCATCCGGCGCCCACCATTGAAGACAACGGTACAATTCGCATCTTATCAGGAGCATGCTGACTGGTGCGTTGAATGGCCGTTCGTGGCACCTGGGATCATAAACATGATTCAGTTGATCGGTGAGAATCTGGCCATTTCACGGGCTACAGCGGCGTCTTGAGAAGGCGGGTGACCGAATAGACGGCGATACTCCCGGCTGAACTGCGATGCGCTTTCATAGCCAACCTGAAAGGCCACAGAGGCTGTGTTGCCCGTTTGAGCGACGAGACGACGTTTGGCTTCGTGCAGTCGGATTTGCTTTTGTTATTGCAAGGGGCTGAGACCAGCAGCGCTTTTGAAGTTTCGATGAAAGGACGTCACACTCATTCCGGCAAGGTGAGAGAGCTCGGCCACTATCACGAACAGCAATGGGCGCGGATGGAACACTTAGCAATTTCACGAGGGGATTGATTTAGTAATTCTGCAGCCCTATGAAACGTTCGCCAGGCACCCAGTCCAGCTCTTTGACGATGGTGCCGACCGGTCTTTGATGAATTGCGGCGCCCAACCCCTAACTGATTGGACCCGCAAATGTGTTTCCGGACCAGAATACCAATCTTCTCTCTACACAGTCATGCACGCCGTTTTATTGGCGTTTCGCTTGCGATTTCTGCCGTTTTGGCGGCGACTTCTGCCTATGCTCACGTTCGTTGGTTTGTTGATGTAAACGATCCGGCGCTCGCAAACTTTCCGGTCTATTCGATGACTGACCCAGCTGTTCTCACCTGGGTTGGAATCGGGGTCGTGTTGATCAGCATCGCCATTTTTCTGGACGGGCGGCTACCCACCCCACCAATTGTGAACACAAAAATTCGCCACGACGCGATGGAACTGTTACGCATCTTTACCGGCATGTCGTTTTTGCTGACTGCATATAACGGTGCATTGATCGCTCCACACCTAACCGCTTACGGCGGATTTGGAATTACACTCGTTTTCCTGCAGGCAGCTATCGGTATTCTTCTGATCTCAAATCATCTGATCCATCATGCGGCCATCCTGATGATCATCCTGTTTCTTGGCACGATGCTGCAGTTCGGCTTCATTGGCGCGTTTGAATATGTCAACGTCATTGGTATCGCGCTGTTTCTGCTGTTTAACCACATTCCCAACGAAGGCTACCGGGCAAAGCTCAAGCCTTATTCCGTCGACGTCTTGCGCATATTTACAGGTATTGCCCTTGTCACCCTTGGCATCACCGAAAAACTTCACGGTGCCGTTCTGGGGCAGGCGTTCATCGCCAACTATCAATGGAACTTTATGCCGGCACTCGGGTTTGAGAATTATACCGATCAGCTGTTCGTTCTTTCCGCGGGCGCTATGGAAGTGATCTTCGGCATCATTCTGATCCTTGGTGTCGTGACGCGACTGAACACATTGGTAATTTCCGCCTTCATGCTGCTGTCGAACATCATCTTTCTGGTGCAATCGGAAAATGAGAACGCATTGATCGAGCTTGTCGGTCACATGCCGATTATTGCGACGGCCGTGGTCCTCCTGCTGCTTGGCTATGGTCAGAGGTGGAAACTTCCAAATCCGACTTTGCGGAAACACCGTCCGGTAGAAGCGGCCGCACAATAGAAGACCGGGGGCGTGAACTCGCGCCCCCATCTTGTTTAGAAGGAGTTCTTCTATGTTCGGAGCAACGACGCTCTTGAGATATCGCCTACCGCAATTCAGTCTGGTCTACGCGGTCTACTGGACCACGTGTGCCGTTTTCGCCGGCATGTTGCTTGGCCCTGTCATTTTGTCGTCAAAGCCCGTGCCAGAGGAAGATCATACGCTTCACTTCACGCATGACCACAATATGGCTCACGGCAAACTGGAAGTATCCCCGCTCGCAGCGCCTGAAATCTCATTGGCAATAACCAGGGACAAGGTTTCAGGCTGGAATGTTGCAATACAGACCAAGAATTTCGAATTCAAACCAGGTGCCGTCAACGGGCCTGCACGGGACAACGAGGGCCATGCTCATCTTTATATCAATGGCGAAAAACAGGCACGGATCTACGGGACGTCTTTCCACCTCACAGACCTACCGCCGGGAGTTCATGAGGTCAAAGTCACCTTAAACGCCCATGATCACTCCGTTTTTGCGATCGCTGGCGAAGAAATCGCTGCCTCAGCCACAATTGTTCAAAATCCGTGAAATTGCCTGGTCGCCCCATTATGCAAAATTGGAATTTGCGCGGCTTTGGGTGAGTACTTGAGGGTCAGCTAACGTTTTGGGTCCTGTCGATGGTTTTCGAGTGCCGCCATCACTTCAAACAGTTGGTTCGGTCTGCAATTTGAAACAGAGAAAGAAAAATTCGTGTTTCAAGTTGAAAACTGGCTGACTTGCTCACAACTGCTACTGGCTACCGAAACCCAGGAAACAACTCCGGAGACAATTGTCTTGAAGCTTCAATGTCTAACAGCTTGTATCGCATCGTTTCTCTTTATCTCGGGCTGTACGGCAGTGGCGCATGATCCTTTGACGTTCATCGTTGCGAACAATCAAATCCTGGTAAATGGAGAGGTTGATAGGTCCGCCATTCGCGCCTTTTCCGAAATCACCGCTCAGAATCCCGATATCAAAACACTGGTTCTTCAAAATGTCGGTGGCTCAGTAGATGACGAGGCAAATCTGGAGCTCGGTCGCATGGTGCGCAAAGCCGGTTTCACCACTATCGTTCCTTCGAATGGTCTGGTTGCATCAGGTGGTACGGATTTGTTTCTTGCCGGTAAGAAGCGGGTTTTAGAGCAGGGGGCATGCGTTGGGGTGCACAGCTGGGGTGGCGATGTGGAAGGGAGTGAATTACCGCGCGCTTCTCAGGAGCACTTACCTTACCTGCAATACTATGAGGTCATGTCTATTCCGGCAGAATTCTACTGGTTCACTTTGAACAGCGCTTCCGCGAGTGAAATACACTGGATGCAGCAAGCCGAAACCAATCGTTTCAACATGACAACTGATCAAGCGCCGAAGCTTGGGGAACCAAACACATGTGATCTGAGATAGATCCGCACGAACACATCGCCTGAAGGGATTTGTGCAAGTCTCCATCGTTGTCGAACTGCTCAGTATGAGCGTTCAAAAGGAGAGGGAGGCAAGTTTTCTAGATGATCTCGAAGAACCCGATCCAACCTGTCACTTGGCCGATGTATCGGAAAGCCATGCCTCGGCTGCATCCCGCTCGTTTAGCTCAAAGGCTTTGATTTCCAATCCGGGTATCAGCATTCCTTTAATCTCGGCGGCGGATCTTAGCCAGGAAACTTCGCTCAACACAGCGCAGCGGTCGAATTTGTTGACCATGGAAAAGAGTTCGGGAAGCCTTCCAAACTCCACACTTATCGCCGCAGCGCTAGGCATTGCGAAATCTGTGATTGTGTAGAGCATCAATCCCTCGGAAATCCCTTCCGATTGCTTGATAAGGTCATCAAGACCCTTTCGCATCGCCTCCTGGTCGAGTGACCCGCCGAGCTCCAGATCAATCCTGTTAGGTGCAACCTTTGTCACTTTGAACATACGCCGTCTCCTTTTGCCGTCTTGCAAGAGGTGAAAACCTGCCAGCGATCAACCGTCGCATGCAGGCAGCGGCATCGCAACTGCCCCTGAGTGAACGCTCGTTTTGATCGGCTACCAGATCATTTGTTCATCACAAAACGAATGTTCAATGGCAGTGATCAGCCTCATGGATCAACACATCGAATGTTGAGACGTAAATGTCGCGTTTCCAGCGAGCAGCATGGTTGCCAAAAAAAATGAACTGACAAACGCGCATCGCAGACTGTAATTTTCACAGGCTGCCTGTCTTGAATGAACTCCTCGCAGTTGGTTGGGAAACCGGGTCGTGACGTATCGGTACGACGGCAATGAAACAGCAAACCCGAGGCTATTTCTGCATAACAGCAGAGTACGCCGATCTTTGGTGTGCTCAATGGCCGTTGTTTTCCTGGGCTTGCTGTCGATTTGGGCGCTTGTGTATCCAGGTGCCGCGTTGGCGTGTTCGTTTCACAACTACAAACCGGCAAAAACCCTGGTTGATTGGTTGTTGAACGGTGAAACGGTGGTGCTGGCCCGTCCAGACCCGGATGATCAGTTCAGCTTCAAGATCTCGAGGTTCTTTCGCGGCCAGTCAGATGGCGCGAACATTCCATATCTCGTCGATAGCACTTCCAGAAGAAGACTGGCTGACAATCCGGAAGAAGGCGTTGTTTTCGCGCGCAGTGTTGCTGGAGACTGGGTGAGGGTCCTGTATCTCGCAGCAGACCACCGTGTTCTGGTAAACACCATCCTCCAGAATGCGGACGATTGGCGTTCGGAGCAATTTCATCCCGAACGATTTGCGACCTTTGCTGACTATCAGGATCACCCAAACCGCGATCTTAGCAGACTTGCGCTGCAAGAAATCGATCGGGTTCCCTATCCGATGTTAAGGACACTCCAGGTTCGTGTGCCCGAAATGGAACTCCTGAAATCCTTGCGGAACTGGAACGATTACTCCTATCGCCCAATTAATTTTCTTCTCTTGGGTTTGACGAAAAGCAGCGTTGCTCGATCGATCGTGAACGATCAGATTGAAATAATGCAGGACCTGGACAACAGCCAGAATCTTGGCGCGGTCGCAACTGCCTTGATAGAGCTTGAACATGCTCGAGCGATTGAAAAACTGGACAGGCTGTATCTTTCGAACCGCTCGCAACCCTTGGCCAAGCTTGAGGCAATTGTTGAGGCGATGGCCATTCGCAACTCTCTTGGGTCCAAGGAAACGCGACTGGCTATTTTGCAAGCCTTGAAAGGATTTGTGGCCGAACGACCCGATGGCGCGGCCATGATCGCACGGCACTTTTCAACCCGCCAGGACTGGTCATTTGGGAATTACCTTGAGGATCTTTTGAAGATGCCCGACACATTGACCCCATCCAGTCGCTTGGTCGTTTCGGTTTATGTTGCTCAATCCAGAGCGGCAATGAAGTAGTGTTGCCTGGCTTCGCTACCGCATTCTCTAAGCTTGGCTGCATACCCCCAAAAAAGATGCCCCGCTCAATGAAAGAGTAGCACAAGGCTGTTTCGGTCAGATGTGCATATAACGTTGATTTTTCGGGAAAAATGGTGCTGCCGGAGAGATTTGAACTCTCGACCTCTCCCTTACCAAGGGAGTGCTCTACCCCTGAGCTACGGCAGCATCTGGTGGGCAATATGCCTTTGATTTGGCGGGCCCTGCGTTCCGAAAAAGCAGTGAAGAACTGTTCGTTTCTGTACGCGAATGCTGGTGCCGATCAGCGGTGCCGACCGGATTGATGGGGCTTTTGCCACAAGAGCTTTCGGGACGCAAGAAGTGATTTGGATTTTTTTTGCCCGGCGATTCTCACCGATCTTTCCGGAAGCAGTAAATGCAGTCATCCTTGCGGATTTCGGCGGAAAACAGGATTTATGTTGTGCCTGTGGATATTGCCGGGAACACTGATTGGCGTCCGGAAAGAGTGGCGGGATGAAAGCGAAGCACTTTACATCCAACTGATGCGCCGCGGAATGGCCAGCTGGTTGAAGTGACCCTCGTAGGGAGTGTCTTGCGGGGTTTGCTGTGGCTGGCAAGCTTGCTAAACAGAGCGTGGAAAACATGGCTGAAGAACGCAGATGAGCGAAAAAGACAAGCAAGAGCAACCCGTTGCCTCCGAGCGGGAAAGCAAGGCCGCAGCTGGTGGCAAGAGTGCCTCCAAAGAAAAAAAGCCGACCAAGGAAGAACGGTTGGCAGAGGCCTTGAGGGCCAATTTGCGCCGGCGCAAAAGCGCTGCCAAGTCACGCAAGGACGGTTAGTCAGAACCAGATTGAGTACAGTCGTCGGTGCAATTGCCTTGAGAATGCCCGATTGTGAGCATTGACGTGCCTTGCATGGGTAATAAGGAGCGTGTAGATCGCTCGTCTGATGTGAGATTTATTGAGGTTTGTGCCGCGAGAATTGCGGCCAGGATGTGGGCAACGGGGTCGGGGTTTTCATATGGATAGTATTAAAGTCGTCGGCGGTGCTGAGCTGAACGGAATTATCCCGATTTCCGGGGCCAAGAATGCGACGCTTCCGCTGATGATTGCATCGCTGCTGACGGACGAAACTCTGACCTTGTCCAACGTCCCGCGTTTGCGTGACGTGGCGCAGCTGATGCAAATCCTGTCCAACCATGGCGTCGACTATTCGGTGAACGGCAAACGCAGCGGACAGGATGACCTGGCCGGCCAGACCCTGAACCTGACGGCGCGCGAGATTGTTGACACGACTGCTCCTTACGAACTTGTTTCCAAAATGCGCGCCAGCTTCTGGGTCATTGGTCCGCTGGTTGCCCGCATGCACGAAGCTCGTGTTTCGTTGCCGGGTGGCTGCGCCATCGGCACCCGTCCGGTCGACTTTTTCATCGATGGCCTGGCTGCCCTTGGTGCCGACATTGAAATTGAGGGCGGCTACGTTGTCGTCAAGGCTCCAGGCGGTCTCAAGGGTGCGCGCGTGGAGTTCCCGAAAGTTTCCGTGGGTGCCACGCACACCATAATGATGGCGGCTACGCTGGCGACGGGTGAAACCGAGATCGTCAACGCGGCCCGCGAACCGGAAGTGGTCGATCTGGCCAAGTGCCTGAAGGCCATGGGTGCAAGAATTGAAGGCGAGGGAACGCCGACGATCCGCATCCAGGGTGTGCCGCGGCTTCATGGAGCTCATCATGCGGTTGTTCCCGATCGCATCGAAACCGGCACCTACGCCATGGCAGTTGCCATGACCGGCGGCGATGTGCTGCTGCAGGGTGCCCAAACGGGTCTTCTGGAAAATGCACTCGACACCTTGCGTCAGACCGGGGCCGATATCACTCAGACAGATGACGGCATCAAGGTTTACCGAAACGGCAACGGCATTCAGCCGGTCGATGTGACGACTGAACCTTTTCCTGGCTTCCCCACCGACCTGCAGGCGCAGTTCATGGCGCTCATGACAAAAGCCGGTGGTGCCAGCCGCATAACCGAGACAATCTTTGAAAACAGGTTCATGCACGTACAGGAGCTGGCCCGCCTCGGAGCACAGATCCATGTGGATGGCCGCACGGCAACTGTGGACGGCGTCTCTACGCTGCGTGGAGCACCGGTGATGGCAACCGACCTTCGTGCATCGGTTTCGCTGGTGATCGCCGGTCTGGCTGCGGAAGGTGAAACGACGGTCAGCCGCGTTTATCATCTGGACCGCGGTTTCGAGCGTCTTGAAGACAAGCTCACGCGCTGCGGAGCGCAGATCGAACGCATTTCCGGCTGAGTGCTGGCGGCAGGTGGACTGCCGCCTTTCCAATCATTCCGACGGCATCTGACGCGAGACGGCCCTTCCGCGCGACGTGAATGACGGGCCCGGGCCACCGCTGCCACTGGTCATGATTGCCTCTGCGATTGGGCTGAGGGCCGGGGCGGAGGCTTTCCAGACAACCAGAAAATTAGAGCCGACATCACCGGTCGTATCGTTGATCGGGATCAGCACGGTTTTGGACTGCAATGGTGCCAGCTCAACCGGGCTTTCAAGAATTTTGCGCAATAGCTCACCATTCTCGCCGTGATAGTCGACACGCGTAAGCGTGATTGCAGTTTCCTGGTCGACGTTATGAACGGCGAGAATGGTGAGCTATTGCGCAAAATTCTTGAAAGCCCGGTTGAGCTGGCACCATTGCAGTCCAAAACCGTGCTGATCCCGATC
>JBCCVB010000008.1:0-82749 GCA_039195965.1 Pseudomonadota bacterium
GATAAGTTTCGAGAATGCCCCCATAAATTGGTTGTGTTTTCAGGGGGTAACTAATGGAATATTCTCAGTTTGTGGCGGTCGCCATCTTGTATCTCTATGCGGGACAAGTGACTTGGACAAATCTGGCCTTGCACGCAGTTCTGAGCGGTGATGATGCCCAGCTTTGGCAACAAGCGAAATTGGGGCAGTTGTCGGCAATATTTGCAAAAGGCGTATTTCTCATTATCTGGCCTGTGCTCGTCGTATTGACCTGGATAGTTGCCCATTTCGGGGACGATTAAATTTCTCGCTAAGGTGTGTCCCTATAGGGGGAACACAAATCATATTCGTAATCAAATACCTCTAGATCGACTGATCAGGATTAGTTTTGACACATCTATTCGTCTTGATCGAAGGCGTTGAACGCGCTGTTCGTTACCGATCTCGTTCTGGAATGCGCTCGTTGCTCTTAAACAAGGGGCCTGAGTTTTACTTCTCGCCGGATGAAGCCAGATACGATCACATCCGACTGAGAATGGCAGCTCGAATAAGAACGACCAATGAGGAAGAGCTCGATAGCGTTCTTGGCCTCTTAGGCGAGATAAGTGAACCTGAGGCAATCATACACAGTACGCCAAGAGACCAATCTTCGACCCAGTCCAGGTATGACATTTATACCCCGCAGCAACGATGGCTGTTCTCGATTAAAGGGAAGATGAAATGGATACCTCAGCGTCTTCTCTTTAGCATTGAAGCGGATTTGCATATCAATCCTACGCGGTTCCACGCTTATCAGCAGACGGCGTCGCTAGATGAAATTCGCGAGCAGCAAGACTTTCATTCTTTGTGGGATTTCCCAAGCCGTCGGGAGTTGCTCTCAAACCAGGCATTGGACGGAGGAACCAACGTTCTCATTGGTCTCCAACATTTGGGCGGAACAACCTTCGATGCAAGAGCTGATCTGCGAAGAAATCTTCTGCAAGTCTACCATAGCAAGCTAACTGACCTGATGGTTTGTCATTGGCATAGACCAGATCAAAATATGGAGCTGGAAGAGCTTCGCTTTCGCCAAGTGGGAGACGCAGAGATTTATTGGGAGCTCTATCATCCTGACGCTGTTTCATATGTTGCAGATCTTAGTGCTGCAATTGCTCGCTGTGATGCACTCGCGCGAACTTTCGATGCTCCAGTTGAGCGCGATGGTGCACAAAACGCTCGCTGGGTTAAGTTACCACTAACCAAAGCCATCGACCTTAAGTTCTACGCGAAGACTGGGGACCGTGTGCGATGTGAAGTCACTTACAAAGGGCGGGACGGGCGCTTAGATCAGATCGTTCGTCGACGCCTGGGACGAGACCGGTGGACCTGGGAAGATGCATTGGAGGCGCTGGTTCACGATGCCTCGGAGCGAATACAAACAGCTTGGACGACGATTATGGATAACACGTCATTCAGAGACCAGACTGCGGATCTCGCCGATTTCATGGGACGGCTAAACGAGTGTGTCCCTGATGAAAACAGAAGGTTGATGTTGTCGTTTCTGCTCAATCATCGTCGAGTATCTGAAACCCTTCCAGAAGGGATTGCTCCACGATCTGTATGTACGGCTCTCTGTCGTGTGGGCATCTTGAGACGATCGAGGTTGCGTCATGGTGGCGGCACGAACTATGCGCTCAGTCCGGATTATGTGGCTATGTTCGACCGATTGCAGGGGCGGTCGTAGATATTTTTGAACCCGGGTGCAAATTAGTAACGGCAGGCGTTCATTGTGCCTGGGAAGGCAGACGTTCGCTGCTAGCAACAGAGTGTCGCCAATGCAAACATCGCCGCCGTTCGCTGCATCTGTGTTGATGACCGCTCTGCAAGTATGGTCGGCTTTCCTTAATACAATGTCTCGATCTTATTAATGAGCGGAATTACCTTGTCTGCCAAACCAGCAATCCCAGCTGCTTTGCGAGTTATGTTGCCTAGAAAAATGTCGATGTAGTCTTTGCTGGGCTTATCTTTAGCCGCTTCGTCTGCTGCAGCTTTGGCGTTCCTCAAGAACTCCTGATAGTCATCGTTTGAGAGGTCTTTTTTGGCTGCATCAATTAAGCCGACCAACTGTTCGAGATTTGAACCAATTTCATTGCCTAGCTGGCCAATTGACTGCCGGACGTCTGAAGATTTGATAGAAATGTTCTGTGAGTTGGATATATTGTATTCTTCCTTCATAGTTGCCTCCATCTTGCCAATTTTAATTGAAATCGAAGCAGCTTCTTTTCTCCAGTACGAGCCCCCGACAGCTTGGTCGACGCTCCTGCGCACTTTTTCATCGCTGACTTTTCCTGCCGTAATTTTTTTCAAACTGAGTACTGCATCATCAAAGTAGCTCTGTTGTTCATCAAAGTCAGTTAGGACATAGCCTCCATAGAGAACACCCACATACACTTCTCTAAGAAACTCGCATGCCATTTCGTACCCATGCAGATCTGACGCGGGAAACGTTGCAAAACTGAGCATAACTTCGGGGTTGTCTTGCTCACAAACAAATGAGATTGGGACGCTCACTTCAGGTCGATGCTGGTCTGCACCGGTTCGCTGTATGCGATCAACTACAAGGACACCGCGCGGTATTCCTCTGCCAAACGCATCACGGTATTCTCTGGGTGAGTCCCTGACCGTGCCTTCAATCGTGCATCCAGAAGCAGACCCTACAGAAGCGATCTCATCAATCAACTCGTCATAGATTGCGCGAGGGAGCTCGATTGGAATACCTTTTTCCAAGGTGTTTCCTTTGTATGCGTTGCAAAGGTTCATATGGCCATCTGAGCTAGGGTAAGAGGCCAGCCTCACGCAACCTCGACCACCCTCCAACATCAAACCTTTGCCATCAGTTTTGAAGATTGATTTTCCGCCGAACTTTTCAAAGAGGTCAGGTTTTTCAGATTGCCACTTTTTGATGCGTTTATCGTGATCCCCAAAAACTCGCGCGCGCGCTTGTCTACGTCTGTTTTTAGCGCATTCCCCAAACCAAACTCCTGGCCATCTCGGTAACCAGTCGGATACCTTACGTTCTGGTAGTACTATTCTGGTACCGGAAGTTAAACTTCCACTGTTCAACAATTTCCAAAACTCTTTCGAAGAATGGATTTTAACTGGCCGAACTTCCTTAAAAGTAAAAAGACTTCTTAATTTCTGAGAGACAGTTGCTAACTGGGAGGTGGCCATTAGTTGGGCAGCTTTGGAATACGGTCGCCCAAAAATTACTTGGTTCTTGTTGGACATACGCATCACCTCACTTCAAATGCTCTCAACATGCACGAGAGCATATATACACTGCAACGCGCAGTTACTGAAGTTTTGGCTCGCAGCGGATGTTCGTCGCGGTGTCAAGGAACGTCGGTTTTGGGGCTGGCTGCATACCGAGATTGGATTGCGCTTGGACCGTACTCGACTTTTCTTAGGCTGCTCCGTCTCACAAGGGTATACGCCACCGAGTTGTCTCAGCTTGAATTGAAAAATGTCTCAATAGCATGGGCTTGTGGCCATTGGGACGTTTGCTAATCTATGTCTAGAGCCTATTGAGACATTTGGGGGATGAGATGAGACACGGTTACGCGCGTGTGAGTTCTGAAGGCCAGGACCTTTCCATTCAAGTTGAGGCGCTTGAAGCTGTGGGCTGCGAAGTCCGCAAGGAGAAGGCAAGTGGCACGAAGCTAGTCGGTCGGTCCGAGTTGCAGTTGTTGATGGAATTCATGCGGGAGGGCGATGAGCTTTATGTGACCCGTATCGACCGCCTAGCTCGTTCTATAGCTGATCTGCAAAGCATCGTAATACAGCTCAAGGAAAAAGGGGTTGCTTTGAAAGCGACCGAACAGCCGATAGATACCTCAACGGCGGCGGGGAAGGCATTTTTAGATATGCTCGGCGTGTTCGCCGAGTTCGAAACCAATCTTCGCCGCGAACGACAGATGGAAGGCATTGCAAAGGCCAAAGCTCGCGGCGCCTACAAGGGGCGTAAACGCAGTGTGGACGTCGGGAAGGTAAGGGCATTGAAGCAGGCTGGAATGGGAGCTACTGCAATTGCCCGTGAGTTGGGAATTGGGCGAGCGAGTGTTTACCGGGCTCTAGCCGCTGAATGAGCGTGTGCAACCAGCTGTGCTTTTATTTGGTCCAACCTCTTCCGTGCATGAGCAATTCGGGGCCGTGTGCGGACGGTCTGGTTTTAGCGACCATGGATGAAATGACTGCGATAAATCGCAGCCAACCACCGTGATCACTTCCGATCTCATTGCGGCTATTCGTATTGGCTCTGGCATCACTGTAAACTTGCCGTTGGTTTTCTCCCCGCCAACTGGCCGAGTCTGGGTCGGTTGCGGACTAGGCGTCGCGGAAACCGTCATTCCAAAAATTGATCCACCTTCCCTAAAGAGCGGCGACGGTCCGTGTCATGCGGACTCCGGTGCTATTCGACAAGCGTGACGAAGTCAGTGTCAACGAGCGACGAGGAGAGCCAACTTCGCGATTGTGGGGAGGAAGTATCAACCGGTGGCTTCCCCCTGAGGAAGAAAATCACCAAAGGTAGAGGGCTTTCATCTGATAATCTCGGTCTTTTATTTAATTTCTACCATAGATTTAGAAGCTGCCATTAACGCACGACTTGTATGTGATGCATTCAGCTAAAGGGGGAATCAAATGTTTGAATTTAGCGGTTTTGTCTCAGGCAGTCAGCTTCAATCAATTTACCAGCTAGGTACCGCTGTTGCCTTGGCCTTCATTGTAGCAGGACCTGCAGTCCGTACAATTTTGGCCAAACAACTGAGCGATTTTAATAGCCTTCGGACAACTCTTAAAGTCTTGTCCGAGGCAAATGTCCCAGATGCGCAGTCTAGAATCGAGTTGTGCGATCTCATGCAGGACACCATTGATCGAGGCGAACTCGAGACGGTCCGCGTTAACCCCTACACAAACATTTGGTATGTCGCGGTCGCACTGGTCTCATTCGCATTTCTTGTAGCATGCTCGGTCTTTCAAACTATTCCGGTTGCACTTGCTTGGCTCGGCATTGTTGTCGTGAACTGCGTGTTATTTGTTGATCCCATTCGAATTGCACTCATTTCGTCAAAGATCTCCGACCTTATTAGTCTTGTGAATCAGATCGCAAAATATCAAGATCCTAATGACCCGCGACTTGTGAAGGTTACAAAGGCAAAAGCTGTGATTGCTTACCTCAAACTGGGCAGCATCACGCTCGAGGAAGCTATCATGCAGCTCAATGGTATCCAGAACGGGAACGACTTAACTCTCTAGATATTCGGTAGCCGTGGGCCGAGAGCGGATCGTCAGGTTTGGATTGCCTCGCGGTTATAGCTGCCGTTCAGCATCAGACATCAATCCTGAGGTCAGATCGGCGCGACTGCAGGTCTACTCTGGAGCCTGCTTTTCTAAGTCTTGCCAAATGGATCATTGGCGGGGAGTGTAGGATCAAGCCGCAAGCACGGAGCAGCCCCTCGTATGGCTTTTGCAAACGGCGAAACATCCCAACCTAGTGCTCACAGCTTTATGTTACTTCCGGCGGTGTGGTTAGGCTCCACCCAAGATCAGTCGGCAAGAACGGTTCCCTCCAAAGATCCTCATCGTTCTTTGGTAGGATCGACAAACCTTGCCATTGGAGGAACACGTCGAACTATTTTATGCGGTTGTCCATTTCCCCTTCAATTTTCTTGACATCGACAAGAGAGACTAATCGTTCAACAAAGCAATATTTTATTGATGATTTAAACGACATGCACTGGCAGAATGCTCGCTGTGGTAGCAAAAGATTCGACGGGGGAATATGACCGGAACCAGCGTTGCGGTTGAAGTGTCGCCGAAGGCGGATGAACGGGTGTTTTCGGAACACGTTGCCATGTTGCTCGCTGCCCTTATCCATGCGGATGGGATGGTCGACGGCGACGAGGTCGCTCTTGCGCGTCAGGCGTGCGAACAGTTCTCAGTACCGCTTGAGCTTCTCGATAAAGCGCTTCGCGTTGCGATGCACGATCCTATGAAACGCTTTACCGAGACATTGATGCAGATCGAACACCCCTCTGACCGCGAGCGCCTTGCTTCGATTTTGTTTGAGATTGCCTCTGTCGACGATCGGCTCGACGATAGGGAAATCCGCATGCTGCGTTCTATGCAGCAGGCTTGGGGCGTTACTGTCTCTTTCCTCAACAAGCCGATCGAATGGGACGAGGACCAGCTTCGAGTTATCGAAGCCGAGCGCTCAGCACGGCTGCTTGTTTCAGCGGGACCGGGCATGGGTAAGACTGCTGTCGCTTGTTCGAGGGTCGCCCATCTCATCGAATACGAGGACGTGGCGGATACCAACGTCTGGTTGGTGAGTTTTACGCGATCGGCCATAGCCGAACTGAAGGGACGTATCGGGGACTTTGCCGAAGAACCCGGCAACGTCTTCGCCGTTAAGATCTCGACTATTGACTCCCAGGCATGGAAGATCCGCTACGGGTTTTCACCGGAGGAGGTCGAAAAGCTGTTTGGCGGCTTCGAAACGGGGATCGAAACAGCTTCAGAGCTCATCGACGAGCGTCTGGACGATTTCCGAGATGTATTCGGCGATCTCGAACATCTCATCGTAGACGAAGCGCAGGACATTACGGGTGGCCGAGCGCGTTTCCTTCTAAAACTGATCGGCCTTCTACCGAACGATTGCGGAATCACCGTTTTTCACGATCCGGCGCAGGCGATCTACGACTATGCTGGCGGCGAAGAACTGTTTCGCTTTACCGACGGTCTGGCGTCCCTGCTCGGAGGCGACCTGCAACATCGCCCACTTAAGAAGATCTATCGGACGAAAGAGGCCCCGCTACTCAAACTTTACGAAGACCTGCGGCTCGATATCCTCGGCAACGCGGATGTCGACACCGAATCCTTCCAGTCGAAGACCGATCTTGTCAGGTCAGCCGCTATCTCCCAGGGAAAGGGTTTCGATCACGACGCGCTCAACGGTTACGAAGACGCGCTGGTCTTGTTCCGCAAACGGATCGAAGTCGCGCAGGCCTCGGCGTTCATGGCAGTCAATGGCCATCGCCACCGGCTCAGGATGTCAGGCATGGGACGGTTCGCACTGCCGTGGCTTGCATTAGTTCTCGGCAAAACCCAGGGTCGCGCACTCGATCGAGCGGAGTTCGTGGAACGTTGTGCCGAAGCGCGCGACCAGTTTCCATCGGTGCTTTTCGGCGAGGATACAGAGGGGAATTCGGCCGACGCGAGATGGGAACGGCTTTGTCGCTACGCATCGATGAGCGGCGGGCGGGTCGACCTTTTCAAACTGCGTAGCAGGTTCGCCGCGGCGCCTCCCGACGAATTTATGGCACCGGAATTCGGTCATACAGGCCCTATCCTCGGGACAATCCATGCGTCCAAAGGGCGTGAGGCCGACCACGTCTTCTTGCAAATAAACGCCAACTGGGGCGCAAGGTTGGGAACCGACGGGAAAGACCTGTCTGAAGAAGCACGAGTTCTTTTCGTCGGCGCTACCCGCGCCAAGTGTAGCTTGGCCGTGCAAGGCGGGTTCGCCATGAAGTATGCAAGCACGACCGAAGGCGGACGCTGCTACCGTAAAATGCCAAAATACAAGAACGGGTACCAATTCCAGCTGGGCCTGCACGGCGACTTCGATGCCTATTCGCCCCTCAACTTGGCTCGGTCGCTTGATGCAGTGACCGCAGAAAACTTGCCGCTACGCTGCCGCGCGCGGCTCGATCAGGGCACTTGGCTGTGGCACGTCGAGACCGAGACAGGCGTTCCGATTGGAACATTGACCAAGCGTGTGACCAATGATCTGTACGAAATTTCAAAGAAATATCATGGGCCTAGGAGGCGTCTGAACGATCAAATTCGCAACATATTTCTAATGGGCTTCGGAACTATGGTCGCTGCTCCGGGGGACGAACGTCTCAACTGTGCGAAGCAGAATGGCGGTACGAGCGGTTTTTGGGTCGTCCCGCAATTGTGCGGCCTGCCATTGGTGTTCGTATGAGTGAAGCCGCCAATGCACGTGCGCGTCTTTTGACGCGTTTCAAAACTGATTTGATCGGTCCCGGCAGTGAGGACGAGGTGCTGAGCGAGCGACCCTCGGCACGCTATCTTACAGCAATCCTCTATCCGCAGCAGTCGGAAATCAGCGAGGAGGAGGACGAAAGCATTGCCGCGGAAAATGGCGACGGCGAGGCGGAGAACGAAGAGCGCGATGCAGTATCGCTGCTGCGCACATTCAAACCGGCCACTTGCGGTCTGTCTTTTTCCGTTTCGGTGACCGATGAAGATGCTGTCCTGTTGCTTGATTTGTCATATGCGCGCTACAGCGCCGATGAAAAGAACGACGATGAGGGGAAGCGCGAGGGAAGACCGCGGCTCGAATGGGTTCGCAGGGCAGAGGCCTTTCCCGATGTTCCGATTTCTGTCGCTGCAGGCAGCGACGATTTCCTACTCGCCGAAGGTCTTCAATTGTATCGTCGGGTACGCCGTGAAGGTGCATATGCGACGGTCACGATCCAATTCGTCAATCTCTATCGCGAATTATCCCGAGGATCCTCTTTGGAAGACAAGCCAACCGATACTTTGGTTGTGCAGGGCCTGATCGCGAGCGAAGAAGCCTCGTTCTTCCAATTCGCTGCCGAAATCCGCTGTTCGGTAGGTTGCTGCTTCGTGCCACGACGCACATCTTTTCGCGGAAACGATGAAGATGAGCGGGTAGCCGATCTTATCTACCGCGACTGTGCAGAATACGCTGTTGGTCATACAGCGTCCGCTTCTTGGTTGCCCGAAACGGATCCGGAAAAGTTATTGCTGACCTGGATGCCCGAAGCCGTTGTCCAGGGCATGGACGCATCTGGCGACGCCATGCTTCAGGACCGCATTGCGGCTACCGCGCTGGGTCGCTTGCACGGTCTCGAACTTGCTCTTGCCGACGATGAGTCGCTTTTTGCGGCGATTGAGGCCTTGGCTCAGGGCTATGAAGATTGGATCGATACGCAGGAAGCGGAAGTTTCGAAGTTGCCTGAGACTTTGACGCCGCAAGCCCGGGAAAATATTAAACGCTGTTGTTCCGCCGCAAATCGGATACGCCAAGGCATAGCCTTTTTGAGAAGGGGCGGAAAAGGTTTGACCGCTTTCCGTCTCGCCAATCGCGCCATGTATATTCAGGCCGCTTGGGCGGCGAAGCGTCCGGAGGCAGCCGCAGACATCGACGCGGGAGCGTTCAAATTTGAGTGGCGACCGTTCCAGCTGGCATTTGCGCTTATGTGTCTCCCATCGGCCGCTGATCGCGAGCACGACGATCGGGGCATTTTCGACCTTATCTGGTTCCCAACGGGCGGCGGTAAGACTGAGGCCTATTTGCTTCTCTCTGCCTTCGTGCTCTTCTACCGGCGCTTCAAGCATGGTGTGCGAGGAGCTGGGGTCAATATCATAATGCGCTACACGCTGCGCACGTTGACGGTCCAGCAATTTCAGCGTGCAGCGGCGCTGGTTCTTGCGTGCGAAACATTACGATTGACCGCGGGCGAAGATCTCGGCGCCAATCGTTTTTCGATCGGCCTTTGGGTCGGTGGCGATAGCACACCAAACCGGTTTTCCGACGCGGCGGAAGCACTCTTCGACTACGACGCGACGTCGACACCGCGTCAGCTTACGCGCTGTCCGGTCTGTGCGAGCGAACTCGAATGGAGCAGTGACAAGCCGAAGCGGCGGATCAATTGCCACTGTCCGTCAGAGAGCTGCCGTGCCGCTCGGCCGGAAGGCGTAATCCCGGTCATGACTGTCGATGACGACCTCTATGCCGAGACGCCCTCGCTCTTGATCGGCACAGTCGACAAGTTCGCGCAGATTGTGCGCAAAGCCGAAAGCGGTGCCTTGTTTGGTACGAACGGCGCGGTCGAACCGCCGGATTTAATCATACAGGACGAGTTGCATTTGATCGGCGGGCCGCTCGGCTCCCTCACGGGCCTCTACGAGGCTGCGGTCGACCGGCTCTGCGGCACACCGAAAGGACCTCCGAAAATAGTTGGCTCGACAGCGACGATCCGCCGCGCCGACGAGCAGGTGCGTGCGGTCTTCAATAGGCGCGCATTCCAGTTTCCACCGCCCGCACTCGACTGGTCGAATTCCTGCTTCGCTAAGGTGCGCGAGGATGACGGACGCCTTTACGTCGGTCTGACCACGGCGGGACGGTCGGAGAAGTTTGCCTTGCAAGCGGCATCGGCTTCGCTTCTTCAGGCCGAGATGGATCCCGCAGCGCACGGCAATCCGGCCTTTGACGCTTATGCAACGTTGGTTGCTTACTTTAATTCGCTAAAGGTATTGGGCGGAGCGCTGGTCCTGATGGAGGACGACGTCCGCATAACGGTCGACGCGCTGGCGTCTCGGAGAGGCGAAACACCCCGCAAACTCGGCAACCCAGAGGAATTGACGAGCCGCAAGGCGTCCGCCGAAATCCCGTTGATCCTCGACCGCCTCAACCTACCGTATACCAATCCCGAAGCGGTCGATGTCCTGTTAGCCAGCAACATGCTCAGCGTCGGCGTCGATATTCCGCGCCTCGGTCTCATGCTGGTCAACGGCCAGCCCAAATATATGGCCGAATACATCCAGGCAACGAGCCGCGTCGGCCGCCGCGAGCCGGGACTAGTGGTTACGCTCTTCAACAACAACAAGATCCGCGACCGCGCCCATTTTGAAACTTTCGCTTCCCGTCATGCGGCGCTCTATCGGTCCGTCGAGCCGTCGAGCGTGACACCATTTGCACCCCGTGCGCGCGATAAGGCGCTTCATGCGCCGCTGGTGGCGCTGGTAAGACACCTGATCAATCCGACCTCGGCGTCGGCGGCGGTTGCCGACCGAGTTCAGGTCATGAAGCTCGTCGAAGAAATTATCGATCGCATTCAGGCAGTAGACAGCGGGGAGGTGTCGCAGGCGCGAACCGAGCTCACACAATTCGTTGTTGCTTGGATCGAGGCGGTGGGAGACGGCCGAGTCAAAAGCTACTGGGATGATCGCAGGCTGCAGACTAGTCTACTTTTGTCGGCCGAGGAAGCAGCAGCCCGGCGCGCAACCGGTAAAGCCGAAGCCGCCGCTGTACCGACGCCCAACAGTGTCCGAAATGTTGAACCCGGAGTAGACTTTTTGATGAAGGAGCGCGTGTGAGCCGGAACAACCACCTGGGGAAGGTTAGACGTGGCCAGGTACTCGGCTACGGGCCGGGGGCAGTCATCGATTTTCGTGCAGGGGCGAAGGGAGGCGGTCCGGTTTCGGTCATCGCTGCATCGCTCGATCGCTGGGAACAGACCGCCAAGATTGCGGTCGGCCTGAACGATCCGCATATCCTGCGCGAACCAAGACTTGAGAAGGTGCTGAATAAAGGCCATTTCCGTCTACCGCCAGTCGACGATGCCGGACGGGACGCAGCGTTCCCGAACCGTTGGCTCAACGGCTATCGTTTTCCCGCATGGCTGCAATGCCCCAACTGCAAAGAGCTTAAGCTTGCCGGAAGATGGGCAAAAGAGATGGGTGACCCTTCGCGCTGGTGCGGCCGGTGTTCAACCGAAGAACGCCGGGTCTTCGTGGTGCCTTCGCGCTTCGTCACTGCCTGCGAAAATGGCCATATCGATGAGTTCCCGTGGATCCGCTGGTTGGCTATGCGCGGCGGACAGCCGCTTCCCTGCCTATCCGAAAGCGATGGCGAGGCGGGTGACGACACTTTCAAGCATTGTCGATTGCGCCTCGAAAGCGTGGGAGGCTCAGGGATCGAAGGCCTACGCGTTAGCTGCTCGGCCGAAGGGTGCGGAGCCTCGGCGTCGATGGCGGGCGCGTTTTCCTCCAATGGACTTGAAGGTCACGATTGTTCAGGCAGGCGGCCGTGGTTAACTAATGACCGCGAGTCTTGCGACGCGCGGCCGCGGACCCTCCAGCGCGGGGCGTCCAATCTCTATTTTCCCGTTACTTATTCGACTCTAAGCATCCCTCCTTGGACCGATGCAATTCAGCAGGAACTTAGCGCCTTTTGGGGCGCTCTGCGTGAGCTTAATCCTGACATGCGCGAGACCATGATTGCGAGCCTCGCGGTGACCAATGCCTCGATGCACAATATGAATGCCGATGAGTATTCGGCTATAATCCGCGAACGCCTTAAATTAGACGAAGAGACGACTCTCGATACATTGCGGTTCGAGGAATTCATAAGGTTAGAGCGCGATGCCGAGGGCGCTGATTTCCAAGTTCGACAGGAAACGGTTCCCGAAGAAGCCGAGCCGTTCATCGCAAAGATCGGCCGGGTCGAGCGGTTGCGCGAAGTCCGCGCGCTGACCGGCTTTAAAAGGATCTATCAGAACGCGTCGGTCGAGCAGCCTGGTCGTGGTCGGTTCGGCGATCTTTCGCTCGCCACGCTACCGTGGCTTCCTGCAATTGAAGTGCGCGGCGAAGGGATTTTCGTATCGCTCAAACTTGAAGCGCTTGATGCTTGGCTGGCCGATCCGGCTATTCACGAGCGCGCACGTCTGGTCGAAGAAGCGCGTGCTGCTGAATACGAGAGGATACACGAGGAAGAGAGCACCGGGGACCCGATTACGCCGACATTCCTCTTGGTACACTCACTCGCCCATGCCGTGATTAAGCGGCTTTCCTTTGAATGCGGGTACGATACCGCATCGCTGCGCGAGCGTATTTACGTCGGCGAGAATCCGCGCATGGCGGGCTTCTTAATCTATACCTCGACCAGCGATGCCGACGGCACGCTTGGGGGGCTGGAGCGGCAGGGACGCGCCGAGCGTTTCGTGCCCGTTCTTGCATCCGCTGTTCGCGATGCCTTCTGGTGTTCTTCTGATCCACTGTGTCGTACGGGCGTCTCGAGCCTTTCGGAAAGCATGAACCTTGCTGCCTGTCACAGTTGCCTGTTATTGCCCGAAACCTGCTGCGAGGAAGGTAACCGCTATCTCGATCGCTCGATGCTGATCGGCGACGGTGTCGGAAGCGTGAAAGGCTTTTTCGATTCGCTTGTGACAACGGACGACTGAAGCTCGTGACTGCACGGATGATCCCGTCGACACTGCCGCCGGAAATACGCAGCGATCCGAAAAGAAGCGCGGAAACCACGATCTACGATTTGCTCGCGAGCGATCCCATTCTGACAGGGGCGACTGTGTTCTACTCTTGCGAATGGATGGGGCTTGACGGTGACCTGCTGCGCGACGGCGAAGCTGATTTCGTGATTGCGCATCCACAGATCGGGTTCCTTGTCCTTGAGGTAAAAGGCGGGCGCGTGAGGCGCAGTGTTGCCGACGGCAAATGGACAACCAAAGACCGCAACGGACAGGTTTTCGAGATCGAGAACCCCGTTCGCCAGGCTATGAAATCGAAAAAAATCATCCTGAAAGCCTTGAAAAAGCGCTGGCCGGGCAATGCACCTTGGTTGTCTGCAAGGCACGGGGTGATCCTGCCCCATTGCAGCAAGCCAGCCAATGTTGCGCAGATGGGCGCCGCCGCCCCCCTCGAAATCTTTGCCTTTCGCGAGGACCTGAGCAATCTGGGCGCACGGCTTCTACAGATGATGGTTTGGAAGCTCGGCGGCGAACGTGAGACATTCGGCGGCCTTGGTTCGGCGGGTATCGCTATGCTCGAGGACTTCTACGGGCGTGACATCGACTTCACTCCGCGTCTTTCGTCGGTTATCGACGAATGCGAAGCGGCTATCGAGAAGCTGACAGAAACGCAATACCGTTATCTCGATTTTATGGGCGCCACGAAAAGGGCCCTCATTCAAGGCGGCGCCGGTACGGGGAAGACGGTGTTGGCGGCGGAGAAAGCTCGGCGTGCGGCGCGCGCTGATCGACGCGTACTTATGCTATGTTTCAATCGGCCGCTCTTGGTTCAACTGCGCCGTGAACTCGCGGGAAGTACGGCTTCGGTGGCGACCTTTCACGAATTCTGTGCGCGCATGTGTCGGTCGAAAGGCATCAATCTCGACGCCGAAAGGTTGGGGTGCGAGGACCGCTATTTCTGGTCGGTCCGTTTACCCGAACTATTGACCGACATCGGCTTAGATATCCCTCCCGAGCAATACGATGATCTCATCATCGATGAGGGCCAGGACTTCAAGTCCGCATGGGTTGAAGCGCTCGGATTATTTCTCGATCCCCAGGGGTCGCTCTATGTCTTCCGCGATGATTTTCAGAATATTTACGGCGGGGATGATGCCGCGGCGGCTTTGCAGGCGGAACCGCTCGAACTGACAGAAAACGTTCGCAATACCCAGGCGATTTTTCGCGTTGGGGGGGTGTTTCGCAAGGGCAATGCACAGACTTGCCTTGGACCCGAGGGCGTGCCTGTCAGTTGGGTCACGTGTGATCGAAACAGAACCCTGCGGACAGTCGAAAGGGAACTGGGTCGCCTGCTTACGGCTGATGACATCTCGCCGGGAGATATCGCAGTCTTGTGTGGCTGTGGAGCCGAGATGTCCGTTACTCGACAGCTGCCGACATTGGCGGGAAGGCCGTGGAAACCTGCCGATGAACTAGCCGAAGACTGCATAGTCGTCGACAGTATCATGCGGTTTAAAGGCCTCGATCGACCGGTTGTGATTCTATGCGAAATCGAAGAGGCTGACGAGGAAATCGCATATGTCGGCCTGACGCGGGCCAAGAGCCACCTTGTCGTGGTGGGGGACGAGGCAAGCGTAGACCGGTTGGGCCGGGCGGAGGCGGCGAAGGAAACGGCGTGTGCGAGAAATTAAGGATTTCACCGAGGATCGTCTGCAACCCGAGAAATCGTGTGGCCGCTGCCTCGGTTGATACCTACGCAGAATGTTCCAGAAATTTCTGTAATCGATCTTGAAGGATAGCGAGATCTTTTATTTCACACTGCCAGACAATAAGAACTTGCCAGCCTTGTTCTTCGAGTGCACGGCAAGCTTGATTATCTCGTGCTCTATTTTTTGCGATTTTTGAATGCCAAAATTCTTCGTTCGTTTTCGGCGATTGTCCTCGTCGACAATCGTGCCCGTGCCAAAAACACCCGTGAACGAATATCGCTTTTTTCCGCATTCTAAAGACGATATCCGGTGTTCCGGGCAGAGTCTTCACATGTAGCCGATAGCGATATCCCATCGCATGTAGGGTTCGCCTCACGATTAGCTCTGGTGCGGTATCCTTCGTCCGCACTCGAGACATAATCTTGCTTCTAAGTTCCTTGGTTATTCGATCCATGGTTGGAACTCTTGAATGCGGTTTCGCGTCTAGGCCGTCTCAACTGATCGCGATACAGAATTTCGTTTCGAACACTATATTCGGGCGAGTTTCATATCTACTTTTTGGATGGCGTAAAACGAGCATTCTTCTGCGTGAAAATGTTGTACATTTCGCGGGCCCATGAGTGAGACATATGATAAACTGTCATCGAAATGTAGACTAAATTTCAGTCGGACGACTTTTGCAGATATGCGGTCTATATAAAGCTGATAGTGCAATTTAGAGATGTTATGAAAGAAGCAGACAAACCACTTGCGGTGGATTTATTTGCAGGTGCAGGCGGTTTCTCGTTGGGGGCGATTCGTTCCGGTTTTGATATTGCATTTGCTGTCGAAAATGATGTCCATTCAGCAACTACATACCGCGAGAATATTTGCAAAAGATTTGGCGGCGGTCAGACAAAGCTTTTCGATGAAGATATTGAAGAGCTCGATCCTGTAGGGTTACGCTCCGCTTTTTTTGATGGACCGTCTTGCGATTTGTTGCTCGGAGGGCCGCCATGCCAAGGATTTTCGACGCACCGAATTTTGGATGCCGGCGTCGACGATCCTCGAAACAAGCTCATTTTGGCTTATTTCAACTTTGTAAAAATACTTCGACCGCGCGTTTTCTTGATGGAGAACGTACCGGGCATCTTGTGGAAACGACATCAAAGCTATTTGGACCGTTTCTATTCGGAAGGAGAAGCGGCGGGTTATAAACTGTTCGACCCGGTCACTTTGGATGCGCGTGATTTTGGCGTGCCGCAGCGCCGGCGTCGCGTGTTTGTTTTGGGAGTTCGGGCAGACATCGATTGTGAAGGCTTTCATTGGCCCCCTGAACCTACCCATGGGGATACCCGTAAAGGCCAAACAGGTTTAATCCCATGGCAGGACTGCGCGAGAGTTTTTCGAGCAACGCGGTCGGGCGACGTCAACGATGTTCATATGTCCCATGGTTCCGAATTGATCGAAGTGTTTCGCAATACGCCTGCAAACGGTGGTAGTCGGAATGACTCCGGTCGTGTTTTGCCGTGTCACAAGGAACATGACGGTCATAAGGACGTTTATGGGCGAATTGATCCGAGCCAGCCTGCGCCGACAATGACCACGGCTTGTATAAATCCTTCGAAAGGTAGGTTTGTGCATCCGACGGAACATCACGGAATAACTGCTCGCCAAGCAGCCCGCATTCAAACATTTCCTGAGGAGTTTGAGTTCTTCGGTGGTCTAATGGCCGCCGGCAGGCAGATCGGAAATGCCGTACCGGTCGCGTTAGCTGAAGTTTTGGTTTGCCATCTTAAATCGTTGGTTCACCCAAGCTGTTGTCGTTCAGGCGGGCGACATGTGCCTTTGAACGCAGATATGTTGGAATGCGAGCTCGCGTGATTGAAACAATCGCATTTCGAACTCAGGCTCGAACAGTCGACCATCTGGGTCGCGAGCAATGAAAGCTGTATTCGATACAAAGCCAACTTCAGTCTACGACGATGATCAGACTGAGCATTATCAGTTTCCGCGACGCTATTTGAATACGGTGACCCAGTGCATAGGCGATTGGGTCGTTCTGCGAAGGCCGAGAGCAGATGGAGGAAATCTGGCTTATTTCGCGGTGGCGAAAATCGGTGCGGTGGAGCCGGACCAAAATGACGCTGCTATGAGTTATGCGCGCTATGCTGACTTTATGCCCTTCGACAATCCTGTGCCCTGGTATGCCAATGATCGTTATGCGGAAGAAGCGCTTCGAAATATCCCTCGCGCAGAAGTCGGAGTTTATCTTCGGGGCCGTTCGGTCCGCCCAATTTCAGGCGATGATTTTCTTGACTTAGTTGTCTCCGGGTTGGCGAGAACTTTATCCGAGGGAGGGCTGCCGAGCTACCTGCTTGATGGGGCTGGAAGCATTCTAGAGGCATTGGCAGGTGAATTACCGGAAGAGCGTGAGCGGAGAGTGCAGCAAGTTCTTACGAGCCGGCCTGTAAGGGACGCAAACTTCCGAACATTGGTATGTGATGCTTATGACAATCGATGTGCTGTTACCGGGCTACGCATGTTCGACCACAAAGGAAATCCCGAAGTGCAGGGGGCTCATATATGGGGCGTTGCGCAAGGAGGTCCGGATGTAATTCAAAATGGGATTGCACTAACTGCTACAGTTCACTGGCTATTCGATCGGCATCTGATCTCTCTCTCCGATGATTATAAGATTTTAGTCGCGGAGAGCCGAATTCCGTCAGCTTTTTGGGGGTTTTTTGGTGGCCTGCGACGACAGCTGCTTTTGCCGAAGCGGGAGGCGGACCGGCCGCATTCTGGTTATATTGGTAAACGCAGAGAGCTATTCTTCGAAAAGAACGGTCGGAATTGACCTGCAATAACTCAAATTGTTGATTTCCATTGAGAATTGACCCGGCTTGGCCTGATATTTCCATTGAGAATTGACCCATGTTTGAACCATCCCTCGCTTGTTTTCAGCGGAAAACTTGTTCGTCGTTTTGCTCATCGTGCTCCATCCTACTCAGGATTTGGAACCTCCGGCTTATTCAGGAGTTGGAGCCTCCGGCAAACCCGGCGCGGTTCACGCTTTGCCAATTTACCTCCCTTCCAACGCGGTCGAAAAACCGGCAGCAGCTCAGCTTTTGTTGTCTTGCTGAAAACACGGTTTGGGTTTTTTGGGGAACATGATTTTAATAATCTAGGGTTGGATCGGCAATACGAAACACGTGAAAGTATTGTTTGCGTGTGTTATGTTACGGTCAATTGCAATAGATTTGTTTGGGGATTAGCAATTGTGGCATTCTGGAAAATTGCAAAGGGTTTAGCAGCAATAACAGTCGCGAGCGTGGGTGTTTGCACTACGTCCGGACTCTTTGCTCAAACCGCAGAAGAAATTGTGCTGCAAGATCGCTGGGCCTTAAAATGGGCTGCACTTGATGTTGCCAAAAAATCTCAAGATTTGGCCGATGACAAATGGTCCGCAATGGTCGGAGTCAACAGCTCTGCCTTGGATTTGTTGTTCGATGGATTAGAAGGCACTTCGCTGACCCACTCAGGCGTCTCTCTGCTTAAAGGTACCGAAATAACTATTGAAAGCATCTCTTTTGAAACAGGTATCGGCTCACTAGACGCATCGGTGATGCTCCGAGCAAAGAAAGGTCCAGTGACCTTGGGCTTGGCGCTCGAAGGCTCATTATTCGTAAATGGTATCGTCAACACCGTGCGCGAGGTCCAAGTTGGCGAGACGATTGAACTCAAACCTGTCACAGAAGTGAGCTTCCGAATCGAACCGACGCGCATCGTGCCATCCCTTGGCTCAGTAAATCTCGAACGATCAGGTCAACACCTTTGGTCAGAGCTGGCCCCAGGTCTCGCCAGCGCACTCCTCAACGACGACTTGTTCACGGTAACTGCAGACCTGCCAAGGGAGCTAAGAACCGAACTCGGAAAAGATGACGAAACCACCGAAGTAATCGATGAGGAGCGCGGTGCAACCGTAACTTATCGAACAAATCTTCCAGCTAGCGAGCTAAGGGTTAAGTGGGCTTTTGGTGCGCCAATCTCGACTGGAGATGCTTATTGGCTAATGGCTCGCGAACTTAGCGGGACCGCGCCTGACATACAACCAGACACCCCTCCTGACCTTGACGCAACGGGCATGGAAATGGCCGTTCGCAAGATGAACAATGAACTTCAGAAACGACTCCCAAAGTTCGTCACGGGACTTGGTGTGCAGAAGTCGGCAGGTATTTCGCTGATTGTCGACGGTAATGCATTGGTCACTCTTTCCAGGATCATCAATCGTTTAGATGCGAGCAAACGACGTGTTCATGTGCAGCTTGTCAATCGCACAGGCAGGCTTGCTCAAGATCGGTGGCGTGACAACATTCTGGGAGAAGGTGGCATCTACGCTGAGATCGGTTGTCCAGACTGTGCCGAGTTTAATGCGCAGCTAAATGGAGTGTATCCTTTGGTTCAAGACGACAGCGTCAGTGTAAAGGCGGAGGTGTCGGTAGACGGCTGGGTTAATGTAGCAGCGCATATTGACCCGCTTATCGGCGGTGGTGCAGGTACTAGCGCAAAAATTGAAGGCAGAACTCGGGGTGTTCAGACCATTGGAGCGGAGGTAACTGCTTCGCTTCTTGAAGATCCCCAAGGTCATCGCGTTGCTGCTCTCACGTGGCAGCCATCTTGTAAACGCCTTGATGTCGTCGCCACCACAGATGGGCGTCTTAAGCTAGACTTTGGTTGGGCGTCCTTACCCAAGGTTGGCGCTCGTATGAAAATGGTCGCTGGTCCTTCGGTGATAGAACCTATTGTTGCGTTCGATACACTACCTTATCTCATAGAATACCTGCCACCTACGCCGCTCGCAAAAACAGGTACAGGCAAGGACTGGACTCTTAGGTATCCCAATATTGGTACTATCGTCACCACAAGTCCTTTCGCATTCCGAATAGAAAATGGCGACCTCATGGTATCAGCAGAAATCCGAGTCGTTAATGTGGCTGACAGAACCAATGATCTCGAGATGCGCGGGGCCGCCGCCATCGAACTTAGAAAGCGTAATAGAACTCAACAGGAGTCGGCTCGAGCGGCGACTGATGTGCTGATCAAAAAAAGTCAGCAAGACAGCCAATGCAAGGGCATCAAACCAAGCGTGGCTTTCTTACTTGGTGGAATCGAAATTGGAGAAAACAATGAGTTCGTAAAGTTCTTCCGCAACGCTTGGAACGACATCTTGAATGGGCCTGGCCCTAACAATGAAATGGTAAAGGCACTCGATGCGGCCGGAGCTACCTTCCATCAAGCAGATGCGATCCGTCTCAACATCACTAATGGCCTACTAAACGAAACCGGCAAAGTAATAGCATACGGAGATGAGGCGGTACGAAATATCGAGAGAGCCGCGGAGAAGGCAGCTGAAGATGCCGCAAGAGCGGCTGAAAAAGCTGCGCAGGACGCTGCAAGAGCAGCTGAAAAGGCTGCGCAGGACGCTGCAAGAGCAGCTGAAAAGGCTGCGCAGGACGCCGCAAGAGCGACTGAAAAAGCAGCGCAGGATGCTGCAAGAGCGGCTGAAAAGGCCGCAAGAGACTTAGAAAACTCGACAAAGCGAAATGGCCGAGGTTGTTTTGGACTTTGCTAACCCATGCAACTGACACTGCGGAAAGACTCTTTGGTTTGTTCACAACGCGGAAGTACGGGCGAAGAAAATACTGACTGAGGGCAGCCGAGAAAATCAAAACGGTGGCGAATGCAACAAGAACTCGAAGACACGCCTTATGACGCTATCTGGACTTGGTTGGCATCGGCCATAATTGCGTATGGAGCGCTAACTTTTGTTTTTCTATCCACGGGTGCGATGACACTACTTCCAACTGACAATGCAATCAAGCAAGATGATGTTAAGGTCGTAGTAGCGTTCTGGGGTGCTCTCATCTGCGCTTCTGGTTTGACTGCCCTAGGTTATCTCGCGATCATATTTGCTCGGTCCAAATACACTCAATTAGGGCCGCCTTGGCCGAGGTTAAAGCTAATTGAAGGTAAGCAGCGCACCCCGTTTGTCGCTCGTGTTGCGCTGTTGATCACTGTTTTGATACCGCTTGCGGCAGCAATAGCGTCCGTCGTGGCTTACCTTAAGAATAGCCAGATTGCTGAGTGGAACGCCACAGAACCATTGGAACTAGGTTTTGTCTCAAGCCGAGCATCCGCCTTGGTCACAGACTGCCCTGAACAGCCATGCTTCCGAATGGCTCCGCTGGACGGCGTGGAACCCTATTCTCATCAATGGTTTATTTGGTCTGACGTTTTTTTGGCTAGCGTAATCTTGGGGGCATTGGTCGCTTGGCTTGTATTTGCGTCAGTCGTTCTTCGCGCCAGATAATCGGAGCTTTCGGACTGCGGCCGGCCCCGTGCACTGAGCCCGAAGTCTGGATCGCCGGAGGTTGGAGTTTTCCGGTTTCTTGGAGTGCGACCCAATGCGCCCTCGGAGCGTGCTAGAGTATTGCGGACCAAATCAGGAACACGGGCTGGCTGCGTGTTCTGATTTCAACGGGTCCACCGGCACCTTGTTGCCGATGGCACCATGAGGTCTGTGTTCGTTGTCGTCCTTGCGCCAATCCTCCAACTTTTCGGCTGCATCCGCAAGGCTCAGGAACCAATGCACATTCAGGCACTCTGCCCTGAACCGTCCGTTGACGGCCTCGATGAAGACGTTGTCGGTCGGCTTTCCGGGGTATCGCTTTGGGTTGCGAAAACGACCGCTTCCCTTCGTCGGGGTTGTTGCTGCCGGGTGCAATTCTAATCGAGGTTGGAGTAGAGCGCTCGGTGGCCTCTTTTCTACTGCAAATCTGTACTCAAGGAATTTCTATGTATCTGAAATATATGCTCTTTATTCACATCGTGCCTTCTCCCTCCGGGCCCACCATTTTTCTTCTTTATTGAATTTTCAGCGGTATTTGGATGAAGAGCGGTCATTGGGCGGTGGTGCTTGCTGACCGCGAGTTTGGCTGTCCGCGCAAGAGCGCTTTAGCGAACCATTGTCAGGCGATCCCAGTCTTCATAGTCCGGGGATGCTTCCCGGCGGATTTCGCCCTGGTAGCCATATTCGACCATGTGAACCATTACAGAGTTGGCGTTTGTCAGGATCACCGCATAGCTCTCCGGCAGGTCGGAGCCGCTCAGCTTGCTGTTGTGGCCGAAATCCGGCCAACCGGCGTGGTTGGTACCACGCGGAGCACTGAACGGAACGCCTTCCAGGGATCCGGACAGCGGCAGGTGGCAGTGACCGTGGAAAATATGACGGATTTTGGAGCTGTGCCGGGAGACGACCTGTGCAAACCCTTCGCTGTCCTGAAGCATGATCTTGTCCATGGGCACAATTCCGATTGGAACCGGATTGTGATGCATGAACAAATAGATCGGCCCTTGCAGCCGGGCGAGCGATTGATCGAGCCAGGCTTGCCGGGTCGCACAGTAGAAGCCTGCGTGGGAATCCGGCCCCCAGGTATCAAGCAAAATACCAGTGCCCTCCGGTAGATCGATTACTGCCTGAACGAAGCCGTCTTCATCGGCTTTTTCCGGAAACACCGACAGAAATACGTCCCGGTCATCGTGATTGCCAATGCACAGATGAACAGGGACGTCCACTCCCGCGAGCATTTGCTTCAGGCGTTTGTAGTCATCCGCATCGCCCCAATCGGAAAGGTCCCCGGTGATCACCACTGCATCCGCGTCCGGGTGATGGGACAAGGCGTGGGTCATTGCTTTCAGGAAATTTTCGTTGGGCTCACGACCGCCGATGGTCTGTCCTGGCACCGTCAAATGAATGTCCGTGAGTTGAAGAAGCTTCATCACTTCCTCCCCCTGTTCTGATTGGTATGGAAAACGCCGCCCGGCATCCGGGCGGCGTCTGAAGGAGTGGTGAATCAGTTGGAAGGCAGCAGGTCTGCAACTTCTTCGTCGAGCTGTTCCTGAAGCTCGGTCATGTCGTCGTATTCGCCGGTCACGATGCCTTCAATGCCGTCGTAAATCACCTGAGTAACGGCGAGGCCGTTGTCGCCAGGATAGGCTTGCCAATCACGTAGCAGCGGCAGCTGGCGTACAGCGGTCTCCTTGTTCGGGTTCTGCTGATAGAAGTCGGCCAGGATGACTTCGTTGGCTGCCTTGTTCGGCGGCATGTAGCCGGTGGTGCGGGCAACATCGGCAGCGCCTTCGCCTGAGGTGATGAACTTCAGCCATTCCCAGGCAGCGTTCAGGACTTTCGGGTCTTCCGAGGAAGATACGAGCATGGCAGCGTTACCACCAGCCGGCAGGCCTTTCGGGCCGGTAACCTCAATGCCCGGGTATTCGTTTGTTTTCAGTTCAAAGTCGCCCTTGGCTCGCTCAACAGCGCCCAAAGCAGATGTCGACCAGAACATCATGCCGATTTCGCCTGCGGAGAAGGATGCCAGTGCGGCTTTCCATTCGATGTTCTGCATGTCGCATCCGCGGAAGATGTTCTTCATCGTCTCCAGAGACTTCAGTCCTTCGTCGGAAGAGATCTGGAACGCGTTTCCTTCCATGGTCGCTTTGTCCTGCGACCACATCAACGCCTGGAGGAACCAGTTTCCGGTGATGTTCCAACCCCAGAACATCGGGTTCTTGACGCCAGCATCGTGAAGCTTGCCGCAGACTTCAACGACTTCGTCCCAGGACTTTGGCAGGTCGGCCGTTGAAGTGATACCGGCCTTTGCCATCACATCCATGTTGTAATAGCCGACCGGCAGAGAAACGGAGAATGGCAGGCCGTAGATGTCGTTGTTGAAGGTGCCGAGCTTCAGCATCGCATCGTGATAGCCGTCTTTTTCGAAGGTCTCTTCCTTCAGGATGAACGGCTCGAGCGACTTGGCAATTCCCTTTTCGACAAGGATCGCCTGACGGTTCAGCCCCTGCATAGTGACATCCGGAAGGGTGCCTGCAACAGCTTCGCGCAGGATGGTGTTGGTGCCATCTTCGTAGGATTCGTAGGTCGCGCGGATCTTGACTTCAATGTTCGGGAACTTCGCGTTGAACTTCGGCAGGATCTTTTCATAGGTCACATCGAAGAGATGCGAATAAGGGTAAGCGAATTCGATAGTGACTTTGTCTTCTGCGTGAACAGCTGAAGCTGACAGCAGCATTGCTATTGCGGTGAGGGTCTTTTTCATGGAACTCTCCGTCTGTTGCCGTGGGAGCGACTGGTCGCCAAACTCGTCCGCTCCCGGTTGATCCCCTCTCGGGATTTCGGTGATGGGGCCGCTGCAAGGCGGCCCCGCAATTCCTTGTTTCCGGTGTTTGTTTCCCGTTGGCCTATTTCATGCCGGAAAGTGTGATGCCTTCGATGAAGCGCCGTTGTGCAATCAGGAAAGCGACGATCAGAGGCGCAACGATGATGGTGGCGGTTGCCATCATCGGACCGAAATTGTCTCCATCCGCATCCCCTTTGAATTCCCGCAGGCCAAGAGGTGGCGTGAACAACGAACGATCACCGGTGATGACAATCCGTGGCCAGAAGTAATCGTTCCAGTGTGCCACGACCGAGAAAATGGCAAAGGCCAGGAGCGCGGGGATTGCTGTTGGCAACATCACATTCCAGATAATGGAAAACTCGTTCATGCCGTCCATGCGCGCCGCATCAATGAGATCATCCGGCACGGTCATGAAGAACTGGCGCATCAGGAAGATGCCGAACACCGAGATCGTCCATGGAATGATCAAAGCGGCATAGGTGTTCGTCAGGCCGAGCTTCGCCAGCATGATGTAGAGCGGCAGCGCGATCGCGTGAACCGGGATCAGCAGGCAGAACAGCACCAGACCAAAGACGGCTTCCCGCCCCCAGAACCTGAGCTTGGCCAGCGCGTAGGCACAGGGCAGGGCAACGAGAACCTGAATGAAGAAGATGGACGCGGTGACAATGATACCGTTGAGCAGATACCGCACCAGCGGGGCTTTTTCGAAGGCCGTTGTGTAGTTGTAGATGACCGGTGTCACCATACAGTCGGCAACCTCCATTCCCAGCTTGATGCAATAGTCATCGCGAAAGGGAGCCTGGGCGCCGAAAAAACCACCGATATTCTGCATGATCTCGGCCGGACTTTTGAAGCTGTAGCTGATCATCACGTAGAACGGCAGAAGAACGATCAGGCTCCCGAGGATAAGCACGACATGCTTCAGGGTCTCTGTCGCCGAAAACCGAAAGGTGGGCATGCCGACAGAAGCGGTGATTGGCTGGGTTGCGTCACTCATGTGTAATGGACCCTTCTTTCCACCAGCCAGCGTTGGGCCAGAGTTAGAAACATGACAAAGGCGAGGAAAACGACGGTGATCGCAGCGCCGATGCCCATCAGGTTCTGCTGGATCGCCTTTTCATAAATCGCGAACATCATCACGTAGACGGACTTCGAAGGACCGCCACCTTGCGGGTAAAAGGCCTCGACCGTGTCGAACACCTGGAACGAGCGGATGAATGAAATCGTGACGACGAAGACGGTGGTCGGACCGAGCATTGGACAGGTCACCAGTCTGAAACGGTCCCAGGCAGTTCTGGCGCCATCCATTTCGGCAGCCTGATAAAGTTCTCGCGGCACGGAAGTGAGGCCGGCAAGGTAGAGCACCATGTTGAAGCCGAACCCTTGCCAGACGCCGATGAAGGCAACTGTCCAGATGGCATAGTCCCGATCGGTCAGCCAAAGCGGAAAACCACGATCGCAGCCATGGGCATACCAAGCCCAGGTCTCCAGAATAGTGCCGCAACCGCGCTCGAGCGTGGAGTTGACGATGCCGATTGTCGGATGGAAGGCAAACTCCCAGACGATGGCCATGGCGATTAACGCAGCCATCACCGGCAGGAAGTAGATGGTTTTGTAGAGATCACCGAAACGTCTGGTGGAATTGATCAGGAGCGCTGCGCCAAGTCCGAGGCCCACTGAAAGAGGCACTACCACAAAGACATAACGAAAGGTCGCTCCGAACATCTTTTCATAGGTCGAGCGCGTGAAGATCTTCTCGTAATTGGTCAAGCCGACGAAGTCAGCACCCGGGTTGCCGAGGCTGTAGTTTGTGAAGCTCATCACGGAGGCGATGCCGATCGGCAGCAGCAGAATGACGAACATCAGGAGGAGCGCAGGCCCGACGAACCAGTAATGTGCTTTGGAGGCAGGCATCAAGCCACCTCCGAAACGGCTGTCGTGGGCTCTTCGGACAGGTCTATGCGGTTGCCGGCATTGTCGAACACCATGGCGGCGCCGTGGAGGCGCTTGAAGGCCACATCAGCCCCAATGGAAACCGGAATACCTTCAACAGGTGTTGCCCGGACCACCACGCGATGTGCGCCGTCCTGCAGGCTGATGTGCAGATAGATATCTGCACCAAGGTTTTCCTTGTGCACGACGCGGCCCTTCAGGGCTTGCTGATCGGTGTGGTCGCACAAGGACAAATGCTCGGGACGCAGTCCCAAGGTGATCTCTTCAGATGGCGTTTCTGCAACGCGGGTCAGGACCACGTCACCACAGCGGGCATGTCCACCGGAATCGAGTTGTCCCGGCAGAAGGTTGATCTTTGGTGCTCCCACGAACTCGGCGACCCGGATGTCCCGAGGGTTGTTGTAGATTTCGTCAGGCGTGCCCAGCTGCAGGATGTTTCCGTCCATCATCACCGCCATTCGATCCGACATGGTCAGTGCTTCCGCCTGATCGTGGGTGACGTAGACAAATGTCGTTTGCAAGGATCGATGGAGCTCGGCCAGTTCCGAACGCATGTGAATGCGCAGCGCCGCGTCCAGATTGGACAGTGGCTCATCCATCAGAAAGGCGGCCGGCTTGCGTACCATTGCCCGGCCGAGCGCGGCGCGTTGCCTCTGGCCTCCGGAAAGTTGTCCAGGCTTGCGTGTCAGAAGGTGATCAATCTTGAGAACCTTGGCAGTGTCTTCAACCTGCTTGATAAGCGCCCGGTGTTTGGTTCTGGCCAGAAGCGGTCCGGCAATCGGAAGGCGCTGGGTAAAGGAAAGATCGCGCAAACGAAGCGGTGTCAGCATGTTTTGGGCAACGGTCAGATGCGGATAGAGCGCATAGGACTGGAACACCATCGCCAGGTTCCGGTCCGCTGGCCTCATCTCATTTACTCTGGCTCCGTCGATGACAACTGTTCCGGAGGTCGGTGCTTCAAGACCGGCCAGAATCCGCAGGAGTGTCGACTTTCCACACCCTGAAGGGCCGACCAAAGTCAGGAACTCTCCGGCTGCAATTTCGAGGTTTATCCCCTCGAGCACCGAAGTGTCGCCAAATCTCTTTTCAATCGCCTTTAATGAAATTGACGCCATGAAATTGCCCTCGTTGTTGCGGGCAATCTAGTGAGCCTGATTGAAGCGTCTGTGACGTAATATTAGCGTCGCTAATGGGGCGTAGAGTCTTCCATGAAATCCAACATGGAATTGTCATGAACGCGTCCCCCAACCCCTATCAAATCAAAGCATTTACCTTTGTGGCTCGCGAACGAAGCTTCTCCCGGGCCGCGCACTGCTTGAACGTGACGCAGTCATCGGTAACTCAGCATGTGGCGAAACTTGAGAACCAGATGGGAACTCAGCTTTTTATCAGACGCAGAGAGGGTGTTGAGCTGACGCGCGCGGGGATTGAATTGTTCAAGATCACCGATCGACTGGCGACCCTCGACCAGTTGGTAATGGAAAAGATAAATGACTACAGCGCATTATCCGACGGCAATATCCGTCTGATCGCCAACGCACCAAGACCGGCAATGCCGATAATTGCGCGATATGGAGAGCTCTATCCCCACGTTCAGATTGATTTCACACTGTATGACTGGACGTCGGCAATGTCTCTCTTGAATGAACGGCAAGTCGATATGGCTATTGTGACAGAGCCTCCCGAAAGCGAAACACTCGAGACGCATGAACTCAGAAGATCCAGATACATGGCACATATGCGCAGCGATCACCGGTTGGCGACCAAATCTGTCCTGTCTCTCAACGAACTGCAGCCTGAAACATTGGTTTTGCCGGGGGACGGCTCGCTGACGCAAAAGGTTGCTCAATCCAAAATCAGGAAACATGGATTGAAGTTTCCGCGGGTTTTGAAAACAACGACATTTCCAATGGTCAAGGAAGCGCTTTTGCACAACCTGGGTGTTGGCCTCCTTTTGGAAAACAGCATGTATCCATCCGACAAACTGGTCGCCATTCCAGTTGAGGAGATGCCGGAGGAGTATCGCGACTGCGTCGTGATCCCACGCGATAAAAGGGACCTGCGCCTGATCAAGAGCTTTCTTGGCGTTTGCGTTGAGGCAATCGTTTCCGAGGAAAGCAATTCCATCGGACCCTGAGGACCCGGAGAGCAATGATGCCCGTGAAGACGATCGTTCGCTCGTGGAGATCTATGGTTGCTTCTTACGCGTTTACGAAAAGCCGGCGCACGAACAACGCCACGGGAAACATTTTCAAGGGAGAGGAGGGGGCTTCACCGCTGGAGGGTAACAAATATTTGCAGGCAGTGAGAGCGAGGTGTCTGTGACCCTCCAGTGAATATTCGGCAATATCGAGAATTCACGGAAAGAATTGGAGGGTCACGGATCGTATTTGAGTTTAGCCGCCGAAATCGTCCAGCATGATGTCTTCGCGGTCGACACCCAGTTCAAGCAGCATGTTGATCACGGACTGGTTCATGATGGGAGGGCCACACATATAGAATTCGCAGTCCTCGGGTGCCGGATGATCCTTGAGATACTCGTGGTACAGGACGTTGTGAATGAAGCCCGTGTAACCGGTCCACTCATCTTCAGGCAACGCATCCGACAGGGCCACATGCCATTCGAAGTTCGGGTTTTCGGCAGCAAGCTGATCGAAATCTTCAACGAAGAACATTTCGCGCTTGGAGCGGGCACCGTACCAGAAGCTGATCTTGCGCTTCGACTTGAGCCGCTTCAACTGGTCGAAGATGTGGCTGCGCATCGGTGCCATACCGGCACCACCGCCGATAAAGACCATTTCCTTTTCGGTATCGCGTGCGAAGAATTCGCCGAAGGGACCGGAAATCGTGACCTTGTCGCCAGGCTTCAGGTTGAAGATGTAGCTCGACATCTTGCCGGGAGGAATTCCCTCGGAACCCGGAGGCGGAGAGGCCACGCGGACGTTGAGCATGATCATACCCTTTTCTTCAGGGTAGTTGGCCATGGAGTAAGCGCGCTCAACCGGCTCGTCTACAATCGACTCATATTGCCAGAGATTAAAACGATCCCAGTCTTCGCGGTATTCTTCCTCAACATCAAACTCGGTGTATTTGAGCTTGTGTGCAGGCGCTTCGATCTGGATGTAACCACCGGCGCGGAAATTCACGTCTTCACCTTCAGGCAGCTCAAGAACAAGTGCCTTGATGAAAGTGGCCACGTTCTCGTTCGAACGGACCGTGCATTCCCATTTCTTGACGCCGAAGACCTCTTCCGGAACTTCGATCTTCATGTCCTGCTTGACGGCTACCTGACATGACAGGCGGTCACCACAGGCGGCTTCACGCTTGGTGATATGGCTTTCTTCGGTGGGCAGGATCGATCCGCCGCCGGAGAAGATCTTGACCCGGCACTGGGCACAGGTGCCGCCGCCGCCACAAGCGGAAGGAACGAAGAGCTTTTGTTCCGCCAGTGTCTGCAGCAGCTTGCCGCCTGCAGGCACGGAGATAGTCTTCTCGTCGTTGATGTTGATATTGACGTTGCCCACCGACACGAGCTTCGACCGTGCGGCAAGAATGATCGTGACCAACCCGAGCACGATCAGGGTAAAGAGCAGTATGCCTAGTCCAAATGTGGCCACAGGGCTCTCCCGTTACAGTTTGACGCCGCTGAAGGACATGAAGGCGAGAGCCATCAGACCAGCGGTGATAAATGTGATGCCAAGGCCCTGAAGGCCTTCGGGAATATCTGAATACTTCAGTTTTTCGCGGACACCGGCCATGGCTGTGATGGCAAGCGCCCAGCCAAATCCAGATGAGATGCCATAAGTAACCGACTCGGCGAAATCGTAATCGCGCTCCACCATGAAGAGCGATCCACCCAGGATCGCGCAGTTCACGGTAATCAGCGGCAGGAACACGCCCAGCGCGTTGTAGAGCGGCGGGAAGTACTTATCCAGGACCATTTCCAGGATCTGCACGAGAGCCGCGATCACGCCGATATAGGAGATCAGACCCAGGAACGTCAGATCAATGTTGCTGAAACCGGCCCAGGACAGGGCACCGGGAGCAAGCAGATAGGTGAGAATGAGATTGTTTGCAGGGACCGTGATCGCCTGAACAATCATCACCGAAATGCCAAGGCCGATGGCCGTGGAAATCTTCTTCGACACGGCAATGAACGTGCACATGCCCAGGAAGAACGAAAGCGCGAGGTTCTCGACAAAGATCGCCTTGACGCCAAGAGAGAGCAGCTGTTCCATCAATGAGCTTCCACTACCTGGATCTTGTACTCAGCTTCTTCCGTCTGTTCCGGTTTCCAGGTCCGGAAACTCCAGATGAGCAGGCCGATCACGAAAAACGCCGACGGCGGCAACAGCAGAAGCCCGTTGGGCACATACCAACCGCCATTGTTCACAGTCTCAAGAATGGTGATGCCGAACAGGCTGCCCGAACCGAGTAGTTCACGGACAACACCCACCAGCATCAGGATCAACCCGTAGCCGAGGCCGTTGCCGATACCGTCGATGAAAGACGCGATGGGAGGGTTCTTCATCGCGAAGGCTTCTGCCCGGCCCATGACGATACAGTTGGTAATGATCAATCCGACGAAAACCGACAAGGTCTTCGAGATCTCGTAAGCGTAGGCCTTCAGGAACTGGTCCACCATGATCACCAGCGACGCGATGATCACCATCTGAACGATGATCCGGATTGCGCCAGGGATCTGGTTGCGCAGCATCGAGATGAACATCGAGGAAAAGGCCGTCACCACGGTAACGGCGAGGGCCATAACGAATGCCACCTGCAAGGATGACGTCACCGCGAGGGCCGAACAGATCCCGAGAACCTGCAAGGTGATCGGGTTGTTGTCGACCAGCGGATCGATCAGCATGCTTCTTTTGGTTTGTGCCATCAGATCTCTCCTGCCTGCAGGTTGGCCAAGAAGGTTGCATAGCCTTCTTCGCCCATCCAGAATTTCACGAGATTGTCGACCCCACGAGAGGTCAACGTTGCACCAGCGATGGCGTCGACATGATATTCGATACCAGCCGGTGGCGGCACCTTGTCGACCGTGATCTGAAGATCGCCGTTCTCATCGCGAAGTTTCTTGCCGGTCCACAAAGCTTTCCAGCGCGGATTATCTACCTCGGCACCAAGGCCCGGGGTTTCGGCGTGCTGGTAGAACTGAAGGCCGAAGATGTCGTTGCCGTTGGCTTCCAGGGCGACAAACCCATAAAGGGTGGACCATAGACCGTAGCCGTGCACCGGCAGAATAACCTTGTCGATCGCCCCGTCGTCCTTGCGCAGCAGATAAACGGTCTTGAAATTCGACTGGCGGCCGATGCCGGCAGGGTCGTCCGTCAGGGCGCGGCTCAGTTCGGGATCGCCGGCTGCTGCCTGTTCGTCGAAGGTTACCGGGTCAAATTCGTCGGTGAACTTGCCTGCTACCAGATCCAGAACGTGCGGTTCGAAAGCCTGGAAAGCTTCCCGAACATTGGTTCCGGGCTCATAGACGCCGGCGACTTGAAGAATGTTGATGCGCTTGTCACGCAGCTTGTTTTCTTCCTGGGTCGGCCGCAGGGACACCGCCGTCGCCGAAACGATCATCGATGCCACCAGGCACAGCGTCACGGCGACGAACAATGTCTTTGGCACCGAATCCGGTGGCAACTCCAGGAAACGTCGCACGAAGCCTTTGTTCTGGCTCTTTTCCAGTTGTCCGTTTTCCTCAGGCATTTCGTTTCGCCCTGCGTTTGATGTTTGCTTGCACCACGAAATAATCGATCAATGGTGCGAAAACGTTACCGAACAAGATCGCAAGCATCATACCTTCGGGGAAGGCCGGGTTAATGACGCGGATCATCACAACCATGAAACCGATCAATGCACCGTAGATGTAACGGCCCAGATTGGTGTGAGATGCCGAAACGGGCTCCGTCACCATGAACGCCAGGCCAAATGCGTAGCCGCCGAGCACAATGTGCCAGTACCAGGGCATCGCAAACATCGGATTGGTGTCCGAGCCGATGAAGTTGAGCAGCGCGGAGAAGCCGATTGTTCCTGCAAGGCAGCCAACGATCAGGCGCCAGTTGGCGATTTTGGTGATCAACAGGAAGGCCAGGCCAATCATGCAGGCAAGAGTGGATGTCTCACCGATGCTGCCTTGAATGGTGCCGAGGAACGCTTCCATCCAGCTGATGCCGTTAGCCGCGAGATCCTTGAAACCTTCGGAAGCGGAAATCGAGAGCGCGGTTGCCCCGGAAAAGCCGTCCACCGGTGTCCAGATCGTATCCCCTGACATTTGAGCAGGGTAGGCGAAATAGAGGAACGCACGACCGGTGAGCGCCGGGTTGAGGAAGTTCTTCCCGGTGCCGCCAAAGACTTCCTTGCCAATCACAACGCCAAAGGAAATACCAAGTGCGACCTGCCACAACGGCGCGGAAGCCGGCAGGATCAGCGCGTAAAGCATTGAAGTGACGAGGAAACCTTCGTTCACCTCATGCCCGCGCACGGTCGCAAAGATCACCTCCCAAATGCCGCCGACCACCAGCGTGGTGATGTAGATCGGCAGAAAGTAGAGGAGGCCGTGAATGAAGTTGGCAAAGGGATTCGCTGGGTCGAAGCCAATTCCCAATGATTCGATCAACCATGCCCGCCAGCCGGTCGGGTCATAGGTCGAGATCGCGGAGTTGACCTGAAAGCCAACATTGTAGAGGCCGACCAGGATACAAGGAATTGTCGCGATGACCACATAAGTCATGATCCGCTTCATGTCGACATACGAACGAGCATGCGGAGCGGCTGTGGTCACTGTTTTGGGGGTGTAGATGAAACTTTCAACCATCTCGTAGATGGGGAAAAGCTTCTCGTACTTGCCGCCCTTTACGAAATGAGGCTCAATGCGGTCAAAGAAACTGCGCAGACCCAAGACCTAGCCCTCCTTTTCGATTTTGGTGAGGCAGTCGCGGAGCGCAATGCCATATTCATACTTGGCGGGGCAGGCAAAGCCCACCAGCCCCAGATCTTCTTCATCCAGCTCCAGGGCACCAAGCGCTTGCGCCTGATCCGTATCCATTACAAGCAGCGCGCGCAACAGCTGAGTAGGCAGAAAATCCTGCGGCATCAGTTCTTCAAATGTGCCGATTGGCACCATCGCACGGCGTCCGCCGTTCAGGTTTGACGTCAGAGCATAGAGCTTTTTGGAAAATGCCGAGCCAAGTACAGGTTGGAAAGCATATTTCGATGGCATGGGACGAATCCAACCCATCGGGATCTGCTTGTGATCCTCTTCAATCAGCGTGATCTGCCGCGCATAACGGCCAAGATAAGCGCTGTGACCTTCACCGAGACGCCCGCTCAGGATAGAGCCGGAAATCATGCGAACCGGGGCGTCGCCAGCGATTTCCCCTTCCGAAAGCTCCACCATCGAAGCACCCGCGGTGGTCCGCACGAGGCGCGGCTTGGCGCACATCGGGCCGGAAAGGGCAATAACACGAGTAGAGTCGTAGTGACCCGTTTCAAGCAAGCGCCCAATTGCGATCACGTCCTGATAACCGATGGTCCAGATCGTTTTTTGCGAGGTTGGGGCGTCTAGGAAATGAATATGGGTTCCTGCAAGACCGGCCGGATGAGGTCCTGAGAATTCCGCAGCTTCGACGCCGTTGATGTCCTGTCCCGGAATTGACGCGCCGGCCTCGGAGCAGAGATATGTTTTGCCATCACTCAGCGACTGGACAGCTTCGAGGCCCTTTTTAAAGGCTTCGGCATTGTCGGCAATGATTACAGCGGCATCGGGCGACAACGGTTCTGTATCCATTGCCGTGACAAATATGGCCGCAGGCTTTGTTTCGGGCTCGGGAACCTTCGAGTAAGGACGAGTGCGAAAAGATGTCCACAGGCCAGAGGCACACAAGCGCTCGACAAGTCCGGTCGAGGTCGTGGCATCTCCAACCCCGGAGAAGTCAACCGGTTCGGCAGCAGCGGGATCTACTTCTATTTCAACGCTGATCAAAACACGTCTTGCGCCGCGGTTGATTGCTTTCACGCGCCCGGAAACAGGCGAGGTGACCATGACGTCGGGCGTGTCCTTGTGGAAAAACACCGGAGCGCCAACACCTATAGCATCACCTTCTTGTACAACCAGCCGCGGTTTCAGACCGATGTAATCCGCAGCAATAACGGCAGCTGTCCGAATCTCGCGTTCATCGCTGATCTCTTGAACAGGTGCCCCCGTTACAGGCAGATCAAGACCTTTTTTTAGCTTAAAGCTTTGCACGCATCTGGCCTCCAGAATTCGACAAGCCGCCATATGCTACGTTTTTGCTCCGGTAAAAAGTACTAATTTGCCTGTTTGGTACATTTTTTTGTTGAATCAGCTCTCGAAACGAATGAAAAGCGCCTCAGGACGGGCGACATCAGTCGCTCTTGATCTATCGGAGATGGTTACCGTGCCCACTAACATTACATTCTCCCGTCGCAGCTTCATACTGATGTCGCTGACCTTGGCTGCCTGTAAAGGTGGTGCGGATGTTCTCGAGCTATCCGGGTCCACAATGGGGACCAGCTATTCGGTCACGGGCGTCGATCATGATCGAATCGTGGACAAGGCTGCTTTGAAACAAGCTCTGGAAAAGAGCCTCGCGCAAGTCAATGCTCAGATGTCCAACTGGGACGTCGCATCTGAAGTCTCGCGCTTCAACGCTTCCCGATCCACCGAGCCAATGAAAGTTTCTGATGAGTTGGCGAAGGTTGTCAGCGCATCACGGGAAATCAACAGCGCCAGTGACGGGCAGTTCGACATAACGCTCGGCCCGGTTATCGAGGCATGGGGATTTGGCGCCAAGAACTCCACACGTCATGTAGAGCCTGATCCGGCAGCCCTGGCAGCCGCATATGAAGTTGCGGGTCAGACCGATGGTTTGCATGTCGACGGCAATTATCTGCGCAAGAGCAATCCGGGCACGCAGATCTATCTGCCCTCGATCGGCAAGGGACATGGCGTTGACCAGATGGCTGAAGTCGTCAAAAGTTTTGGCTTGTCCGACTTCATGGTTGAAATCGGTGGCGACGTCTATGTTTCGGGCAAGAATGCAGATGGCATGAAGTGGCAGATCGGCATCGAAGCACCGGACACCCTTGCCCGCAGCGCTTATCAGGTTGCCAGCGTTTCCAATCTCGGCATGGCTACTTCCGGCGATTACCGGAACTATTTCGAGCAGGATGGCGTTCGCTACTCGCACATCATCGATGCGCATACCGGTCGGCCGATCACCCACCGCACCGCCTCAGTGACCGTGCTGGCTGAAAACACCATGCAGGCAGATGCCTGGGCAACCGCAATGCTGGTGCTTGGTACAAAACGCGGGCTTGAAATCGCAAATGAGCGTGATCTCGCGGTTTTGTTCATTGATCGTAGCGCTGAAACAGGGAACAAGGGATTCGTTTCCACAACCAGTGACCGCTTTGCACAATTGCAGGCCTGATAATAAGAACGGATTAGAAAAGTGCTGACCTTTGCTCTGACATTCGCGCTCCTCCTGATCGTCATCTTCGGAATGGCGCTAGGCGTGATATTTTCAGGGAAGACCATAAAGGGCAGCTGCGGCGGGCTGAACGCGATATCGGATGCGGACCAATGTGTCGTCTGCAGCAAGGAAATCGACCCGAACAGCCCGCTGCGTGACCGTCTCGCGTGCCCAAGAGCAAAAAAAATGCTTGCCGAGATGGAAGGTGAGCAGACCGAAAAGGCTGCTTAAAAGTCAGCTCTCAAGACGTTGTCGACAGCGGAATAAACGCGACAAGACCCAGGCAAATGGCAGCGATCAGGCCGAAAATCCACAGCTGCCAGCGTGGTCCTTCCTTCACCCAGACACGCCGGTACTGGTAACCGGCGAAGCATGCCAAAACGAACAAAATCGTTGCAGTCAATGGTGTTAGAATAAATTCTGCCAATTTGGATAGTTCCTTAGGCCGACTAGTTTCGGTTAAGCTATATGTCAAACCGGAGATGGACATACAGCAGGGAGCCAAATTCATGCCAAGCTCTTATCAGGCCCCAAGCCGCAAAGACAAGATGCACGAGACAACCCACAGTCAGACCTCGAAGTCCAACACATCGAGCGAAACTGCGACAGTCCGGAAAATACTCGAAAAGAAAGGGACGGACGTTTTCGCCCTTCGTCCGCAGAATACGCTGCACGAAGCCGTCGTGATGCTCAAGGAAAAGCGAATCGGTGCGCTGCTGGTGAAAGACGCGGACGGCAAGCTGCTCGGAATTCTGTCCGAGCGCGATATAGTCCGCAGATTGGCCGAAACACCCGGTCAAACCCTGCCCCAACGGGTCGAAGACATCATGACGACCAGTGTGGAAACCTGCGAACCGGACGACTTGTTGATTTCGGTGTTGCGCAAGATGACCGACGGTCGTTTCCGCCACATGCCGGTAATGGAGGACGGCGCCATCGCAGGGATGGTGACCATCGGAGACCTGGTGAATTATCGGTTGAACGAACTCGAGTACGAGTCTCTGAAACTCAAGCAGCTAATTGTCGGTTGAACGACTGATTCTGTCGGCCAAAGGCGCTGAAGTTCATCCTTGGCTCCTCACGGTCGCGAATCAAATCCTGAAAATCAAAGCCCGGAATTTCTTCCGGGCTTTCCATTTCTTGCGCAGCTCGACTTTTGCTTCCCCTGCCTCAGGTCAAAGGAAGCATCACATTCTGCTTGTAGAGAGGACGATCGGCGAGCCTTGTCCACCACTCTTTCAATGCCGGCAAGTCGGGGCGAGGAAAATCCATGTTGTGCCAGCGATAGGCGGAGCAGCCAACAGGAATATCGGCCATGCTGATATCGGTGCCCAAAACATAGGTGTGACTGGCCAGGTGATTGTCGAGCACTGTCCACAGGCGAGAGCAGTTCTCGATGGCTTTGTCGATTGCGGCGGCATCCCGGTCTTCAGGTGACGTGCGGATGAGTTGCCAGAATAGTGTCGTCATCGGTGGGTGAAGCTCGGCGATGTACCAGTCCATCCATTGACTGGCCTGCGCGCGATTCTCGAGGTCGACAGGGAGCCAGGGCGAAGCTCCGTGCTTTTCGCACAGATACCTGACGATGGTATTTGATTCCCACAGGACAAAGTCGCCGTCCAGCAGTGTTGGAATGCGGCCGTTCGGGTTCCGTGAGAGGTACTCGCTCGTGTTGTTGCCGCCGAATGCTCCCCCGATGTCCAATCGCTCCACCTTCAAATCTAGCTCGGCTGCACACCACATGACCTTCTGGACGTTTACGGAATTGGCGCGGCCGAGAACCTTGAGCATTGAACTTTCCTGAAGTTGGGCGGTGAGTGCTGTTGGCAGATCATTTGCGCATAACAGTCCTGAAGCCGTTTGCCAAATTCATACAACCGACCATTGTTGCTGATGCTCCTGCTTCAGCGGACTTGAGCGCGCGGGGTAGTTTGCTCCGGACCGCGATTGCCAGTGACATGAAAACACCCTGAAGCAGTTGGAACCCGGCTTGCTGGTAGGCAAGGGGGCTTCATGGAAATTCAGGAAGGCGTCTTGAGCTATCGGCCTTGCTCGCACGCGTTGGAAAGGCATTTGCACTTCCATACCCATTTGGGATGATGGGGGTATTATACCTAAGTATTACTATACCTAAGTATTGTTATACTTAGGTATCTGAACCTAAGTATAGTCATACCTAAGTATATTACTCCGTTAGTAGTCTTGAATATGTTTAATGTCTTGGTAATGTCCCGGCCAGAGTTCTGATGAACTTCAATGTCGCCCAACTATACGTTCCGGGATGATGAAGTAACCGATTGAGGCCTGTTTCATCCAACGGTTCATGAACAGTAAGGACTTTGATCAATGGCCAAGATCAACAGCGTTCTGCCAGCATTTCTCAGGCAGTCGCGTGTTGTTCGGGCTCAAATCTTTCCTGGCAGCAAAATTCGTTGCCGAGTGCATCCGGGTCTTTGGGTGCCGGCGTCGAACAGCGCCTAGTGCCTGAGCGAATTTGGCTGATTGAACGATTGCGAACGTGAAAGCCGGAGCGGCTGTTGAGGGCAAAACGACCGGGGGCGTGGAAGAGGCACGACCTAGGGGCAAACCGGACTAAGTGGAGGAGCCGACATGTCCGATAACTCATCCAACAACGCATATTGGTCAGCCAATATGCGCATCATTGTGGCCAGCCTGGTGATCTGGGCGTTGGTCTCATTCGGGTTCGGCATCCTGCTGCGCCCGCTGCTGAGCGGTATTCCGGTCGGTGGCACCGATCTGGGCTTCTGGTTTGCCCAGCAAGGGTCAATCCTGGTCTTCCTGGCGATCATCTTCTTCTACGCCTGGCGAATGAACAGGCTCGATCGCGAGCACGGTGTGGACGAAGAATAAGGACGTCGGGGACAGATGGATCAGTTTACTATCAATCTGCTGTTTGTGGGCGGCTCTTTCGCGCTCTATATCGGCATCGCAATCTGGGCCCGTGCGGGCTCCACTTCGGAATTTTATGCCGCAGGTCGCGGCGTGCACCCGGTCACCAACGGCATGGCAACCGCCGCCGACTGGATGTCGGCAGCGTCCTTCATCTCCATGGCGGGCCTGATCGCCTTCACAGGTTACGACAACAGTTCGTTCCTGATGGGCTGGACCGGTGGTTACGTGCTGCTGGCACTGCTGCTTGCACCTTATCTGCGCAAGTTCGGCAAGTTTACGGTATCGGAGTTCATCGGTGACCGGTTCTACAGCCAGACGGCACGTATCGTAGCAGTTGTCTGCCTGATCGTTGCCTCGACCACCTACGTGATCGGCCAGATGACTGGTGTTGGTGTTGCGTTCGGCCGCTTCCTTGAGGTCAGCAACACAGCTGGTCTTCTGATCGGGGCTTGTGTGGTGTTCGCCTATGCTGTGTTTGGTGGCATGAAAGGCGTTACCTATACCCAGGTGGCGCAGTATGTGGTGTTGATCACCGCCTACACCATTCCGGCAATCTTCATTTCGCTTCAGCTGACAGGAAACACGATCCCGGCCCTTGGCCTGTTCGGCAATGACGTTTCCAGTGGTGAGCCGCTGTTGGCCAAACTGAACCAGGTGGTGACGGAACTCGGGTTCAATTCCTACACCGCGCACCATTCGAACACCTTCAACATGGTGCTCTTCACCCTGTCGCTGATGATCGGTACAGCGGGTCTGCCGCACGTTATCATGCGTTTCTTCACCGTGCCGAAAGTGTCTGATGCGCGCTGGTCCGCCGGTTGGGCTCTGGTCTTCATTGCACTGCTTTACCTGACGGCTCCGGCAGTTGGGGCGATGGCTCGCCTGAACATCACCGAGATGATGTGGCCGAATGGCGGGATCAACGGCGGTGCCGTGACCCTTGAGCAGATCGACAACGACCAGCGTTATGACTGGATGCAGACGTGGCAGAAAACCGGTCTTCTGGATTGGGAAGACAAGAACCATGACGGCAAGATCCAGTACTACAACGACAAGAACGCCGAGATGCAGACCTTGGCTGAGGACAAGGGCTGGGTCGGTAACGAGCTGACCAAGTTCAACCGAGACATCCTCGTTCTGGCCAACCCGGAAATCGCCAACCTACCCAGCTGGGTTATCGGTCTGGTGGCTGCCGGTGGTTTGGCTGCGGCATTGTCCACGGCTGCGGGATTGTTGCTCGCGATATCATCGGCCGTCAGTCACGACCTCATCAAGGGAGCCATCAATCCCGGGATCTCGGAACGTGGAGAGTTGCTATCGGCCCGAATTGCCATGGCAGTCGCCATCGTGGTCGCAACCTATCTGGGACTGAATCCACCGGGATTTGCGGCGCAGACGGTGGCACTTGCCTTCGGCCTGGCGGCAGCGTCAATCTTCCCGGCGCTGATGATGGGGATCTTCTCGACCCGCATCAACAATACCGGCGCGGTTGCCGGTATGATGGCCGGCCTGGTTGTGACCCTGGTCTACATCTTCCTGCACAAAGGCTGGTTCTTCATTCCGGGTACCAACAGCTTTACCGATGCAGATCCTCTGCTTGGTCCGGTCAAGTCGACATCGTTCGGTGCGATTGGTGCTGCGATCAACTTCACAGTGGCTTACATTGTTGCGGGCATGACCAAGGAAACCCCGCAGGCGATCAAGGATCTGGTTGCAAGCGTGCGCATCCCGCGTGGCGCCGGTGCAGCACAGGATCACTGATACCTGTAGCGGGCGGCCGTGACGCGGCTGCCCGTCCTTTTCCGATCCTGTCCTGTCCGGTGCATGCCGGGCGGGACATTTTTGCTTTACGATTTAGGCCCAAGCCATGTCTCTCGAAACCGACGAAATACTGCGCTTTCTCAATTCGTTACATCCATACGATTCCTTGCCGGATGAAGCTGCGAGGTTGCTTGCCCAGCAATTCGATATCCGCAAGGTGATTGGCGGCCGCAGTGTTTATGACCTGGGGGAGAAATTGCCCGGGCTGTTCATCATCTATGATGGTGCGGTTGAAGTGCGAGACGAAAACAATGTCGTTGTCAGTCATCTGAGCCCGCGAAACTCGTTCGGTGAACGAGGCCTTATGCGCGACGGTGTCGCTGTGACCTCTGCAAGGGCGGACGAGACTTCGGTCCTTCTGGTTCTGCCACCTGAGATTTTTCAAGCCCTGATCGCCGAACACAAATCCTTTGCAAGGTTTTTCGACCGTGCGCGCAAACCCCAGGCATCGAACAGCAGTCTGGCGACGAGCCGAGCCGAAACACTGATGGCAACAAAACCGTTTACCTGTCAGCCGGAAACAAGCGCACAGGATGCCGCAAGGAAGATGCGCGACAAGCACGTGTCTTCACTCTGTGTCACCGGTAACGATGAAATGCTGAAAGGGATTGTCACGACACGCGACCTGTCGGGCAAAATCCTTGCGGAAGGCCTGCCGGTCGACACGCCTGTTTCAAGGATCATGACAGAAGATCCGATAACGCTGGCGCCTTCGGCGATCGGCTCGGACATATTGCATCTGATGATGGAACGTCGCATTGGGCATGTTCCCATCGTCGAAGGCGGGCATCTGGTCGGCATGATCACACAAACAGATCTAACCCGGTTCCAGGCTGTCAGCTCGGCCAATCTGGTCAGTGAAATTGCGGTGGCTGAAAACGCTGAAGAAATGGCAAAGGTGACAGCCGGAATTTCCGGGTTGCTGGTTCAGCTTGTAGCCGGTGGCAGCCGTCATGAAGTCGTCACCCGCCTGATCACGGATATCGCTGACACAGCCACTCGCCGGTTGCTCGTATTGGCGGAGGAAAAACTGGGACCGCCGCCTGTGCCTTATCTCTGGCTGGCCTGTGGTTCTCAAGGCCGACAGGAGCAGACCGGCGTAAGTGATCAGGACAATTGTCTTTTTCTGGATGACAGCGTCAGCGACGCGGATCGTGAAGGCTACTTCGCGGACCTGGCCAAGTTCGTATGCGATGGGCTCAACACATGCGGTTATGTCTATTGTCCAGGTGACATGATGGCGACGAACCCTCGCTGGTGTCAGCCCATTCGCGTCTGGAAAGGCTATTTCGATGGATGGATCAGAAAGCCTGACCCGGAAGCGCAGATGCTGAGCTCGGTCATGTTCGATCTGCGACCGATCGGAGGTCACACCACGCTCTTTGACAACCTTCAGCATGATACCCTGAAGGCGGCGAGTGAGAATTCGATTTTCGTGGCACATATGATCAGCAACTCGCTGAAACATACGCCGCCTCTGAACCTCTTGCGTGGCTTGGCGACCATACGCTCGGGCGAACACAAGAATGCGCTTGATATGAAACTCAACGGCGTCGTTCCGGTGGTCGATCTGGCCCGCATCTACGCTTTGCGCGGACAGATCGGTGCCGTCAACACCAGAGCGCGTCTGGTTGAAGCGCGGGCTAACGGACAGCTCAGCAAGTCGGGGGCAGGCGACCTACTGGATGCCTACGACCTGATCGCCGAAACCCGGTTGTTACATCAGGCCGGCCTGGTCAAGCAGGGAACCGCTCCGGACAATTTCTTGCAGCCATCGGTTCTTTCGGACTTTGAACGAAGTCACCTGCGCGATGCCTTTGTTGTCGTAAAGACGATGCAGTCAGCTGTCGGCCACGGGCGGGGCATGCTGAGCTAAATACATTCGGACACGGATCCGCTGGAGGAGCGGTGAGAAGATCCGAAGTGGAGGAAACCAATGTTTGTCGAACTGATCGCCACCTTTGTCGCAGGGATTGCAGCGGCAGGCGCCGTCATGCTGGTGAACAGAGTTTTGCGTGGACGGTTGCCACGCTGGTTCGCTCCGGTAGCTGCGGGCGCGGCGATGATCCTGGTGACGATTTCGAACGAATACGGCTGGTATTCGCGAACCAGCGGGGCGTTGCCGGAAGACGTGGTTGTTGCTCAGACAGTGGAAAGCAAGGCGTTCTACCGTCCGTGGACCTATGTTTGGCCCTTTGTTGAGCGTTTTGTGGCTGTCGATACGGCGACTGTTCGCTCCCACCCTGAACAGCCGGGTATCAAGCTTGCCGAAATCTACTTCTTCGGTCGTTGGTCCGCAGTCAACAAGTTGCCTGTCCTTGCGGACTGCCCGGGCAACAGAAGGGCAGCCCTCGCGGACGGAATCCGTTTTGAAAATGACGGTGCCGTTGAGGGGGCAGAGTGGGTCGCCGTTTCTTCTGGCGATCCCCTTGTGTCAACTATTTGTGGAGCGGGCTGATGTTGACCACGCTCAGTCTGAGGTTTCGCCTCTTCATCCTGTTCAGCGGTCTTGCTACGGCGAGCTGTCTGTTGATCGGCTTCTCTCTCTATTTCGGGTTCTTGCGAGCTGCCGAAACCGGGCACGCTTCGGGGTTTCTTCTCGCCGGTGTGCTGTCATTTTTCGGGGTCCTGGCCTTATCGACAGGTGCTTGGCGGTTCCTGGATGAGAATGTAGCGCGCCCGATCGAGCACATTGCATCGACTGTCAGGACGTGCGCGCATGCGGACGTGAAGACTTCCATCGATCTGCATAAAACCCGTTTTCTGGGTGACCTTGCGCCAGCAGTTCATGCGGTCACGGGTCATCTCTCGAAAGTTTCTTCCGGAACGGATGAGATCGTCGCGGCAGAAACTTCACGAATTATGGCCGAAAAGGCGCACCTGGCCCTCCTTCTGACCGAGATTCCCGTCGCGATCATCCTTGTCAGTCCGACAAACCAGATCATGCTTTACGACGGGCAGGCGGCCGATGTTCTGGGGCAGGTTCACGTGCCGCGGCTGAGTGCTTCGATTTTCGATTACTTCGATGAGGCAGATTTGCGGGCGGGGCTCGAGCAGCTTTCAGAAAAGCGCTCGGAAGTGGTCGTCGAGGTTTGCGGCACAGGGGGGCGCCTGAGTTTCGAATTGAGACTGAAGCAGCTTCATCAGACACCTGGCTACATGATCCTGGTCGACGATACGCATGCGCGGATTGCGCCTGAAGCGGCGCGTCCGCTTATCTTCGATTTCGACCTGACGGAGCACGAAACAGAGCACGCAATCGAGAGCCGTCCGCTGCAGAGCCTGAGATTTGTCGTGTTCGACACTGAAACAACGGGATTGATGCCGAACAAGGATGAAATCGTTCAGATCGGTGCCGTTCGAGTGGTCAAAGGCCGGATCGTGCCGGGTGAAAAGGTGGACCAGCTCGTCAATCCCGGACGAGGCATCCCCCGGGCGTCAACCAAGGTGCACGGTATCACCGATGAGATGGTGGCGGATGCCCCGGTTGTTTCAGAAGCTGTTTCAAGCTTTCACAAGTTTGCGCGGGACTCGGTGCTGGTTGCTCACAATGCACCTTTCGACATGGCTTTTCTTCACCGTCACGAAAAAACGTCCGGGCTGCTTTGGGATCATCCACTTCTCGACACAGTGTTGTTGTCGGCCGTTCTGTTCGGCGACACCGAAGTCCATACCCTCGACGCCTTGTGCGAGCGCCTCGATATCACCATACCGTCGGAGTTACGCCACACAGCTCTCGGTGATGCACAGGCCACGGCAGAAGCGCTCTGCAAGATGCTGCCGATACTCGTCTCAAGAGGTTTTGAAACCTTTGGTGAAGTCATTCAAGAAACCCGCAAGCACGGCAGGTTGCTGAAAGACCTCAACTGATGCAGCCGTTCCGGCGTTTGAAATACACTACACAATCCGTCACGACCGCAGCGATTGTGCGGCCACGACATGCTTGCGCTATGTGCCGAATATGTCGGTCGTGATGCCTTTGTACCAGCCGACGGATTCTTCGAAAGTCGCTTGACGCACCGCGTCGTCTTCCCCGGTCTGGCTGATAAACTTCGAGGTCGAGGCGATTTTTTCGTCTGTCGGTGCGTATTGCGCGCCGACCTTCACACCATCGTTGGTCTCAATCAGGCTCCAGCAGGTGTTGGAGTACTTTGCAGGAAAGACCCTGGATCCGGTGAGGTCACCCCGGATAGCCATCGCCGCAACCTTCGCCTGGCTGTTTGCCGAGAATCCGGATTTGGGCATGTCGCCTGCGATCGAGGCGTCGCCTATGACGAAGATGTTGTCATCGACTTGCGAGCGCATGGATTTCGGGTCAATCGGACAGAAGCCGGTGTCGTTGGCCAGGCCTGTCTTGGTTGCAATGTTGCCGGCCTTTTGAGCGGGAATGACATTGACGAGTTCTCCCCTGAAAGTGTCAAAGTCGGTCTCTACTTCGCCCGTGGCAGGGTTGAGCGACTTGATGCCGCCGTGGACGTCGGGTCCATACCATTCAATCATTCCCGGGTAGTATTTTTCCCAGCCCTCCTGGAAAAGGGCTTGCTTTGAGAATTTCGGTTTCGGGTCGATGATGACGATCTTGCTGTCACCAAACCCCTTTTCCTTCAGGACGTGCGCCATCATGGAAACTCGCTCGTACGGTCCAGGCGGGCAACGATAGGGATTTGGCGGTGTGACCATGACGATCCGCTGGCCATTCTCGATCGCGTCCAGCTTGGTCTTCAGCAGTTTGGTCTGCGGACCGGCTTTCCAGGAATGCGGCATGATTTCTGCTGCCTGCGCAGAATATCCCGGTACGCTGTCGTAGATGAGATCGATACCGGGAGCGACGACGAGCCGGTCATAGGGAACCCTTGACCCATCCGCCAATACAACTTCTTTCGCTTCCCGGTCGATTGTGTCAGCCATACCGTTAATGACGGTAATGCCGTAGTTCGATGCCAGCGTGTCGTAGCCATGAGTGATGGAGTCGAAGCTTCTGAAGCCTCCGAGATAGAGATTGGAGAAAAAGCAAGTCGTATAGGAGGGGTTGGCCTCGATCAGGGTCACGTCGAGGTCTTCGCCGGCGTCCTTGGCCATGTAGCGTGCTGCGGTTGCGCCCCCGGCACCCCCGCCGATGACGACCGCCCTGGGCTTGCCTTGCGCACGGGCGTAGTGAGGCAGAGCCAAAGAGGTGGCGCCGGCTCCAGCCAGCAGTCCAAAGGTCCGGCGTGAAATCTTCCGCATTTTCCTTCCTCCCAGGTTTACAGCACAGCGACGGATTTTGGCCGCATCGCCTTCACTGTGGATCAAGTGATCCGAAGTAAGCCGCAAGTGCCGCGATTTCCTCGTTTCCGAGATTGATCGTCATGTTCTGCATGACCTGATGGCTTCGAACGTTGGTCTTGTACTCGAAGAGAGCCCTGATGAAGACATTCTTAGGCCAGCCGATGATCGAGGGAATTCCGTCCGCCCGACCTGAGACTTGATGACAGGTCACACATTCACTGGAGAGATATTCTCCGTATTCGGGATCGCCGTTCAGACGCATGGCCACGGAGCCTATCTCGGCCCGTTCCAGCTGTGGCGCTTGCGGGTCCGTAGCGGGCTCTTCCCGGGACAAGGTCTTCAGAAAAGCGATCAGGTCAATGCGATCCGACTGCTTCTTCATGCCGAGATAGGACATTCGTGTCCCCGGGACATAGGCGCGCGGTTTGGCGAGATACTGATCGAGGGTAAACTCGTTCCAGACAAGTCCGTTCTGACCGAGCTTCCTCATCGCACTGGAATACTTGAAATCTGCGATAGTCCCGGCCTGGCGACCGAACAGTCCGTCCAGATGAGGACCGACGTGGTTTGCGGCGCCTGCGCCGATCTGGTGGCAGGACTTGCAGGCCTTGTAAAGTACTTCGCCTCTCTGGGGATCGCCTTCCCGGGAGTGGGAAGGGGAGCACATCAGAACAGCTCCAAACAGGGCAAGGACCGGCAAGGCCCCCCCCAGCCTCTCAGCCCCTCCGAAGAGAGGAGGCAATCGCCTGCGCTGCCGGTCCTTTTTCAATTCGGGTCCTCCCGAAACCCTTGATGATCAATCGACCCCGCCGACACCTGAAGCTGCATCATCGTCAACCGAACCGGGCGTCACGTCCAGAATCCGGGCACGCATTGTGATTTCGACCGGTGCCGGCTTGCATTCGCTCATGCAAGGTTCAGCCTTTTCGGCATAGTGATCTTCTTCCGGGCGGCTGTCCGCAACAAAATTCTGCTCGTTGGGCAATCGCATTTCGAGGAAATTTTCGTTGGAGAGCTCGAAGTCCTCATCCTCGACAATGTCGTTCAGGTAAAGAAGATACGCGGTGATGGCGTAGACTTCGTCATCTGACAGCGAACGGGCATCGCCATATGGCATCGCTCGGCGAACATAGTCGTAAACCGTTGAAAGATAAGGCCAGTAGGAGCCGATTGTCTTTTCCGGCCGTTCTTCGGTCAAGGTGTCGTGTCCACCTGCAAGAATCGGCCAACGGCCGACACCTTCGCCGAAATCTCCGTGGCAGACCGCGCAACTGTCAGTGTAAAGAACTTCACCGTCGATGACGGTTCCCGAACCCACTGGTAAGCCTTGGCCATCTGGGCGAACGTCAATGTCCCAGGCGGCGATTTCTTCCGGTGTGGCCTTCCGGCCAAGACCGAATACACCACCGTCCCTCCTGGCAGATACCGGAGTTGCGGTCGTTGCATCTGCTGTCTGGGTCGTTTCAGCTGCAGGCTCCGCAGCGCTCTGCTCTTCTTCTGCAGGTTCTGCGGTCGAGAACGTGGCCAGGTAAGCGAGGATGTTGTCGAGGTCCTTCTGCTTGCGCAGACCCGCAAAGGCCATCTTTGTGCCCTTGATCATCGCCTTTGGCTTTTCGAGATAGGTGGTCAGAGTGTCTTCTTCCCAGACAAGACCATCGGCACCGGCGGCAACCATCGCCTTGGAATACTTGTACCCATCAATAGATGCCGCTGCCCGTCCGAACACATCATTCAAATGCGGGCCGACCTTGTTCTTTGCATTGTCGCCGACGGCGTGGCAGGCGGCGCATTTCTTGAAGACCTTTTTGCCCTTGACGGCGTCTCCTGCCAGGGCAGCACTCGACATGAGTGGCAAGGTGGCAAGTGCGGCGCAGAGGCCGAGGGTTTTAAGAAACTTCGACATTTTCCACCGTTCCGTCTGATTTGACATGCCAGGTCTGGATGCCGTTGTTGTGGTAGATCGAGTTTTCACCACGGGCAGCCCGCAGTTCGTTCTTGCTGGGCTGATAAAATCCGTTCTCGTCCATTGCGCGGGACTGAAGCAGCAGATCCGAACCGTCCCAGTCGATGTCGAGGTAGAACCGATGCAGTGCTTTGGGAAGGCTGGGACCGTCAATGCGGGCGGTCTTCCAGTTGCGCCCACCATCAATTGACACATCGACGCGCTTGATACGGCCGTTGCCGGACCAGGCAACGCCGGAGATCACCAGGGGACCCTTGCCGTGTGAAATCGGGGCCTGCGGACTGGGGTTGGTGATGACGGATTTTGCATCCATGACCCAGGTAAAGCGACGCGCCTTACCGGTTTCCATGAGGTCCGTGTACTTGGAGGTTTCCTCACGCTGGTGCCACGGTTCATCTCCGACTTCCAGGCGGCGCAGCCACTTGACCCACATGTTGCCTTCCCAACCGGGGACAACAAGACGAAGCGGATATCCCTGTTCGGGGCGGAGTGCCTCGCCATTCATCTTGAAGGCAACAAGGCAGTCGTCGAGCGCCTTCTCCAATGGGATGGATCGTGTCATGGCCGACGCATCCGCGCCTTCCGGCATGATCCATTTGGCACTTGTCTTGATGCCGGCTTCTTCCAGCAGAAGCTTGAGCGGTACGCCGGTATACATGACGCAGTGGACCATGCCGTGGGTGTACTGACAGCCATTGAGCTGGGAGCCGCGCCACTCCATGCCTGAGTTCGCCGCGCATTCCAGGAAGTAAACCCTGTTTTCACGAGGAAAGCGCTTCAGGTCTTCCATGGTGAAGACGAGCGGAGTGTCTACCAGCCCGTTGATCATCAGCCGGTGCGCCGCCGGATCGATTTCCGCGATGCCGCCATGGTGCCGCTCGAAGCACAGTCCGTTGGGGGTGATGATGCCGTCGAGCTCGTGAAGAGGGGTGAAGTTGACCGAACTTTCGGTCGAGGCCGTAAGCCATTCCACGTCTCTGCGTACGACATGGGCCTCGAATTCCGACGGCGTGCCGTAAGGGCGGGACTGCACGCCGACACCGAGATACCGGTTCCAGTCCTGTATCTCGGTAATGAGGGGATCTCCGCCAGCGCGTGCAGCGCCTGCGGTGCCGGCCACCGCACCAGCTGCCAGCCCTGCCCTCAGCAGGGAGCGCCGTGAGAGGGCGGGCGTTTTGGAATTCCTGGTATCACTCATGAATATTGTCCTCAGGGATGGGTCCTCAGGAGTTTTCTGAAGAAAACAAGGGTCAGCCGGCCAGCTTGACGGACTGGTTGTCCGGCAGCTTGACGACAGGATTTTTGGTCAGATACGCCTCGACGACTTCGCTGATCGCAGGACCTTCGGTGTCTTCATTGACCGACGCCCAGCCGGTAACGACGTAGTCCTTCACTGGGTCGATCGCTTCGCCGGTCGCAAGCAGCGTCATGTTGGATATGCGCTCGCCGATGTCCTTGTTCGGGTCGATCGTGTAGCCCATGCCACCTACGCGCACCATGTCGCCGCCTTGCTGGTAGTAGGGATCCTTGTTGAAGAGGTTGTCGCCGACATCTTCCAGGATGTCTTTCAGCATCTGGCCGCTCATGGAGGAGCGATAAGCAGCCGGATAGGTCATGGCGCAGGCATTGTGCAGGTCTTCGAAGGTGAGGTCCTGTCCGGGGAGAAGTGAAGTTCCCCACCTGAACCCCGGAGACAGGGCAATCTGAGCGTCGCGTTCTTCCAGCAAAGCCTGGCAAATCAGGTCATCGAATGTCCCGTTGAAATTGCCACGGCGATAAAGCAGGTTTTCCGTGCGGCCAAGCACGCGCGACAGGTTCTGTTCGTATGGCGCCCGGACTTCATCGATCAGAGCGGCCATGTCCGCATCCGGCGTGATGACATCGGAAAAGATCGGAATCAATCGGTGAGAGTAGCCCGCGAGTTTTCCATCCTGAATGTCCAGATCCAGCCGGGTGACGAATTTGCCGTTCGATCCGGATGCAATAACCAGAGTGTCATTGACGATTACAGGCTCGGGCAGAGCGTCATGGGTATGGCCGGCCAGAATGACGTCGATACCATCGACACGTGAAGCCAGTTTCCGATCGACATCAAAGCCGTTGTGGGACAGAAGCACGACCAGGTCAGCACCTTCACTTCTGGCTTCCTCTACATGCTTGGCAATATCTTCTTCCCGGATACCAAAGGACCAACCGGGGATCATCCATCGGGGGTTGGCGATCGGAGTGTAGGGAAATGCCTGCCCGATCACCGCTACCTTGGCTCCGCCACGCTCAAACATCTTCCAGGCTTCGAACGCCGGTTCGTCCCACTCGTTGTCGTAAATGTTGGAGCCGAGGAAAGAGAAGGGCAGTTCGTCGATGATCTCCTGGACCCGGTCGGTTCCATAAGTGAATTCCCAGTGACCGGTCATGGCGTCCGGTCGCAGGGCGTTCATTACGGTGACCATGTCCTGGCCGAGTGTCTCGTTGGACGTATAGCTTCCCTGCCAGGTATCGCCGCCATCCAGCAGCAGCACATTGTCGTCACCGCGCTCGGAACGAATACGCTTGATAACCGTGGCGACCCGATCCATGCCACCCATCTTGCCGTAGGTCTTTGCCAGAGAGGCAAAATCCTCTGAGGTCAGGGCGTAGGCGTCCGGTGTGCCGGGTTCGATGTTGTAAAGTTTCAGGAAGTCGGCGCCGGTGACATGTGGCGGTTTGCCGGTCACGTCTCCGATACCCAGATTGATAGAAGGTTCGCGGAAATAGACCGGTTTCAGCTGGGCATGAATATCGGTGATATGAATGAGGGTGAGTTGTCCCTTGGGATCCATCTTCAGAAGCTGGTCTTCAGTGAGCGCCTGTTGCGCCATCAGGCGTGACCAGGATCCAGCCACTCCCGACCCAAGCAGCGCGCTTGTTGCCGTTGCCGCCATCAGGAACTCACGTCTTGAAAACATTCCGCCTACTCCAAAGCTGACCGGAATTTTGTCCGGTCGCATGCAAATTTATCCCGTTGGCACGCAGCTCGCCGCGCACCTTCTTGACCCGTTCAGCCTGAGACGAGTTCCAATGTGCCGCCAGGCGGCCGGTAGCTTCGGTGCAGCAATATCTGCTGCACCGGATCGTGCATTTATTGGCGGACGGATGGGGTTTCCACCGAAAGCCCTTGTCCGCGCCAGGCGAGATAGAGTTCCAATGCCTTGAACTCATCGGAACCTGGCTTGAAAGGCACCGCTCGAATGTTCTTCATGCAGCCCTTGAAACGCCGATGCATGGATCCGATACCTTGCCATTTGAGGCGATAGGTCGGGAAACCATTGATCTGGCCCTGACTGAGGTGGTCGGCGCGGATCATGTTGCCATAGTTGTCTTCGTGGCAATTGGAGCACGCCATGTCGAGCTGTCCGACCCGGGTGTAATAGAGTTCTTCGCCTTTCTTGAACCAGTCCTCGGCATTTCCGTCGACGCTTACTTCAACCGGCATTCCTCGCGATTGAACGCCGATGTAGGCCGTCATCGCCAGCATTTCCGGGCTCTCCCACTTCCAGGGCTCCGCTCCCTGATGTTCCTTTCTGGACCAATTGATATGGTTCTCCAGGGTCATCAGTGTTTCATTGCTCTCGTTCCATTTCGGCATGGATGCCCGAACGCCCTTCATGCTTTCCGATGCATCGCCGTGACAGGATGCGCAGGACTTGCCTGAGGTCCCTTCGGCTGTTTCCCAGAGCTCTTCGCCGTAATCGACAGCTGTGAAAGCCGGATTGTCAAAGTCGTCCATCTGCAGGGCCTGCGTTTCATCTGAACGGAAACGCCACCCTGAAATGATCTCGTCCAAGGGATGATCGGCAGGTGCTTCAGCCTTGGTTACGAACTTGATGTCTTCGACTACCAGCTCGCTGTCTTCCCCGGACAAAGCGGACTGCGTCACGGCAACCGCAAGCACACTTGCTCCGGTTACCAACGCCGACAGCCGGGCAAATTTCTTCATTTTGGCCAAATCGTCTCCTCCTCCGATTTGTGCAGCCGAATTGCAGCCGCGGCCTAGTTCACCTTGATCTTCTTCTCCGTTTCGTAGACAGAACCGTCATCGTCCAGCCAGGTGAATTTGAACGTTCCGCTCTGGTCCACTTTTGCGCTGAACTGCAGGTATGGATTGGCGGACACGGCCGGATCGAGATCGCAGCTGAATACGGTCTGTCCGTCGAATTCGCAGGTGAACTTGTTGATGATCCTGCGAGGGATCAGCTCGCCGGTTTTCTTGTCCTTGCGCTGACCGGATTCCATCGGATGGCTGATCAGCGTCTTGATGGTGATGACTTCACCCTGGGACGCCTTTTTCGGCACTTTCACGCGGGGTTTAGCAGATGCCATGTTCGTGTTCCTTTCTGGCTCAGCCGCCGCAGCCGCCGATAGTGACCTTGACTTCCTTGCGGTCGATGTAGGTGGAGCCGTCGTTCATCTTGGCGACGGCAATAACGTTCTGGGTCTTTGCCAGACGGATACGGGTCTTGGCTTCCGCTGCTCCGCTCATCGGGGAAAAATGGAAAGTGGCAACTGCCGGGTTCGGGTTGCCATCGGCAAGGATCAGAACCGAGGCGACGTAGCTGTCCGACGTCATCGGGCTGTCCACGGTAACGCCCACGGGAACCGTGTTGCCATTTTCGGCGATTTCCGGGGTGTCGAGAGCAACAGTGCCTTCCATGGGGGCGGCATCGCCTGTGAATGCCTTTATGGCGTCCTCGGCCTTGTCCGTTGCGGCGAATGAAAGTTCCGGCTTGAACGCCAGAAAAGCGGCGGTGCCCGCGGTGAGGCCAAACACTTGGCGTCGTGTGATCGTCATCTCTTGCTCCCTGAGTGTCGAGATCAGTCTTCTTTGAGTGTCATGAGGTAGGCGACCACGTCTTCCACTTCCTGTGCGGAAAGGATGGTCTTGCCGTTGTGATCCTTGGCTACGTTCATGCCGAGCCTGAGCGTGTAAAAGCCGGGCATGATGGTCTGCTCGCCAAAAACGTCCTTGCTGTTCACCAGAATGGCGCGCAGTTGCGCTTCACTCCAACGGTCGGCAACTCCATCGAGTCCAGGCCCGACTTCTCCGTGGAACAACAGGTTGTTCAAATCTGCATTGGCATGGCAGGCAAGGCAGTTGCCTTTCTTGCGGTCTGCAAATGTATCGCGGCCTGCCGTGGGGTCTCCCTTTGCGCCGGTCAGAGACTGTTGCAGCTCCATATCCACGATCGGAACACTATCCGGTGCCACCGTTTCCGCGGTTGCCACGGATGCGGCCATGACAGCCAGGCCGGCTATTGCTGCCGACAGGCTTGTTAAAGTCGCGCCCTTCATCATAGTGTTGGCTTTCCTCCTCAATGCGAAACGGTTTCCCGTTTCATAGGCAGCCGAATCCGGTCTGCCCATCCTCCTCATATTAAAAGATATGATTTTTTGCATATGTTATGCAATAGGCTTTTTGTTGAAAATGCAACCAACATCAAACAGGAGGCCCTCAATCAGCCTTCAGGCGACCTTCTTCCCGTAACTTATTGATTATGCGAGCATGATACTTTTGGAAGTGCTCATCTCCCTCGTATCCCTTTTCGCGAACCCAGCGAAACATGTTCAGGAACGTCCATTTGCCGAATGCGCCAGGCATTGTGGCAACGGCCGTTTCAGGAACCGATCCCTCAGCGGGTACCTCATCAGGCAGGAAAACGATGGTTGGCGTGAAAACGAAGCCCCACTTGCGGGCCGCGGTTTTTTCGGTCAGTTCATCACCGTCGAGGTCGATCACTTCCTCATCGCCGAACATGTTGTACTGAATGACCATGAAGTTCTCTTTGATGTAATCGGAGACCTCCGGGTCGGAGAGGATCTTCTCGTGCATCTGCTGGCAATAGATACAGCCTCTCTGTTCGAAGATGATGGCGAGTCTTTTCCCCTGTTCGGCGGCGGCCTCGATATCCTCGCTCATGTCGCGGAACGTGACGGCGAACCAATCCTGTTTGTGCAATCCATCCTCGCCGACCGTTGCTGCCGTGCCGAGTGATGCGGATGCCATGGTGATACCGAAAACGAGTATCAGCAGTTTCCAGAAGCGCATCGTCAAATCCTCCCAGATGAGCTCATCCGATTTGCGCGAAAATCGGAAATGTTTCGAGAAGCCAGAAAGCAATGGCCGACATCTGACCGGTGATGAAAAGCAGACCTGTCAGCACAAGCAGACCCCCCATGATTTTCTCAACCGTGCCCAGATGCTTGCGGAATCGCCCGGCAAGCATGAGGAACCGGCTGGCGAAAGCGGCGGCCAGAATGAAGGGGAGGCCGATCCCGAAGGCGTAAACCGCCAGGAGCCCAGCGCCATGCCAGGTCGTGTCCGAGGAGCCGGCGACAAAAAGGATCGCAGCAAGGACCGGGCCGACACATGGGGTCCAGCCAAAGGCGAATGCCAGACCCATGATAAAGGCGCCGGCAAGACCCGCAGGCTTGCTCTCCACTTGAATGCGAGCTTCACGGAACAGCAGACCTATCCTGAAGACGCCGAGAAAATGCAGGCCCATAATGATAATGATCGCACCGGCCACGTAGGACAGAATGTCGTAATAGCGCGCAATGGACTGGCCAATGACACTTGCCGTTGCGCCCAAAGCAACGAAGACCACGGAGAACCCTAAAACAAATGCTATGGCGGCAAGAATCACGCGTCGTCCGGTGTCCGCACTTGCGGCTTCGCCCTTCAGCTCATCGACGCTGACGCCAGCCAGATAGCACAAATAGGGCGGCACGATCGGCAGCACGCATGGGGATATAAATGAGAGCAGTCCGGCCAGAAACGCCGCGCCCAGGGAAATATCGAGCATTCAAATCCTCCCGACGAATCTCGATAGCGATCTCTTTAAAATATTCAAATATTCATATATATTGCAATCATAGAAATGCGGAGAATATTTCATGAGGGCCGTCGCGCGACTGTTCACCCTTGCAATTGTGCTTACGGCAAGCCTGTTTTCAGTTCAGGCTGGACATGCCGCCGAACTGATCATGCTTGAGCAGCCGGGCTGTGTCTGGTGCCAGCGTTGGAACGAGGAAATCGGCGTTGCCTATCCCAAAACGGAAGAAGGGCAACGGGCTCCACTGAGACGGATCGACATTACTGATCCCTGGCCGAAGGACTTGTCTGGCGTTTTGAAGGAACGGCTGACCCCGACCTTCATCCTGGTGGAAGGTGGTGTTGAAATAGACCGCCTGCGTGGGTATCCGGGAGAGCACTTCTTCTGGCCGCTTTTGTCGGGGATGCTCGAAAAGTTGCCTGAAAAGATCAACTAATAATATTGATCTACCGTCCGACTTGTTCCATGTAACGGAACCAGAGACTATACGTCACCGCAAATAGGTGACTTGTAAGGACAATGCGACCTGATGAACTTGCCGGTCTTCAGCAAAGACATGGACCCAAAAGATCTCGACCAGCTCATGCAGCAGGCGAGAAAAGCGAGCGATTTGCTGAAGGCGCTTTCTCATGAAGTGCGGCTTGTAATCCTGTGTCTGTTGTCGGAAGGCGAGAAGTCGGTTTCCGAGCTGGAAGATATTCTGACGATGCCGCAGGCCGCGGTTTCCCAGCAGTTGGCCCGTCTGCGCCTGGAGGGGCTGGTGCAGTCCCGCCGCGAGGGCAGGATGATTTATTACAGCCTCGTTGATGACGAAGTGAGTTCAATCATCTCCACTCTCTACGAACTTTTCTGTAAAGACGTCCGTCCGCAATCCGACTGAACATCAAACCGTTTCCCAACGCCGTCTTGCACTGCAGCATGGTCTTCGTTTGCTGTCGGTAGGTTGCCCTGCTACGTTTTCAGCAGCCGACAAAGAGCGCATAAGCGCCGAGGTGCGGGAGAGGAAACGCTTCAGGGTCCCCATTGGGGCAAGGATTTATGACAGAGCTGAACCCGATGTTGCTACTCCCTCTGCTGGGAGTGCTCGCAGGGTGCGTGTTGGGTTTCGTTGCCCGCGCGACCCATTTCTGCACATTGTCGGCCTTGGAGCGACATTGGTACGCGGGCGACAGCAGCAGTTTGCGCACATGGGTGCTGGCTGCAGTGTTTGCACTCATCGGCACGCAGGTTCTGGTCGCGTTTGGAGTTGCCGATCCGGGGGCTTCATTCTACCTCTCCTCAGATTTTCCGTGGACAGGCGCAATTCTCGGCGGGTTCATGTTCGGGATCGGCATGGCGCTCGTTGGCACCTGCGGATTTGGCGCCGTGCTTCGCCTCGGAGGCGGCAGCTTGCGCGCGCTTGTCGTCCTCACTGTTATCGGACTGGCTGCATTGGCTGCGCAGCGGGGGATCGTCGGCATTGTCCGAGTTCCGATCGTGGACGATCTGGCCATTTCATTCGAGAGCAGTGGCAGCCAATCGATAGGCGACATTCTGTCTGCAATAACCGGATTGCGGCTGCAGGAAGCCGTTGCCGCGATCCTGGCAGCGGTCGGCCTCGCATGGGTTTTCAAATCGGCTTCCTATCGCCACCAGTACACAAAGATCGGAGCAGCGCTGGCAATCGGCAGCGTTATCGCGTTCGGCTGGTGGGCGACGACATTCATCGCCGAAAGATCGTTTGACCCTGTTCAGATCGAAGCCGGTTCCTTTGTGGTGCCCGTGGGTGACACGATCATGCAGCTCATCACCTACACCGGCACCTGGCCCGACTATGCCGTCGGCCTGATTGTCGGAACATTGATCGGCGCGGTTCTTGCCGCCTTGTGGAAACGCGACATTCGCTGGGAAGCATGTGACGATGCCAGGGAGCTCGGTCGTCACATTCTTGGCGGGACACTCATGGGTGTTGGCGGAGTGTTCTCCATGGGCTGTACAGTTGGGCAGGGGATTACCGGCTTTTCCACACTCGCCATATCGGCACCAATCGTCATGGTGTCCATGGCACTGGGAGCCAAGGTTGGTTTGGCCTGGTTGATGGAAGGCTCCGCACTTGCAGCCTTCCGCCGTAATCACGATGGCGCACATCATAGCGCGGCCGAGTAACCAGCAAGGCTGGCCGTCAGCTGACAGCAAACCTGTAAGCCGAAGATGTTTTTTCAACCCGTCCACTGCCCGGATTGGGGAAGTGAAAGCCAATCAGGCGCGAGCCGTCCTGCGCGAGCCGATCGAGAAGCATCTTGCGTGTCGCGATGCCTTGCTGCGGATCTTGATCCGAGCCGGAGACCCACTCCGGTTTCTCAAATGATATGACGCTGTTGGAGATGGCGTCGCCGACTACAAGGACGCTCTCCGAACCGCTGTGGATCATGTAGGACATGTGACCGGGTGTGTGTCCTGCCGTATCGATCGCCTCCACCCCGGGAAGTACCTCCTGTCCAGGCCTGACCATTGAAACCTGATCTTCAATGGCCTCAAAACGAGACTGCGCTCCAACGACAAAGCTCTTTCTTTCATCGGGTGTTCCGGCAAGCGTGTCTTCGGAGCGCCAGTAATTCCATTCAGCTTCCGGTACCCAGACATTCGCCTCGGAGTAGAGAGGGTCGTCAAACTCGTCCAGAATGCCCCAGAGGTGGTCCGGATGCGCGTGGGTCAGGACAATGTCAGTAATGTCTGTAGCATCGATCTCCGCTTCTTCGAGTTTGCCGATAAGCTCGCCTGCACTGGGTTGGAAGTTGCTGCCGGAGCCGACATCAAACAGAATGAGCCGATCGCCGCTACGCAAAAGAGTTATGTTGCAGTCGGGGGTTAGTGAATCGGTCGGCAGGTCGTGAGCCGACAACAGTGCTGCAATTTCCTCTTCGCTTTGCTCCGGCAGCAAAAAATTCATGGGCAGGGTGAGATGCCCGTCCGAGAAGACCGTGATGTCATGGTCACCAAAAGCGAAGCTGGTTTCGGCAACGGCTCTGCGCATCGGCCCGGCAACAGCCGTGGCCGTGAGGGCGAGCCCTCCTGCCAGAATACTTCGTCTCGAGACTTGGAACCGGTTCGATCCAGACATTTTCCTCTCCACATATTCAAACTTTTGAATTTATCTATGTTTCCTTGAGAAAGGTCAATGCAGAAGACGATGCCGGTCTCCAATGCTGAAGGGAGAACGCTCCTTTCTGGCAGGTATTCGGGAGTAACCGATGGATTTGACCTATCTTCTGGATCATGTTTCCGAAGCCTGGCTCCTGACCATTGGCGGGTTGATAGTGGGTGTTGTTTTTGGAGGCTTTGCCCAGCAAAGCCGGTTTTGCCTCAGAGCAGCATCACTGGAGTTCGCCAGAGGAGCCCCGAGTGAACGGTTACCTGTCTGGTTGCTGGCGTTTTCTTCCGCGCTCATCGGCACTCAGATCCTGATACAGATGGGCGAGGTTCAGGCTCATGAAGCCCGTCAGCTCGCGTCTCCTCAAAGCCTGTCGGGCGCCGTTCTCGGCGGGCTGATGTTCGGTTCCGGAATGGTGCTTGCCCGCGGATGTGCCAGTCGTCTCCTTGTGCTCTCAGCGACGGGAAATCTGCGCGCGCTGCTTTCAGGCTTGGTTTTCGCCGTCGTTGCGCAGGCGAGTTTGCGTGGTAGCCTCAAGCCACTTCGCGAATGGTTCGCGGGGATTTGGACCACGAGCGATATCGGCAGCAATGACCTGACAGCCTTGTTCGGACTGTCATTCGACGTCGCGCTTGTCTTCGCCGTATTCTGGTTCCTGGCTGGACTGGTCTTTGCCTGGCGGAGCCGGATTCCGATTTGGCAACTTGTTGCCGCTGCAGGTGCGGGATTGGCCATTCCGCTTGCCTGGTGGTTTACCTCCAGCATGGCAAGGCAGGCGTTTGATCCGGTGCAGGTAGAAGGTGTCACCTTCACCGGGCCCTCCGCAGACACATTGATGTTGGTTCTGTCCCCACCCGGAGATGTCCTTGATTTCGACACAGGTCTTGTGCCGGGGGTCTTTCTAGGGTCGTTCCTGGCCGCTCTCCTGAGCCGCGAACTCTTGCTTCAAGGTTTTGAAGGCGGAAAGTCGATGGCCCGCTACATGACCGGGGCGACCCTGATGGGTTTCGGTGGCATGCTGGCGGGAGGCTGTGCCGTTGGTGCCGGGATTACCGGTGCGTCCATATTTGCCCTGACAGCCTGGATAACACTGACGGCAATCTGGTTTTCCGCGGCGGTGACGGACAAGGCCATGAGTGGGTACAACGCCTCCCGAAACCTGCCCGCGGGACCGGTTGGAAACAACCCGTGACCTGCTGTTCGGATCGACCGGTCAGGCCTGTCTGCCCAACCTGTCGACCCGAACTTGCTCCTGGGAAGCGGTCGGGATGCCATCTCAGAAGGCATTGATTGCAGTGCCTAGCAGCATGTCAGTCAAAAACGTGTCCGTGCTGATATCTTTCGTCCTTGCCAGCCGCCTCTGTCAGGGCCGCCACGTTGGACTTGGTGAAGAAGCCGTCAAAAGCCTTGCATCGCTCGATATATTCGGTGATCAGCAGAGTGTGCTGAGAGTGTTTGGAGAAAATCTGCTTCAGATCGGGTGAATCTTTACATTCACCAACGACATGGGCCAGGAACGGCACGCCTTGCTGACCCAGAATGCCCACGACGTAATCGACGTTTTTCTGACCTGAAGAATGGTCTCCGTCCAGGATCTCGACCGCCATATGGTGCATGCGACGACCAAAGTTCCGGACGAAGTTCTCCGTCGGCATCGGCAGGTTCTCAAACGAATTGACGAAGGACGGCGTGTTGTTTGCCGTAAACACCTTGGCAGGAGAGTGCTTGTCGTCCGACACGATCGGACAACGGTTAACATTGGTCGATGAGTTCATGTCGTAAATGTTGTATGCGCCCCAGAAATAGTAAGGCACCATTGTCAGGAACTCGAGGATGGCATCTTCCCGCTCTCCTGCAAGAATTCGGGTTGCCATGTGGTCATATCCGAGCATCAAGTCATCCAGGCCATGAGCCAGGGCAAAATCGACGCCTTCCTGCAGTTCGGCCCTTTCTTCCGGAGTCAACTCGATGCGCTCGCCCAACGCCAGGCCAGCAGGGTCGTTGAAGTCGGCGGCGGAGTATCCGATACGATTGCCCGTGAAATCCGAAATGTTTGAAAACAGTACGTTTTCCGCGGTGTAGAATGCGTTTTCGGTGTCTCCCTTGTATTCAAACCGTATGCTCTGATCTTCAAGCGTCTTGCGCAGTGTTGCGGTATCCGGACAGTCGAAAATCTCTCCGACATAGCGCGTGTTCGGTTTGCCGCGCGACATGGGGTAAAGAACGTTCAGGCGTCTGATGTAATCTTCATACCCGTCGAAGAGCGGCTCCATGATGATGAGCGCCGGAAATTCAGGCCTGGTGTGCAGAACGTGAAATTTGTGGCTGTTTGAAAGATAGCTTGAGTGATAGCGATTTGGCGTCATGCGGTGAATCTCCGCCATGGTCGCAACACCGTCACCGGCATCGACCTGAATGACAATCGCTTTCATGCTACCCACGAGTTCGTTGACGCCGCTGGATTGCCGCCGCTCGTAGATCTTCAATCTGTATTCTTCAAAGAAATCAGAGTTCTTCTTGTCGCCCTTGGGTTGATAGCCGGCATAGTCGAAGTTGATCGCGTCCATGATTCTCTCACCCTTTCCCGTACAAGCGGCTGCGTACCGCTCCAGGTTCTCCGGTCCTCTCATGTGTGACCATAGGATGGTGAGCTGCCGGGCGCAAAAAGCAAGCTTAAACTGCAATGCGGCCGGTGTTCGCAGCCTGCTTGCATATTGTTGTCTCCAATACCGTGCCGCGGATCGGGCAGAAACGGGCGAGAAGGTTTTCCGAAGCGTGACTTCGAAAACAAGAAAGGCCGCGCAGTGTGCGCGGCCGTTTCTTGAATATCTGTTGCTCCGGCTTACCGATGCGGGAAGCCCTCTTTGGCCGTGCCATTCCAGTCGCCCTGGAATTGAAGGATCAGCAGAGAGTCGCTGCCGGATGCTCTGTTTTCAACTGACTGCCGGCGGATGGGAACCGGGTTGTTGCCACTCAAGTCACCGAAAGCCTGATCCGGGAAGTCGGCATATGCCCGATTGGTATTGCCAGCCGAGTATGCGTTCACAGACCTCTTTTGGGATGAGCGAAGGGCTCTTTCATTTTGTGCGCGCATGGTCTGAACAGACAAAGGCTCGTTGCCGGAAAGATCTCCGAACTGTGTGGCGTTGTCGATGGCATAGGCGGTGCCGATGAAAGCGCCGGAAACAAAAGCGGCTGCGATAAGGGGAGACAGAATTTTCCTGGTAGTACGCATAATCAAGCTCCGTATCAATCTACTGTTCTCGACCACGAAGACTTTCTCAAAGTTGGCATTTTCGTATCATGGTCATACCGTAGAAACGTATCGGGATGAGTTTGGTTCCGGACTGGAAGAAAATAATAATAATTAAACTATGTTGAGATATAGATATTATCGGTAATTGTTTCTATAATGATGTTTTCTATATGGATTAACTTAGTAAATTGAATTTGATAGTTGGTAATATTTGTGGGTATTATGATTTTATCTTGGTGCCTGATCGAGGTGCGGTAGCTACGTGTTTTTCAGAGAAACGCAGGCATTCCCGGGTCCAGTCTTTGTTTCAAATTCTCCGTTACTGCAGCTGAGATTGTTATTCTGGAGTTCACTGCAAGTAACGATTTGGTAAGCGTATGTGTAATCGCGTGTGCCGCCTCAAATGAAATTCAACTTGAGATGAAATTACTTTGAAATCTGTAAAAGTCGTTGCTGGGCCACACTACATGCGGGTCATCGCTCCAGTTGCATAGGAGGGCCAGATGAGCCGTGTCGAGGACAGTTTCGCGCAAGACCTGAAGTCTGAAATTCCGCATCTGCGCCGCTACGCGCGGTCCATTTCCGGTTCATTGGAAGCTGGAGACGATCTGATGCAGACAGCTCTTGAACGGGCTCTGCGCAACCGCAACCAGTTTACGAGTGGAACGGCGTTGCGTCGCTGGCTATTTACCATCGTCCGCAATGCCCACCTGGATGAAATCCGAAAAACCGAACGCCGCGGACATCATGTGCCTATCGAAGATTGGTACCATGAAACCCGTCTGGCGCCTGCGCAGGAAAAGCGGGTAGAACTTGGCGACGTAGCCAAAGGGATCGAGAACCTGAGGCCAGAAGAACGAGATGTCCTCCATCTTCGTGTCTTTTCCGGACTTTCGCATGACCAGATCGCGAACCGGATGGGTGTCGCTGTCGGAACGGTCAAAAGCCGCTTGTCACGCGCCCGCCAATCGCTTGCTGCTTGAATTCCGCCTCTCGGATGTGGGTTTCTTGAACGTGAGTGTTCCGGAATTTTAGTCAGCAGATCCGGATTACTTTTCGCCAAATCGGGCTGCATAGGCTGAGGGCGGAACACCTTTGACCTTGAGAAATGACCGCCGAAAGGTTTCCTCGCTGCGAAATCCGGCGAGGGAACAGATTTCCTTGATGGACAGATGGCTGTCCTCCAGGAATCGGCAGGCTGCTTCCACGCGGCGTTGCTCGACATACGCGGCCGGGGGAAGGCCAACCATTTTTCTGAAGACCCTTGCAAAGTTTCGGCTGCTCATGTTCGTGCGATCCGCCATCTGATCGACGGACCATCGATTGGCGAGATTGTCTTCGATCCAGGCCAGCAGCTCATCCAGCGATCCGGTTGACAGGACAAGCTGCTGTTTCAAAGGCGCGCTGAACTGGGATTGTCCGCCGGGGCGTTTCAGATAGAGAACTAGGACCCGGGCAAGACGCAGCGCCTCGCTGCGTCCAAGGTCGGCTTCGACCATCGCCAGAGCCATATCGATGCCACAGGATACTCCGGCTGATGTCCAGATCGGCCCATCCACGACGAATATGGCATCGGCGTCGACGGTCACGCCCTGTGTTTCTTCACCAAGCTCCCTGCAGTGCATCCAGTGTGTCGTAGCCCGGCGGCCTTCCAGCTGCCCACTGGCGGCAAGGATGAATGCCCCGGTGCAGATCGATCCGATCCGGCTGGCGTTCTCCGCCAATTTGTTGAGGCAATGAAGCAAGCGCTCATTTTTCGCCGCCTGAATGGCTGCTCTGCCGCCGGACACCAACACCGTGTCTGATGGTGAACAGGAAAGCGAGGCGAGAGAAACGGTCTCCAGCGTGACGCATGTGTCCGTCGTGACTGGTCCTCCGGGAACAGAGGCGAGAGTGACATCATAGGCCGGTGCGCCAACTTTGGTCTTGGCGTCTTGAAAAACCTGCAAAGGGCCGGCGACATCCAGCAGCTTGGTTCCGGGAAAAACCACGAAAACAACGTGGCGCGGGTGATCGGAGGTTGGTTTGGCGGAATATGTGGGCATGCGGTCATTTATGCCAAAGGGCGTGCAGGCTAGTAAAGGGGGACAACAGGAGATTCAAGGATGCTAGAGCTCAGACCGAATTGCGAACTTTGTGATTGCGACCTGCCTCCCTCAAGCGGAGAGGCTCGCATTTGCAGTTACGAATGCACCTATTGCGCAGAATGCGTGGAAACCAGATTGCGCAACGTTTGCCCCACCTGTGGGGGCGGTTTTACACAGCGCCCCATCCGGCCGCAGCTGGCGTATCGGCCGGAACTGAAGTTGGGACTGTTAAATGATCCGGCAAGCACCAAACGCAAGCATTCGAAGTTTAGCGCGGAAGAGATTGACCGCTTCGTAGCAAAGCTTTGCACGACTGCTCCGGCTCAAAGGTGAACCAAACAGGGGTCTTGCAGCATGTTTCTGTTGGTGGTGGACCGGGCGCGCTAAAAAGCCGTTCGGTCCCCACCTTTCAGGTCCAGCATCTCGCGGGCCTCGTCCGGCGTTGCGACTTCACAGCCAAGATCTTCGACGATACGGCGGATCTTGGTAACCTGCTCGGCGTTGGATCTGGCGAGTTGACCACGGGAAATCATGAGACTGTCTTCCAGGCCAACCCGGACATTTCCGCCCATCTGGCTTGCGGTTGTTGCAAACGGCATCTGGGCCCCGCCGGCACCTAAAACCGACCATTGATAGTCGTCTCCGAAAAGCCGGTCAGCAGTGCGCTTCATGAATACCAGATTGTCGATATCGGGACCGATGCCACCCAGAATACCGAAAATGAACTGGATGAAGACAGGAGGTTTGAAAAGCCCTGCATCCATGCAAAATTTGAGATTATAGAGGTGTCCGACGTCGTAGCATTCGTGCTCGAACTTTACGCCGTGGATGCCACCCAATTCGGAAGCGACGTAGCGGATGTCAGCGAAGGTGTTTCGGAAAATGTAGCCTTCCGAATTGCGGATATAGTCTTCCTCCCAGTCGTATTTGAAGTCCTTGATCCTGTCTGCGATCGGATGGAAGGAAAAGTTCATAGATCCCATGTTGAGTGAACACATTTCCGGAGACGCCCATTTGGCGGGAGCGATGCGCTCCTCCATGGTGTTGACCAGGCTGCCGCCGGTCGAGACGTTCACCACCGCATCGGTAGCCTGCTTGATGACCGGAAGAAATGCCTTGAAATGATCTGGTGAGATTGAAACCGAACCGTTTTCAGGGTCTCGGGCATGAAGGTGCAGAATGGAGGCGCCGGCTTTCGAGGCTTCGATCGCCTGATCCGCGATGTCCTCTGCAGTGAAGGGAAGGGCCTCGGACATCGTGGGTGTGTGAATGGCACCGGTAATGGCACAGGTGATGATTGTTTTCTTGCGTTTGCGGGCCAAAACCGCCTCCTATTTTTTGGAATTGCCGTCGATGACACGGCGCGAGATCGGGAACAGCTCAATGCCGTAGCGCACGGCAATGAAGCCCCAGATTCCCTTGGGCGCTTTCAGCATCACCACGATGGCGACGAGGCCGAGAATGAGCAGATAGACCGTGCCCAGATCTGCGAGCGTCTCCCTGAGCAGAAAGAAGACGATCACGCCGATGATCGGTCCTTCGAGCGTGCCGATGCCGCCGATGACAACGATGAAAATGACGAATGCAGTCCAGTCGTTCACACTGAAGGCTGCATCCGGAGAGATACGCAGCTTTTGCAGGAAAATCAGTGCGCCCGTTGATGCCGTCAGACCCGCCGCAATCACATAGACCACGAACTTGTGGCGCCAGATGTCTATGCCGAAGCTGCTCGATGCCACTTCGCTGTCGCGAATGGCCGTGAGCGCCAGACCCTTGCGGGATCGCAGAAGAAGGTAGATTACAGCGAGCACAACGGCGGCCATGGCAAGCGCCAGCCAGTAAGTGGTTGCCTCTCGCATGGAACGGCTTGAGGCCAGTGAACGCACGATAGCAACAGGCAAGCTTGTTCCCGAACCGCCGCCCAGTGCCGAAACCTGGGCGAAGCTCAGCCGGAACACTTCCGCGATCACCCAAGTGCCGATCGCAAAATACGCGCCCCGGAGGCGAAAGATCAGAACCGCCACCGGCACCGCGATCAGTGCGCCCAGAAGCCCCGCCAGGGGAATGGCTGCAACGGGAGAAATGCCGGCAAACATCGCAAGGGCAAACAGCATGTATCCGCCGAAGCCGACAAAGGCTTGCTGACCCACCGAAACCAGCCCGGCGTAGCCGGCAAGCAGGTTCCAGAGACAGGCCAGAGACAGATAGAGGAAGATTTCGCTCAAGAGCCGCATGTCGGCACGACCTGCCCACCAAGGGGCAGCTATGAGTACAATAAGGATGATGAGCCCCATCACCGCAGCGACGCGGCTTGCGGGAGACGATCTGGATATCCGGTAGCTTGAAGTGGTCATCAGTCAATCCGTGGAAACAGGCCGCGCGGTTTCACCGCAAGAACGATGAGAAAGGCAATGTGACCGGCAAGAAGCTGCCAACCCGGATTGATCTGGGCACCTATGTTCTGACTGACACCAAGAATGATACCGCCAATCAGCGTGCCCCAAAGGTTGCCGAGCCCGCCGATGATGACCGCCTCGAAGCCGAAGATGAGACGACCGGGGCCGATCGAAGGGTCGAAGCTGGTGCGGATACCCAGGAAAACCCCTGCTATTCCAACCACTGCCAACGAGAGGGCCATTGCGAGGCCGAAGACATGCGCCTTGTTGAGCCCCATCAACTGGGCAATATCCTGCTTGTCCGAGACCGCCCGAAAGGCCCGGCCGAGAGCCGAGCGATAAAACACCCACTGGAGGCCTGCGATAACCGCGACCGAAACCGCGAACATCAGGAGCGGCAGGACGCCGATGTTCAAGTCGCCTGGCAAGGCGACGCTCGCCGTTTCCAGTGCACCGGCATTCATCTTTTGCGGGTCGGCGCTGTAGATCTCCAGCAACCCGTTCTGAATGATGACCGAGAGCCCGAACGTGACCAGAAGGGGAGGGAGAATGTCGTCGCCCAGCGTTTGATTGAGGATGCCACGCTGAAGCACGTAGCCGATGCCGGCCATCACGGGTACGACCAGAACGAGCGAGGCAAGCGGGTTCATTCCCACACCCGTTGTAATGGACAGGGCGAGAAAGGCCGCCAGAACGATAAAGTCACCGTGTGCAATGTTGACGAGCCGCATGACACCGAAAATCAGCGACAGGCCAGCGGCAAACAATGCATAAAGACCACCGAGCAAAATGCCTTGAATGATCGCGTTGATCCAATCCATCTCAAACTCCGAAATAGGCAGCGCTGATCTGCTCGCGGCTCAACTCATCAGAGCGGCCTTCGAGCGAAATGCGGCCTTCCTGCATGCAATAAACCCTTCCGGCGACGCTCAACGCCTTGGCGATGTCCTGCTCGACGATGACCGCGCTCATGCCGCCGCCGATGATTTCCGGAAGGGCGTCGTAGATCGACTTGATGATGATGGGAGCAAGACCAAGGCTGATCTCGTCAAACAGGATCAACTCGGGGTTCGACATGAGCGCCCGTCCGATCGCAACCATCTGCTGCTGACCGCCAGACAGTGCTGTGGCCGGAACGGAGCGTCTCTCTTTGAGAACCGGAAACAAGCCGAACACTTTCTCCAGGTCCCAGGGACCCTTCCTGCCCATCTGTCCGCCAATGATCAGGTTTTCCTCAACTGACAGGGACTGAAACAGTTGCCGGCCTTCCGGGACCATGGCTATGCCCAAGCGGGCGACCTGATCAGCCCGCAAAGTGCCGATTGCAGCCTCGCGAAAGGTCACCATGTCCGGGCCATTTGCCAATAGCCCCGTGATCGACCGCATCAACGTGGTCTTGCCGGCGCCGTTAGCGCCGATAATCGCGATGACTTCGCCGGCAAAGACGTTGATATTGACGCCGAAAAGCGCTTGAAAGTCCCCGTAGTGAGCATCGAGGCGATGAGTGGACAGCAACGGTTCAGGCATCGGCGTCCACTCCCATGTAGATTTCCTGCACCTGCCTGCTCGCCATGGTCGCTTTCGGATCTCCGTCCGCAATCTTGCGGCCGAAATCGATGACAATCAGTCTGTCCACGACCGACAGAAGTGCATGCACGATATGTTCGATCCAGATAATGGATGTGCCTGTTTTCCGTATCGTGTTGATCGTCTCGACAAGGTCGTGGCATTCGTTTTCCGTCAGGCCGCCTGCAATCTCATCCAGAAGCAGCAGCTTGGGTCTGGCGCAGAGGGCGCGGGCAAGTTCGAGCCTTTTGCGCCCGAGAAGGTTGAGGCCGCCCGACAAGGTGTTGGCTTTGTCGATGAGGCCTGTCATCTCGAGCATTTCGAGGCAGCACTGATCAGCCTCCCTTGCCGGCAGGCCGGCACCATGGGCCGCGGCAACGAGAACGTTCTCATAGACCGTCATTCCCGAAAATGGCTGCGGTATCTGGAAAGAACGGGCGATGCCGAGGCGGCATCTTCGAGCGGCGGAAGTCCGGGTAATATCCGTTCCTTGAAAAAAGATAGCTCCCAGATCCGCCCGGACCGTGCCCGTGATCAGATTGAACATTGAGGTCTTGCCTGCACCATTCGGCCCAATCACGCCGAGCGCTTCTCCTGCATCGAGACTATAGGAAAGATGATCGGCGACGGTGATCGCGCCATAGGCTTTGGAGAGCTCTTTCAATTCAAGGACAGGCGCCATGTAGCTTCCTTTGAAGGTGGAGTGGCGCACGGGAAGGCTCCCGTGCGCCGAACGGTCTTACGACAACAGTTTCAAAGTGCCGGTGGTGGGGATCTCCGGCGCACTGTGGTTGGACGTAATGACCAGTTCCATGCCGTTTGCACCTTTCTGCCACTGGCCGGCCACAAGCGGGGTCTTGGAAACGTTTTTCACCGGGCCGAAGCCCCAGTTCACGTGGCCGACGACCGTTGGCAGATCTGTTGCCTGGATCGCTTCCAGAATGGCATTGGGATCATCAAGATCCGCACTGCGGCGGATGACATCCGTCGTGACTTCGAACAAGGCGTGCTTGAAGCCGATCGGTTGGGTCCAAGGACGTCCTGAGGCGGCGGTGTAGCCATCGGCCAGTTGTCTGGCGGTTTCGCCGGTAAGCGATGACGAGAACGGATGCTCCGGTGTCCACCAGATTTCCGAGGTCAAGCCATCTCCACGCTCACCTAGCGAGTTGATGACTGACGGGAACAGCAGCGCCTTGCCGATCGTGACGACTTTTGGCGTGAAACCCTGCTGCGCCGATTGCGACCAAAAGGTTGCGAAATCCGGAGGGATCATATTGCCGGTGACGATCTCGCAACCTGCATCCTTGAAGGCAGAAATGTGCGAGGAAAAGTCATCGGTAAGCGGTTGATAGCGCCCGGGATCCGTCAAGGCGAACCCACTGCCGATCAGTGCGGGAGGGAAGCCGTGCGTTTCGTCTCCCCAGGCATTGCCGTCGGCATCGTTCGGGAAAAGACCTCCGACATTGCGGGCAACGCCACTTTCTTCCCAAAGCGCAAGGAACGCCTTGATTACGTCTTCCAGGCCCCAGAAGAAGTGATAGGTGTAGTCGAAGCCTTGAGCCGGGTCGCCATTGCGGCCAAAGAAGTAAGGCTGCCAAGGGCAGTCCGTCGTAACGCAAGGCACTTCATTGAGCTCGGCCTGGTCGGAGACCGGATTTGTCGTGTCCGGTGTCGAGGCGGCGACGATGATGTCGACTTCATCTCCAAGGATCAGTTCAGAGGCGACTTCGGCCGCTCTGTTGGGATTGGACTGACTGTCCTTTGAGATGATTTCGACCTGATAGGTCTTGCCGTTGTTTTCAACGCCTCCGGCCAGAGCCTTTTGAATGCCAGCCAAGACATAGTCATCAGCCTCTGCAAAGCCGGCAAGAGGGCCGGTGCGCGGGCTTACATGTCCGATCTTGATGACCGGATCAGCGGCATATGCCCGCGTCCTTCTCAAGATGGCAGGTGCGGCAAGTCCGACGGTGGCTCCAGCCATGAAGCCACGGCGCGTAATGCCAGATTTTCTTCCCATAAGCGTCATCGTATCTCCTCCCAGATGTGCCGTTCATGGTCTCAGGGCACGTCAACTCAAGATGGTTTCAAGCCTCCGCAAGTGGGCTGCAACGCGCTCGCGGAGGGCTTCGGCCTTCTCCGGCGTCCAGCTTTGAAATCCTTCCCCGCTTTTCATTCCAAGCTTGCCCGCCTGCACGAGTTCGCGCAGGTAGGGGGAAGGGGTTGGCCGATTGTCGAGATCGGCCAGAACGTTTTCATGTATGTCCAATGTCAGGTCGGTGCCGACCAGGTCCGCATTTGCCATTGGTCCAAGAACAGACAGGCGGCGTCCGAAGCTGGCGTTGACCACCGTGTCGACATCGGCTGCCGAACAGACACCGTTTTCAACCAGGCTGATGGCTTCCCGCCACATTGCGTGCTGAAGACGATTGCCGATGAAACCTGCAACGTCCTTTTCCACCCGAACGGGCGTCTTTCCGACGGTTGCCAGCAATTCGATCATGGAACTCATGATCGAATCTGCGGTCCATTCGGTCCGGATCACCTCGACCAGTGGGATCATGTGCGGCGGATTCCACCAGTGGGTTCCGAGCGCCCGCCAGGGATCTCGAAGGTCCGACATGATTGTCGTGATCGGAATAACCGACGTGTTGGAAGCAAGGACCGCATCGGCAGGGGCGTGTCTTTCGACTTCGACAAACAAGGCGCGCTTGAGGTCGGGCTTTTCCGGCGCTGCCTCGAAGATGACGTCAGCATGCCGGACGCACCCTGCAAGGTCAGGTTCAAGTCGGATCCGGTCGAGCGTCGCCTCGATTTCAGCCGCTTTTGCACCAAGAGCGTTCAGACTTCCCTCAACCCGGGAGCGGAGTGCTTCGAGACTGCTGGCGAAGGCATCGTAAACTGCCACCTCATGTCCGGAGCGGGCGAAGGTGAGGGCAATCCCGTGTCCCATAAGACCAGCGCCGAGGACAGCAATATTCTTTTGGTTGCCCATCGCTTATCCCGCCGTGTAGCCGCCATCGGCATAAAGAATGTGTCCGGTGTAAAAGTCGGATGCTTTTGACGACAGGAACAGAAGTGGCCCGATCAGGTCTTCCGGCTCTCCGAGGCGTCCTTTCGGCACCCGGGCCAGAAAGCCTTCGCGAAATCCTTGCGCAAGTTCGTCGTCTTCAAACATCCAGGCTGTCAGAGGGGACCTGAAGACTGTCGGCGCAATGGCGTTGACGGTAATCCTGTCTGCCCCAAGCTCACAGCCAAGTGCCTTGGTGATGCCGTCGACGGCAGCCTTGGAAGCGCAATAGGCGGTGTACCCGGCCGGATGACCCAGAAGGCCGCGCGCTGACGACACGAGTACAATCTTGCCGCCGTCAGGTTGCTGCATCATTTGTGCGGTCGCAGCTCGGGCCAGAAGCCAGGATTGGGTGACATTGGCATCCATGACGCCGGCGAAGTCTTCCGGCGAAAGATCATTGATCTTGGCAACCTTGTTCATGCCTGAAGCGACCACAAGGACATCCAGCGAGCCGAAGCACTCGACCGCAGTTGCGACCAATTCCTCGCATATGCCTGATGTCGAAGGGCGTTTGCAGATGGTTTTCACCTCTGCGCCAAGCTGGCGGCAGATTTCGGCTTCCTTCTCAAGTGCACTTTCATTTCCGGCGGCAAGCACCAGCTTGCAACCTGCCCCCGCCAGAGCTTTGGCAGCGACAGCTCCGAAAGCTCCGGAAGCGCCGGTCACAAGGGCGACCTTGCCCTTGATACCGAACAGCGACAAAGGATGAGACCAGATATCCGTCATCAGATCGCCTCCGGCGGGTAGGGAATGACAACCAGCATGGTGCAGGCATGGTTGGATTGATTTTCAATCGTCCGGATTTCCCCTGGGGCAATGGTGCAGCTGTCGTATTTGCGAAGAACGGTCTCACCGGCCTCGGTGATCACCGTCATTTCTCCTTCAAGCACGACATAGACCTTCTCGAACGGTGTCGCGTCCGGTCCAGCGCCGCCGCCCGGCAGAAACTGGCTGAGGCCGACCCACTGATTATCCGGTCCAGCTTCTTCAAAACCCTGAAGCCTTAACCCGACCACGCCGTGATGGTTGGGAGCCTCGTAAGGTTTTGCGTCTTCAAAACGCTTTACATGCATTGCTTCCTCCCAGACGCCGCATGGTGGACCGCCGTCTTGAGGCGGTCCGGGTAATTCGTTAGAAGCTTTCGCCTGGCTCGATGCGGTATTGCTGACCCCGGTCGATCATCGCCACCAGTCGGATGATGCAGCCGTCGCCCCGGTCCCAGTTCCATGGGAAAAATGCGAAAGTGCATCGTTTGCCGGTGACGGCATCGAGGTCGCCGCCAACATTCTCAATACCGAGAATTCCGTTGCTGAAGAGCTTGTTGTGAACCGGTTCCCACTCGGGGAAATCGTCCTTCCAATCCCGGCCGCCGGACCATTCTCTGTATTCATCCTCCAGATGGGGGAGGATCGGTCCATTGCGTTGTGGGCCGATAGCGGTGGCGAGCGGGTGGTCATTTGCCTGGGTGTCGTGGCCTACGACCTTCACGCCCTTGTCGACCATCCAATCGGCGGCTGACGGGACCAGTCCGGGGCAATAGGCGAAGTAATCGCCGTCTTCGTATTGCTTGTGCCAGCCGGTGTTGATGATCAGAACGTCGTTCTTGCGAATGGCATGGCCGCAGGCCTTCTCCAGATCGTCGCCGGTGATCGGTTCCCATTTGTCCTTGGGAACTGAGACGACAAGGCCCGAGCCGAAAAAGTGAGGCAGGGGGACTTCGTCGATGAACGGCGTGCCCTGTACCACATGGGCCGGCGCGTCGATATGGGTCGTCACATGCATGGTCGTGGTGATGGTCTGGGACAGAACGCCAGACTTGGCCATGTAGTGCTTCCGTTCGATCGCGACATCCTTGAAGTAGGGCCAGTTTGGGCATTGAAAGCCGTAGCGGTGGGACAGGTTGTAAAACTCCACGCCCATGTCGTTGTTCAGGTTCTCCTGAAACTCGATCCCGCGAATTGTAACTGACATATGCATCCTCCCGTCAGTCAGCGTATCACTGTATTGCTAAACGGTACATATGCATCGTATCGTGGTCAATAGGAAATCTCGACAGGCAACCCAAATTGGCCTATATGCTGGATATCAAGCATGAATTTTAGGTGCGTCCAGCTTGCTTTTTTCAAGGGACTGAAGTGGTTTGAATGATGGAATCAGATAAGAAAAGTCAATCAAATCAGGGTGTTCAAGTGATTTCGCGAGCCGCGGAAATCCTGCGAGTGCTCAAGAGGGACAATTCAGGCTTAAGTCTGGGACAGATCGCGGAGCGCGTACACTTGCCCCGCTCTACGGTACAGAGGATCGTCAATGCCTTGCTCTCTGAGCGGCTGGTGATGTCCGCATCCGCAGAGGGGGGATTGAGGCTTGGGTCGGAGATTCAGTCGCTCGCAGCGGCTGGCCGCGTCAACATGGCGGAGCTGGTTCGGCCTGCATTGCAGGAGCTTGCAAAGCAGACCAAGGAAACTGTGGATCTGGCCGTGTTCCGTGACGATCACATGGTTTTTGTGGATCAGGTGATCGGCACCCACCGGCTCAGGACAGTTTCTGCTGTCGGCGAGATTTTTCCGATGACAGACACCGCGAACGGCAAGGCGGCACTCTCACTGATGGAGGACGACAAAGTCGTTGCAATCGCGGCGCAGGAGTTGAAGTCGGATGGTGAGAGCAGGAGGCCCTTGTCCGACTTTCTGAAAGAAATTGAAGATGTGCGCGCTTCCGGAATCGCATGGGATCTGAGCGAGCACACGGACGGAATATCCGCGGCAGGATTTGCCTTTCAGGATCCTGTCGGTCTCATCTATGCGATTTCTGTTCCTGTTCCTTCACACAGGTTCGAAAGTTTGAAGGGCGCCTTGGCCGAGAAGCTTCTGGATGTGCGTGGAGAGGTCTTGAAGCTGGTTTGATATCGGGCACAGGGTTTTCAGTCCGCTCCGCTCACATTGCTCCAGGCAAGTCCGAACTTGTCCAGGTATTTGCGCAGGCGGTCCGCGTCGTTCTGGCTTTTCTTGATTTTGCGCGACGCTGAAAAGAGCGCGCGTCCGGCGGCGCTCAAGGTCGGGCTTTTCCGGCAAGTGCGAATGACATGCGCCAGCTGAACCTTGTCGAAGGGATCGATCTGGTCGGCCGTTTCGCCAATCAGTTCTGATAGCAGCGCTTCGTCGGGATCGATCTCGGCGCTCTTCCATTGGCGCTCCAATGCTTCGATTTCCTGTTCCACGAGAGACAACGTGATGCGCGCGCGTGGTGAGAGCGTGCAAAGGCGCTGAACCGATGCGCTGAGGTCGCGAAAGTTTCCGGGCCAGGGTGTGGCCGTGGAGATGGCAAAATCCAGATATCTGGCATATGCGTCGCCGTTGAAGCCGACACGACTTCCCAATAGTTTTTCGGACCTGTTCAGTTCAAATTCGATGTTCGGTTCAATGTCCTCACGCCTTTCACGAAGCGACGGCAGGCGAAAGGTCCAAAGATTGAGACGGGCGTAAAGGTCAGGCCGGAACTTTCCGTCGGCGACCAGTTGGCCGAGATTGCGGTTGGTTCCGGCGATCAGCTGAAAACGGCTGGTGATTTCATGATCTGATCCAAGTGGAAGAAAGCGGCCGGTTTCCACCGCGTGCAAGATCATGGCCTGCTCGTCGAGGCCAAGTTCGTTGATCTCGTCGAGGAATAGAACGCCGCCATCTGCCTCCCTCAGAAGGCCGCGTCGGTCCGAACTGCCATTACCCATTGCGCCTCGTCTGTGGCCAAACAGGCTCGACATGGCGCGCTCGCCTTTCAGGGTTGCGCAATTGACATGGACGAGGCGTCCCTTGACCCGCCGGCGCTGCAATTTGAGCTCGTAAATGCGTTCGGCCAACTCGCTCTTGCCGGTGCCCGTATCGCCAAGCAGCAACAAAGGGGCATCGGAGTTGGTCGCGACGAGCTCTATCCGTTCAATCAGGCTGTTGAAGCCCGGATTTCTTGTTTCTATGCCAGCCTTCAGAAGGGCATTGTACTCTTCGGCAATCAGATCAAAGCGCTGTTGGAGGGCGTCGTAGCGGGACAGGTCCAGGTCAACGATATTGTAGTTGCCAGTGACGTCTTTATCGTCCCGGCGCGGTGGCGAGGTCTGTACGAGCTTGGCCGGGATGTGGCGGGATTCGGTCAGCAGGAACCAGCAAATCTGGGCTACATGCGTGCCTGTGGTCAGGTGGACGAAATAGTCCTCCCTGTCCTCGTCAAAGCCGTAGTCCCGCGCGAAATCGAACAAGGCTCCATATACTTCCTGAAAATCCCAGGGGTCTCTAAGGTCAACCTCTTGCAGCAGCACTTCAGTCGCCGGGCTGGCGTCTTCAATCTCCCGCTTGACCTTATGCGCAAGCCGATGAAAGTCCCTGTCGTAAAGCAGCTCAAGGCGGTGAATCGGAAAGCTGCCATGCTGGGTGACGGCGATTGATGGACGCCAGCGACGCTTTTTCCCCGAATCCAGTTGGGTGCCGAGAAAGCCGATGACAACGTTCTTTTTCACATAATTATCCAGTTAGATAAAATCTTATACTCAGTTATAAGAATATTCGCTGTCATAAATGTCAATATCTAAATTTAACAATAAAAATCAATGTCTTAAGATGTTTTGTGTTTTTTGTTTTGCGGGCATCGAGCGCGGGGCATTCTCCTTCTCGACAACGACACGAGGGACACGGTCTCTCGTAAGACATGCTCGAGGAGTGAGATCATGGCAAACAAACTTCTGTTTGCGCCTTTTAGGGGCCGGTATTCCGGCAAGGTTGACACCAGGAACCTGGCCGGCGGGAATGCATACAAATATGCAGATCGTCAAAAGCTGGCTCAGCTGGCTGTAACCGGTACTATTGGCGATCTCTTCTATCAGAATGCAGAGATGGAGCTTGATCAGGTGCTCAAGGCAGCTGAAGCGGTTTCGGACGAATTCCTGGCAAAGACCGCAGTCTATGCCAGGCAGAAAGGAAGGATGAAAGACCTTCCGGCGCTTTTGCTGTCCGTTCTGGCATCCCGCGATCCGGTTCTGCTGTCCAAGGCATTTCCGCATGTGGTGACCAACGGCAAGATGTTGCGCAACTTCGTGCAGATCATGCGCTCTGGTCAGACCGGGCGGAAATCGCTGGGTACCCGGCCGAAAGCGCTGGTGCGCGGATGGTTGAACTCAGCTTCGGAATATCAGCTGCTTCAGGCAAGCATCGGAAACGATCCGTCGTTGGCAGATGTCATCAAGATGGTGCATCCGAAGCCGCGCGACGAGGAAAGGGCGGCGTTGTTCGCCTGGTTGATCGGCAAGCCATGTGACGTCGGTAAGCTGCCTGAGAACGTGCAGGACTATGTGGCCTACAAGGAGAATCCCAAGGGTCGCAACGTACCGGATGTACCGTTCCAGATGCTGACGCATCTGCCTTTGTCCAAAGACGACTGGACGAAACTGGCGTTGAACGGCAGCTGGAACATGGTGCGGATGAACCTGAACACATTTCTGAGGCACGGCGTGTTTGAAGGAACGCTGTTCGGGAAAGCACATGCCGTCCAGCAAGTCGCAGACATCCTGAAGGATCCGCAGAGGATCAGGAAAGCCAAGGCCTTCCCGTATCAGTTGCTGACTTCTTATCAGGCATTGTCTTCGGACATGCCGGCGGAGATCCGAGACGCGATGCACGAGGCGATGGAGCTTTCCGTTGCCAACGTGCCGTCCTTCAAGCAGCAGGTTGTGGTCTGCCCGGACGTATCCGGTTCCATGGGGTCGCCCGTGACGGGCTACAGAAAAGGGGCGACCACGCAGACGCGCTGCATCGATGTGGCGGCTCTGGTGTCCTCGGCCATCTTGCGGCGGAACCGCGACGCAATGGTACTGCCCTTCGAGGTTGGAGTGCGCAAGGTTGTTCTGGAGGCGCGCGACACGATCATGACCAATGCCCAGAAGCTCATGGAGCAGTGGGGTGGCGGAACGAATTGTGCCGCACCGCTGGCATGGCTGAACAAGAACGGTCGAGCGCCCGATCTTGTCATCCTGGTGTCGGATAACCAGTCCTGGGCAGGTGCCCATGCCGGATCGATCACAGGTGTGATGCGCGAGTGGATGGTGCTTAAACGGCGCAATCCCGAAGCAAAGATGGTGTGCATCGACATCGCGCCCTACGGAACGACGCAGGCTAAGTCACGGCCTGACATCCTGAATATCGGAGGATTTTCCGATGCGGTGTTCGATCAGATTGCGGTCTTTGCCGAAGGCGGGATGAACGCAGACCAGTGGGTCGGAGAGATTGAAGCGATCGATCTGGCCTAACAAGACTGAACGCGGCGGGGTTTGTGCCCGCCGCGTTCCCCGAATGATCAGGCGAATGCCGAAGGAACTACATTGCTCCAAAATGGGACCAAGTCCGAGCGGGTTCGACTCCCCTCCTTGCAGGCGCTCTTAGGCTCGAGCGGGACTCCCGGGTTTCTTCTTTCTTGTCGCCTGTTCCAATGAGAGCAATTTCAACCGTGGCGGATGCCGACGGAACTACAGCCACACCGGTAATGCGTGGGTCGAGCCACGCCATCGTGAATACGCGATGTCGTCTAACGTGGAAGGACGCCGGAGATGTTTCGTCACAAACTTGCCGCCACACCTCTTCAACCAGCCAGGGCGAATGCCAGCAGAACTACATCGACTACGACTCGCCAGGTTGCGGGTTCGAATCCCGTCGCTGCAAACATCTGATGCAGCGTAGCTCAACGGATAGAGCAGGAACGTTTTGCACCAACTTGTCGCCTTGGCTGGGCCAAGACTTTGAAACGGCAACTTGATTGCGGCTTTGCCGCGATATCGGGGATGCCGGCAGGATTACAGGCAGGCGCCTCCCGACGCGGTCGGGAGGGGGTGATGAAATCATCCCGTGCCGGTTCAAATCCGGCCCGGAGAAATCCGGTGGCGGAAAATCAATCTTGCCAACGCTTGCCCCGCGAAGCCTGGCGGATGCCAGCAGGACTACAGTGAGTGTCGCCGGTGCAACTCCGGCCCGCGTGAATGCGGAGAGGTCTTGCGATCCCGTTTGCCGTCAGGCTGACATGAAGGAAATGAAAGTGATGACGACTGAAACGGCATATGAAGAGCTGACCAGTGAAATGCTGGCGAGTTGGGGACACCAGCCAGGCAAGGCTTTCGGTGCGGCCTTACGCGACGGTCAGGCCAAACTGCAAAACGGAAGCAGCCTGGATGCAGTTCGGCAGATGCTGGAAAGCTACAAACCCGCACCTGTTCTGCCGCTTGCAGCTTCTGGTGAAAAACCGTTTTACATCAACATCGAGGCGGAAACCGAGGACGAGAAGGCAAACCTGGAAGCGGTAAAGCACCACATGACGGAGCTGATGCGCACGCCGACAATTGAAGCCGGTGCAATCATGCCGGATGCCTGTCCTGCAGGGCCGCTTGGCACCATTCCCGTTGGCGGCGTTGTTGCTACGCGTGGCGCGATCCATCCGGGGATGCACAGTGCTGATATCTGCTGTTCGGTGATGATGACCGAGTTTGAAGACGCGGATCCGAAGACCATTCTGGATGCGGCGCGTGAGGTCACTCATTTCGGTGCCGGAGGGCGTGCCAACGGCAAGCGCTTCACCATGTCGATGAGCCTCTATGACAGCTTTCGGGAAAACCGGTTTCTGAGCAATACGAAGATCCTGCGTGCAGCGCAGGAGCATCTGGGTACTCAGGGAGACGGCAACCATTTTCTGTTTGTCGGGAGGTCGCGAAAAACCGGTAAGACGGCGATGGTGACCCATCACGGGTCGCGCGGGCCGGGTGCCGGGCTCTACAAGATCGGCATGAGCGTTGCCGAGAAATTCCGCAAGAAGCTTTCGCCGAAGACCTTGAAGCAGAACGCCTGGATCCCCGCCGATACGGAAGAGGGAGTGGCTTATTGGGAGGCCTTGCAGCTGATCTGAAAGTGGACCAAGGCCAACCACAATGCCATTCACCAGGCAACGGTTGAGGCTGCCCGAGCGGATCATGCCGAGCGTTTCTGGAATGAGCACAACTTCGTGTTCGAGCGTGACGGGCTCTATTACCACGGCAAGGGGGCAACTCCGGCCTGGGACGGATATGCTTCGGATGCGTCAGGTCTGACGCTGATCCCGCTCAACATGGCCGAGCCGGTCCTGGTAGTGCGAGGCAGGGACGCCGACCACGCGCTGGGTTTCTCACCGCACGGAGCCGGGCGTAACTACTCGCGGACCGAGCACAAGCGTCGATCTGCTTCCAGAACACCGGAAGAGATGCTGAAAGCGGAAACGGAAGGGCTCGATATCCGTTTCTTTGAGAAGAAGGTCGATATTTCCGAGCTGCCGTCCAGTTACAAAAAGGCCGACGCTGTGGTGGCTCAGATCAAGAAATACGATCTGGCCGAGATCGAGGATTATATCGATCCCTACGGCTGCATCATGGCCGGTGAAATGGAGCCGTTCTGGAGGAAAAACAAGGGGTCAAGGCGGTAATCCGCCTTGTTCCATCACGACGTGAATTAAACATGGACTGGATAACAGTCAGAGCGAGCGAATACTTAAGCCGAATGCTGAAACTCCCGGCAGATGGAGATGAGCAAGACTGGGATATTCAGCTTGCGAACAGTGCGCGGCTCCTGGAATTCATCAGGCGCTATCCGGAGTTTTCGGTCGATGATGAATACGCCTTCGCTATGGCTGCACTTATCATCGCGAGTTTTGATGAGTGGCTACTTGAAAGGATTTATCCTTTGGGCAAGGAGTACTACGAACTCATGCGGGAGGCAGAGTTCGACGTACTCCGCATGTACACGCAGGAAGAACGTCAGATTTGGCTCAAGGTAGCGGAAATCCTCAAATCAAATTTGGGATTGTTTGACGCGCTTATACGATACTGGACTGTCGAGAGCGAAAAAGAGGGTGCGTTTGCGTGTACTTTGTTTTTTCGAAGCGAGTTCTGCGATCGAAAGCACCCCTCTTAAGCGTGCCCTTTATCTAGGCTGCCACTCGCGTCGTCACTCCTGCCAAGCGTGCCTCAATGCGTTCCTGATTGTAGTCGGACCAGTTTTCGCTGCTATCGTTCAGGTCGCTTTCTTCATCGCATTCGCTGCCGAAGGCTTCTGCAAGAACGTCCTCCGTGACATTGTTGCACCAGCCTTCGGCAGGATTGAACTCCAAAATGGCACGGACGTTTTCGAACTGACCGCTTTTGAGGTCTTCAATGATCCGGGAGGTCCGCATTCCGGACAGGTCAATTTCCGGGGTGTAGAGCGCTCCGTTAAGTTCGCAGATGACGGAGAAAAAGGACGTATCGAAACTCAAACCCATAAATTGTCTCCTCAATAACCTGCTTTAATCAATATACGCATTTTGCGTACATTTCAAGTCAATCGAGTTAAGATGTACGCGCATTGCGTGGACTGGAAGGAAGGATCAGGTTATCGGCTAATGGGGCGAATTAGGGCTTAGAGAGGCTTGAACACCATCACGATCCGGGCTTTGAGTTTGACCTCGGTGTGATCAAAGTCTCCTTCCCGGAAGATGATTGTGTCCTGAAAGCGCGGGTCGGTCGACTCTGGCATGAGTTCGGACTGGCCGTTCAGTTTGATTACGCGCTTTGCGGTGCGTTCAATGGTCATGCCGTTGTCTCGGGAGCGCTCGACCAGGACAAGATCATTTTCCTTCGGTTCAATGCCGGCGGCAAGGTAATCCACGCACAAAAGCAGATCACCGTTGGCGGCAATCTTGTTCAGGGACTCTCCACGTACCTTGACGACAAACTGTGACTGCGCAGGAAAGCGAACATCATATGAAATTGTTGATTCTTCGGCATTTTCTGTCTCAAAAAGAGCAGCTTCCATCCATAGTCCTGCAGCAACTTCCCCGACAATAGGTACGCCGGTTTCCGGCAGTGAAGGGGATTTCTTTTGTATTTCCGCGACCGAGCCGTCAGCCAGGGCGAGGATCTCCTCACGCGTAATTGCAGGAGTTCCCTTGCCAGGCAATGCGTTCAGCAATTTGGAAATGAAAGGCGCGGGCAGTCCCGTTTCGGGGTAGTCAGCAGAGAAATAACGCTGAATGGAGGAGGCCTGCGAATAACCCATCTCCCGCGCAATTGCGCGCAGCGACAGGCCAGATCTTTCTTTCAGGTCCTGAAGTCTCTCGTGCAAAGACTGTTTGGTGTCATCCATGCCGCTGCCAGTCGTGATTTCGGTTCAGTTGAGTTTGTAGTTCTACTGTATGAAATGTGCGTTGACAAGCGTACGTATAATGCGTACGAATTTGCACGTGAGATCAAGAGCGGTGAGTCGTAATGGAAATGGGTTGAAAGCGTGCTGAAAATTACAGGGTGAGCGCAGAGGAAAATGCTGCGAAATCATAATCTGATGTTGAGGCCGGTTGGTAGGCCAGGGAGTATTTTGTGATCGAACTCAAGGAAGAGATTGAAGAAGCCAGGGTAAGGGTGGCGCAATGCCGGATCAGGGCCGAGCGACCGAGCGCGCGGTTGGAAGAAGATTATGCGTTGGAAAAAGCTCGAAACAGGCTTTTGACCCTGGAGTTGAAGGAATTGAGACAAGGAAGCGTCAAATCCTGCGGAGAACAACTCGGAAAAGGGAGCGTTTCAATCGGAGCACATCCACGTGTGAGGCGGGAAGAGGCATATCTACGAAACAAAAAAACAGGAACAAATCATGAACGAAAGACGTTAACTGTTCGGCAGACAGCGGAAAAGAAGTTTGCGGCGTTGCAGAAGGGGGTGGCGTCTAGCAAGGAGGAGTGCTGATGGCGTCGGGAGGAGTGGTGGATCGAATTGCCGCCGAATTCGGCGTGCAATTCGTCGGTCACGCAAAGCGTATTGATGGTCGCCATCAGTCAAAGGCGCGGCGCACCTGTCAGACGCTTCTGAACAAGCATGGGGCAGACCATCTGCGATTGGTGTTCGGTCTGATCAATACCCCCCAGAACCGGGGGAACTGGTCAGCGCCTGTGTTCACCGCCGTTTCCTGGGTGGTTCTGAACAAGTCCGAGTGGGTTGCCCGTACGGATTTCGTTGATCGGTTCGATCAGCTGGATCTGAGGGGGCTTCTTGAGTGCGCGAAGGATCTGAACCCCGCAGCACCTACAATTACGCTTTCAGTACTACTTTCGTATGAGTTAGATCGAGGAATATCCGTAGAAATACGGGGGAAAGCAGCATGAGTGCTATTGTCAGACAAAGATGGTTGGGTACACTTCGCGCGGCAATCAGCGGCTGTGTGGAATGGTCAGGGTTGTACGCGCAAACATTGTGGTGCGTCACGCCGCCGGGGATGCCATGGGGCAGATTTTTCAAATCAATTTTTCCTGGGGTGGGCGGGACACATGACCACGTATCAGACAAAAGCCCAGACCTATGCGTTCGAGCGTGGGGTGGAAGCTTTTCGCGAAGGCAAGTCGCAAACCGAAAATCCTTATCCGCGCCAAGCGGACTACTTCGATTTTTGGGAGAAGGGGTATCTGACGGAACGCGAAGCGGCACAGAAGCAGCGCTTGTCCTAAGGAGGCTGAAAGCAGGCTCTCCAAGCCAGAACGTACAAGAACACCACACAGGATTTTGTGCGCTCTGGCTCTTGGTCTGCTCCATGCGCAGACCTTTGCGTAAGAGTGAGGCTTACGACACTCGGCAGTTCTTTGATTTCATTGCAAGTTCGATCGATTGGACCTTGCCTTTGGAAACGGCGAGGTCACCTTTCTTGTCACCGCCTGTGGCGCTTGAAATTGGTATCCCAACCAGAAACACGCCAAGAGCGTCTCCGGTTTGTGCACTGCGTTGCGCGTCCTCGAGATCGTCCAATCGATCCTTCTCGTGCGCGAGTTCTTTTGTCAGGTTTGTGCAGGATTGGCCCGTGTATGCCGCCAAAGGTATGTCGGCCGGTTTGATCGCGTCCGGACCTTTGGCGCAGCCTGCAACTACGAGAAGTCCGGCAGAGAGAATTGCGATCGTTTTCAAGGTCATCTTACCCCCAGATGTGATTCTTCCAGAAGCTGTCAGGTAGGATGCTGCAGCTTTCGCGCGTAAGGTGTTTTTCAACCTAAGAGGTTCTTTTTATGAGTGTTTCCACGTCGGAAGATGTCATGGGGCGTCTGGTCGAGGCAGTCGAAGTGATCGCCGTTACAGGCAAAGGCGATGGGCCAAAGGCCGTGTTTGCGGCCTGGCCCGATTGCCGGGGGAAAGTCGCAAAGCGTCGTCGGACTTTTCTGCCAGCGCAAATTTCACAGGCAGAAGAAGCTCTGACCTGGTTCGCACTCATCGAAGATGCAGATGCGCGCCGGGCTTTGCAATTTGAGATTATGTGCAAGGCCGGAGGTGGCAAGTTTAGCCGCATCTGCGAGAAATATGGTTGGAAGCGTTCAACAGTGACGAGCCGGAACAGGGCGCTTTTAAGCAAGCTTGCGAAGAGGATCGAGCAGTTGTCATGACGACTTGGAGATGTCGAAGATCGTGAGGCTGGACTCGGATGTGCGGTCCTTGATTGGATGTGGCAAAGGGAGGATTGGGCCTCCCTTTTTCCGCATGCCATGGCCGTGCAAGTTGCTGCGCCTCGAGCAATTGGTTTTACGACGCAATCTGATGATCCGGAATTCTTTCCGGACTGTAGCCGATCAGCGACGTGACAGACATGGGCCCGATGGGTTGTGTTTCTTCAGCAAAATGCCCCTTTGCATCTGCTCTGGCAGAGCAACGGGGTGTTTTCCGGCCGACTCCTGACTTTAAGGAGAGGGCATGGCCGGTCTTTTCTTGCAGCTTGACAAGTTGCATTCAATAATTGGAAAAATATCCAATATTTTTTCAAATAGGGTGCAGAATGCTTTTCGGAATGAGGGCGCGGGAGGACGATACGGTTGTGGCGATGCTGGCATCAGCGATCCGCCGTGACATTTCCTTTGGTGTGCTCAGACCTGATCAGAAGCTCAAGATAGAAGCCTTGCGCC
>JBCCVB010000009.1:0-77723 GCA_039195965.1 Pseudomonadota bacterium
GGCGAACTTTACCGCGGCGGACAACTTCAACACCTTCAAGCATCGGAGAATAAATCGGGAAGACACGCTCAACGCCTTCACCATAAGAAATCTTGCGAACCGTGAAGCTCTCGTTGATGCCACCGCCGGAACGGGCGATGCAGACACCTTCGTAAGCCTGGGTACGAGTACGGTTACCTTCGGTGACCTTCACGTTGACGCGAACGGTGTCACCCGGAGAAAATTCAGGAAGCTTGCGCTGAGCTTCGATTTTCGCCATTTCTTCAGCATTGAGCTGTTCGATCAAATTCATGGCATATTTCCCTTTTCATTTACAAAGCGGTCAGAGCGTTCTCCGCTACGCTGAGAACGAGTTCACCAACTTTGGGCCATGCGTTTTAAGCTGGATTTTTCAGGCTTCTCGGTTCTCTTGAAAACCAGCCTGAACAGCAAGTCCCCAATAAGAAGACACACTTTGCACCCAGCTTCGGCGGGCATATACAGCAATTTCACCGGAATGTCATGCGATTTTTGACGGGTTTTGCTGCTCCGATCCATCCCCCGGTATCGGTATTTTCTCTGTCAAAACCTGAACCGCAAAATTGGGCTGCCTACCGTGCACGGCTGCTGAAACATCAACACCTGACCTCACAATCAAAAGCAGCGGCACTTCTGCCGCTGCTGATGCTAAGTATGACATAAAATAAAACTTAAAAAAACGCCCCTCCTAACGCAAACGTCAATCGGAACTTATCTTAAAATATCTGCATTAAATAACATGAGCTTGAACCTCGACATTAGTGCAATTGCACTACAACCATAACTTTTGCTAAACAATTGGTGTCAGGATACCTCGTTCAACCTTGGGGGACGCCTTTCGTGACCACGGATCGTTCGGATCTACTTGGAAAGCTTTACACGTCAGCTTTGCTGGACGGTGGCCTCTCGGGTGTATTGTCTGATTTGGCGGTCATTTATCCCGAACTGCCAATCTCCTATCAGGCCCAATGCGTTTACGAAACGCAGGTCTACGATTGCGCGATGTTCAATCATGGCGATAACGCAGAAATTCACCTTAGTCAGGCCCAGACCGCAAATCCGTTTCCGCCAATCGCCCTGAAATGCGACGTATCGGAAGTCGCGATCACGGAACACTTCATTCGACCACAAGACGTGGAAAAAACAGATTTTTACAACGAGTATCTGAAGCATCACCGTGAAATCAATCGTGCCTTTGGCATCATCCTGCACCGGCATGGTTCGGATTCCGCCTTTGTCGCAGCTAATCTGCCCCGAACAATGAAAAGGCGCGAAGAGCAGCACGTGCTGGAGCTGTTTCGTTTTCTTAGGCCGCATCTACAGGGAGCCTTCAGTCTGATCCTGGAAGTCGCCAAACGGAAGTCCACGCTGACAAATCCCGAGTTCTGGTTAGATCAGATACCGACTTCGGCCTGCGTTGTTTCACCGGACGGAAAGATATTGCACTTCAATGGGCATGCCGATCGAATGTTCAAGCGGGCCGGAACTCTCTACGTGGACAGGATGGTTCGCCTGTCCGCACGCAGATCAGACACGCACAAGGCGCTGCATGATGCCTTACAAAGAGCCTCCGGACTTTCAGCAGCAGTTGGTCCCGTATCGCTGCTGCCCGGAAGGCAGGGAGCACCCTTTGCGTTCATCCTCCCCATTCATGAAAGAGAACAGATCCATCCGGGGCTTGCACCGTTCATTGCTCCGACGCTGCCGCTGCTCGTAACGATATTCGATCCGGACGAAGCTCCCAGAAGATCAGATCGCATCCTGGCAGCTGCTCTAGGCTTGAGCGAACGGGAAAGTCTTCTTGTTCAAGAGCTTATCCTTGGTTCATCGCTGCGAGAAGCGTCCGAAAGTTTGGAAATATCTTACAATACGGCGAGAAATCAACTGGCAAGCGCGACGTCGAAAACCGGTTCGCACTCACAAAGCGACATCATTCGCCGCGGCACGCAGATCCTGGCAAGACTGGGTGATGGAACTTCCGGATCGGAACAGAACTAGCCTCAGTCCACGTCGTCTTCATCAGCCATGTAGGCATCCCACATGTCCGGACGGCGTTCCCGCGTCAAGCGCTCGGCCTCCGACATGCGCCATTCGTGAATTTTCTTGTGATTGCCGGAAGTCAGTACATCCGGGATGACGTGACCCTCAAAGACCGCCGGACGCGTATAATGCGGATGTTCAAGCAATCCGGTCTCGAAACTTTCGGTATCTGCGCTTTCCATGTTGCCCATGACGCCCGGGATGAGACGTATGATGGCATCAAGCATGGTGATCGCACCGATTTCACCGCCGGAGAGGATGTAGTCGCCCATGGACACTTCCTCCAGCTCCCGGGTATCGATGACGCGCTGATCAACACCCTCGAAACGACCGCAAACGACAATCGCTCCAGGCCCTTCCGCCAATTCATGAGCTCGGGCTTGCGTGAACGGCTTACCGCGCGGGCTCATCAGCAATCTTGGACGGTGATCATCGGCCGGCGCGGCAGCATCTATCGCCTTGGCCAGAATGTCGGCACGCAAAACCATCCCGGCGCCACCACCGGCAGGCGTGTCGTCCACCGAGCGATGTTTGTCCGCCGCATGATCGCGGATTTGGCTTGTTTCAAGTTGCCACAGGTTCTTCTCCAGGGCCCGACCGGCCAGACTGTGTCCCAGCGGGCCCGGAAACATGTCTGGATAGAGCGTTAGAATTGTGGCTTTGAACGGCATGACCGCCCCTGTCAGTATTAGCGTTTACGCCAGCTTCAACATCCGAGCAGGCCGCAGGCTAAAGCATGCATTAACCCTGGTCGGCAAAAACTCTGATCATCCACCGGCAAGTTTCCCGAAAGAAAGCTCTGATTAAGGCTCTCGGTGCAAACTGGCAAGAGCGTTTCAATCGGGTAGTCTACCGTGGTCAAGTTTCCTGTTTTTCGATTCAAGCTTCCAGCATTCGTGCAAGAGAGAGTTGACCAGCATTATCTCGACATTTCTCTGAGCCGCATCTTACCACTGGCCTTGCTGATGACCTTCGGTGTTCTCGCCGGTCTGGTGTTCAACACGGGTGTCGGCCACCCCTACGACAAAGTCATACATATCGGCTTCTTTGCTCTGCTGACGCTGTCTATCCACGCGCTGTTTTGCTGCCGATTGAGAATTTCGGCCATTGTATCATTCAGCATGGGTCTTGGTGGAGAAGTTGTTCAGGGATTCCTGCCCCATCACGAGATGTCGCTGCCCGACGCAATTGCGAACGGGATCGGCGTGGCACTCGTCTGCGCCTTCATTGCATTGATCCGCTCGGAAACAAGGCAAGTACTGAAGGATGAGGCAGAGGGTCTCTATCTGGGTGAAATGGGGCTACAACCCGTTCCGGTTCGTTATCTGTCCGGAGCCGCTTCGGAAGAAGCCGGTTCATCGTCGGACAAATAGCCCTCCGGCACGTCCACCGTCACCTGGCCTTCGGCCAGACTTATCTCCGGAACGAATTCTCTGGTAAATGGGATATAGAAGGTCTTGCCGCGCTTCGGTCTGATTTCCAGAAGATCACCAGCACCAAAGTCCTGAACCGCAACAATCTTGCCAAGCGTGTCGCCGGCCTGGTCGAGAACGTTCAGCCCGTTGAGGTCTGAATAGTAGAATTCGTCTTCTTCAGGCTCGGGCAACTGATCCCGGTCGATAAACAGTTCGACACCGTTCAATTCTTCAGCCTGGTTGCGGTCACTGATCTCCTTGAACTTGGTGATCACGACCGTCTTTTGCACCCGCGCTTTGTCGACTTCGAAGGACTGCTTGCCGTCCCTGGTCGTCAGAACACCGTAGTCGGTGAAGGAAAGCGGATCATCGCCAAACGGCTTGACCCGCACTTCCCCGCGAATGCCGTGCGCTGCGCCAATCTTGGCCAAAAGAACCTTCTGACTATCAGAATTACTCATGTCAGCAGGTTTCCTTCTGCCAATTTGGCGCAGTACGCATCATTTGGCTTATTCAGCTGCGGCTTCTTCAGAAGCGGCAGCGGCTGCTTCTTCTTCAGCCATGCGCTTGGCTTCGAGACGTTCTTTCGCCTTCGCGCCCAGCTCTGCCTTTTTCGGGTTGTTGCGCGGCTCACGCTTCAGCAGGCCGGCAGCATCCAGGAAACGATGAACGCGGTCGGTCGGCTTTGCGCCGGTGTCGAGCCAGTACTGAATACGCTCAACGTTCAGCTGCACGCGGTCTTCGGAATCCTTCGGCAGCATCGGGTTGTAAGTGCCGACCTTTTCGATGAAGCGGCCATCGCGCGGAGAACGGATGTCAGCAATAACGATGCGGTAGTACGGGCGTTTCTTGGAACCGCCACGTGCCAGGCGAATTTTCGTAGCCATTTAGTTTCTCCAGTTTTTTCAGTTGCCGGCTTTCGCGGCAATGGCTTCATGGTGCCGGATCACTTCCCGAACGATGAAGTTCAGGAATTTCTCGGCAAAGTCAGGATCGAGATTGGCATCACCAGCGAGCTGCCGTAGCCGTTCGATCTGAATTTTTTCCCGCGCCGGATCGGCCGGCGGCAGGTCATTGTTGGCTTTCAGAAAGCCCACTTTCTGGGTGCATTTGAATCTCTCGGCGAGCATATGCACGAGAGCCGCGTCAATATTGTCGATGGATGCCCTAAGCGCTTTCAGCTCTTTCAGGGCCTGGCTTTCGCCCAGCTGGGTCTCCGCTTCGCTCATCGCTTCTTACCCTTGCCCATGCCCGGCAGTCCGGGCAGTTTCGGTCCGCCCAACCCAGGCAGGCCCGGCAGTCCGGGAGGAAGTCCAGCGCCACCCAATCCGCCAGGCAGGCCTTTCGGCAATTCCATACCACCGGGCATCTGACCGGACTTGGCCATTTCTTCCAGCTGCTTAGGGTCAACGTCCGGCATTCCACCGCCCATGCCGCCCATCAGCTTGCCAAGCATGCCTTTTTTCTTGCCCATGGCCTTCATCATGTCGGCCATCTGACGATGCATTTTCAGCAGTTTGTTGACCTCTGCCACCTGCACACCAGAACCTGCAGCAATGCGCTTCTTGCGGCTGGCTTTCAGCAATTCCGGCTTGCTTCGCTCGGTCGGCGTCATCGACTGAATAATGGCAACCTGACGCTTGAACATCTTGTCGTCGATATTCGAAGCCTCGATCTGCTTTTTCATTTTGCCGACGCCCGGCAACATGCCCATCATGCCGGACATGCCGCCCAGCTTTTCCATCTGCTTCAGCTGCTCGGCGAGATCGTCCAGGTCGAAATGACCCTTCTGCATCTTCTTGGCCATCTTGGCAGCCTGTTCGGCGTCGATTGCCTCCGCGGCCTTTTCAACCAGCGAAACGATATCGCCCATGCCGAGGATACGGTCGGCAATCCGCTTGGGATGGAAATCCTCCAGTGCATCGGACTTTTCACCGGTACCGATCAGCTTGACCGGCTTTCCGGTGACGGCCTGCATGGACAGCGCCGCACCACCGCGTCCGTCACCGTCCATACGGGTCAGCGCAATGCCTGTAATGCCGACACGCTCATCGAAGCTCTTGGCAAGATTGACGGCGTCCTGACCGGTCAGGGAGTCGGCGACCAGCAGGATTTCATGCGGTTGCGCGGCGGACTTCACATCCGCCATCTCGACCATCAACGGCTCGTCGATGTGGATGCGACCTGCGGTATCGAGCATTACAACGTCGTAGCCGCCAAGCTTGGCAGCGGACATTGCACGATTGGCGATCTCAACGGGCCCCTGCCCTTCAATGATCGGCAACGTGTCGATTTCGTTCTGCTCACCCAGAACCTTCAGCTGCTCCTGGGCTGCCGGACGGCGGGTGTCGAGAGATGCCATCAGCACCTTGCGCTTATCGCGCTGGGTCAAGCGACGGGCGATCTTGGCTGTGGTGGTCGTTTTACCGGAGCCCTGCAGACCGACCATCATGATAGCGACGGGAGCCGGTGCGTTCAGATCAATCGGCTGACCTTCACTTCCGAGCATTTCCACCAGCTGGTCATGAACGATCTTCACGACCATCTGACCCGGGGTCACGGATTTGACGACCTCGGCACCAACGGCCCGGTTACGAACCTTGTCAGTGAATGAGCGCACGATCGGCAGGGCAACGTCGGCCTCAATGAGAGCACGGCGGATTTCGCGCATCGCTTCATTGACGTCATTTTCCGACAGCGCACCTCGGCCGGTGAGCTTGTCGAAAACTCCACTTAGTCGATCGGACAGGCTTTCAAACATCAACTGGTCCTTAAGTCATCGTTTTCGGGATATTTCCCGAACCATATGGGCAACCGCAGCTCAATTCCAAGCAGACTGAACCGCACAAAGCAGTTTCGCACCCGAGGGCGCATCGCGCTGTCGGGTGTTGACCTCCGGGAACTCTTTACACCTTTTCGGGTCCCGGTCGGTGGTTCAGTTTGTCAGTCACTCATACGGAGTTCGCGGGTCTATGCCTGAAACATCGCCGAGAGTCAAGAAACTCGCCGAATTTCATGGCATTCGCCTCAGGAAACGGTGAACCCGGCCATCATTCCTGAATCCTCATGCTCCAGAATGTGACAGTGAGTCATGTAGGGCTTGTCTGGCGTTGCCGGATAGTCAAAACGCACCTGGATCTCCACTGTTCCTCCTTTGGAAATCGGCATCGTGTCCTTCCACCCGGACAACTCGGGTGGTGGTGCCGCTCCATTTACGGTCAGAACTCGGTACTGGCATCCATGAATGTGAACCGGATGCAGCATTCTATCGGTGCCTTCGGAAAATACCCAATGCTGGTCCTGGTTTATGGAAACATCAAAGTCGACCCGACTGATGTCAAAGGATTTGCCGTTGATGGCATTCGCCGACAATTGCGTTTCCTTTGACAGTTCAGGACCATCCACAATCGCCCTGGTCACGGCATCCGCAATTTCAGGATTTGCCTTTCCGCTTGCCATCAGCTTCGGCAGTCCGGCTTTCATGAAAAGTCCCATGCCTTCGTCATCGAGGTTCATGCCAAACTCGAGCTTCTGAGTCGGTTCGGTCGGCAGTTCCGCGATTGGAGGCAGTTTGACCAGACCCTCCGGAAGAATTCCTGCACCGTCCTTACCGTCCGGCTCGAAGGTCATGAGCGCCAATTCCTGATCGAATGGGGGCAGGTTCATCGCCATCTGATCGACCGGTCTCGTCAGCAGATCGAAGTTCTCACCGTTTCTGGCATCGACCAGGATCTCGAAACGCTCGCCTGCATGAACCATGAGTTCACTGAGTTCGACAGGTGCCTCCAGAAGTCCGCCGTCTCCTGCAATCACAAAGAAAGACCGGTTTTCGGTCAGTGCCAGCCGGTAACTGCGTGCGTTCGATCCGTTCAGGATCCGCAATCTCAGCCATCCCCTCGCCGTTTGTGCTCTGGGATAAGGAGCGCCATTCACCAGCATCGCATCACCGACATAGCCAACCGTGACCGCGGCCAGGTTGAAGCGATGGAAGAAGCTGCCATCAGCATTGAACCTTCTATCCTGTAGGATGATCGGGATGTCGTCGACACCCCATTGCGAAGGCAATTGCAAACTGTCGGCGTCTTCGTCATCTATCAAAAACAATCCGGCGAGACCCTTCAGGACAAGTTCTGCAGTGGTCGGATAATAATGCGGATGGAACCAGCAGGTGGCGGCCGGTTGGTCGATTGTCAGCTGAGGCGACCAGGTCTTGCCGGGAAGGATTTGTTCCGCTGGTCCACCATCGACGTCACCGGGCACCTTTAGGCCATGCCAATGCATCGTGATCGGCTCTTCCAGCGTGTTCTGAACCTCCATGGTCACGGTTTCACCGCGACGAACACGTATCGCCGGCCCGAGATAAGGGCCGTTGATCCCGTAAGTAGGCGTCTTCAGGCCTTCGACAAAAGTCCCCTCTCCTGTCATGGCCCGAAGCGCGATTTTGCCGTTTGCGTCGGGTGCAAGCTGTTTGGGTATAGGAAGGTCGGGCCTTGCTGTCTCTGACCAGGCCGGACGGTTCACAAGGCCGGGCAACACGAGTGCACTCAGCGACCCGGCCAAAAAAGAGCGTCTTGAAACATACGGAGCAGAAAGAAAAGAAGTCACGGCATTCTCCCTGGATGCAACACTTCTTGTGCTACAACTATAATAAGAATGCTCGTCCGCTCCTAATTAAAGATCGGACAACTTACGTCGCTCAGAAAATTGCTTTTGTGCCAACAGCTTGATCAGTGTTTTCGCCGGGAAGTCTCGTAGCGCGAGGACACCTCATAGTAGTCGTTGAAACCGATCTTGTCCCGAAGCTCGTGGAAATCCATGAGATCTGACGTTCGGTGAGCGTCTGTTTTGAGTTGTTCCAGCGTATTCACCATGGCTTTCATGGCGCTGGCAAGAAGCGTCAGCGGATAAGCGGCGATGGCATAGCCGATGTCTTTCAGCTCCGCGTGGGGCAAGTCCGGCGTTACGCCACCTTCGACGATATTGGCCATCTTGGCACCCGGCAATTCGCGGCAGACGGTTTCCATTTCGGCCACTGTCTTGGGCGCTTCCACAAACAGAATATCCGCTCCCAATTCACTGAATTTGGCTGCGCGTTCAATTGCCTCGGTCAGACCATGCTCGTGACGTGCATCGGTCCGCGCGAGAATAAGGATGTCTGCCCCAGCTTCCCTCGCGTCTGCAGCGGCCCGGACGCGATCAAATGCCTCCTCGCGCGAAACGACCTCCTTGCCAGGCGTGTGACCGCACCTTTTTGGAGCTACCTGATCCTCGATCATCACCGCAGCCGCACCGGCCTTTGCAAAACCGGACACGGTCCGACGCACATTCATGGCGTTGCCGTAGCCGGTGTCTCCGTCGGCCAGCAATGGCATCTGGATCGCATCGGTAATGTTTCCGACCTGATCGACAACTTCACCGTAGGACATCAGCCCGAGATCCGGCTGACCGATGCGCGAGGCTGACGCAGCAAATCCGGACATGAAGGTCATGTCGAAACCGGCCTGTTCGATCAGTTTCGCCGACAAGGCATCGTAACAGCATGGCATGATGTGGAGTTTGTCCTGACTCAGCAGAACGCGAAGTTTTTCGGCCGGAGACGGCATGGAACATCCTCAGAACTTGAAGGGAATATAGAGAGCCAGATCGGTCCAGATGTAAAGGATCACGACGGACACCAACATCAGCGCCAGAAATGGCAGAACTCCGCGCGAAACGTCCGCAAGACTGGAGCGTGCCACCGACTGGATGACATAGAGATTGAGCCCCACCGGTGGTGTGATCAACGCGCATTCCACCATCACCACCATGTAGACCCCGAACCAGATCGGATCAAAGCCCAGCGCCATGGCCGCAGGCAGTAGAACGGGTGTCATGATCAACACCATCGACAGTGCTTCAAAGACAAGACCCATGATCAGGAGCACAACGGAAACAACAAGAATGAAGGCAATCGGTGTATCGATGTTCTGGCCGATAAACACGGAGATTTCCTGCGGAATCCGATAAAGGGTGATTGCCTTGCCGAAGACCTTGGCACCGGCAACGATCAGCAGGATGGCAACAGTCGTCACCATGGAATCGAAAGCCGCCTCTTTCAGTCCCTGCCAGGTGAGCGTTCTCAGGACAAGACCCGTAATGATCAGCGCAACGGCAAATCCGATCGCGGCAGCCTCCGTCGGAGTTGCAATCCCTGTGTAAATCACACCGATCACGAAAAATGCCAGCACCACCGACGGCAATGCTCTTAAGGAGCTCTCTAGGCGCTCGCGTCCGCTTGCGGCAGGCTCTGCTGTATATCCTCCAAACCAGCGGGCATAGATCATTGAAAAGGCGATAAAAAACGCAACCAGTAACAATCCTGGTCCTATCCCTGCAAGAAACAGGGCAATGACCGATTGTTCTGTGACGAAACCATAAACGATCATCGGGATCGATGGCGGTATGAGGATCCCAAGCGTTCCACCGGCTGCGAGTAGTCCATAGACAAATCGGCGCTCGTAGCCTCGACTGATCATTTCCGGAATGGCGACGGTACCAATCGTTGCCGCCGTTGCGACCGATGACCCAGAAATCGCGGCAAAAATCGCGCAGGAAAGGATTGTGGCAACCGCGAGACCGCCGGGCCAGTGACCGACCCAGGCGTGAACGGCAGCAAACAGGTCCTTGCCGACACCACCCTTCAACAGAATGTTCGACATCAGAAGAAAGAGTGGAACGGCAAGAAGGATGAAACCGTCCAATGTCGAAAGAATTGCCTGCGGCGCCATCAACGGTGAAAATCCGCCAAATATCAGCAAGGCAAGACCAAGACCGCCAAGCGTGAATGCTACCGGCACGCGAATGAGCAGAAGGCCGAAGAGAACCGCCAGAATGAGAAGTGTCGTCATGATGCGGACCTGCTTTCTTCAGCGGTCCCCTTTATGGCCTTGACCGTCTCGATCACGGCTTGAACGAACAGCAATGCAAAGCCGATCGGTATTGCCAGTTCCGATACCCAGGTCGGCAGGTCGAGCATCGACCCTGTCGTTCGGCCTCTCTCAAATGAATCGAGAAAAATACCACCGCCCTTCCAGGCGACAATTGCACTGAAAACCCCAATGACGATCATTGCCAACGTTGCACAAACCCGCTTCGCAGTCTTTCCGAGCCGCTCGGTCATGGCATCCACGGCAATGTGCCGGTTGGTCTTGAGCAACCAGGGCATTGCGATCATGGTGCCCCAGATCAGACAGAGCTGAGACAGTTCCGCAGCCCATATCGTCGGGGCAACGAACAGGTAGCGTGCCGTTACCTCATACGTGAGCATGCAGCCGGCAAGGATGAACAGGAACGCAGAAGCCCAGGCGAGCGCCCGGAGAAGTGAGTGAAAGGCTCTCATGAAACGATCGGCAGCTTGAATAGTTGGAACAGCCGCGTGACGGGTCGCGACAGAAGCAAGGTGGAAACCAGAAAAGAGGTGGCCGGTTACCCGACCACCCTGGATTCAGATCAGTGAAAAGCGATCAGAGATTGTTCGCCGCGTCGAGCACGGTCTCACCCAGCTTTCCGGCCTTTTCCTTGTAGGCGTCATAGACCGGCTGGCTGACTGCCTTCCAGGCAGCGATCTCTTCAGCGGTCGGCTTGTAAACCGTCATGCCGTTTTCTTCCGCTGCCGCATAGGCGTCGGCTTCGATCTGGGACACCCGGTCACGGACATCGGATTCAGCCTTGAGAGCTGCCGCTTCGATGATTGCCTTGTGCTCATCCGGCAATCCGTTCCAGAAGTCGCTGTTCACAACCACGATGAACTCGATGTCGGCGTGGTTGGTAACCGTGATGTTGTCCATCACTTCCCAGAGCTTCCGGGATTTGACGCCTGATACACCGGTCATGCCGATATCAACCGTTCCACGCTGATAGGCCAGATACTGTTCGGATCCGGAAATCAGAGTCGGTGCACCATCGGCAGCGGTAACGAAATCTCCGAGGGTCTTGCCGAAGACGCGAACCTTCTTGCCCTTCATGTCTTCAGGCGTCTTCACCGGAGCGTCCTTGGACAGCATGATGGCTCCACCATAGGCCTGCCACCAAAGGACATTCGACCCGGTATCCTTGATCGCTTCATCAAGAGGACCACGAACCGGTGACCCCGGTGCAACGGCTGCCCGGACCTTGTCTTCGGTATCAAACAGGAAAGGCTGGTAGAAGATATCGACGGCCGGAACGTCACCGACGTAACGCGTCAGGGATGCAACGCCCATTTCAATGGCACCGGACCCGACAGCCGCGGGGACTTCCTTGTCTTTGTAGAGCTGTGCTGAATCGTAAATTTCGACAGCGATATCGCCGTTCGAGTTCTTTTCCACTTCCTCTTTGAACAGAAGTAGATTCTGACCCAGGTGGCTCTTGAGCGGCAATTGCAATGAAATGCGCAAAGTCGTATCGGCTGCGTCGGCGGTACCTGCCGACAGGCCAAATGCCATCAGGGCGCCAAGCGCCCAAGCAATCGGTTTCATATTTTCCTCCCAATTAACGCGAGCAGTTTTGCAAAGCGGCAATTAGCGGTCAATATGGGACAAACTCGGTAATGATGACAATAGTTCAAGTATCTTTTGAGGTAACCGAACACCGCGCAATGCCGAAATCTCGCCATGTCCGTGCATCCCTGCAGGTCTGCAACACTTGCATTTTCCCAGGCAGGCGCAGATAAATAATGTCTTCTAAACCTCGACTGCCGTTCTGACAGCCGACCATCCGGATGTTCGGTGCATGAATTTTCGAGCCATCGCGTTGCCTATCGGACGCCTGCTCGTCCTGATCTCCTTGTTGATGATCGTTCCGGCCGTCGCAGATGTCTTTGCGTCGAATGTGGATTGGCAGGTGTTTCTGCTATCGGCCGCCGTGTTGGGCACTACCGGCGGCCTGACAATTCTTGCATTTCGAGGACAGAGACCACCAAACCATTTCAAGGAAGCCATTATCTTCGTAAATGCGGCCTGGTTCGCCTTTTCCTTTGCAGGAGCGGTTCCCTTTTATTTCAGTGACTTGAACATCAGCTTCACCGATGCCTTCTTCGAAACCGCTTCCGGCCTTACGACAACAGGTTCGACGGTTTTGACGGAACTGGACTCCTTTCCACCGGGTATCTTGTTGTGGCGTGCCCTCCTGCAATGGATTGGCGGTATCGGCGTCATTGCGATCGGCATCTGGCTGCTTCCCGGATTACGGGTCGGCGGAAGTCAACTCTTTGCACTTGAATCGTCAGAACACACGTCCAAGCCTTATGGCCATACCTGGCCCTTCGTTTACCGGCTATTGGCGCTTTATGGCGGGCTGACACTGACATGCACCACACTCTATGCAATGTGCGGCATGACCCTCTTCAACGCGGCCGTTCATGCGATGACAACGGTTTCAACCGGTGGATTTTCCACGTCGGATCAATCGTTTGGACAGTTTCCGGGAGTTGCGGTCTACTGGGTAGCCATCCTTTTCATGCTTACATCAAGCATCCCGTTTCTCTATCTCATCCGCAGCCTTGAGAGCAGACGCTTCAAGCCGGACATCCAGATCGCGCTGCTGCTTTCCATCGTCATGGTCGCTTCATTTGGCGTGTTCTACTTCGAGCGCTACGTCGTGCATGACACACCGTTTCACATGTTCACGCTTGCCGTGTTCAACGTTGTTTCGGTCATCACGACAACAGGGTACGCGGCCAATGACTATCTTCAGTTCGGACCGGCCGTGATTGCGATATTCTTCGTGCTGACGTTTTTCGGCGGCTGCAGTGGCTCGACATCCGGCGGCTTCAAGATGTTTCGGATCGCAATTCTGGCGAGTTATTGCCGATGTCTGCTGCGCCGCATGGTTCATCCCCACCGGATCGTTGAACCGAAGTATCAGAAACAGACGGTGTCCAACCCGGTACTGGAAGGTGTTTTTGTTTTCGCAGTTCTTTATGCGGGAGCATTTGCTGGCTTCGCCATCATCTATCTGATGCTGGGAATGGATCTGGAGACTGCGTTAAGTGCGTCGATTACCGCCCTGGCCAATGTCGGGCCCGGTGTTGGAGACACGATCGGCCCGTCGGGAACCTTTCAGGCCTTGTCCGACGCCGCAAAGTGGTTTCTGGCAATTGAGATGATTTTCGGCAGGCTTGAAATTCTGGCAGCGATACTGCTGCTGATGCCTGATTTCTGGCGTGAGTAGCCAGCATTCAAATGCAAAACCACCGCCGGCGTGACCGTTCCGGCGGTGGTCTTGATCAGACGGCCCTGCCGCTTGCGCAGCTTAAGGGGGGTCAGACCGCCCGAAGCCAGCGTTACGGCTGGACGGCGGCGAACTCGTCTGCGTCAAGCAGGCTGTCCTGGTTCGCATCCGCTGCTTTGAAAAGATCCTCTGACATGGACGGGTTTGCAGCCGTGATTTCTTCGAAGCTCACGAAACCATCCTGATTGCTGTCGACCGCCTCAAAAGACATGCCCTGTGCAAGAGCTGCTGTTGATGCGGTGAAAGCGCCAAGGAGAAGAGCAGCGGTAAGACGTTTGGACATGATATGACCTCCAAGTTTGGTTTTTGGTCTTGATGTTCCGTCGGTCTGCAGGACCCCTGCGATCCAGCGACCCGGAACGAGGAGGAATGTGCTGCTTGATATCGACTGCTAAAGGGCTGCTCTTGGGAAACGTCAGGGCATTGTTGTGACTGGCAAATCAATTCAGCCATAGGCCTGTCAAATTCGCGTCACTATTGCTGATTTTCGGCGGTTGTAAGGCCGCCTCTCCTTCAATTGGCACTTATCCGTAGTCACGTGCACCAAAAATGGCCGATCCGACCCGAACACAGGTCGCACCGAACCCGACCGCGGTATGGTAGTCGGACGACATTCCCATGGAGAGTTGCGTCAAACCATTGCGCTGCGCGATCTTCTCAAGCAGTGCAAAGTGCTCACCCGGTGCCTCGTCAACGGGGGGAATGCACATCAGGCCGACGATGTTGAGCCCAGTCTCTTCGCGGCACTCTCTAATAAAGGCATCGACCTCCTTGGGCGGGATACCGGCCTTTTGAGGTTCTTCACCTGTATTGACCTGAATGAAACAAGGAAGTGCCCTACCCTGCTTGTCCATCTCCGCCTTAAGTGCCTTGGCGATTTTCGGGCGGTCGACCGTGTGGATCACGTCAAACGTTGCGACTGCTTCCTTGGCCTTGTTTGATTGCAGGGGCCCGATCAGGTGCAGTTCAATGCCGTCATATTCACCCCGCAGCCCGGGCCACTTGCCCATGGCTTCCTGGACACGGTTTTCGCCAAACACCCGTTGGCCTGCATCAAGCACCGGCCGAATGTGTTCAGCATCGAATGTTTTCGACACCGCAATCAGCGTCACCGAACCATCGTTTCGGTCATATTCGGCTTCCGCACTGCGAATATCGGCCTGAACTGCTGCGAGACGGTCTGCTGCGGACGTCATGAATCTTCCCTTCGGATAACGGAATTCCTTTGAAGTTCTCTCTTACGCCCGGCAAGGCTTCAACCACAAGTGCTCACCGACGAACCAGGCCCGGAAACAGACACGGATCTGAACCCAAATCAGATTGTCAAAATGCCGAATGATCCCTCTTCTCCATGTATTCCGGTTCCGGCAAAACAGATGTCGCTTAACCGGATGTCGCTGACGCAATTAATGGTTTCGTTATCTCTCGGGCTGATAAATTATGGATGTCCTTCTTCTTTTGGGGAATTGAATGATTCAGGAGTGTTTTCGCACATTCCTCTCATTGCTGATGACGACATTCCTTGCATCGCAAGTACGGGCAGAGACCTTTACTTTCGCGATCGGCGAGTGGCCTCCCTTCATTTCGCAAAAAGCACCAGACTTCGGCCTGCATTCCCGCAAGGTTACTGAGGTTTTCAAATCCAAGGGACACGATGTCCGTTTTGAATTTCTGCCCTGGCGCCGCTCGCTTGAACTGACAAAGCGGGGCAACCAGGCAGCAACCTTCTCCTGGTCCTATGTCGAAGCAAGAACAGCAGATTACATTTATCCGCAAACCCCGATCGACACTCTGAAGGATGTCTATTTCTATCCAAAGCACCGTTTTGCTGAAGAGCTGCCGCCCCTCACCTTCGAAGACATAAAACAGCGCGGGCTGACCGTCGTTGGCATTGCCGGATATTGGTACCAGGAGCCTTTGGAAAAGATTGGCGTGACATTTCAGAGCGTTGCAACGGAAGAACAGGCCTGGACGATGCTGTCGCACGGACGGGCCGATCTCTATATAGAAAATGACATCGTCGGACTGGAACACAGCCGCACCATTCTGGGGAATGAGGCCTCCGGCATCGGAATGTCAAAACCGATCCGTGTCGAACCGCTTTACATCCTGTTCAGCAAAAACCACCCGGCCAGCGCGCGAATGCTGGAAATCTGGGATTCATATGAAGCCGAAGGCACCGAATCTTTTGAAGGTCCGGCCATCCGATAGCTTTACGAATGCGGCATTGCGAAATAAACAGGCTTCAGAAGGATCAATTTAATCTCGCATGTTGACCCCAGCCCGGATTTCTGGTGACAGTCCGGCAGTCAATCATTCAGGAAATCCGCCGTGTCAGGCGGCAAGAACAAACGGCACATTTGATGGCAACGGATCGGTACAATGCGCGCGAAGTGGAAGCGCGCTGGCAGAAAGTTTGGAACGACAAAGACGTTTTCGTCACGCATAACGACGACCCGCGCGATAAATACTACGTCCTAGAGATGTTCCCCTATCCGTCCGGCCGCATTCACATGGGTCATGTGCGCAACTACGCGATGGGCGATGTGGTTGCCCGTTACAAGCGGGCCAAAGGCTTCAATGTCCTGCATCCGATGGGCTGGGACGCCTTTGGGATGCCGGCGGAAAACGCCGCGATGCAGAACAAGGTTCACCCCAAGGACTGGACCTACGAGAACATCGCAACGATGCGTGACCAGCTCAAGATCATGGGCCTGTCCCTTGACTGGAGCCGTGAGTTCGCAACCTGCGACGTGGCCTATTACACACAGCAACAGCGCCTGTTCCTGAAATTCCTGGAAGCCGGGCTGGTCTATCGCAAAAATGCCAAGGTCAATTGGGACCCGGTCGACATGACCGTTCTGGCCAATGAGCAGGTGATTGACGGTCGCGGCTGGCGCTCCGGTGCGCTGGTCGAACAGCGTGAACTGACGCAATGGTTCTTCAAGATCTCCGATTACTCGGAAGATCTTCTGGACGCGATCGACACGCTCGATCGCTGGCCGGACAAAGTACGCCTGATGCAGAAAAACTGGATCGGCCGTTCCGAGGGGCTGCGCGTTCGTTTCGAATTCACCGAAGCAGTGCCGACAGGCGACAAGACTCTGGAGATCTTCACCACCCGTCCGGACACCCTGTTCGGTGCTTCCTTCATGGGCCTGTCCCCGGATCATCCGATTTCCGACAAGCTTGCCGAAAGCAATCCGGAACTGAAGGCATTCATCGACGAGTGCCGCCGGGTCGGAACTTCCGAGGAAGCTATCGAAAAGGCGGAGAAAAAAGGGCTGGATACCGGTCTGCGCGTCAAGCACCCGCTGGACAGTTCCATTGAGCTGCCGGTCTATGTCGCCAACTTCATTCTGATGGACTACGGCACGGGCGCAATCTTTGCCTGCCCGGCACATGACCAGCGCGACCTGGATTTTGCCCGCAAATACGGCCTTCCGGTCAAACCGGTTGTTTTGCCGAAAGATGCGGACGCCGCGACCTTCGATGTCGGCAATGAAGCCTTCACGGACGACGGCACCATATTCAATTCCGATTTCCTGGACGGACTTTCCATTCCCGATGCCAAGGAAGCGGTCGCCGCAAAGCTGGAAGGCATCAAGGTTGATGGCGCCCCGCAAGCCGAGCGCCAGGTCAATTACCGGCTGCGTGACTGGGGTATTTCCCGCCAGCGTTACTGGGGATGTCCGATCCCGGTCATTCACTGTGAAGAATGCGGTGTTGTACCGGAGAAAGATGAAAACCTGCCGGTTCAGCTGCCGGACGACATCAATTTCGACAAACCGGGCAATCCGCTGGATCGCCATCCGACGTGGCGCAACACCACTTGCCCGAACTGTGGCAAGCCGGCAAAGCGTGAAACCGACACAATGGATACGTTTGTCGATTCCTCCTGGTATTTTGCACGCTTCACAGCGCCTGACTGCGATCAACCGACCGATCCGAAAGCTGCGAATGGCTGGCTGGCCGTCGACCAGTATATCGGTGGCATTGAGCACGCGATCCTGCACCTGCTCTATTCCCGCTTCTTCACCCGTGCGATGCAGAAAGTCGGTGCCCTGGATCTGAAGGAGCCGTTCAAGGGCCTGTTCACGCAAGGCATGGTAACCCACGAAACCTACAAGATCGGCGAAGGCGCCAACGGTCAGTGGGTCTCCCCGGCCGAGATCAAGATTGAAGAAGTCGACGGCAAGCGTCAGGCATCCATGATCGAGACCGGTGAAGAGGTGGCCATCGGTTCTATCGAGAAAATGTCGAAGTCGAAGAAGAATACCGTCGATCCGACCGACATTATCGACACTTACGGTGCCGATACCGCACGCTGGTTCATGCTCTCGGACAGCCCGCCCGAGCGCGATGTTATCTGGACCGAAGATGGCGTCCAGGGTGCCTGGCGTTTTGTCCAGCGCGTCTGGCGTCTGATCGGCGACGTTACCGAAAAGAGCGAACCTCGCAGCGGCAAGGCTCCGGAAGTAAGCGGCAACGCGCTTGAATTGCGCCGCGCAAGTCACAAGACGCTGGAGGCTGTTTCAAACGACCTCGAAAATCTCGGCTTCAACCGTGCGGTTGCGCGTCTTTATGAGTTCGTCAACACGATCAGCAAGACCGTCAACGCAGGCCTGGACGATGCCGGCAGGGAATATGCCGTTCGTGAAGCCGCGGACTTCCTGGTACAGATGATGGCGCCAATGATGCCGCATCTGGCGGAGGAGTGCTGGACGGCTCTGGGCCATGACAACCTGATTTCCGAAGCGAGCTGGCCGGTGGCGGAAAGTGCTCTGCTCGTTGAAGATTCGGTCACTTATCCCATCCAGATCAACGGCAAGCGCCGCGGTGAACTGGAAATTGCAAAAGAGGCTTCCAAAGAAGAGGTCGAAGCAGCTACCTTGGCACTGGACTTCGTGCAGAAGGCGTTGGATGGAAACGCACCGAAGAAACTCATTGTGGTGCCGCAGAGGATCGTGAATGTCGTTGTTTAACAGCATCTTCGAGCGCAAGAGCGCGCTTCGGCGCGCAGCCCTTTGTCTGGGATTTGCGGCCACTATCGTTGTGAGCGGGTGCCAGGTGCGTCCGCTCTACGGCACCAGCACCGGCGATTTCACCGACACGCCATCTCCCGTCTCTGCGGAACTGGCTGCAATCGACCTTGATAGCATTTCCAGCCAATACGCGAACGATGATGCTGCCCGGGTGCTCTACAACGAGCTCACCTTTAAGTTCGAAAGAGGTGCCGGAACCCCTGCGAAGAAGTATCGCCTGAAGGTTCTTATGGACGTCAACAACGCTGCTGTTGCGGTTGAACGTTTCGCAGACGTGCCGTCGGCCTATACCACGACCATGAATTCCACGTTCGTGTTGAGCGACATTGAAACAGATGAAACGCTTATGACCGGCCGTTCCTTCAAGTCGGCATCTTACGACTTCTCCGACCAGCGCTTTGCCAACACCCGGGCATACCGGGACGCGCAGGAGCGTGTTGCCAAATCAGTGGCTGAAGACATTGCTGCGCGCGTCGCAGGCTATTTTGCCAGCCAGTCTTGAGCCGTTTCCGGGAGACGATCGTTCATGGCCGTCTTGAAAGCTGCGGAAATCGACCGTTTTATCGCCAATCCTCCGGAAGCTGGCGGAGTCGTCCTGATATTCGGACCCGATACCGGCCTGGTCTCGGAACGGGCAACGTTGCTGGTCAACAAGGCATCCGAAGGTGACAGCGACCCGTTCAATCTGGTCAAGATAGACGCATCAGAACTAAGCTCGGATCCGAATCGATTGATCGATGAGGTTCTGACCGTTCCGCTATTTGGCGGTCGCCGCATCATCTGGGTGAAAGATGCCAGTGGCAAGAACCTGAATCCATCGCTTGAACCTGTTTTGAAGCTTGATGACTGGCAGACCCTGGTCGTGCTGGAAGGTGGTGACATCAAGAAAGGTGTCGGCCTCCGAAAGCTGATCGAAACCCACAAGCGCGCGGTTGCCCTGCCCTGCTACGCAGACAATGACCGCGGTATTGACCAGCTGATTGACGAGGAAACCCGCGAAGCAGGTCTGACCATCACGCGGGAAGCGCGTGCGGCGCTTCACAGCCTCCTGGGCGGTGATCGCATGGCCAGCCGGGGTGAACTCAAGAAACTCTGCCTGTACGCCCTCGGCAAGGGCCGTATCGAGAGCGAGGACATTGAAGCAATTATCGGTGATGCCTCCTCCTTTGAAATGTCGGAGCTGATCGACGCGGCAGCATCGGGAGACCTGGCAACGCTTGATCACGGTCTGGAACGGCTTTCCGAAGCAGGATCAAAGGCTTCTGTCATTGCAAACCAAGCTCTTAAACATTTCCAGAACCTGCATCGAATGCGGATTGACGTTGACCAGGGCAAGAGCGCTCAACAGGTAATCGACAGCCAGCGCCCGCCTGTCTTCTTCAGCCGCAAGCCCAAGTTCTCTCAACAGCTCAGAATATGGTCCCTGAAGGATCTGGAGCGCTCCATGGACATCCTGAGCGAAGCGACAAGGATTTCCAGGCTTAATGACCCGCTCGGCGTTCCTGTGCTGTCCGAGGCACTTCTAAAGCTCGGCAGAGCTGCCAGGGCACGCAGTCAGCGACGCTGACCCGCAACACCGGATACACCACATCGCACGCACGCTGGAAGGGTCTCCCTGCCCTGGCAACCGAACCCGGTTGTTTCCGCAAACAAAAAGGGCCGGGCATGCAAGCAACCCGACCCATTAGATTTAATAGTATCAATAAGTTAGCGTGTTTCGACACCAAGCTTTTTGCAAATTTCATCAAGTTGCTCAAGAGATGTGTACTTGATTTTCACATCTCCGGATTCCTTGCCCGGCTTGTGTCCCACCGACACTTTCAAACCCAGCGTATCGGTCAGACGTTTTTCCAGAGCTTTGGTATCCGCATCCTTTTGCGGTCGATCGCCCGGCGTTTTCTTGCCCATCAGTTTGGCAAGCGCATCAGGATCCTGTGAGATCTTTTCCGCGTCGCGAACAGTCAGACCTTTTTCCACGATCAACTCGGCAAGCGCCGCCGGATCGTCGACCGTGATCAACGCGCGCGCGTGCCCGGCCGTCAACAATCCCTCGGCCAGGTAATCCTTGACCGAATTCGGCAGCTTCAACAGCCGCATGGTGTTTGCGACATGACTACGGCTCTTGCCGATAACCTTCGCAAGCTCACCCTGGCTGTAGCTGAATTCAGCTGTCAGCTGTTCATAGCCCATCGCCTCTTCGATCGGATTGAGGTCGGCGCGCTGAACGTTTTCGATAATCGCAAGTTCAAGAGCTTCCTGATCAGTCACATCCCGGATGATGATAGGCGCCTCATGAAGACCTGCGCGCTGCGCTGCCCTCCACCGGCGTTCACCGGCAATGATTTCAAACCTGTTGGCTTTGCCGGTTGCCGGACGCACAAGGATCGGTTGCACGATGCCCTTGGCCTTGAGCGATTCGGAAAGATCCGCCAGATCCTTTTCGGCAAACGTCTTGCGCGGGTTGCGCGGATTAGGTTCCAGATGTTCGATCGGAACTCTTCTGGAATCGCGAACAATCTTTTCCGGCGGAGCAGCTGCTTCAGGAGCTGAATCTCCAATCAACGCTGCCAGCCCTCGGCCCAAACGTTTGTTCTTGCCGTCTTTCTCCGCCATACCGCACCTATTTCTTCTTATATTTCAATAAGTTAGCAAGTAACGCTGCAATTTACCCAACGCTACCCGCTCCTATTTGTCAATTCGGATCCGAATCCGTTCGCAATCAGGCGGCGACACGCCGCAACTTGCGTTCCCGTTGAATGATTTCAGAGGCAAGCCGCAGATAGGCCTGACTGCCGGCACACTTCAGGTCGTAAAGCAGCGCCGGTTTTCCATAAGATGGTGCCTCGGAAATGCGGACGTTTCGTGGAATGACCGTCTCGTAAACCGCATCGCCCATCGTCTCACGCACGTCGGCAACAACCTGGTTCGAGAGATTGTTACGACTGTCATACATGGTCAGAACGATACCGTGAATGCTGAGTTCCTGATTGAGGGCACCCTTGACCTGCTCAACCGTACTGAGCAACTGGCTAAGACCTTCAAGAGCAAAGAACTCACACTGCAGCGGCACCAGGATCGAGTGCGATGCTGAAAGCGCGTTGATTGTCAACAAGTTGAGCGACGGAGGACAATCTACCAGGACATAGGTAAAACCGAGTTCGCGATAGAGGCTCGATCTTGTCAGGCCTTCAATTGCGTTTCGCAAACGGAATGCCCTGTCGCTGGTGGAGGCAATCTCAAGTTCAAGACCGAGAAGGTCCATTGTGGATGGCGCTACCCACAACCGCTGGACCGCCGTTTCGCGAATTGCCTCGGCGAGCGAACAATCGCCACTCAGCACTTCGTAAGTCGACAATCCGCGATCGCGATGTTCGATACCAAGACCCGTCGAGGCATTGCCCTGCGGGTCCAGGTCGATAACCAGTACCTTTTCCCCGATGGCCGCAAGAGCAGTTCCGAGATTGATGGCCGTGGTGGTCTTACCCACCCCGCCCTTCTGGTTTGCAAGCGATAGTACGCGTGGCGCTTCGGGAAGCATGGCCATTACCAATATACCTTCCTGGGCTACTCCGGCCGGGCTGAAATGTTTGAAAAGAGAAGCATCCGGCTCGCAGGATCAACAAGACTTTCTTTTTCTAACAGATCAAAGTCCCATGAGTCAGCGGCTTCGTTAACTTCGCGCTGAAAATCCTGACCTTTGTGGAAAACAGCCTTCGCTCCCTTCGATGTAAAGGGTTCCGCAAGCCGAAACAGAAGATCAAGAGACGCCAGAGCACGGGCTGAAACGGCGTCCACTGGTCCGTGCTTCCAATCTTTCGCTACCGATTCGATCCGACCGGCATGGACGGTGCCCCTTGAGCCGGTTTCTCTCAAAGCTGTGCGGAGAAAGGCAACCTTGCGCTGATTGCTCTCGATCATGTGGACATGTCCCTGTGGATCATCAGCGAGCAGGATCGCGGTAACTACACCTGGAAATCCACCACCGCTGCCGATGTCGACCCAAGTCTTCGCTTCGGGGAAACTCCAGTGAGTCTGCAGGCTATCGGCCACATGCCGGGTCCAAATATCAGGAATGGTAGAGGGCGCAATCAGGTTCTGTGCCGGCTGCCATTTCAGAACCAAATCCACAAAGATCTGCAAACGATCCAACGTTTCACGTGAAACATCCCCAAACTTATGCACAACCTGTCCAGAGTCGTTCAACACAAACGAACGCCCCATCAGGCGGCTCCTTTCACGGAATGACGCTTCAAATGAGAAAGGATCAGGGTCAAAGCAGCCGGCGTAATGCCATCCATCCGAGACGCCTGTCCAAGAGTAGCCGGACGGATATCGGTCAGCTTTTGCTTGACCTCATTGGACAGTCCGACAATTGCTTCGTAGTCGAAACTATCCGGGATTCTCAACGCCTCATCGCGCTTCAGAGCTTCCACATCAGCGAGCTGCCGTTCCAGGTAGACAGCGTAAAGAGCATCGGTAGCCACCTGTTCGGCAATCTCCTTTTCAAGGTCGTTGAGCTCCGGCCAGATAGCAGCCAGTCCTTCATAGGTGACATTGGGATAGGAAAGCAGGTCAAACGCCGATCGCCTGACGCCATCCTGATTCACAGGCAGACCTTTTTTCTGAGCCTCTGATGGTGTCACGGTCAGCCGCTTCAGAAGTCCCCTGGCCTCGGCAATCTTGGACATCTTGCCTTCGAAAGAGCTTCGACGCTTGTTGGACACAAATCCAAATTCGACACCTACAGGCGTCAGGCGCTGGTCGGCATTGTCGGCTCTTAGGGACAAGCGATACTCCGCGCGGGAAGTGAACATCCGATAAGGTTCGGTGATGCCTCTCGTAATGAGGTCGTCAATCATGACGCCGATATACCCCTGCGACCGGTCGACAACAAACGGATCCCTACCCTGCACCTGCAGCGCTGCATTCACGCCGGCCACAAGGCCTTGCGCTCCCGCCTCCTCATAGCCGGTTGTTCCATTGATCTGACCGGCAAGATAAAGACCCGGGCAACGCTTGGCTTCGAGCGTCGGTCGCAACTCGCGCGGATCGACATGATCATATTCGATTGCATACCCTGGCTGGATGATCTTCACGTCTTCCAGACCCGGGATTGTTTTCAGAAACTCAAGCTGTGCATCTTCTGGAAGCGATGTTGAAATTCCGTTCGGATAGACAGTGTGATCATCGAGACCTTCCGGTTCCAGAAAGATCTGATGCCCGTCGCGATCACCGAACCGGACAATCTTGTCTTCGATGGAGGGACAATAACGCGGCCCCCTGCCCTTGATCTCGCCAGAGTACATCGCCGACCGGGACAGGTTATCCCGTATGATCTGGTGAGTTTGCGGGGTCGTCCTTGTAATGTGACAAGGGATCTGGGGCGCCTCGATCCTATCTGTAAGCGTGGAGAACGGAATGGGATCCTCATCACCTGGCTGCTCTTCCAGGCGATCCCAATGGATCGTCCTACCATCGAGACGTGCAGGAGTTCCGGTTTTCAAACGACCAAGCGAAAAGCCAATTTCCTCAAGTGAGCCCGACAACCCCATGGCCGGCGCCTCACCTGAACGGCCCGCAGGTATCTTCTTGTCGCCTATATGGATAAGTCCACGCAGGAAAGTTCCGCTTGTCAGAACGATCGCTTTACAAGCAACCACGCGTCCATCTGACAAAGCGATCCCCGCCACTGACCGGTTCGCGGTATCTTTAGCGAACAGGATCTTGTCCGCCTCACCTTCGACTACGGTCAGACCTTCGATACTGGCAATTTCTTTTTGCATCGCTTCACGGTAGAGCTTCCGATCAGCCTGCGCTCTCGGTCCGCGAACCGCCGGCCCTTTCCGCCGGTTCAACATCCGGAACTGAATACCACCCTGATCAGCGACTCGGCCCATCAGACCATCCAGCGCATCGATCTCTCGAACAAGATGCCCCTTCCCCAATCCGCCGATAGCAGGATTGCAGGACATCACACCAATCGTCTCGGCTTTATGAGTGACCAGCGCCGTGGCTGCCCCAGCTCGTGCAGAGGCTGCGGCGGCCTCGCATCCGGCGTGCCCACCACCAATGATCACGACATCGAATTTCAGTTCCTGATCGCTCATTCTCTCACCGCTCACACAGGTACTTCAGCAACGCCCAAGCACCTGGCAAGACCCTTATCAATTTTTGGGATCGGTTTCCGGCATCGAAGCCAGACTATCACAGGCCGGTATTCCAGCACATATTTGCAAGACTTATACGGCGGGAAGCGAGGGAGGTCAAAGCGGAATTAAACCCTAGGAGAGCCTACTACCGAAAGCATCGTTCCCGGCGGGTGTAACCTATCCGACATGATTCACGTGAAACATGTTCCGGATATGAATCGACCCACAGATTCTTTGAGATGATTCACGTGAAACATCACTTGCCGATACAAAAGTCCCGAAAGATAACATCAAGCAAATCCTCGACATCGATGCGCCCTGTGATCCGTCCAAGCGCATCCGCGGCGCGTCGTAGATCCTCGGCTCTCAGCTCCGTCGGCAAGTGTTCTGCATCGATAGCTGTCTGAAGCCCAGCCAGGCAGTCTCTCAGGAAATGCCTGTGTCTTTCCCTTGTTGCCAGCGGCGCTTCACCAAGCGAAATCGTTTCCTCGGCAAAATGGCTTAGAGCGTCAAACAACGCTGACATACCTTCGTTGCTTTTGATAGAGCAAGCAATTTCCTTGATCGTTCCGGAAGAGTCTTGTTTCGGATGAGTCTCAAGATCTCCCTTTGTATGGATCTTCCAGACGGGGACTTCCTGCCTAAGGTCCTCAGGCAAGCCCGATGCAGCATCTTCCAGATCCACTCCCCCGGGTTCAACAGCCCAAAGGATCAGGTCCGCCTCTCTTCCTTTGGCTTCAGCACGCCGGATGCCTTCCTTTTCGACGACGCCATCTGTCTGACGTAAACCGGCAGTGTCGACCAATGTCACCGGGTAGCCCCCAAGATCAAGATGAACTTCGATAACGTCCCTCGTTGTCCCGGCCTCTTCAGTCACAATGGCCACGTCACGTCCGGCTATGGCGTTCAGGAGGCTGGACTTACCTGCATTAGGTGCTCCCATCAGCACCACCTGCAAACCAGACCGCAGACGCTCACCGCTCTTTGACCGTTCAAGGTGGTCCCCAATTTCCGAATGAAGGTCTGCTGCTTCCTGCCAGACTTCGTCAGCCACACTACCCGGGATGTCCTCTTCGTCTGCAAAATCGAAGTCAGCCTCGATCATTGCCCTCATGTGTATGAGCCGTTTGCGCCAGTCCTCATAGAGCTTGCCGAGCGCTCCACCCATCTGCCGCATGGCCTGCTTGCGCTGGCTTTCTGTTTCCGCAGCAATGAGGTCAGCAAGTCCCTCCACTTCAGTCAGGTCCATTCGTCCACGATCGAAGGCGCGACGAGTGAACTCACCAGGTTCTGCTGGACGACAATTTTCGAAGGTTCCCAGAACCGCGAGCATCCGGCTGACCACTGCCCTGCCCCCATGGCATTGGAACTCAGCCACATCCTCTCCGGTGAAACTCCGAGGTCCCTGAAAATAGAGAACGAGAGCCTCATCCAAAACTTCGGCTGTCTGGGGGTCAGTGAGTTTCGAAAGAATGGTGGTGCGAGAGGAAGGCACCCGACCACAAAGCGCTTTCACAATCTCTCGGGTCATTTCTCCGGACACGCGGATAACTGCAACGCCCGAAGGTACTGCACCGCTTGAAAGAGCGTAGATAGTTTCAGCCATTATTATTCTTCCGATAGGATCGCACAGGTTGCTCGTGCTCTTGGTCAGGTAGATGGATCCAACGCTTCTTTAGCAACAACATCCTGAATGGGAAAGAACGCCGGAGAAATGATGCGGTTTCCAGTGACTTGAAACCATCTTGTTGCCATCCGGACATTCCGCAGACGAATCGATTGTTGGACTGTGATTGAACAGATTCACGTGAAACGTTTGATCGTGTTTCACGTGAATCATTTTCGTATAAAGTCTTTTTGCAATGATCGCCTACGCGAGACAATTTCAGTGTTTCAACGACAGCTCACCGGAAGACGTTTCAGTCTTTTCACGGTGACTGAATAAGGTTTGGCTCTACAGCTTCACCGATGCTCGATCCTATTGTTGGCGCTTCCAGGCTGCGCTCGAAATCCTGTAGAGTTGATGCAGAGCAAGCTCGTGACCTTCCGAAAAATAGTGATGAACAAAGTCCTCGTTCGGATCTCTCGTCATTCCCAGGCGCTGCATCACTCTCTGTGAAGCCTCGTTGATGGCAGGCGTAAAAGAAACGATCTCTTTGTATCGTTTGGTTTCAAAACCGAATCGAAGCCATGCGGAGGCCGCTTCGCTGGCAAATCCCCTACCCCAGGCAGAGCGTTTCAACCGCCAACCGATGTCGACACAGGGAGCCATGGGCAGCGAGGCTTCATCTTCATGAACATCCAGACCAACAAACCCTATGAGTTCACCGGTCGCTTTCACCTCAACCGGACTATAGAAAACTCCGTGCTCTTTGAGGCAGTCGCATCCCATCCCAATCAGCTTCTCTGTCTTTTGGCGAGACAATGGTTCAGGAAAGTACCGCATCACGTCAGGATCCGAGCAAATGGCAGCAAAGGGATCTATATCCCCTTCCCGCCAGGAACGAAGCAAAAGACGTTTGGTTTCAATCTCAAATTCCCGGGACATGAAACGGATCCGATTCAATTTCGGATTCACGTGAAACAAATCAGAGGAACCTGCACGTTCTGATCATTAGAGCTTAATTGTTTCACGTGAATCTTAGACTATCTGTCTACCAGAGCGTCTTCATTGGCTTGCTCACCGGCCAGCCAATCCGTGTTGCTCAATCGATAGAGAACATGCTTTGCGACCGGGTGATCAGGCGGCAGAGAAGGATGAAGAAAATCTCCGTCTAGATCTTGGGTCATTCCGATACGTTCCATCACCTTCCGGGATGGCAGGTTGGCCGGGATTGTAAAAGCAACAATTTCTTCAAGGCCGATGGTTTCAAAACCGAATCGAACCCACTCTCTTGCAGCTTCGCTCGCGTAGCCTTTACCCCACGCCGATTGCTTCATACGCCAACCGATTTCAACACAAGGCTCAAATGGTAATGGAGCTTCGTAGGAAGGTCTGTTCAATCCTACCAGCCCAAGAAATTCGCCAGTTGCCTTGACCTCAATCGGAGCCATACAGAAACCATCCTGTTCCTGCTTCGCAATACAACGTCGAACCAACTGTTCGGAATTCTCACGGCTCATGGGTTCAGGAAAATATTGCATGACGACCGGATCGGCACACAGTTCTGCAAAGGGTTCAATATCCACTTCCTGCCAGGCGCGTAGATATAAACGGTCTGTTTCTAGAAATACGGTTCTGATCATGTAATCGCTTCCGATTCAGGAGGATGGATTCACGTGAAACATTTCTTAACAAAAAGTAAAGGCGCGAACCGGTTTGGCCGCGCCTTCTTCTGGTTGCCGTTTTCACTTGGATCAAGTGTTCATGCTGTCGAAGAATTCGTCGTTCGACTTGGTCTGCTTGAGCTTGTCCAGAAGGAACTCGATGGCATCGACCGTTCCCATCGGGTTGAGAATACGGCGGAGTACGAAGGTCTTCTTGAGGCGCTCGTGCGGAACCAGCAGCTCTTCCTTACGTGTACCGGAGCGCTGGATGTCGATCGACGGATAGACGCGCTTATCGGAAATCTTCCGATCAAGGATGATTTCAGAGTTACCGGTGCCCTTGAATTCTTCGAAGATGACTTCGTCCATGCGGCTGCCGGTATCGATCAGAGCGGTCGCGATGATCGTCAGGGATCCACCCTCTTCGATGTTACGGGCCGCACCGAAGAAACGCTTCGGGCGCTGCAGGGCGTTGGCGTCGACACCACCGGTCAAGACCTTACCCGAAGACGGTACAACGGTGTTGTAGGCCCGGCCCAGACGCGTGATGGAGTCGAGCAGAATGACAACGTCGCGGCCGTGTTCTGTCAGGCGCTTGGCCTTCTCAATCACCATTTCAGCAACCTGAACGTGACGCGAAGCCGGTTCGTCGAATGTTGACGAAACAACTTCACCGTTCACCGTACGCTGCATGTCGGTGACTTCTTCCGGGCGCTCATCGATCAAAAGAACGATCAGGTAGCATTCCGGATGATTTGTGGTGATGGACTTTGCAATGTTTTGCAGAAACACCGTTTTACCGGTCCGCGGTGGCGCCGTGATCAAGGCACGCTGGCCTTTTCCCAAAGGTGCCACCAGATCGATAACCCTCGAGGACAGGTCCTTGATGGTCGGATCTTCGATTTCCATCCGGAAACGCTCATCCGGATAAAGCGGTGTCAAATTGTCGAAGTGTACTTTGTGCCGGGCTTTTTCCGGATCTTCGAAATTGATCGAATTAACCTTGAGAAGTGCAAAATACCGTTCCCCCTCCTTCGGGCTCCGGATCTGGCCTTCAACGGTGTCCCCTGTCCGCAGTGAGAAGCGACGTATCTGGGAAGGCGAGACGTAGATATCGTCCGGCCCGGGAAGATAGTTTGCGTCTGGAGATCTCAGAAAGCCGAAGCCATCCTGGAGAACCTCTACGACGCCTTCGCCGATTATCTCCACATCCTGAGCAGCAAGATTTTTCAGGATAGCGAACATCAGCTCCTGCTTTCGCATGGTGCTGGCGTTTTCGACTTCAAGCTCCTCTGCAAATTGAAGCAGCTCTGTCGGTGTTTTTTCTTTTAGATCTTTGAGTTTCATTTCCCGCATCGAGTTGGGGTCTTGGAGTTGTTATGGATATTTGGTTTGGAAGGTCGTTCTGAGCCGCATGAGATGGGTCGGCCAGAAGATATCTGAAAGACTATTAGACGTGTCCAGATTGTACGGTGATGAATTAGCGACTGAATACAAACGCTTCACCGTTCGGAAGTGGGGCGGAAGATACGTTGTTTTGAAACAAATCGCAAGTTCGGATTTCTGCGGATTTCCCGAGCCTGCATAGATACGGAATTGGCTAAAAAAAGGGCAGCTTCAAAATAGAAGCTGACCCAGAGTAATCAGGTGTGGAAAATCAGAAAGGCTTGCCGATCACAAGGATCACGATGGCGATCATCAAAAGCGTCGGAACCTCATTCAGGATCCGATAGAACCGGGCCTGCTTGGTGTTTTCATCCTTGGCAAACTTCTTGACGCAACCACTCAGGTAACCGTGGACGCCGGACATCACCAGAACAAGTGTAAGCTTGGCATGGAACCAACCGTCTCGCCACGCATCAAGCTCGTATGCTGCCCAAAGTCCGAAGATCCAGGCAGCGATCATCGCCGGGTTCATGATTGCTTTCAGCAAACGGCGTTCCATGACCTTGAAGGTCTCGGACTTGTCCGAGCCGACTTCTGCGTCCGCATGGTACACAAACAGCCTCGGCAGATAGAGCATCCCTGCCATCCAGGCGATGATCGAAATGACGTGAAGGGATTTGATCCAGAGAAACAGATCCATCACGTCAGCCTTTCTTCACCTGCTCAACCATCCGTGCAACGTTTTCAGGATCCGCATCGGGCGTCACGCCGTGTCCCAGATTGAAGATCAATGGACCCTTGTCGAAGGTCTTCAGAATATGATCGACGCCTTCTTCCAGCGCCTTGCCTCCGGCTACCAGTCGCATCGGATCGAGATTGCCCTGGATCGGCAGTCTCTTCTGGATGTCGAGAGCCACATGATCGGGTGCCGTCCAGTCAAACCCGACCGCATCAACACCCGTACCGTCGATGTAAGCCATCATCCTTGCTGAAGAGGCTTTCGGGAAACCGATGATCTTTGCGTCCGGTCTGGCGGCTTTCACGCCCTCCACAATTCGCCGCGTCGGTTCAATGGACCAGCGCTTGAAGCCGGCATCATCCAGAACCCCGGCCCAGGTATCAAAAATCTGAACCGCATCGGCACCTGCATCGAGCTGGCGAATGAGATATCGAATGGACGCTGTCACCAATTCGTCGATGAAACGCTGCATGAGATCGGGATTGCGATACGCGCCTACGCGGGCAGCAACCTGATCCTGGGTGGTATGTCCGGCAACGGAGTAACACGCAACGGTCCAGGGAGCGCCACAGAAGCCCAGGAGCGTCGTTTCCGTGGGAAGCTCCGCACGAAGACGGGAAACGGTCTCTATGACCGGTTTCAGATGATCCTCGGCCTGTTCCTGTTCTAGACGATCAAGAAGATCGGAAGAAAGAGGTTCGAGAACCGGTCCACGTCCTTCTTCAAAACGAACCGGATACCCGATTGCGTCAGGGACGACGAAAATATCTGAAAACAGAATGCTTGCATCAAAACCATACCGGCGGATCGGCTGGAGAGTGACCTCTGTTGCAAGATCCGGAGAATAGCAGAACTCCAGGAAGTTTGAAGCCTTGGACCTGACTTCGCGATACTCAGGAAGGTAGCGTCCTGCCTGACGCATCATCCAGATGGGAGGTGGCCATAACTTTTCTCCGGAGAGAACCCGCATCACGGCTCTGTCTTGGGATTTCATGAGGTCGCCTTTCCCACATTTCAAATCTAATAAGATTCATATTTTGAATCTGTTTTTTATATTTGTGCGTGGATTACCGGGATCATTTTCTATCCACAATGCGTCAGCTCAATTTTCTCGCCGGGAAAAAACAGCGCCGTTGTTCAGCTGAATCACTCCCCAGGAGTCAATAACGTGATTAGTATTTTTATTACAATCACTTGTGAGTGCGTTTACCTTTCGTTAAGAATTTGGGCGCTGGTGGACAATCTGTCGATATGTCACAGCTCATTTGTGAATCCACATCTGCCCACAACCGTTTCGGAGTCAGTTTCCGCTCCTTTAAGCATTGTTAATAAATCCTGCCAAGCGTGCATAAACTTCGTGCTAAGGACAGTGACCGGGGCAAGACTCCCAATTCGTCAACAGGTCTGGGGATGACAACGTGAACAAGTCGAGACACTACTTTCATCTGCATCTGGTGTCCGACTCCACCGGTGAGACGCTGATGACCGTAGCGCGGGCAGCGACGGTTCAATACGATAATGTTCAGGAAATAGAGCACGTCTATCCGCTTGTGCGCTCGCCCAAGCAGCTGGACCGGGTGATCAGCGAAATCGAGAAGGCGCCGGGCATCGTGCTTTATACGCTTGTCGATGACGAAATCGCCAAACGCCTGGAACATAAATGCCGGGAACTCGGTGTGCCGTTCGTGAACATTCTGGATCCGGTATTTGCAGTATTCCAATCTTATCTGAACGTGACGCAGACCCATCGTATCGGTGGTCAGCATGAGCTCGACGCGGAATATTTCCGACGGATGGAAGCGCTCAACTACACGATGATGCACGACGATGGTCAGATCTGGGATGATCTGGAATCTGCTGACATCGTTCTGATCGGTATTTCCAGAACCTCGAAGACGCCGACTTGTATCTATCTGGCCAACAGAGGCATCAAGGCGGCGAATGTTCCACTTGTACCGGGCATTGCCCTGCCCGAGCACGTCAAGAGCTTGAAAAACCCGATGATCGTGGGATTGATCGCATCTGTGGAGCGCATTCAGCAGATCCGTCGGAACCGGGTGCTTTCCCTGAATTCGGAGGGCTATAACGATACTTATGTCGACCGGAAGGAAATTTCGCAGGAAATCAACATGACCCGGCGGCTCTGTTCCGAGCTCGGTTGGCCGCTGATCGATGTGACCCGTCGTTCCGTTGAAGAAACGGCGGCCGAAATCCTGACGCTTTTCAAGGATTACAAGGTCGAGCAGGAAAATACTCCCGAGTCAGAATGACTGGGCAACACGTGAGAGGAAGACATGGCACTTGTTCTGGCGAGCGGCAGCAAGATCCGCGCTGAATTGATGCAAAATGCCGGACTGCCGATCGAAATCGATCCGGCCGACGTCGATGAAAGGGCTGTGGAGGCTCCCCTGTTGGAAGCTGATTTTCTGCCAGAAGATCTGGCAAGCGTCCTGGCCGAAGCCAAAGCGAATGATGTCAGCGGCCGCAGGTCCGGCGATCTCGTGGTTGGAGCAGATCAGATTCTGGCTTTCGACGGCGAGAGGCGCACAAAACCCGAGAACATGGAGGCAGCCCGCCGCCAGTTACTCGCATTTTCCGGCAAGACGCATGAACTTCATTCGGCTGTGGTGATATCCCGAAACGGAGAAGCTATCTGGCGCCATGTTTCGACAGCTCGACTGACAATGCGTGATCTGTCGCCACCATTCATCGGTCATTATCTGGCTGCTGCCGGTGACGCAGTTCTATCGAGCGTCGGCGCATATCAGCTGGAAGGGCTCGGAGTGCAGCTGTTTGAAAAGATCGAAGGTGATTACTTCACCATTCTTGGATTGCCCATGTTGCCGCTTCTGGAGCAATTGCGGAACCTCAAGGTGATCGAAACATGAGCAAAAACTTGCGAAAGGCTGCGATAACCGGTCATCCTGTCGCTCATTCCCGCTCACCACTGGTTCACGGATATTGGCTGAAAAAACACGGCATCGAAGGTGAGTACGGTCGAGTGGACGTCGCACCGGACGACGCAGATCGGTTTTATCAGGATTTTGCGGCATCTGGCCTGGTGGGAGCAAACGTGACCGTGCCGCACAAGGAAACTGCTGCCGCTGCATGTGACTGGTTGGACGAAGCAGCCAAAACCATGGGCGCAGCAAATACGCTCTGGATCGATGAAAACGGGAAACTGTGCGGTGCCAACACCGATGGCCTGGGGTTTTTGGGCAATCTCGATCAGCTTGCACCTGGATGGGATGAAACACCGGGAACAGCGCTTGTTCTGGGAGCGGGAGGCGCAGCAAGAGCAGTTGTCTGGGCACTACTTTCCAGAAACTACACAGCTGTGCATATTGTGAACAGAACCGAGGAAAAAGCCCAAAAGATTGTCGATGAATTTGGTTCCAAAACGTTTGCTCATTCTTGGGATAAGCTGGGGAGCCTGATTGGAACAACCGATCTTCTGGTCAACACCACTTCACTTGGCATGACAGGCAAGCCACCGCTTGACATCGATCTGTCGTCCCTGCCCGGATCAGCCCTTGTCACCGATATCGTTTATGCACCGCTGGAAACAGATCTGCTCAAGCAGGCTGCTGCGCGAGGCAACCGCACTGTCGATGGACTTGGCATGCTGCTGCACCAGGCTGCCCCGGGTTTCGAGCGCTGGTTCGGTGTTCGTCCCGAAGTGGATGAGGACCTTCGCACCTTGATCCTGTCTGATCTTGGAGTGACGGCGTGATCCGGCTTGGCCTGACCGGATCCATCGGAATGGGCAAGTCGACGACTGCAAAGATGTTCGCCGCACGCGGCGTGCCGGTTCATGATGCCGATGCAACGGTCCATGCGCTTTATGAAGGGCGCGCTGCACCGCTGATCGAAGCCGAGTTCCCAGGTACGGTTGTTGACGGCAAAGTCGACAGGACAGTGCTTTCAACGCATGTGCTGGGCAAGCCAGAGGCAATGAAACGCCTGGAAGCAATTGTTCACCCCCTCGTTCACGAGGAAGAACAAAAGTTTCTTGAAAACGCAAAAATGAACGGTCATGACGTCGTTCTGCTTGATATTCCTCTCCTGTTCGAAACGAATGCCGATGGCCGGGTTGATGTGACCGTTGTCGTGACCGCGGATGCTGAGGTCCAGAGGCAGCGTGTTCTTGAACGCCCAGGCATGAGCGAAGACCGGTTTTTGTCGATCCTTGGAAAACAGATGCCGGACGCGGAAAAACGACGCAGAGCCGACCATCTGATCGACACTGGTCTTGGAATGGAAGCTGCGGAGCGCCGCGTGGACGAAATTCTGGCAATTCTGGCTGATCAGGCGGAAGCCTGACCTGAAGACCGGGGAAAACCGGAGGTCAGGCTTGTTTCGGAAAGGCCAAACTGCACAGTGAATGCAGAGGCAAAAGGCTAAAGAATGCGCGAAATCTCATTCGATACGGAAACCACGGGTCTTAATCCGCGCGGCGGCGACCGTCTGGTGGAAATCGGCGGTGTGGAGCTGATCAACCACATTCCCACCGGCAACGTCTACCACGTCTATATCAACCCGCAGCGGGACATGCCGGAAGAGGCGTTCCGGGTTCACGGACTGTCGGAAGAATTTCTGTCCGACAAGCCGTTGTTTGAGCAGGTTGCAGATGAATTTCTGGAATTTGTCGGTGATGCGACACTGGTCATTCACAACGCCGCCTTCGACATGGGGTTCATCAATCACGAGCTGGAAAAGGTTGGTCGCAGAACGATCCCCAACACTCAGGTTATCGATACGCTCGAAATTGCCCGCCGCAAGCGCCCGACCGGACCGAACTCGCTGGATGCGCTGTGTTCGCGCTATGGCATCGACAACTCCAAGCGTGTCAAACACGGCGCATTGCTTGATGCGGAGATCCTGGCGGAAGTCTATCTGGAACTGATCGGCGGCCGGCAGAAGGCACTGGGCCTAATGCCTGAGGAGGAAGACACGTCCTCCAGCAGCGCCTCTGCTGAACCAGGAGAACTGGGAACATTCAACGCCAAACAGCGTCCGTCGTCACTCTCCAGACCTATGACCGATGCCGAGTTTAATGCGCACAAGGCCTTCATCGAAGGCATGGGCGAAAATGCTCTTTGGGGAAAGTACGCCTCGCCCAAGGACTGAGAAACGAGTGTTCTTGGAGCCTTGCTTACTCCAGGTAGAAAAGCCAATATCGATTGGCCATGTTGTTACGTACCCGCCGGGCGATTTCGTCCCAGCTTTTTCCCCTGTTCGCCGCGCAAGCACCGGCCGACTTTGCTGATTGGCTCGACTATGTAGCGATCGGAGCCTTGCTTGCGTTCACCTGGCAGGTTGATCCCTTCGTCTTCGCCTGTCTGGCCGTCTGCCTCGGTCTTCCCTATCTGCTGGTCGGACCGTTTGCGGGAGTTCTGATCGACCGTTCAGATTTGAAAACCGTCCTGGTGCTCAGCAATCTTGGCCGGGCCATCGCAACGGCCTGCCTCGCGCTTGCATCAAACTGGGAGATACTTCTGCTGGTGGTCTTTTTGCGCAGCTGTTCAGATGCGTTTTTCACACCCGCCAAACAAGCAGCGATCCAAAGCCTGACGGACGAAGGAAATCGCATGGCAGTCAACGGCATCAGCCATGCAATCAACCAGTCTTCAAAAATAGTCGCTCCCGCTCTGGGTGGCGCACTTTTGCTGGTGTTCCCGGCCCATCAGATATTTCTGTTGAACGCGCTTGTCTCGCTATTTGCCATGTTTGCGGCAATGTTGATCAGGTTGCCACAGTCATGCCAATCCAAAGGAGGAAGCGGCGTCAGCTTGCGGAGTGACTTGCTGATCGGTTGGCAGGAAGTTCGGTGCAAACCAACACTCAAGGCAGCCGTATTTCTCATGGCAGCCGCATTTTTCTCCATGTTTTTCTACGACACGCTGATCGCGCCTCTGGTCAAAGAACTGAGCTTCAGCAAGACGATGTTCGGCTATACCCTGGCAGCTGTAGGTGCTGGAGGAGTGCTTGGATCGTTGGTATTTGGCACCAGAAAGCAAAGAAGCAGTTCTTTCGTACTTGTAGCGAGAAGCGCTGTCCTTTCGGGAATTCTTGCGATTTGCCTGGGAGTGTTTGAAATTTCCCGCGTGAATGTTGCAGCAGAGATCATTCTTTCGATTGCCTTCTTGATAGGATTTGCCACCGCGTCAATGCTCGTTCCTTTTCGCACAGTCATTCAGACAGAGACGGATCCCTCGCGAATTGCACGGGTGTCATCCTTGTCCGAAGCGATGAACACATTTGCACTGTTGACCGCACCATTCATTGGCGCGGCTCTGGCGAATGCCACCGGTATTGGTGCTGTGTTTGTCGTCGGCGGAACGTTGATGATAGGCGTCGGAGTTATGGCGGTATGTTGCTTTCTCAAGCTGAAGCGATGAAACTCAACGCGAACAACGCCCTCAAATCTCTAACTAATTAATCCAACAACCAGCGCGTCGTCTCAAAGTGCCGTTCCGAATAGTCGCTGTCGAAAGCCCAGGCCATCGTCTGCCCGATGGTCCAAAGCCTTGCGCGTTCCCGGTCGAGAGACAATTCATCCGACAGGCGGTCCAGTCTGTAGAGAGCTGCTTGCTTCGTGTGCCCGAATTCGAAGCTGCGAACGATCGGACTTAAGGAAAAGGCAGGATCTCCGACAAGAGGCTTCGGGTCGATCGCCAGCCAGGGTTCACGCGCGGCAGACAGAACGTTGTGACCGTGGAGATCCTGATGCAGAAGGACGTTGGCCGTTTCGTCCAAGGGCAGTTCTCGCAATGCTGCCATTGCGATGTCCACCAACCGTTTTTCGCAAGGCTTTCCGGCTTCGGCCCAGTCTGCATCCAGCGTGCTGTGCCAGATGCCTGCTTCTTCCTTCAGTGACAGAAACGGTTCATCGGCAGGCACAAGCAGATTTCGGAGAAGTCCTGCAAGGACCCCGAGTTTGTCGGCAGCAGGGTCATCGGCGAGATAGTGGCCGGGCTCGCACTTCTCCAGAAGCAAAGCGCCAATATCAGACGCATGATCCAGAAGTCTGATTGCGCCCTGCCCTTGCCATTGTTTCAGAGCGTCCGCTTCAAAACGGGATTCTCGGTCGGTGAACTGAAGTTTCAGGACAACGTCCTGACCGCGACTCTTCGCGGGCAGCACATAGGAAACATAACCACCGGAAAATGGTCGCTCTATTGTCTCCAGACCAAACCGGTCTCGCGCTGCTTCCACAAGGTGGGGCAAAGAGTCCAGCCAGGACCTCCCGGTTTCTTGCTGCCTGAGCCACTGGAGCTTGTCAGGTATCTGAAACGGGGAGCCTGGCTGCGTGAATTTCAAGAGAGGATCCGTTGCTAGAAGTCACAGCATGGACGGCAGGACGCGATCCGGCGGACGGTGTCCATCCATGAAGGTCTTGATGTTGATGATCACCTTCTCACCCATCTCGATGCGGCCCTCGAGGGTCGCCGAACCCATGTGCGGAAGAAGCACAACGTTTTCCAGTTTGACGAGCTTCGGGTTGACGGCAGGCTCATGCTCGAAGACGTCCAGGCCAGCACCGGCAAGATCTCCGGATTCCAGCATGCGGATCAGGGCGTTCTCATCGATCACCTCGCCGCGGGCCGTGTTGACCACGTAGGCATCCTTTTTCAGAAGCTTCAGGCGCCGCGCTGACAGAAGATGGAACGTTGCCGGAGTATGCGGACAATGCACGGAAACCACGTCCATGCGGGCCAGCATCTGGTCCAGGCTTTCCCAGTAGGTTGCTTCCAGTTCCTCTTCGACCTCTTCAGGCACCCGGCGGCGATTGTGATAGTGGATCGACATGCCGAAGGCCTTGGCTCTGCGCGCGACAGCCTGCCCAATGCGGCCCATGCCGATAATTCCAAGCCGTTTGCCCCAGATCCGGTGACCAAGCATCCACGTCGGTGACCAGCCTGCCCAGTTGCCGTCCTCAAGCGCCCTGATGCCTGTGGCAAGACGACGCGGCACTGAAAGCATCAGAGCCATGGTCATGTCGGCGGTATCTTCAGTCAGAACACCTGGCGTGTTGGTGACGTTGATCCCGCGATTGTTGGCGGTGACCACGTCGATGTTGTCGACACCGTTACCGAAGTTGGCGATCAGTTTGAGATTTTCACCGGCTTGGGAAAGAACAGAGGAATCGATCCTGTCCGTAACGGTGGGCACCAGAACATCGGCAGTTCTGACGGCTTCCACCAGTTCCGCCTGGCTAAAGGGCCTGTCATTTTCATTAAGACGCGTTTCAAAAAGTTCACGCATCCGGGTTTCAACAACATCCGGAAGCTTCCGGGTCACAACAACGACAGGCTTCTTTTTCGCCATATCAACTGCCTTTCGCGCTTCGTTGAGACTTTATTAACCTCAACGGATTCACCTTTACGCTGCGCGTTGCGCCAGCGAAAGAGACCACACCCTTTTCCTTACCAGATGGTTCGGCAGAAACAAGGGATCGGTTTCAATCGTCGTGCATTGCCAACCAGCAAGTTGGGCCCTGCTGGTTTTCGCGTGGAATATTCGGTACAGGTTTGCCCCAACTTAACGATCAATAACAATTGGACTACCGGACAATATGGCTCGTTCGATTCCAGGTACCCGTCTAGCGCTCGCGGCAATGGCAATTGTCTTTGGGCTTTACGGAGCTCATCTTCCCGCTGCGGCACAAGGCACTTCAACAGGCGCAACCGGACTTCCCATTCCGCGGTTCGTCAGTTTGAAATCAGATCGCGTCAATGTTCGTCTTGGTCCTTCCCGGGAGCATGGCGTTGCCTGGACCTTCGTGCAATCCGGGCTTCCGGTGGAAATCGTCCAGGAATTTGAGAACTGGCGCCGTATCCGCGATTGGGAAGGCAAGCAGGGCTGGGTTTTCCACTCGTTGCTGTCCGGTCGTCGCACCGCCCTGGTCACTCCATGGGAAAAATCGGATCGCACGCCACTCAGGGCCAGATCGCGGTCTGATGCAAACATCGTCGCCGAACTCGAACCCTTCGTCCTGACATCGGTCACGGAATGTGCCGGCGGCTGGTGCCGGGTGAATGGCACCAACTATGACGGCTGGCTCGATCAGACTCGCCTGTTCGGTGTCTATCCGGACGAACTTATAGAAGATTGAGCCGTTTCATCGGTCCCAAATAATTAAGGGCGGCACTCTGGCCGCCCTTTTTGTTTGCGTTGGAAACCGTCCAGACGAAATTTAGTCGGTCTTGGTTTCCTGCGCCTTCAGCTCTTCCAGGCGTGGCATCGACATGATGTTGTAGCCACTGTCGACGAAATGCACTTCACCGGTCACTCCGCCGGAAAGGTCTGACAGCAGGTAAAGTCCGGTACCGCCGATCTCGTCGAGAGAAACTGTCCGGCAGAGCGGAGAATTCCGCTTCTGGAAGTTGAACATCAGCCGGGCATCCGAAACACCCGAACCTGCCAGCGTGCGCACTGGGCCAGCGGAAATCGCGTTCACGCGAATGTTCTGCTCACCATAATCAACCGCGAGATAGCGCACGGAAGATTCCAGCGCGGCCTTGGCAACGCCCATGACATTGTAGTTCGGCATCACCTTCGTGGACCCGCCATAGGTCAGGGTCACCAGGGAACCGCCATTCGGCATGATCTCAGCCGCGCGCTTGGCGATTTCCGTGAACGAGAAGCAGGAAATCATCATCGTGCGGGTGAAGTTTTCCCGAGTGGTATCAGCGTATTTGCCGCGCAGTTCCGACTTGTCGGAAAATGCGATCGCATGAACGAGAAAGTCGATGCTGCCCCAGGTCTCCTTCAGCGTGTTGAAAACGGAATCGACGGAGTCGGTATCTTCAACGTCGCAAGGCAGCAGAATTTCGGAGCCAACGGATTCCGCCAGCGGTTTGGTGCGTTTGCCGAAAGCTTCACCCTGATAGGTGAACGCGAGCTCCGCGCCATGATCCGCCAGGGTCTTGGCAATGCCCCAGGCAATGGAGTGGTCGTTGGCAACGCCCATGATCAGGCCGCGCTTGCCCTTCATCAAATCAGACATCTGATACTCCTCAGCCGTGGTAACGCGACAGCGCCAGCGAAGCGTTGGTGCCGCCGAAACCGAAGCTGTTGGAAAGAACGGTGTCGAGACCTGCGTTGTCGACACGCTCCGTGACGATCTCGTCCTTGTTCAAAGCCGGATCGAGTTCAGTGATATTGGCAGATGCCGTCATGAAATCGTTCTGCAACATGAGCAGGCAGTAGATGGCTTCCTGTACACCCGTCGCGCCAAGGCTGTGGCCGGTCAGCGATTTCGTGGACGATGCCGGTGGCTGGTTGTCGCCGAACACGCGGCGGATGGCTTCGATTTCGCCAATGTCGCCGACTGGTGTCGAAGTGCCGTGGGTGTTGATGTAGTCGACCTTGCGATCGCCAAGGGTTTCGATGGCAAGGCGCATGCAACGCTCGCCGCCCTCACCGGATGGTGCCACCATGTCGTAACCGTCGGAGTTTGCGGCATAGCCGGTCACTTCGCCGTAGATCTTGGCGCCGCGTGCCTTGGCGTGTTCCAGTTCTTCCAGAACGACAACGCCGCCACCGCCTGCAATGACGAAGCCGTCGCGTGTCGCGTCATAAGCGCGCGAAGCGGTTGCCGGGGTGTCATTGTATTTGGAGGACATTGCACCCATTGCGTCGAACAGGCAGGACAGGGTCCAGTCGAGCTCTTCGCCGCCACCGGCAAACATCACATCCTGCTTGCCGAACTGGATCTGTTCGGTTGCAGCGCCGATGCAGTGTGCAGAAGTGGAGCAGGCGGACGTGATCGAGTAGTTGATACCCTTGATCTTGAACGGTGTTGCCAGACAAGCCGAGTTAGTCGAGCTCATACCGCGGGTCACCATGAACGGACCCATGCGCTTAGGCGAGCCTTTTTCCAGGACAATCTGGTGCGCCTGGAACAGGTTCTTGGTGGAGGGTCCGCCGGATCCCATGATCAGACCGGTGCGCGTGTTGGAAACGTCGTTCTCTTCCAGACCGCTGTCGGCGATAGCCTGCTGCATGGAAATGTAGTTGTAAGCCGCGCCGTCGCCCATGAAGCGAAGCTGACGCTTGTCGATCAACGACGGGATATCGACATCCGGCATCCCCTGGACCTGGCTTCGGAAGCCGTGCTCGGCGTAGTCAGGAGCAAAACTGATACCGGACTTTCCTTCGCGCAGGCTAGCCAGAACTTCCTGAGCGTTTGATCCGATGGATGACACGATTCCGATACCGGTGACGACAACGCGTCTCATTGCGGTCTCCTACTTTCTCTTTAAAGCGCGGCATGGCTGTTGGATAAGATCATGAGCCTGCATGGCACTTACATAATGCGCAAACCGGCGCCCCCAAGTAAAAAGAAACGCCGGTCAAATTCGATAATGTCTTGGTTGGCCTTAGGTCTGTGCCAAGCCTACTCGCAAATCGGTTGCCTTGTAGATCTGCTCACCGTCAGCCTTCAGCCAGCCGTCTGCAATTCCCAGAACCAAACGGCCCTTCATGATCCGCTTGAAGTCGACGCCGTATTCGACCTTCTTGACGTCCGGTGTGACCATGCCCTTGAACTTGATCTCGCCCGTTGAAAGCGCCATGCCCTTGCCCGGCAGACCAAGCCAGCCAAGGAAGAACCCGGTCAGCTGCCACATAGCGTCAAGGCCAAGACATCCCGGCATGACAGGGTTACCCTGGAAATGACACGGGAAGAACCACAGATCCGGCTTGATGTCGAACTCGGCACGGGCAAAACCCTTGTCAAACTCGCCGCCGGTCTCGGAAATTTCCGTAATCCGGTCAAACATCAGCATTGGAGGAAGCGGCAATTGGGCGTTGCCGGGGCCAAACAGCTCGCCGCGGCCGCAGGCGAGTAGAGCTTCATAGTCGTAGCTTGAGCGGCGCTCGGTCATTCAAGATCCGTTTTTTGTATCCTGCCCTGTGCAACCAAAGGGGGGACGGGTTGTTTTTTGGTTCGTTTGTGGCGCCTTCCTAACACAGGGGAACCATGACTGAAAGATGTCACTTGCGCCAACTTGCGGGCTTTTCTGGCTATTTTCGAAGAATTGAGGGCAATCTTCGCAGAAAACGAGCACCGGGCCATTTTCAATTGCTTAGCGAAAAACTTGCATCTTGGGTGCAAGAAATGTCAGATATAGGTGACAGCCTGTTGAAGCAAGCACTTGTTCGTTAGGAATAAAACCGAATTTTCCTATACAGAACAAAGCATTAGACGTGGATTAGATTGGAATGACGACGCGCATGGTAATGGAAACTGCCGGTAAAGATGTGACCGACTTGCTGCGGACGGCTGGTTTGCGGCCGACGCGCCAGCGCGTGTCGTTGGCAGAAATCCTGTATTCCAAGGGCGATCGTCATGTTTCTGCTGAGCTTCTTCACGAAGAAGCGGTTGATGCGGACGTTCCGGTCTCACTGGCGACGGTTTACAACACCCTGCACCAGTTCACTGAAGCAGGCCTGCTGCGTGAAGTTGCGATCGAAGGCAACAAAACCTACTTCGACACCAATGTTTCCGATCACCATCACTTCTTCATCGAAGGTGAAAACCGCGTGATCGACATTCCGGGTGAAGGCGTTGGCATCGGCAAACTTCCTGCTGCGCCGGAAGGAATGGAAGTGGTGCGTGTCGATGTGGTTGTCCGCGTTCGCGAAAAGCGCTGAAATCGTCTGACGGAAGCTAAGCAAGCCCCGCTTCGACGTATCTTAATTTCCAGAGATAGTAGTCTGCCGTCGCACCGATCTCGGTCAGATGGCGCTGTCCGTCTGGTTCAAAACCGATTTTCTTCAAGAGATTAGACGATCGAGCGTTTTCCGGATGGGTGATGGCACACAATGTGCGCAGCTTGAGTTCCTTTTGTACGAACTGCAGAACCGCCAGGCCGGCTTCTTTGCCTAGTCCCAATCCTCGAAATTGTTCCAGAAAAGCAAAGCCCAGATCCGGATACTCGAGTTCCTTGCGAACCACGAGTCCGCAAACACCGACGGGTTGGTTGGTTTCTTTCAGTTCGACCAGCCACAATCCGACGCCGTGAGCGGCAAAGCGCGCGAGTGTCTTGTTCTTGATGTACAGAACCGCGTCTTCATGCGACCCGATACCGTGATCGGCGATGAAGCGATGATAGTCCGGCTCATTCATGAGCTTAAGATAAAATGCGGCATCTGTGCTTGTCGGCAGGCGGAACCGCAGACGTTCGCTGGTCGGAAAGGGACCAAGTGGAAAACTCAAGCGGAAACTTCCTTTTCAATTAAGGCTTTGGTGCGCAATGCGATATCCGGAACAGCATCAAACTTCTCTTTTTCCGGACTCTTGCAAAGGTCATAAATCACACAACGTTTACATTCTGGTTTGCGCGCCTTGCAAATGTAACGCCCATGCAGGATCAACCAGTGATGGGCATGAAGTGAGAACTCCGGCGGGACGGCCTTTTCCATAGCCTTCTCAACATCAAGCGGCGTCTTGCCGGGCGCAATGCCAATCCGGTTGCCAAGTCGGAACAAATGGGTGTCGACGGCAATTGTCGGATGCCCGAAATATATATTCAGAACAACGTTGGCCGTTTTCCGGCCCACACCCGGAAGCATCTCCAGTGCTTCTCTGTCCTCCGGGACCTCGCCGCCATGATCGCGAATAAGTTGCTCGGACAGGAGAATGACGTTCTTGGCCTTGTTCTTATAGAGTCCGATCGTCCGGATCTCTTCGCGAACCTTGTCTTCACCAAGCGCAATCATCTTCTGCGGAGTGTCTGCAATCTGGAACAGGTGTTTCGTTGCCCGGTTCACGCCGACATCGGTTGCCTGGGCAGACAGGACAACGGCGACCAGCAGAGTAAAGGCGTTCACATAGTCCAATTCGCCTTCAGGCTCCGGATTGTCTGCATGAAACCTTTGAAAGATCTCGTAAGTCTCGGCCTTGCTGTAGCGGGACCGTTTCAGGACCTTGCCGGGATTGTCTACCGAAGGTGCTTTCTTGCGGGTCTGCTTGGGTTTGGCAGGCCGTTTCGAAGTCTTGCTTGTTACCGGGCTCTTTGCTTGGGTCATGTTATCTCTATAATCATTCCCTATGAACCAGAACAATCCGAAACCCGACAATTTTGACAATTTCAACGGGGGCGAGAAGCCGTTCTTCACGGCAGTGCTCACGCCTTACCGGTCACTGGATCCCAGGGGTTTCATGATTTTGATGTTGTGTTTCGCCGCTGTCAGCTTCTTTGCCGGGCTCCTGTTCTGGCGTATCGGGGCGTGGCCCGTCTTCGGCTTTTTCGGTCTGGACATCGCTCTGCTCTGGTTTGCCTTTCGCATGAACTACCGTTCGGCAAAGTCGTTTGAAGAAGTTGTCGTGTCCAGAAATGAAATCGTGATCCGCAAGGTCGGTCCGGGAAAACGTCATCAGGAGTACCGCTTCAATCCGGTCTGGGTGCGACTGGAGATCGAGCGTGTGGAAGACGAAGGCGTCGTCAGGATTTCCCTGACAAGTCGGGGCGAAACCGTCAACCTGGGCAATTTCTTAAATCCGGACGACCGCACAAGCTTCGCCGGTGCGATCGCAAATGCCTTGTCTCTGGCGAAATCAGGTGGTGTTTGAAGTTTCGCGTCCGCAAAATTGCCGCGAAAAGTTGCAAAGAGCCGATCTGAGAAGTCAGCTGATTATGTCTTGAAACGGATTCCAGAAATTCATGACGTTCCTATTCGACATGTCAACATAGAGAACGTCCTTTTTCGTCCTGACAATTCTGCAATTTTTGGATCGGAATTCGACGTCTTCAAAATAGAATTGCACGTCCCCGAGACCAGTCAGACAGGCATTGAATTTGTATCTGCCAAGCGAGTTGGAAACACGAATACCGTATATGGCATTTGATCCATCTTCAGTCGCAGCATAGTTGAACTGATCAAGATACATCTTAGCAACATGTTTTCGTTGAAATCTGGAAACATTCATAAATCGAAATCTGGCGAACTCGAGATCCGGACGCGCAATCCGCTTTTCCTCGATTAATTCTTCTCGGGTCTTGGATAAAACGTTCGACTCAAGGACTACGACAAGAACGATTTCATCTTCATTGTCTTCGAAGCTAAATTCGATAATGATACTTTCTTCGATTTCTGATAGGCGAAATATATTTTGATTTTTCTTAAGCATCATTTGCGCATTCAGGTATTTTCTTGTTACTAAGAAAAACTATAGTAGTATCGTAATATTTCATTTTTCTGAGGCGTTTCTTCTATTTATTTTGTTTCCTTTCAATTGAACTGGTTCCGATCTCCGGCCAGTGCTGTAGTGAAACTGCGTCAAGCGCGTTCCTCCACGGTACGGGACTGAATTCTCATCGTTGCAAAAAGAACCACCATAGCCACGATCGACGCGCAGGCCGCGACGTAAAGCACGGTCTTGAAATCCGTAGCGCTGGCAATAATGCCCATTGATACACTGCCGATCATCCCGCCTAGGAACAGGCTGTTCATGTAAACGGCCGTCGCCCGCCCGGGTCGATCGGGAGCGAAACTCTGCACGAAGCTGATCGAGACACCGGCAAACAAGCCGTAATAAGTCCCTTCAAGCACCGAAATGGCAATGACCTGCCAAAGCTCGGTGACCTGGGCGAACAGGACCATGCTCGTGGCCGCAAGAACGGCAGAAAGCAGAAGCACCTGGCGAATACCGATCCGTTCGGCCAGTTTCACCGACCAGAAGATTATGAACACCTCAATCAGACATTTGACCGATAGGGACAGCCCGGGAGTGGATCCGGGCAACCCGGTTTCCTGAACAAAGAAAAGTGGCATCGCCGAGACAAACAAAGTGTTCGTGATGATAAAGCCCAGACAGGTGAACCCGGCGATCAGAAGTCCCCAGTTGATCGGTTCGCGGTCCTTGGTGGCACTCTTTTTGCGGTTGGATCTGAATTCACGCGGTACGACGGTCAACACAAGGATCAGGAACAGGACGCCAACCGTAAAGGCGCAGAAGAAGGTGAGGGAAAAACCAAACTGGGAAACAAGCGAAAAGGAAGCTGCCGGACCGATCATCCAGGCAAGAGAAACCATCATGCGAAGCCAGGAATTGATCTGGGAGACGTCCAGTTCATTGCGCTCGGCATAGAGCCGGCCATAGGTGAAAATCGTGCCTGATCCCATGTTGGCAAGGCCCATGAGGGGGGCAATAAGCAGGACCAGCATCAACAGGCTGGTGACCTGCGTCAGGAGCGCCGTCAGCGTAATAAACGCGCATATCGAAATCAGCAGCAGCCGTTTCACCGGAAAGCCGTGATCCAGCCGTTCACCCGCCCAGCGGTTTGCAATCAGCGTCAGCGGCATCAAAAGACCGGTATAGAGACCGACTTGCCATGGTTCGGACCCGAGACCCTCGACGATGAAAAAACTCATGAGGGGAATGAGTGAAGACGCACCAAGGCTTTTGGTGAATTGCAACAGCATGATCAGCAACACCTGGCGAGGGAGTTGCAGCAAAGAGCGCATGGATTGAAACCTGATGGGTGGCAAAGAAATCGGGAGCTGGATGTTAGTGCCCAACACCGGTTCTGTCACGTCCAAAAGATTGTTTCACTGATTTTCGCAACCCTGAGACTGTTCAACTGCTTGGCGATCGAGCGTGTCCAACAGTCTTCCCCAATCATGAATTCAACTTGAGTGGCCTGCTCATCTCCCGTTCAGGTTTGTCGCGCTAAAACGCCTCATCTCTTTGATTCTCAATTCGAAAAACGAGCACAAACGACCAACTTTGCTTGTGGTCGCGCTCGAATTCGCGCGGACAGGTTTGCTGAAAATGAAGTCTTTTGCTGGAATTGCCCTCATTGTCCTTGGAGTGGCGGGTCTGGGTGGTTGTGCCGCCGTCACGAAGGAGCAATGTGTTGCCGGAGACTGGAGTGAGCTCGGAAAGGCTCATGCTTCGGTGGGCAAACCCGCCAATCATCTCGACGAAGTTGTGAAGAGTTGTGGCAAGCACGGCATCACGCCAAACACGGAGGCGTACATGTCCGGCTGGAACCTTGGACTTCAGAACTACTGCACACCCTTGAACGGGTTCACCCTCGGCAAGCAGAACAAGCAAAAATCCCCGATTTGCCCTCCTCGGATGTCAGCCGGTTTCAATCAGGCTTATCAACTTGGCTACGTGGTCTGGAGCGCAAGGGACCGGGTTGAGCGTGCCGAGACCGAGGTCCTCTCACATGAGATGCGGGTAGATGAGTTGGAGGAAAGCCTCTCCGGGCTGGACTGCAAAGACAAGAAAAAGGACGAGCGCAAGGAATGCCGGAAAGAACGCAAGAAATTGCGCCAGCGTCTCGATGATGCTGAATTCGACCTGAGCTCAGCGCGCTATGACCTAGATGATCTACGCGCCGAAGCAGAGTTCATATCTGCCCGCACCAACGCAGAAGCCGCCAGGCTTTTTGCCTGGTAGGAATCTTCAGCTTTCGCTGTCGTCGTTCGCCCTGAGCGTTTTCAGACGATAAAGCGCTTCCAGGGCTTCGCGCGGGGTCATGTCGTCCGGATCAAACGTTTCCAGCGCTTCCAGAACAGGGTTTGGTTTGACCGGATCCGCTGCAGCGCTGGGCGCAGGTGCCGCCAGGCTGGCAAAAAGAGGCAACTCGTCGATCAGCGTTTCGGAAGGGGAATTCCGGTCCTGTTCTTCAAGCTGGCTCAACACCTGCTTGGAACGTTCGACCACCATTGCCGGCAGTCCGGCGAGCTTGGCCACCTGAATGCCGTACGAGCGGTCGGCGGCCCCCGGGACAATTTCGTGCAGGAAGATGACGTCGCCCTTCCACTCCTTCACGGAAACTGTCGCGTTCGAGAGGCGGCCCAGCTTGGAGGATAGTGCCGTCAGTTCGTGATAGTGGGTCGCGAACAGAGCGCGGGATCGATTGACTTCATGAAGGTGTTCAATTGTCGCCCAGGCAATCGACAATCCGTCGAAAGTCGCCGTTCCACGGCCGATCTCATCCAGAATGACGAGGGATCGATCGCCTGCCTGATTGAGAATAGCCGCCGTTTCCACCATCTCGACCATGAATGTGGACCGGCCGCGCGCCAGGTCGTCCGCTGCACCGACGCGAGAGAACAAACGATCGACAATACCGATATGAGCTTCCGCTGCCGGTACGAAGGCCCCCATCTGTGCCAGCACCGCGATCAGAGCGTTCTGGCGAAGAAAGGTCGACTTACCAGCCATGTTCGGACCGGTAATCAGCCAGATGTGGCCGGTTTCCTCGGATTTGTCGGGTCCGAGATTGGCATCATTGGCAACAAAGCTGTCACCGCCGGATTTTTTCAGAGCCTGTTCCACAACCGGGTGGCGGCCGCCTTTGATGTCGAAGGCACGGGTATCATCGACAATCGGCCGTGAGTAGTTCTCTTCCTGGGCGAGTTTGGCGAGCGCTGCTGACACATCCAGAATACCGAGGCCTTGTGCGGCGGACTTGATCGCTTCCCCGGCGTCGATAATCGCTTGGCCCAGTCGCTCGAAAATGTCCAGTTCAATGGCTAGCGCCCGTTCCCCGGCACTCGCGATTTTGGATTCAAGATCCGCCAATTCTGTTGTGGTGAAGCGCATCGCACCGGCCATGGTCTGGCGGTGGATGAAGCGCGCCGGGTCGGCGGTCAGTTTTTCCGTCTGTGCGGTGGGAGCTTCGATGAACCATCCAAGCACGTTGTTGTGCTTGATTTTCAGGGACCGCAGGCCGAGCTCTTCAGAGTAGTCAGCCTGCAGTTTGGCGATCACCTTGCGGCTTTCATCGCGCAGCGAACGCAATTCATCCAGATCGGAATTGTAACCGGTGGCCACAAATCCGCCGTCCCGCTTCAGGAGCGGAGGTTCTTCCTTGATGGCGGCGACCAGTTCCGCGCCCAGCTCATGCGGAGCTTGTTCCAGGCTGGCACGTGCGGCCGCGATTTCGGCCGGAATATCTCCCGCTCCATTTGCGGTCTGGTCCAGAACGCCCCTTGCGGCGGCAAGTCCTTGAGCAACCGAAAGAACATCACGCGGGCCGCCGCGGTTCAGTGCGATCCGCGACAGTGCTCGGGCCATGTCAGGTGCGCCCTTGAGCGTCTGCCGCAATCCTTCGCGCATGATCTCGTTGTCGAGGAAGAAGGCAACCGCGTCATGGCGCCGGTGAATGGCATCCACGTTGACAAGCGGCCCGGCCAGTCGACTGGCCAGAAGACGCGATCCGCTGCCGGTCACTGTGCGGTCGATCGTCGCCAGAAGAGACCCCTGTTTTTCACCGGAAAGTGTTCGGGAGAGCTCCAGGTTTGCGCGGGTTGCCGGGTCAATCAACATGCGCCCGGCACCAGCCTCGCGCACCGGCGGATCAAGCGGCGGTCGTTCACCCAACTGGGTTTTTTCGATATAGGAAAGGATACCGGCAGCCGCGGAAAGTTCGGCCCGGCTGAACGTGCCGAAGCCGTCCAGCGTCTTTACACCGAAATAGCGAGCCAGCCGGTCCGTTGCCGTCGAGCTGTCGAAAAACGCCCTCGGTACGGGAGAAAGAGCTCCGCCGGACTGCTCGGCAAGCTGTCGCAGATCGCTTTCCTGAAGAAGATTGTCGGCCAGGATCAGCTCTCGTGGTGACACCTGTGCCAGGTCGGCCGCCAGTCGCTGATGATCGGTCTCGGACACCTGGAAGGAACCGGTCGACATGTCGATCCAGGCAAGGCCGTAGACCGCATCGCCGGTGAGCGAACCGCCTTTCAGCCTTGTAAGAGCCATTAGATAGTTGTTGGCTCCCGCATCCAGCAGGCGTTCTTCTGTCAGCGTTCCTGGCGTGACCAGGCGCACAACATCGCGTCGAACGACGGATTTGGATCCACGCTTCTTGGCTTCCGCAGGGTCTTCGGTCTGCTCGCACACGGAAACCCGGTGTCCTAGCGCGATTAGTTTCTGCAGATAGTCATCTGCGGCATGCACCGGAACACCGCACATCGGGATATCGGCACCCTGATGTTTGCCTCGCTTGGTCAGCGTGATGCCAAGCGCTCTGGAGGCAACTTCGGCGTCATCGAAAAACAGTTCGTAGAAATCGCCCATCCGGTAAAACAGCAGGCTGTCCGGGTTGGCGGTCTTGATCTCGATGTACTGAGCCATCATTGGTGTGACCTTGGTCTCCACCGGGGCTGCCTTTTGCGCGCTTTGTCCACTCATGCCCGATACGTACCAAACCTTCAGGGGCATTCCACAAAAGGGTTATGTCATCTTGGCTTGAGGCTTCATTTTCCAGGGGATAAGGTCGGTCTTCCGCCGTTAATGAGCGTGATCAAGAGGAAACGCCCCAGTCATGTCCGCCGACAACACTTCGTCCAAAACCAATGTCAGCTTTACCGATCAGGAAGCCCTGCAGTTTCACCAGAACGGGCGGCCCGGAAAGCTTGAGATCACGCCGACCAAGCCCATGGCGACCCAGCGCGACCTGTCGCTGGCCTATTCGCCCGGTGTGGCGGTCCCGGTCAGGGCGATCGCGGAAGATCCGAGCCGTGCCTACGACTACACCACCAAGGGCAATCTTGTGGCCGTGATTTCCAACGGCTCCGCCATTTTGGGTTTGGGAAATCTCGGTGCATTGGCTTCCAAACCGGTGATGGAAGGCAAGTCTGTTCTTTTCAAGCGCTTCGCCGATGTCGATTCCATCGATCTGGAAGTCGATACCGGAGAGGTCGAGGAATTCATCAATTCGGTCCGCTATCTCGGACCATCCTTTGGCGGCATCAATCTGGAGGACATCAAGGCACCTGACTGCTTCATCATCGAGCAGCGTCTGCGCGAGTTGATGGACATTCCCGTTTTTCACGACGATCAGCACGGCACGGCCATCATCGCAGCTGCCGGATTGATCAACGCCTTGCATCTTACCGGCCGTGAAATGAAAGACACCAAAGTGGTCTGCAACGGTGCGGGCGCTGCGGGTATCGCCTGTATCGAGCTGGTCAAGGCAATGGGCATCCCGCATGAAAACGTTACTCTGTGCGACACCAAGGGCGTGATCTACAAGGGCCGCGAAGAGGGCATGAACCAGTGGAAGTCCGCCCATGCGATCGAGACTGACAATCGGTCGCTTTATGATGCGCTCAAGGGAGCGGATGTCTTCTTCGGCGTTTCGGTTAAAGGCGCTCTTACCCCCGATATGCTCCGCGTCATGGCCCCGAACCCGGTCATCTTCGCAATGGCAAACCCGGATCCGGAAATCACGCCGGAAGAAGCCGCGGCCGTGCGGGACGATGCGATCGTCGCAACCGGTCGGTCGGACTATCCGAACCAGGTGAACAATGTTCTCGGTTTTCCGTATATTTTCCGCGGAGCTCTCGACGTACAGGCAACCACCATCAACGACGAGATGAAGGTGGCTTGCGCCAATGCTCTCGCGGACCTCGCCCGTGAGGAAGTTCCTGATGAAGTGGCTGCCGCCTATCGGGGCAACCGACCGAAATTCGGCCCGAAATACATCATTCCGGTTCCGTTCGACCCACGCCTGATCCACGCCATCCCGCCGGCTGTGGCACAGGCAGCAATGGATTCAGGCGTCGCAAAGCGACCGATCGTTGATATGGAGGCATATCGCCACCAGCTTTCAGCGCGCCGCGATCCGGTGGCCGGCACCTTGCAGCGCATCTTCACCAAAGTTCGTCAGCAGCCGAAACGTGTGGTCTTCGCGGAGGGTGAGGAAGAACCGGTCATCCGTGCAGCGACCAGTTTTGTCTCGCAGGGCCTTGGCGAAGCGATCCTGATCGGTCGGGAAGATGAGATCAGATCGATGGCTGACCGGGCCGGCATCGACATCAATCGGCCGGGACTTTCCATACAGAATGCACGTTTGTCGGACCGCAACACCGACTATGCGCAGTATCTTTATGGCCGCCTGCAGCGCCGGGGCTATCTGCTGCGCGACTGTCAGCGCATGGTCAACAACGATCGTAACTATTGGGGCGCGATCATGGTGGCGCGCGGTGATGCCGATGCCATGGTGACCGGCCTGACCCGCAACTATTCGGTAGCGCTTGATACGGTCAAGGCAACCATCGATCCCAAACCGGGCCACCGGGTGATCGGCGTGTCACTGGCACTTGCCCGTGGTCGCACCGTTTTGATTGCCGACACGGCGGTGATCGACATGCCGACGTCGGAAGAGCTTGCCGACATTGCCGAGGAAGCGGCCCACGTTGCGCGCAAACTCGGCTATGAACCCCGGGTCGCCATGTTGGCCTACTCCACTTTCGGTCACCCCAAGGGCGAGCGTTCGGAAAAGGTCCAGGAAGCCGTGAAAATCCTCGACCGGCGTCGGGTCGACTTTGAGTATGACGGTGAGATGGCTGCCGACGTCGCTCTCGACATGGGCAGGATGGCCGCCTACCCGTTTTGCCGCCTGTCCGGTCCGGCCAACGTCCTGGTCATGCCGGCATTCCACTCCGCATCCATCTCGACCAAGATGCTGCAGGAACTGGGCGGCGCCACGGTCATCGGTCCGCTTCTGGTCGGGTTCGACAAGCCGATCCAGATTGTCCCGCTCGGCGCCAAGGACAGCGACATCGTCAACATGGCAGCAATCGCGGCATTCAATGTGACGTAAGTATTGGTATCGAGATTCTGGAATTCGCGAATATTCTTTGGTTCGCAGATCCCGGCCTGCTCCGCGCCAGGCCGGGATGACCAATCGAAAACTGCATATCGTGATTTCCCGTCTGTTCGTGGTGCGGACGAAGGAGCGCGAAGCCGGGGAACAAGTGATATCCCCCCTTTCTTCTTTGACAAACCCATTCCCAGCGGCGATACCTCGAAACCATGTCTGAGATAAAAGTCAAAATCTGTGGTCTGTCGACCGAGGAAACCATGGAAGCCGCGCTGGAAGCCGGGGCGGACATGATCGGTCTGATGTTCTTTCCGAAGAGCCCGCGTCACGTTTCGCTCAGCCAGGCTTGCAAGTTGGCAGACATGGCTCGCGGCAAGGCCGAAATCGTTGCGGTGACGGTGAATATGGACCTGGACGGACTGTCTCGTATCAAGGAGCTTGTTGCACCCGATACGTTCCAGCTTCATGGCAGTGAGCCGCCGGAAGCCTGTGCGGCGACCAAGGTGATGCAGGGCACGCAGATCATGAAGGCTGTCTCTGTGTCTGCCAAGGAAGACCTGGAAAAGGCACAATATTACGCCGCAGTTGCCGACAGGATCCTGTTTGACGCCAAACCGCCCAAGGACTCCGAGCTGCCGGGAGGCAACGGGGTGGCCTATGACTGGACGATCCTGAAAGATCTTGACCTTGCAAAGCCCTTCATGCTTTCGGGGGGATTGAATCCAGACAATGTCGTGGAGGCCATCCGGCTGAGCGGCACGAAGGAAGTGGACGTTTCGTCCGGCGTTGAACGTGAAAAGGGCGTCAAGGACAGCGATCTCATTCGCGCTTTCATGGCGGCGGCCAAAAGCGCCGGAAATTCGGGTTAAGGAGTAAACGCGTGAACGATATGGCGAACAGCATCCGGACCGGTCCGGACGATCGCGGTCATTTCGGTATTTTTGGTGGTCGGTATGTCGCCGAAACCCTGATGCCGCTGATCCTTGACCTGGAGCAGCATTACAAGGATGCCAAGAACGATCCGGCATTTCATGCCGAAGTCGAAAATCTGAACAAGCACTATACCGGCCGCCCGTCGCCGCTTTACTTTGCTGAACGGCTCACTGAAGAGCTTGGTGGAGCAAAGGTCTACTTCAAGCGGGACGAGCTGAACCACACCGGTTCTCACAAGATCAACAACTGCCTTGGCCAGATCCTTCTGGCCAAGCGCATGGGCAAGACCCGGATCATCGCCGAAACCGGTGCCGGTCAGCATGGTGTGGCGACCGCGACCGTGTGCGCGCGCTTCGGTCTGCCATGCGTTGTCTATATGGGCGCGACCGATGTGGAACGTCAAAAGCCGAATGTGTTCCGTATGAAGTTGCTGGGTGCCGAAATCGTTCCGGTGACTGCCGGAGCCGGTACGCTTAAAGACGCCATGAACGAAGCCCTGCGTGACTGGGTGACCAATGTCGACAACACCTATTACCTGATCGGGACTGCCGCTGGGCCGCATCCGTATCCGGAGCTGGTTCGTGATTTCCAGTCCGTTATCGGCAAGGAACTGCGCGACCAGATGATGGAAGCTGAAGGACGCCTGCCGGACGCGTTGGTCGCGGCTGTCGGCGGCGGGTCCAACGCCATCGGCCTCTTCCACCCGTTCCTCGACGATACCGATGTCAAGATTTACGGAGTTGAAGCGGGTGGTCGCGGCTTGCAGGGAGAGGAACACTGCGCTTCCCTGACAGCGGGCAAGCCCGGTGTTCTGCACGGCAACCGCACGTACCTCCTTCAGGATGACGATGGTCAGATCCTTGAAGGACATTCTATTTCCGCAGGTCTCGATTATCCGGGCATTGGCCCGGAGCATTCCTGGCTGAAGGAAATCGGACGTGTTGAATATGTTCCTGTGATGGACAACGAGGCCCTTGAAGCGTTCCAGATGCTGACGAGGGTCGAGGGCATCATTCCGGCTCTGGAGCCGTCACATGCACTTGCGCATGTGGTCAAACTGGCACCGCAAATGGACAAGGATCAGATCATCGTCATGAACCTGTGTGGTCGCGGCGACAAGGACGTGTTCGCGGTCGGTCAGATGCTTGGATTTGATCTTTAGGCTGGAATTTTCCGTCTCTAATCGAAATCAGCCGTGCGCCATCAGGCGCGCGGCTTTTATTTTTTGATCGGGTCGACTGTCAGCGCGGCCAGAAGATACTGCTGTCTTCCCCGGGCATCCAGTTGTTCTGGCTGTGAAGTTCCGGCGGTCTCTGATTGTTCCGACAGCGAATTTTTCCGCAGTTCCTTTGCCGGCAGGCCGAGATTGAGTTCTTTCATACGCCGCCACAGCTTTTCGCCAAGCGGAGGTGGTGCAGGCTCAAACAGGGAATGGGCCAATTTCAGCTCCTTGTTATCCATTTTAGACTTGTTGAGTAACATAAGCGCACTTTGTGCACTTTTGAAGCCAATAATTTTGCAAACCTGCTTAGGTAGCTATGCATCGCTCTCCCTTTTGGGGACTGCGAATATCGGAGAGTTATTCGTCACGCGAAATGCTGCAATGCAAACATGTCGGTTGTGACAGCCCGATCTCCGACTAGATTCAAGCCGCCAGACAAAGCGTGCACCGCACGTGGTCTTCAAGGATACGAAAGGAGCCGAAAATGGCTTTCGATCTTCTGACAGGTTTTGTTCGCGACGTTCGTGCGGCTCGCCGTACCGCGAATGAGATTGAGCGCTTGAACCGCATGAATGACAGTGAACTGGCTCAGCTGGGCCTGGTGCGCACCGAAATCTCCGGTCACGCGTTCAAAAAACACTTCAATCAGCGCTGAAGGCACGCCAGGAGCTTGAAACAGGCCCCATCGGCCTCGCTTCTTCTTCGATTGTCGCGTTCTTTGATTGACATAGGCTTGCCCGCTCCCCTACACCGCATTGAGTCCAATTAGAAAAGCAGGGCCGCGGATAGGCGGCAGGGGTAGAGCTGTATGACGGAAACGCGTATCGACCGCCGTTTTAAAGCCTGTGCGGAAGCAGACCGGCCAGCATTGGTTACGTTTATCACCGCTGGTGATCCGGATCTTCAGACTTCCCAGGCTGTTCTGAACGCCCTGCCTGCTGCGGGTGCTGATGTGATTGAACTCGGCATGCCGTTTTCCGATCCGATGGCTGAAGGCATTCCGATCCAGCTGGGCAACCAGCGCGCACTGGCGGCCGGTCATACCATGGACAAGACGCTGGACATGGTGCGCGAGTTCCGCAAGCAGGATCAGGACACGCCGATCATCCTGATGGGCTACTACAATCCGATCTATGTCCGCGAACCCCGGAAATTCGTGCAGATTGCCAAGGATGCCGGTGTTGACGGCTTCATTATTGTCGACATACCCGCCGAAGCAGACGATGAGCTTTGCATTCCGGCACTGGAAGCCGGACTGAATTTCATCCGCCTTGCAACTCCCACCACAGATGACAAGCGCCTTCCCGCTGTTCTGGCCAATACTTCCGGTTTCGTTTATTACGTCTCCGTGACAGGTATTACCGGTGCCAATATTGCGGATACGGGCAGGGTCGCAAAGGCCGTGAACCGCATCAAGGGACACACCGATTTGCCTGTTGCGGTTGGATTTGGTGTCAAGACAGCAGACCAGGCGGCCGAAATCGGCAAGGACGCGGACGGCGTCGTCGTTGGCTCGGTCTTGGTCAATGCCATTCGTGACAGCCTCGATGAGGCCGGAAAAGCAACCGACAAAACCGTTCAGGCGGTTGCCGATGTCGTTGCGGATCTGGCTTCCGGATGTGCACGGGCGCGCTCGACCTGAACTGACGCGGCCCAGGCAGGAAATTCCGGCCCGGACAAATTGAATTGAACGAATTCCCGCGGACCCCATATCTCCGCTGATTGATAACTCGAGTAACGGACGCGTTTGTCGTGAACTGGATCAACTCTATCGTACGCCCCAAGATCCGCGATCTCTGGAAGAAGCGCGAAGTTCCGGAAAATCTTTGGATCAAATGTCCGGAAACCGGTGAAATGGTGTTTCACCGCGATCTGGAGGCCAATCTCTGGGTCATTCCCAATTCCGGTCACCACATGCGCATACCGGCGCGCAAGCGTCTCGAAGCATTCTTCGACGATGCCCAGTACAAGGACGTCGAAACGCCGGAAGTTCAGGCGGACCCGCACAAGTTCCGCGATTCCAAGCGTTATACCGATCGTCTGAAGGAAGCTCGTTCCAAGTCCGGTGAAAACGAAGCCATTCTGGTTGGTCAGGGCAAGGTCAACGGAATGGAGATGACCGCAGCCGTTCAGAATTTCGATTTCATTGCCGGTTCGCTCGGCATGGCAGCCGGTGAAGCCATTCTGGCAGGCATGCTGAAGGCAGTTGAGGACAAGACGCCCTTTATCATCTTCGCTGCTTCCGGTGGCGCTCGGATGCAGGAAGGCATCCTGTCGCTGATGCAGATGCCGCGCACGACCGTCGGGGTGCAGATGCTTCGCGAAGCTGGCCTTCCCTACATCGTTGTTCTCACCAACCCGACCACCGGTGGCGTTTCCGCATCTTACGCGATGCTGGGCGATGTTCATATTGCCGAACCGGGGGCACAGATCGGCTTTGCCGGACGACGGGTGATCGAGCAGACTGTTCGCGAAAAGCTGCCGGACGATTTCCAGACCGCTGAATACCTTCTCGATCATGGCATGATCGACATGGTGGTTCCGCGTCCGCAGATGAAAGAGACAATCTCGCGGATCTGCGGCATCCTTATGAAGCGCGAAGTCGAACTGCCGAAGCTCGAAGCGCCGAAGGAGGCAGATGCAACTGCTGAAACTGAGGTCGAGGCCGAAAAGCCTGTTGAAGAACCGGCAAAAGAAGCCGAAGCTGCAAGCTAAGAGCGAAGCGGCAATTAAAATTGTCGCAAATCCGGTATAACCGGACGATTCAAGGCCGTCTGCACGACAAGCAGGCGGCTATATCTTAGGTCACGCTGAACATGGGACAGAGGAGCCTTCGGAGGGCGCCTTGGATCAAATCACAAAAATCCTGGACCGGTTGCTGGCACTGCACCCCAAAGAGATAGATCTCTCGCTTGGGCGCATGCATCGTTTGCTAGCGGCTTTGGGAAATCCTGAAAAACGGCTGCCGCCGGTCATTCACGTTGCCGGAACCAATGGCAAAGGGTCGGTGACTGCGACCATGCGCGCCATTCTGGAGGCTTCCGGAAAGCGCTGCCACGTCTACACCTCGCCACATCTCGTTTCGTTCAATGAGCGCATCCGGCTTGGGGAAGACGGCAAATTCGTATCTGATCCTGCGCTTTATGACGCTCTGTATCGGTGCGAGGAAGCAAATGGCGGCGAAGAAATCACCTTCTTCGAGATCACGACCGCTGCGGCACTGCTTCTTTTCGCGGAACATCCGGCGGATGTTTTGCTGCTTGAAGTCGGGCTCGGCGGTCGTCTGGATGCCACCAATGTCATCGATGAGCCGATTGCCACGGTGATCACCCCGGTCTCCATGGACCACGAAAAATTCCTTGGTGACGACCTTACTGAAATTGCAGCGGAAAAGGCCGGTATCATCAAGCAGGGCGTACCGGTTGTTTGTGCAGCCCAGGAAACGACGGCACTTCCGGAGATCGTTCGTCAGGCTGCCCGCAAGAGGGCAAGGCTGTGGGTGTCTGGCCAGGAATTCATCGCACAGGCCGATCAGGGCCGGATGATCTTTCAGGATGAAGAACAACTGATCGATTTGCCGCTTCCGGTCCTCGGGGGCGGTCATCAGTTTGCAAATGCCGGACTTGCCATTGCCGCGCTGAAGGCTGCAGGCCTCCTGCCTGCCGAAGAAGTTATTGCCCAGGGGCTGAGATCGGTAAACTGGCCGGGGCGGCTGCAGCCGATAACCCATGGGCGTCTTCTGGAGCTGTGCCCCGAAGGAGCGGAAGTCTGGGTCGATGGTGGTCATAACCCCGGTGCAGGCGTTTCCGTTGCCCAGTTCATGGGCGAGCAGGAGGAAAGAAACCCCTGCCCGCTCTATCTGATTTCCGGAATGCTCACCACAAAGGACCCGGTCGGGTTCTTCCGCCCGTTCCATGGGTTGGTGCGCCATGTTGGCACCGTTCCGATTTCTTCAACGATGACAGCAAGATCTCCGGAAGACCTGGCGGATCTCGCCCGTTGTGCCGGACTTGAGGCAACACCCTTTCAATCACTGGACGCGGCCCTTGCAGATGTGGCAGCTTGTGCCGCGAAGGATGGTGAGCCTCCCCGTATTTTGATTTGCGGCTCGCTTTATCTTGCCGGTGAGGCCTTGGCACGGAACGGAACGGCTCCGGACTGACGCGTCACCGGACCTATGGAGGTCTGATAGATGCGTAGGACATTTGGTCTGCCCGTTTGTGCTGCTGGTTTTTTGATTGGTGCCGTCCTGATGACAGCGCCGGCTTTTTCACTTTCTGAACAATATGAAACACCGCCCGAGCAGGACCCTTCGGTGGTGCTGAACGGCAAGGAACTCGGGCCGGGATACGCTGTTTTGGCCCCGGTACGAAGTGATGGATTCCTTCGTATCTACCAGTTGCAGACGGACCTTGGCGTCGAGCGGATCGAGGGAGACGGCTTGCTGAAACTTCGACTCGCCGAGCTCAAGGTTCTTGTTGCACTGGAAGGACTTAAGAACGACCAGAGTTTCGTCGACGGCCTGAAACAGGCAGCCATGAAACCGGTGGAACTGGTCGAAAGCACAGTTTCGGACCCGGTCGGCACCGCCAAGAGCACGGTTTCAGGTGTCGGGCGCATGTTCGGACGACTGACCAAGGGTGTGGAAGCTGCCGTATCCGGCAAGGGGGGCTCTGCAGCCGATATTGCAAAATCCATTACCGGTCAGGCCCGGGCGGAGCGGGAGCTGGCCTATGAGCTCGGCGTCGATCCCTACACGTTTTACAAGCCGCTTTCTGAAAAGCTGAATGAAACTGCGAGTGTCACAACAGCAGGAAACTGGACGATTTCCGCGATCACGAGCCTGCTGCCCGGCGGGTTAATCGTTTCAGCGGCACGTCAGGCGGACAATTTCCGTACCCTCATTGTAGACAGTACCCCGTCGGAACTTGAGGAACGGACGGCCGAAACCTTTCGCAAAGCAGGCATTTCAGACAAGACGATTTCGCGGATCGCAGCCAATCCGTTCTACACGATCTCCGAAAAAGCTGCGATCGCCTATCAGCTGCAGGCGATGCCAAGTGTTCAGGATCTGGATTTGATCGCGTCGAAAGCCGCCGATGCAGAAAGCCGGGACATCGCTTATTTCCAGCTGCGCCGTGTCGTTCTGCTCGAAACCTATAACCGTGTTGTCTCCGGTCTTGGTCAGATCAAGGACGTCAACGGTGTTCCTGTCGCCATTCGCCGGGACGGTATTGCAGCAATTATCTTGCCGCTCGACATGGTGTCCTGGACCAAGACTGTCGCGCAGACCTTCTCGAACATGCACGAAGGCCTGGGTCAGCTTCCGTTTCCGCCCTCGAGCGTCGACTTTTTGATCACGGGAGATCTTACTCCGGTGACCGCCGAGCGGCTCACATCCTTCGGTTGGGAAATCACCGGAAACTATCCGATGCCTGAAGGCCCTGTTCACTAGGAATACAATCTTTGAGCCTCCGGATCGGGAGGCTCAAACACACTCCAGAACGGGTGCGGATAGACCGCTCTCCCAGCCAAGTATGGCGCGCTTTCGGGTCAGGCCCCAGTGATAGCCGCCAATCTTGCCGCCCTTTGCCAACACCCTGTGACAAGGCACGACGAAGGAAATCGGATTACGGCCGACCGCGGAGCCGACAGCTCTTGAAGCCTTCGCATTTCCGAGACAGGCCGCGATATCGGAATAGGTCGTTGCCTGCCCCATTGGGATCTTCAACAGGGTCTGCCAAACCCGGATCTCGAAATCCGTGCCGATCATGACGATGTTCAGCGGTTGATTTTCCTGCCATTTCTTTGGATCGAAAACCCGCTGTGCGTAGCGCGCTGTCGCATCCTGATCATGAACATATTGAGCAGCGGGCCAGCGGCCACACATGTCCTCAAGCGAACTTTCCTCTTCACCGGGATCGGCAAAACCAAGGCCGGCGAGCCCCTTGTCCGTCGCCATGACAAGAACCTGACCAAAGGGAGAGGGATGGAAGCCGTAGGCAATCCTGAGCCCCCCGCCCCTGTTCCGGTAGTCGCCCGGCGTCATGGCTTCATGGGTGACAAAAAGATCGTGCAACCGCGAGGACCCTGAAAGACCGACTTCAAATGAAGCGTCCATGATGCTGGCTGAGTCCCGCAAGAGTGCCTTGGCATGGTCCAGGGTGATGGCCTGCAGAAATTGCTTGGGAGTCAGTCCTGCCCAGCGCGAGAACACACGTTGAAGCTGAATGGGTTGCAGACCGACTTCCTTGGCCAGTTCCTCCAGGGTGGGCTGGTCGCGCCAATCTTCCGTGATCCGCTGCAGAGTCTGGCGGACAACCGTATAGTTTTCAGATGCCTCTTCACCGACCGAGATCGGCTTGGGTTCTGAGGCGATGGCGGAAAGATCGAGTGCTTTGGTCATATCGAATACTTCGCGTCTTCAAGTCTGATCCGATCATAGTCGGCGAGCTTCTGTCAGGCGACCCGATTTGCGAGATGGTCGCGGACAGGTGCATTCAGCCAAGCAGGTCCTTGAATTCATCGGCTGGAACAGCGGGTCCTTTTCGCGTGTTCAAGAGCAGGCTGGTTTCCGTGCCGGTGATACCTTCGATCAGACGGATGCGGTTCAGTGCGTCGTCAAAACCCACCAGATCCCTCGTTGCGATGTCCAGAACCAGATCCCACTTGCCGTTGGTGGAATGGATGGCTCTTACTTCGGTCAGAGCGCTCAAGGAACGGATGACCGGGTCTGTATTGTGCCCGTCGACCACGACCAGCGTTACTGCGCGGATGGGAAGATCGCGCCAGTCGTCTCGGAGAACCGCGGTGAATCCAAGAATCTCGCCAGACTCTACGAGCTTTTCCATTCTAGAGCGCACCGTCGCGCGGGAGACTTTCAAATCGCTTGCCAAATCGGACACTGACCTGCGCCCATCGTGACGCAGGAGCGAAATCAATTGAAGATCTAGATCATCCATATTTTCAATCCGGTAATTTGAGCTTACCAAAATGATAATTCTGATTGCACATTTGATCAAGTGACGGGATTTACTCCGCCGCGGCGTTTTCTCACACTTTGATGGAGAGAATTCATTCGGAGGAACAAGTGAACGTCGTCAAGAAACAGATTGTTCTTGTCGGAGCTCCCGTCGACGAAGGCGCCGGCCAGAAAGGCTGCGTCATGGGACCTGACGCGTTTCGAACAGCCGGTCTGGCGGACACGCTTGAGGCGCTGGGCCATTCGGTTGCGGACCACGGCAATCTCGTCCCGGCTGAAGTCGGTGGTCTGACTGCCCCCAACACGGTTCTGAAAAACTACCCGGCTTACGTAGGCTGGACGAGAGCTCTCCATGCAAAGGCAGCGGAGCTTGGAACTGCGCCGGTCTTCCCGATCTATCTTGGAGGAGACCATGCAATGGCGGCTGGGACGGTTTCAGGACAGGCAAAGGCCGCTGCGGAGCAAGGACGTCCGCTTTTTGTCCTCTGGCTGGATGCGCATTCGGATTTCCATACGCTAGAGAGCACGGATAGCGGCAATCTTCATGGCACCCCGCTCGCCTTTGCCTGCGGCTTGCCCGGATTTGAAGGCCTGCTTGGAACGCCAGTCGAACACGCTGTCAAACCCGAACATGTAGAGATCTTGGGCGTGCGGTCCATTGATGCGGCTGAGCGCAACATGCTCTTGAGCCATGGTGTAGGCGTCAGCGATATGCGCCGCATCGATGAAGAAGGCATTGGCCCGCTGCTCAGGCCGTTTCTGGATCGTGTCCGTGAAGCCAACGGGTTGCTGCATGTCAGTCTGGATGTTGATTTTCTAGACCCGGAAATTGCTCCTGCCGTCGGCACGACGGTTCCTGGTGGCGCCACTTTCCGCGAGGCGCATCTGGTTATGGAAATGCTCCATGACAGCAGCCTTGTGACGTCGCTCGATCTGGTCGAGCTCAACCCCTTCCTGGATGATCGCGGAAAAACCGCGCGCCTGATGGTCGATCTGACCGGCTCTCTCTTTGGCCGCCGTGTCTTCGACCGCCCGACAAGAAGCTTCTAGAGGAAATGAATATGTCTGCCGTGAACCATAAACCGGAGCCCTCCGAACTGGCATATGTGCCGTTCGTCAGCGTCGACAACATGATGCGAAACGTTCGCGCAATCGGAGTCGAAAAAGCGCTGATGGGAATAGCCGAGTATATCGAAGAGGATTTCCTGCGTTGGGAAAGCTTTGACAAAAAACCGCGCATTCCCGCACACGCGCCTCAGGGCGTGATCGAATTGATGCCGACCAGCGATGGTAAGACTTTTGGCTTCAAGTACGTCAACGGTCACCCGGAAAACATCCGCGATGGCCTGCAGACCGTGACCGGGTTCGGTGTCCTTTCCGATCTGGCCACCGGGTATCCGGTACTCCTGACCGAAATGACGATCCTGACGGCGCTGCGCACGGCGGCCAACTCCGCGCTTGCGGCAAAGTATCTGGCTCCGAAGGGATCTACCACCATGGCCATCATCGGCAATGGTGCACAGTCGGATTTCCAGTGCCTGGCTTTCAAGGAAATGCTCGGCATAACCGACATCCGGGCTTACGACATCGACCATTCCGCCAGCCAGCGACTGGCGCGCAACCTTGCCGATTCAGGTCTCAACGTGACCATCTGCAAGACACCGGAAGATGCCATTGAAGGAGCTCAGATCGTAACCACCGTCACGGCGGACAAGAAATATGCGACGATCCTGACCGACAACATGGTCGGCTCAGGCATCCATATCAATGCGATTGGCGGTGACTGCCCGGGCAAAACCGAGCTTCACAAGGATATTCTGCTGCGTTCGGATATTTTCGTTGAGTTGCCGGAACAGACCCGGATCGAAGGTGAACTGCAACAATTGCCCGAGGATCATCCGGTAACCGAACTCTGGCAGGTTTTTGCCGGCCAGGTCGCGGGCCGCACATCAGACGATCAGATCACTTTGTTCGACAGCGTCGGCTTTGCGATCGAGGACTTCGCAGCGCTTCGCTACGTGCGCGATCTCCTGCCGGAAACCGGTCATTTTGAAAAACTCGATCTGTTGGCAGATCCGGATGACCCGCGCGATCTATACGGAATGGTGCTGCGCTCTGCGCCTGAAAACGGAAACCAAGCGGCCTGAAGAAACCAAGACCGCATTAAAAAACTCGGCCACCGCTCCGGCGGTGGCCTTTTCTTTGTCTCACGAGTGTAACTGACTATCGTGCAAGCGCAGCTTCAATCTCTGCGACAACAGCATCAGCTGCCGAAGCAGGGTCTGCAGCCTGGTTGATCGGACGTCCCACAACCAGATAGTCGCTGCCGGCGCGGATCGCGTCTTCTGGCGTCATCACACGACGCTGGTCTTCCGCAGCACTTCCCGCAGGCCTGATTCCCGGTGTCACGATAACAAGTTCATCTCCCAAAATGGCGCGCATCTTTTCCGATTCCGTCGCCGCGCAGACGATACCGCCCATCCCGGCCGCCTTCGCGTCCATTGCTCTGGCTTCCACTACGTCAGACAAAGGTCCCCGGTATCCGGCGGTAATCAGATCGTCTTCGTCCATAGATGTCAGAACTGTTACGCCCAGAAGGCAGAGGTTCGGATTGCCTTCTTCCGCCAAACCTTTCACTGCTGCCCGCATGGTCTTGGGATATCCATGCAGGGTCATGAAAGTCATGCCCATCTTGGCCACATTGCGCACGGCCTTGGTGATGGTGTTGTCAATGTCGTGCAGTTTCACGTCCAGAAAAATCTTCTTGCCATCAGAAGCAAGCTCGCGCGCGAATTCCAGTCCCCCGGCAAACTGCAATTCCATACCGATCTTGTAGACGCCGACTTTGCCTTCGGTCTTGCTCACCAAAGTTTCGGCCTGGCCTATGGTTGGCACATCAACGGCGACCATCAGGCGGTCGAGGGCGGTTTTCGGGGCGAACGGACTGGTCGGCATGGACGGGTCTCCTTGATGGCGTGTGGGAAGGCGACCCGTCCATAGCACTGTGGTGGCTGAATCGCCAGAACTACGCCTTTCCGGTCCTTTCGAATTCCGCAAAGGCATCCTTGTAGTCCGGATGCCAGCGGGAGAGCGGTGGCCGGTTTTCAATGACGTCGCCCATCGCCCATTCGGCCCGCCGCTGATCGCGTGTGCTGTCGACATCATTGTCCGGGCACAGAACATAGAAATCACCTGCCGTCATCCGTGCGATGAAATGATCGACAGTCTGTTCGCTGGTCCAGGCGGACGCCGGTTTTTCAGGAATATGCGCCGCAATCATGCCGGTATAGGTGAAGCCGGGCACGAAGAGATGAACTGAAATCGGTGCACCGGCTTCCCTGAGTTCATGCGCAAGCTGTTCGCTCAGCACCTTTACCGCCGCCTTTGAAGCGTTGTAGCCCGGGTTTCCGGGAGGTGTCGTGATCCCCTGCTTGGAACCGGTGTTGATGATGACCGCTGGTCGGTTCGCTTCGATCATGCGCGGCGTAAATGCCTGAATACCGCGCAGAACGCCGAAGAAATTGACGTCCATCATCCTGGTCCAGTTATCGAAACTGTCCCAGCATTTCGAACTCAGGCCGATACCCGCATTGTTCATCAGGACTGCAACCGGTCCGGTTGAAAACGCCTTATCGGCAAGGGCTTCCACCTGGGCAATGTCTGTAACGTCAGTGGGCACCGCGAGCACATTCACATCCGGACTGGCAACATTGCGCACCTTTTCGGCGGCTGCGTTCAGCTGTTCGCCTGCCAGGTCGGCAAGAACTACACCGAACCCGGCTTCGGCGAAACGGATCGCCGAAACCAGCCCAACCCCGCTTGCAGCTCCCGTTACAACCGCAAGACCACCTTCGGAAACTGCTTTTTCAAACATGGAGTCAACCTCTATCAATGCTCTGTCTAAAGACCAAGCTGCGCCTTCAAACCACCAATAAAGGTAGCGTCGTCCAGCTTCTTGCGGTTGTCGAGATTTTCCTCGGCATCCGCGCCGGCCCTGTAACGCAACTGGTTCGTTCCGTCTGTGACCGCCTGCCAGATAATGTCGGCGACGACGGATGGTTCTGAGCCGCCATTGGCCGCCTCGCCAAAGACGGCGAACAGCTTCTGGATCGTCTCCTGATATTCTGACATGGTCTCGTCATTGCTGAAGTCAAACGATCTTCCGCCGAAATCCGTGCGGATCATGCCTGGCTCGACGATTTTCATCTTCACGCCGATGGCTTCCAGTTCGAAATGAAGAGCTTCGGACAATCCTTCGACCGCGAATTTGGTCCCGTGGTAAAGCGTGCCGAGTGGAAAGGTTATCTGGCCGCCAATGGAGGAAATGTTGACGATCGTGCCCGACTTCTGTGCCCGAAAGATTGGCAACACCGCCTTGGTGACTGCCAGAAGGCCGATGACATTGGTATCGAACTGACGGCGGATCTTTTCCATGGGCGTGGCTTCAAGCGGACCATAGGCCCCGTAACCTGCGTTGTTCAGCAAAACATCGATCGTGCCGAAGCGTGAAATCGCCTGGTCCACAGCGCTTGTGATCGAAGCTTCATCGGTCACATCAAGACGCGTCACGAGGACATTGGCGTGATCTGCAAGGTCTCCCGCATTTTCGGGCGAGCGCATCGTCGCAATCACATTCCACCCGTTGTTCAGAAAAAGGTCTGCGGTCGTGCGTCCGATACCCGTGGAGGCACCGGTAATAAGAATGGTTCCGGACATGGCTCATCTCCTGAAAAGTACTGGTTTCCAGCGCTTTGCGTCTGGGTCGGTGTTAATGTGTTCCCTTTGCTGAAATCCATGCTGGCAAGACGCGTCAAATCGCTTGCAGATGACGCCAATTGCCCGATCCGCTCTGCTTCGGCGCCAACTTGGATCACATGAGCCTGTACGTCTCTATTTCATTAGTTGGTTCAGGCTGCTACAACATCGCCGCTTGCCGGGACATCCGGCCTTTAAGGAGACTGTCACTCATGCGTACAGCGAGTGTATCGCGCGATACCAAGGAAACCCGCATTTCAGTCGAGATCAATCTGGACGGAACTGGCGCCTATGACGTCCAGACCGGTGTCGGGTTTTTCGACCATATGCTGGAGCAGTTGTCGCGACATTCGCTGATCGACATCAAGGTTCGCGCGGATGGTGACACTCATATCGATTTCCATCACACGGTGGAGGACACCGGCATTGCGCTCGGCCAGGCTATTTCCTCGGCCCTTGGAGACATGTCCGGAATCACCCGCTACGCCGACACGCATCTGGCAATGGACGAAGCTTTGACCCGCTGCGCTCTGGACGTGTCCGGACGGCCGTTCCTCGTCTGGGACGTTACGTTCGACCGCGACAAGGTTGGTGACTTCGACACCGAACTGTTCGAGGAGTTTTTCCGCGCATTCACCATGAATGCCGGTATTACCCTTCATATCGCCAATCTTTACGGTTCAAATTGCCATCATATCGCCGAAACCTGTTTCAAGGCCGTCGCCCGCACATTGCGCAAGGCGGTTGAAATCGATCCGCGGCAGGCCGACCGGGTTCCCACGACCAAAGGTCAGCTTGGCGGCTAAAGAACGGAAGGGCGCATGAGCACCTATGTTGTGATGGCACCGCCGGAGTTTCGGGATCTGGACGGAGACCCCCGCCAGACCGACCGGCTTGCTTTTGTTCCGGACAGGTTTTCCTTCCTGGCGTTTCTGTTCTCGGTCATCTGGCTGCTGGTGCACCGTATGTGGCTGGTGCTGCTCGGTTACCTTGCCGTGACTCTTGCGATCGAGTTGCTGGCACTTTCGGTGGGACCGGAAGCCATGGGCATCGTTGCGCTCCTGATGGCGCTCCTGTTCGGCTTTGAGGCGCAGGCCCTTCGTCGCTGGTCACTGGAACGCAAGGGCTGGCGCATCATCGGCATCGCTGAAGGTTCCAGCCGGGACGAAGCTGAATTCCGTTTTTTGCACAAGACAGCCGCGCCCGTTGCGCCGGTTGAAAAACAAACTGACCAAGAACAGCGCCCTCACCGCACACCGATTGTCCCGAGGGTCGGCAGCGAACAGGTCGTGGGCCTGACGCTTGGTCCGGAGACCCGTCAATGACAATTGCAATTATCGACTACGGCTCGGGCAATTTACGCTCGGCGGAGAAGGCATTCGAGCGCGCGGCCCGCGCTCATGCCCATGTACCGGACGTGATAGTGACCGCCGACCCCGAGCGTGTTCTGAAGGCCGATCGTATCGTCTTGCCGGGCGTTGGCGCGTTTGCGGACTGCAAACGTGGCCTGTGGTCCGTGGAGGGCATGCCGGAAGCTCTTCAGGAGGCTGTGCGCGTGCAAGGCAAGCCGTTTTTCGGCATCTGCGTTGGGATGCAGCTGATGGCCAGCCGCGGCCTTGAGTTCGAGACCGTGGAAGGTCTCGGTTGGATCGAGGGAGACGTTTCTGAAATGAAACCGACTGACCCCTCTTTGAAAATTCCGCACATGGGCTGGAACACAATCGACGTGCGTCCCGAAAGTCACCCGGTTTTCAAGGGCATTGAAACCGGGTCCAACGGACTGCACGCATATTTCGTGCATTCTTATCACTTTGCCTGTGCCAATGACGCGAACCGTCTGGCGACATTCGGCTATGCCGGAACTTTCACGGCAATGGTGGCGCAAGACAATATGATCGGCACGCAATTCCACCCCGAGAAGAGCCAGCGGCTGGGCCTTGAGCTCATCGCAAACTTTCTGGACTGGACGCCGTAACTGAGATTGGGAGATATCAGATGAGCAAAGGATATTGGATCGCCAGGGTGGATGTGAACAATCCGGACGATTATCCGAAATATGTCGAGGCGGCAAAGCCGGCTTTTGAGCGTTTCGGCGCGAAATTTCTCGCTCGTGGCGGCAAGACCGATGCCATCGAAGGCCCGGGAAGGGCGCGGAACGTCGTTATTGAATTTCCGAGCTTTCAAGATGCGGTCGATTGCTATAACTCGCCCGAGTATCAGGTTGCGGTCAAAATCCGCCAGCAAATAGCCGATGGCGAAATCGTCATCGTTGAAGGAATGTAAGAAGAATGATCCTCTTTCCCGCCATCGACTTGAAAGACGGCCAGTGTGTGCGCCTGAAGCTTGGTGACATGGACCAGGCAACGGTTTTCAACGACAACCCGGGCGCTCAGGCCAAGGCCTTTGAAGACCAGGGGTTCGAGTGGCTGCACGTGGTCGATCTGAACGGTGCCTTTGCCGGTGAAAGTGTCAATGGCGCCGCCGTCGACGCAATTCTGTCGGCGACGAAAAATCCGGTGCAGCTCGGCGGCGGTATCAGGACGCTGGATCACATCGAAACCTGGCTCGACAAGGGTATAACGCGGGTCATTCTCGGTACTGTAGCCGTCAGAGACCCCGAGCTGGTGAAAGAGGCATGCCGCAAGTTTCCGGGCAAGGTTGCTGTCGGTATCGATGCCAAGGGCGGTTATGTTGCCGTGGAAGGCTGGGCGGAAACCTCGGAACTGACGGCGGTTGATCTTGCCAAACGGTTTGAAGATGCAGGCGTTTCGGCGATCATCTACACAGACATCGATCGCGACGGGGTTCTGAAGGGGCTCAACATTCCCTCGACACTGGAACTTGCCCGTTCGGTCTCCATTCCGGTGATCGCCTCCGGAGGTCTTGCGTCCATTGACGATATTCATCGTCTTCTGGAGCCTGACTGTGCAATTCTTGAAGGAGCGATTTCGGGACGGGCTCTCTATGACGGTCGACTTGACCCGAAAGAAGCCATGGATCTGATCCTGGAAGCACGGAGGAAAGCATCATGACTTTAAAAGCACGTGTCATTCCGTGCCTGGACGTCAAGGATGGCCGTGTCGTCAAGGGTGTGAATTTCGTGGATCTGGTCGACGCCGGAGATCCGGTCGAAGCCGCCAAGGCTTACGACGCGGCCGGTGCCGATGAACTCTGCTTTCTTGATATCACAGCAAGTCATGAAGGCCGTGACACGATCTATGATGTTGTTCGGCGTACGGCCGAGGCCTGCTTCATGCCGGTTACCGTAGGCGGCGGTGTTCGCACGGTCGAGGACATCCGCAAACTGCTGATCGCAGGTGCCGACAAGGTTTCCATCAACACCGCGGCGGTCAAGAACCCGGACTTCGTGCGCGAAGCGGCGGAAAAATTCGGCGCGCAGTGCATTGTTGTTTCAATCGACGCCAAGCAGGTGAACGAGCCGGGTGAAGCGGACCGTTTCGAGATCTTCACCCATGGCGGCCGCAATGCTACCGGCATCGACGCGGTTGAGTTTGCCAAAAAGGTCGTCGAGCTTGGGGCTGGCGAACTGTTGGTGACGTCCATGGACAGGGACGGCACCAAATCCGGATACAACATTGCGCTAACCCGCGCGATTGCCGATGCTGTGCCCGTCCCGGTGATTGCCTCGGGCGGCGTTGGAACCCTGGATCATATGGTTGAAGGTGTGCGGGACGGCCATGCGACCGCGGTCCTGGCGGCCTCCATTTTCCATTTCGGCGAATACACAATTCAGGAAACGAAGCAGTACATGAACGATGCTGGCGTTCCGATGCGACTGGACGCCTGAGAGACGCTGCATTCGAGACCTGGGATATAAGACCAATGACGAAGTTCACACTGGACGATCTGGACGCCATTATTGCTGCACGTGCGAAGAGCGAGGACGAGAAGTCCTATACGCGCAAGCTCGTGAGCAAGGGCGTTGCAAAATGCGCCCAGAAACTGGGGGAAGAAGCGGTCGAAGCGGCGATAGCCGCTGTCAGGGAAGATCGGGAAGAATTGACGGCGGAAGCCGCCGACGTGCTTTATCATTTGCTGGTTGTTCTGAACGTGTCTAATGTTCCGCTAGGGGACGTTATGAGGGAACTCGCGGGCCGTACGGGACAAACCGGACTGGAAGAAAAAGCATCCCGGCCTGAGGAATGACAGCTGGCTCGCCTTAGCCACCGCAGCGGGAACTGCGAGAAAGATGGATCAGAAAGTCGCCACGGCCCTGGACATGGATTTGTCCCCTTACCGGGTGTTCACCGAGCGCCAGTGGTCCAAATTACGTGCTGATACGCCAATGACCCTGAGCGAACACGAAGTGTCGCAACTTCAGGGTCTGAACGCTCCGGTCTCCATTGAGCAGGTGGAGACAATTTATCTGCCGCTTTCACGCCTCCTGGCGTTCTATGCCGAAGCGACCGTCAGCATTCACCAGGCCACCCAGAACTTTCTTGGCCACCGTGACGGCAAGACACCGTTCATCATCGGTGTAGCCGGATCGGTTTCCGTCGGAAAATCGACTACATCGCGTGTGCTGCGCGAACTTTTGGCTCGCTGGCCTGCCAGCCCGCGCGTGGATCTGATTACAACGGATGGCTTCCTCTATCCGAATGCGATCCTGGAAGCTGAGGGCCTGATGTCCAAGAAAGGCTTTCCGGAAAGCTTCGACAGGCCTCGCCTGCTGAAATTCCTGTCAGATATCAAGGCCGGACGCCGGAACGTCCGGGCACCCGTTTACTCGCATTTCTACTACGACGTCATGCCCGGCCACACGGTTACGATCGACAAGCCGGATATTCTGATCGTCGAAGGCCTCAACGTTCTGCAGACGCGGGAATTGCCGAAAGACGGGCGTGCAGTGCCCTTCGTTTCGGATTTCTTCGACTTCTCGGTCTACATCGATGCCGATGAAGACCTGTTGAGCAAATGGTACGTGGAACGTTTCATGCGCCTGAGGGAAACGGCGTTCCGTGATCCGGGCTCCTACTTCCATAAGTACTCGCGCATTAGCGACCAGGAAGCAGTCGAAACCGCGACCCATATCTGGAACGAGATCAACCTGCTGAACCTGCGGGAAAACATTCTGCCGACCCGGCCCCGGGCGGATCTGATCTTGTCCAAGAACGCGAGCCACCGGATCTCCAAGGTGGCGCTGCGCAAGCTCTGAACATTCACGAAAAAGCCCGCAACCTTTTCGGATTGCGGGCTTCTGTCCTCAATTTGCAGACGTTTTAGGCTGCAGAACGATTGCGAACTTCCTGCAGGAACGAAGCCACCTGATCGCGCAGCATGGACGCGTTTTCCTTCAGCTGCTGCGCCGAACTGTCGACTTTCTCGGCAGTGTCGCGCGTGTTTTCCGCAGCGGAGGCAACTGTTTCGATGTTGGTGGTCACTTCCACGGTACTGCGGGAGGCTTCGGTCGCGTTGCTCGCGATTTCCTGCGTGGCAACACCCTGCTCCTCAACCGAGGAGGCGATGGAGGAAGCGATTTCGTTCATGTTGTTGATGATCTCGGTTACCGAGGAAATCGCTGTTGCCGCGTGACCGGTTTCTTCCTGGATCGCGGAGATCTGGCTCGAAATTTCTTCCGTTGCCTTGGACGTCTGCGTTGCCAGTTCCTTGACCTCTGCCGCGACAACCGCGAAGCCCTTGCCGGCTTCACCGGCGCGTGCGGCTTCGATCGTTGCGTTCAGCGCCAGAAGATTGGTCTGCTCGGCAATCGCCTGGATAAGCGTCACGACCTCGCCGATGCGGCTTGCAGAGTCCGACAGACCGTTCATGCGCTGATTGGTCGATTGCGCTTCACCGGCTGCGCGGGCGGCAATCTCGCTGGAGGATTGAACCTGCCTGCGGATTTCGTTGACGGAAGCCGACAGCTCTTCGGCTGCTGCCGCCACTGTTTCGACGTTGTGTGAGGCCTGAGAAGAAGCGTTCGACACAAGACCGCTCTGCTCGGTTGTCTGCGCGGCAACGCCTGTCATATCGGCCGAAGCGACCTGAAGATTTTGCACCGAGCTGTCGATGATGTTCATCATTTCGGAAATCTGACGGTCGAAATCACTGCTCAACTGCTGGATTTCGGAACCCTTGCGAGCCTGGTCTTCCTGAACAGCGTTCTGCTGGTCTTCCAGGTCACGGCGGGCAGCTTCATTCTGGACGAAGATCTCCATGGCAGCTGCCATCTGACCAATCTCGTCACCCCGATCCGTACCTTCAATGGCAATATCCGTATTGCCGTCCGCGAGGGTGGACATATTGGCTGTCAGGGCACGAAGCGGGCGTACGGTGTTACGCACAGCAATCAAAGCGATCGTGATGGCGATCAGAGCTCCCAGCGCTGCCAGCGCCAGGATTGTTGCAGCTGCACTCCAATAAGCTGAATCAAGATCGTCGACATAAACGCCCGTTCCGATCATCCAGTTCCAGGGAGCAAACCCGGCGCCCCAGCCGTATTTTTCGATCGCGACTTCGCTGTTTGCACGCGGCCAGTAGTACAGCAGCGAACCGCCACCGGCTTTGGCTTGGCTGATCAACTCTTGAACAATCGGAACCCCGGTCTTGTCCTTGAAGCCCATCATGTTGGTGCCGACAATCGAGCTCTTCGGATGCACCAGATTGTTGCCGGCAAAGTCATAGACGAAGACGTAGTTGTTGCCTTCGAACCTTACGGCTCCGATTGCGGCTTTCGCTGCGGCCTGGGCCTCGTCACGGGTCATTTCGCCTGCTTGCTCAAGCCCCTGATAATAGGAGGCGATGGAAACCGCGCTGTTCGAGATTTCTTCAATCTTTCCAAGGCGTTCGTTGAACATTGCAGAATAAAGACTATTCAGGCTGACGACACAGATCGCGACAGTGAAAAGAAGAATAGTTGCAATGGGAAGACTGATTTTCCAGGTAATAGGCCAGCGTGCAAATGACATAACGAAATGATTCCCTTCAATATTCGTTGAGAGGAAATTCACTTAAACACCTGACCAAAAGCTTAAACTTTCAGGATATCCGCCGATTTAATCGATTTGCTATACCAAAGAGTATTAGGCGATTGTTATTTCTACCTAAGGGAAAGAGAGCAGAACAACAACCTGGATTTGCTTTACCTACGGGCACAAAATACATCTCGAAGACCCGGCCGTGACCAGGTTGCATTGTGAAGTTGTCCTTTTAGAACGTGACCCTGCGCTTCGTAATAGAATGTATTGGCGCTGCCCAAGCGCTGCAGCGTAACCGCGCCATATCCCATTTCGGCGACGGTTGCGGTCTGGCCATCCGGTGAAAAGACGACATTCAGGTCGATACCGGCCGTGCAAAGATAATCGGCGACATTCGTGCGTGCAGTTTGCTGCTGCTGGAACACCTGCTGGTTGGCACCGCCCACGCTCCCTGGGGGAATGGGGCCTGCAGGATAGCCATTGTTCTGCTGACCACCCTGGAAGCCACCCTGCTGTCCGCCAAAGCCGCCTGCCCCGTTGTTACCGAACCCCCCGGCACCGTTGTTGTCGAAGCCACCACCGGGATTGTTGCCGAACCCGCCATTGTTGTTATTGAAATTGGAGGGGCCGTTGATGACCACTTCCCTGTAGGGTGTGCGGGTCACGTAAATACCCCGGCATTCGCCGCTGGCGCCGCGAACCGTCCAGGCGTGAGAAACGTAGGTTTGCTGCTCGAGGATCTGACCCGGCTCGAGACGCGCGTAGGGACGTTCGCCGCCGCGATAATCCACCCAGTGCACCTCGACGGGCTGACGGCTTGAATTCCGGAAGACGATCTGGCCCGGGCGCACGGCCTCTACCGAACGGACGCGGCCAAGTTCGCTACAGGAAAGATCGGAACCGGGTTCCTGACCCGCCCCACCCAAGGCGCCATCCGCCACGATCTGTTGTGGCAAGGCACAGGTCGCCACAAACAGGCGAACCGGATTGGCGCTGCCGCTCAGGGAGACGCCGTATGCAGGCATGCCTTCGACTGAAATCGACAGTTCCGACTGCCGGATCATCGCTTCCCAGAGCGGGTCTGTCATTTCGATATTGACCTCCGGCAACGAGACACCCGCCTCGTTTGAGGTCGAAGAACCGAAAGCGTTGTAGCTTGCGGCATATTCACCGGCGGTTATGCGAACCGCCTGTGGCATGCCTTCCAGAAGACCGGCCGGAGCCTGCTGGAAAGTGATCTTGGCAAAGCCGGACTGCGTGCCGCACTCGGCACGGAAGTCGCGATTGTCTGTCTGCGGAACGGAATGCTGCAAAAAGGATTGCGATCCGGGCTGGCTGCCAGGTTCCGCAAGCCATTGCCGCCCCTCAGTCGGAGACACCAGGACAGGCTGTGCATTGGCTTGTCCGCGACCGGAGAGGCTTTCACGCACCGTCGTTTCCAAATCACCGGAGACGGCTGGAGAACCACTTCCATCCGTGCCCAGGGTGGAAATCGGCGTATCGACCTGCTCAAGAGGCTTCAACCCGCCAGTCTCCGAGGTCGGATCTACTTCCGCAACAGCGGTTTCGTTCTCGTTTCCTGAAGTGCTTGGCGTCGTTGGCTGTTGCGCAGGTGCGCTTGCAGAAGACCCGGAGGAGGAAGAAACACCGGGAGTGTTGTTGCTGACCGGACCAGCTGCAACACCGGAGGAAGTGCCGACCACACGAGCGGTGGCGCCGGGCTTTCCGTCGCTTGAAACGTCAACAACCAGCGTGCTTCCGCTGCAGAAATTTGCGTCACGATGAAGCACCCGGCTGTTTTCCAGCGTGACTTCCAGTTTCACGTCACACGGAGGCAGCTTGCTGTCGCTTCCCATCGTGTCGATGACGACACCCTTGTCGTCCCGGCTGATGATCGGCCTGTATTTCTTATTGACAGTGATGGAGCGAATGCCGGGTTCCGGCGGCTCCACATTGATGCGCACCGTTTCCGGAGCCGACTGGGCGAACGCGTTGAGACCTGAAGTCAGGAAAACAATACTGCAGGCCGTCAGAAGGCCGGATTTCAGCAGAGGCGTATAACGAGCGTGAGCAGCAACAAGCCGCATGAACGATCTCCATGGGAGCGCTAGGGAACCACCGACTGGGTTACTTAGGCAAAGTGGCGCTGAAAGGGCAACCCCGCAATAGGATCAAAACGACAGCCACTCATCGCGGTGCACGCTTTGCCAGAATACGCTGCAGGGTTCGGCGGTGCATGTTGAGGCGGCGTGCCGTTTCCGAAACATTGCGGTCGCAAAGCTCGTAAACGCGCTGGATGTGTTCCCAGCGAACCCGGTCGGCGGACATGGGGTTTTCCGGTGGCTGCGCCTTGTCTTCAGGCTTGCGCGCCAGGGCCGCCATGATGTCGTCCGGGTCTGCAGGCTTGGCCAGATAGTCGATCGCGCCAAGTTTCACGGCCGTCACAGCAGTGGCGATATTGCCGTAGCCGGTCAGCACAATGGCGCGGCAATCAGGGCGTTTTTCGCGAATTTGCTGAATGACATCAAGGCCGTTGCCGTCTTCCAGGCGCATATCGACGATGGCGAAGGCCGGAGCTTTGAGTGCGATTTTCGCCGCTGCATCCAGTACGCCGTCTGCCGTCTCAGTATCGAAGCCACGCTTTTCCATGGCGCGCGCAAGGCGCTGCTGGAACGGCTTATCGTCGTCAACGATAAGGAGGCTCATATCTTCCGTTCCGTTCAAGGAAGTCATCTGGTCCGTCATCTTCTTCTTACCGTTTATTCTCAGCTCTTATTGGGCAGGCCGGATGAATATTCAATGTTTAACCTGCATTTTTCGTTAGTTGATGCCGTTATGGGGCGAAAAAGACGTTTCGTCCACTCCAGTGCCGCGCTCAAACAGTTCGCGAGGCCAGCTGATGCGAATGTGCGCACCGCTTTGAGGAGGTGCTTGATTTTCCAGATGCAGCTTTGCACCCGTGCGCTCCAGCAAGGTCTTGGCTATGAAAATGCCAAGCCCGAGACCACCGCCGGTTCCGCTTTGCAGGGTCTTGCTGCCGCGAACAGAAACATAAGGGTCGCCAATCTTACCAAGGACATCGACCGAAAAGCCCGGTCCGTCGTCCCTGATCGAAATCGAAAGGGTCTTTTCGTCCCACTTGGCCGACACATCTACTCGTGACTTGGCGAAGTCGACGGCATTTTCCACCAGGTTGCCGAGACCATACCGAATGGCAGCATTTCGGGTGCCGACAGGTTCAGCGCCTTCGCCCTGTCGGGCCGAGTGTATGGCCACACCCAGGCCGCGGTGCGGATCGATGACATCTTCCAACAGCAGGGAGACGGGCATGCGCTGATAGGTCTGATCTTCTTCGCTGGAAAGACCTTTCAATTGTTGCAGAATTCCGCGGCACCTTTCGGCCTGTGACCGGATCAGGGCGACGTCCTCTCCCCGGTGATCACCGCTTTCGAACTCATCTGTCAGCTCTTTTGCAACCAGATAGATGGTGGCAAGGGGCGTCCCAAGTTCGTGTGCTGCGGCCGTTGCAAGACCGTCAAGGGCGTTCAGATGCTGTTCGCGTGCCAGAACAAGCTCGGTCGCCGCCAGCGCGTCGGCAAGCTGCCGGGCTTCCTCGGCGACCCGGAAGGCGTAGATCGCCATGAACCCGAGTGTCGAGACCAGCGCGATCCAGATGCCGACCGAATAGACGACCGGCAAGTTGAACTCGTCACTGGCGGGCCATGGCAACGGCAGGTGAAAGACAGCCAGAGCACTGGCGCATATTGTCGCCAGAATGCCGAGGATGATGGTGTAACGCGCCGAAAGACCCGTGGCCGAGACCATGACCGGCGCCATCAGCAGAAACGCGAAGGGGTTGCCCAGGCCGCCGGTCAGAAACAAAAGGCCACTCATTTGCAGAATGTCGTAAGCCAGCTGCAAAGTTGCCGCTTTCTCCGAAACACGCAGCGCCGAGGGCCATTTGATCTTCAGAAAGATGTTGAGCCAGGCCGAAAACGCTACCATCGCA
>JBCCVB010000010.1:0-76930 GCA_039195965.1 Pseudomonadota bacterium
CGTAAGAGCATATTTGTAGGTTTTCTTACTTACAATATCATGTTGAAGGAACAGCAAATCCGACTGATGCAATTCATTTGGAACATTAACAGTGAAAGAGGGCCTAGGAATGTACCTGGGCGCAGGAAGATAAACCTGCCAGATGGTTTGCTTCTTCAACCAATTCTTGCCGGACGCAATGGCAATGTCGCCACGAGCGTAAAGCGCTGTCCTTCAAGGTCCTCCTTGGAGTTGCTGCTTCGCATCTGCTCGACTTTTTCCACATCGCGGAAACGCTGGTGAAGTCAATTCTGCCAGTGCAGCCGATCGGGCTGCCGGTCTGCTCCTGTTTTGGCCGGCACCGGCTCATTGCCATCACTTCTTCCTCCCAGGCTGCGCCAGCGGCTCCATGAACTGCGAAAGGATTTTGTATGTCATATGTATCGCCACAGGAATTCGCCACGAAGATGATTGATGCTGGCGAAGCCAAGGTGTTCATGTCCACCAAGGACACATTGATCCGCGCCTATATGGCAGGCGCCATCCTGGCTCTTGCGGCCGCCTTTGCAGTTACGATTGCCGTGAATACGGGCAACTTCCTTGTTGCTTCGCTGCTTTTTCCGGTCGGCTTTTGCATGCTTTACCTGCTTGGGTTTGACCTTCTGACGGGAGTATTCACCCTTGTGCCCCTGGCTTTGTGGGCCAAGCGACCCGGCGTTACCGTAGGCGGCATGCTGCGCAATTGGGGCCTGGTGTTTGTCGGCAATTTCGCCGGCGCCATGACCACAGCGGTTTTCATGGCCATTATCTTCACAATGGGGTTCAGCGAGGAACCGAATGCGGTCGGTCAGAAGATCGGGGTTATCGGTGAAGCGCGAACGGTTGGTTATGCCGCAGCAGGCTGGGCAGGACTGCTGACCGTCTTCATCCGTGCGGTGATGTGTAACTGGATGGTGTCCACCGGTGTTGTTGCGGCAATGATGTCCACGTCTGTTTCCGGAAAGGTCATGGCGATGTGGATGCCGATCCTGGTGTTTTTCTACCTTGGTTTCGAACACTCGATCGTCAACATGTTCCTGTTCCCGTCCGGCATCATGCTCGGTGGTGATTTCACATGGTTCGACTACATCGTCTACAACGAAGCTCCGGTGATCCTGGGCAATCTCGTTGGTGGCCTGACCTTTGTCGGTGGAATGATCTACGCCACGCACTACCGGACATCCCCCAAGCGCAATGCCGGCTATGAAAAAGCTCCGGCTGCCACTCCGGCCGAATAATCCGGTCGCCTCACCGCCCTGCGGTGGGGCGCCTGATTACGGACCAATGAAACGGTGCTCATGAAACCTCCCCCGAACCATCTCAAGATCCAGCTGGGTCAGCATTCCTCGGCCGGTGTGAAGCCTGAAAATCAGGATTTTCACGGCGCCCTGGTGCCTGATGCGCAGGAGCTGGTTCACAAGGGAATCGCGATTGCGCTTGCGGACGGAATATCCAGCAGCAAGGTGGCTCATATTGCCTCTGAAACCGCGATCAAGTCCTTCCTGACGGATTACTATTGTACGTCTGACGCCTGGTCCGTTCGAACCGCGGCCAGCAAGGTCATCCAGTCAACAAATTCCTGGCTTTACAGCCAGTCCCGCAACGTTACCTCTCGTGATCATGGGTATGTATGCACCTTCTCGGGCCTGGTCCTGAAGGGGCGGCGGGCACACCTGTTTCATGTGGGTGACAGCAGGATATGGCGCCTTGCCGGGAACAGCCTTGAATGCCTGACAACCGATCATCGGCTGCATGTGTCCGGCACGGAAAGCTATCTCAATCGTGCCTGTGGAATTGCGCAGAAAATCGAGGTCGACTACCTCGGTGTCGATTTGCGGACTGGCGATGTGTTTGTGCTGTCAACCGACGGCGTGCATGACTTCATCTCTGCAAACGATCTGGCCAGGGAGATTACAGGGGCTTCGGATCTCGACGACGCGGCCGGAAAGATTGTCGAGCGGGCCCTGCAGGCCGGAAGCACCGACAATCTGACCGTTCAGATCGTTCGGATTACGCATCTGCCGGACGCAGGCGTTGAAGACATGCTGACGGGGGACGACCTGCTGCCGCCAGCACCTATTCCCCAGGTCCCCGGATATCACGAAGGTTACAAGTTGTTGCGGAACCTGCAGTCAAGCAGCCGCAGCCATATTTTTCTGGCCGAAGACGAAGAAACCGGCACCCATTCGGTTCTCAAGTTTCCCTCAGTGGACTTGCGCGGCGAGACCGACTACCTGCGCCGTCTGGCACTGGAAGAGTGGGTGGCCCGACGGATTTCGTCCCCCCATGTCCTGAAAGCTGCTCCCAGTCATCAGGAGAAGCAGACACTTTTCGTGGCAACGGAATTTGTTGAAGGGCAAACGCTGCGCCAATGGATGACAGACAATCCGCACCCGGATCTGGAAACTGTCCGTGGCATATTGGAGCAGGTCGTGAAGGGGCTCCGGGCTTTCCATCGCAAGGAAATGGTGCATCAGGACCTGCGTCCCGAAAACATCATGATTGACGGGTCCGGAACGGTGAAAATCATCGACTTCGGTTCGGTGCGCATCGCCGGTGTGATGGAAGCGGCTCCTACGCTTGATCGTGCGGAAATTCTCGGAACTCACCAATACACCGCGCCCGAAATCTTCTTGGGTTATCTGGGTACGGAACTAAGCGACCAGTTTTCACTCGGTGTGATTGCCTACGAAATGCTGACCGGGAAATTGCCGTATGGCAGTTCGGTCGCTCGGGCAACCAGCGAGCAGGCTCAATCCAGGCTGCAATACCGCAGTGCCGTCACTCAGACCGGCCGGGTGCCTGATTGGGTCGACGGAGCATTGTTCAAGTCGGTCAATCCGGTGCCCGGCAAACGCTATGACGCACTGAGTGAGTTTCTGCAGGATTTGCGCCGTCCCAACCCCGGCTTTCAATCTGATCGTTTCGAACCCCTCTCGGCCCGAAATCCCGTTTTGTTCTGGCAGGCAATTTGCGCCGTTCTGGCGATTACCTGTCTCGTCCTGCTTTTTCAGCTTCATGGCAACGCATAGGAGAAAAACATGTCCGGTCTTACACGTGAAGAAGTCACTGCTCTCATCTTGTCGGCGAAGCGCCAGGCCGGTCTGACATGGGAAGGGATTGCTGAGCAGATCGGAATGTCGCCGGTCTGGACCCATTCAGCCGCCATGGGCATGAACGCCATGCCGGAGGCCAAGGCCCATGCCATCACCGAGGTTCTTGCTTTGCCGCAGGAGGCCGCCCTGGTTCTTCAGGAAAGTCCGACCAAGATCTGGGAGCAGACAGTCCCCACTGATCCATGTGTCTACCGTCTTTACGAAATCGTCGGCGTCTATGGCCCGACGATCAAGGCGCTCATACATGAAAAATTCGGCGACGGGATCATGTCTGCGATCGATTTCGACATGAGCGTCGAAAGGGTGCCGCACCCCAAGGGGGATCGGGTGAAGGTCGAGATGAGCGGAAAATACCTTCAATACAACGCCTGGTGACCCCGCCGGATCAGTCGTCGATTTTGTCCCCGGTCATGCTGGATCAAGGAGTTACCGGACATGCATGCCCCCGTCGAAAAACGTGGTTTTAGCGAAGAACAGCTCGCATATCTTGCAGGTGTCGTAGCCAAAATGGGCCTGCATCAGGCATTCCTGCCGGATACCGCATCTGCTGCCGAACCCGAAAGTGTTTATGGCACTCCGCTTGAGGAATTGTGCAAGGAAGAAGTCGCCAAATACAATCTGCACCCGCTTGATCTGCGGGCCAGGATCGAACGTTGGACTGACAAAAACGAAATTGCGACCGGGCTTGACCAGTTTCTGTTGAGGCATTGGGGGTTCTTCAATGTCGAACCAAACAGTCAGGGCTATATGGTCCGGTTACGGCTTCCGGCCTGCAAGCTGCGTGGCGACCAGATGTTGGCGCTTGCTGATATCGCCGAAAACTATGCTGGCGGCTATGCGCATGTCACCACCCGAGGCAATTTTCAGATGCGCGAGATTGAGCCGAAGGACGTGCTCAATGTCATGTACGATCTGCAGCAGGCCGGATTGACCTGCCACGGATCAGGGGCCGATTCAGCGAGAAACATGACGTCCTCTCCGACATCGGGATTCGACCCCTTGGAGTTGATCGACCTGTCTCCCTTCACGATACGGCTTTCCAATGCTGTCTTGAATACCCGTGAGCTGCAGGGATTGCCGCGCAAGTTCAACATTTCCTTTGACGGTGGCGGCTCCATTTCCACAGTCAGTGATTCCAACGACATCTGTTTTCAGGCTGTTGAGATCAACGACAATGACAGTGATCTGGAACCCGGGATCTATTGCCGGATAATGCTTGGCGGTATTTCAGGGCACAAGGATCTGGCCCGCGATACCGGCTTTGTCTGCACTCCGGAACAGACGGTTCTGGCCGGACGGGCCATGCTTCATGTCTTTGTCGAACACGCAGACAGAACCAACCGGAAAAAGGCGCGGTTGAAGTACCTGCTCGATTCCAAGGGATTTGACTGGTTTATAGAGCGAACGCAGGAAAAGCTTGAGGAACTGGAAGCGGAGTTTCAGCTGACCAAACTGTCCGCGGATCACGATTTGCCGAGACCTCCGGTGTTGCGGCAGGCCCATATCGGTGTTCACAAGCAGAGCGCACCTGACCTGAATTATGTCGGCGTGGCGCTGGAAATGGGGCGCCTTTCGCCTGAGCAAATGCGTCATGTCGGCCAACTTGCCATGGAAAAGGGCTGTAACGATGTGCGTCTGACGGTTTGGCAAAATCTGCTGATTGCGGGCGTCGAAAACCATCACATTGCCGACGCAGTGCGCGTTCTTGAAGAAAACGGAATGCCGACGTCAGCGACGGCATTCGCGGCAGGAGCGGTTGCCTGTACCGGTCGGTGGGGATGCAAACTGGGGCTGGCTCATACCAAACAGAGCGGAACGGAGCTGGTTCGGCACCTGGAGGATCTGTTCACGCTCGATCGGCCGATCAACATCCATCTGACAGGGTGCCCGAATTCCTGTGCGCAGCACTATATCGGCGATATCGGCCTTGTAGGCACAACACTGCCCGACGGCGCAGAGGGCTACCACATCGTGGTCGGAGGAGGCAGTGATCATGACTACGGGATCGCGCGCCCGTTATGCGGCCCGATTGCTGCAGAGCGTATCAATTCCGTCGTTGAAACGATGATCGGAAACTACCTGGCTTTCCGAGAGCCCGGCGCGAGCTTTCTGGAGTTCGTCCGGCAGCTTGAAGACGGTGACCTGCCACAGCTGTTGCAGGGCCATTCACTAGCCGCCTGATCCATTTCAATTCGAGACCTTTCAGCAATGACGAAACACAGCACATCGATCCTTGAGAAGATTTCCGGCGCCGGCGCAAACGCCCAGCCACAAGGCGTCACCGAGTTCATACCTGCCGATGCTCCGTTTGACGCTGAACAGCGAAATTGGCTCAACGGGCTGTTTACAGGACTGTTTGCCATCAGCTCGGCGGCTGCAAAAGGGGGCGCGGACGACGCGCCCGGAACGGCTCTTCAGATTTTGTTTGGTTCCCAGTCAGGTACCGCTGAGTCGCTCTCCAAGGATCTGCGAAAATTTGCGAAGACAAAGGGCTTCGATGCGACGGTTGCAGAGCTGGATTCCATCGATCCGGGCGACCTTGCGAATGCCAATCATGTTCTGATTATCGCGGCAACTTTCGGTGAGGGAGAGCCGACCGACAACGCCAGGAATTTTTACGACAAGCTGATGTCCGGCGAAGCTCCTCAGCTGCCCGCGACCGTCAATTTCAGCGTGTGCGGCCTTGGAGACAGCAGCTATCCGCAATTCAACAATGTCGCCCGGGAGATCGATGCCCGGTTGAGTGAGTTGGGCGCAACCAGAGCTCAGGAGCTGGCGGCGTGCGATGTTGCCTATGATGATGACTACGCCGAATGGAAGGAAGCGGTCTTTCAGGCGGAGGCATTTGTTTCAGCAGCTGGTGCCGCGCAAGCGCCGGAACCCGATGAGCCGGCCCCCGCGTTCGACAAGAACCATCCGTTCATAGCGACCCTCCTTGACTGCCGCTGCCTGAACGAGCCCGGATCTGCCAAAACCGTAAACCACATCGAGTTGTCTCTGGCTGGTGGCGGAGAAGACATGGACTATTCGGTTGGTGATGCATTGGGTCTGTGGCCGGTAAACGATACTGCCGAAGTGGACGCGGTCCTCCAAGCCGGTGGATTGACAGGTGGTGAGAGCATCACTCTGAAATCCGGCCCGAGCAAATTGCGGGCAGCTCTTCTGACCCGGCTGGACATCCTCACCGTTACGCCCGGCACATTGGAAAAGTGGCAGGTGGAGCGGCCGTTTGATGATGCCCACATTGTCGACCTCCTGAAGGGCGGCGTGGACGATCTGACCGCCCAGAAGCTTGTCGATGGAATGCGCCCGCTTCAGCCACGCCTTTATTCAATCTCTTCCAGCCCCAGGAAACACAATGGGGAAGTGCACCTGACGGTCGGTGAAGTGCATTACCGGTTGAATGGATCGGACCGGAAGGGCGTGGCATCCACCTATCTTGGCAACAGACTCTCACCGGGGAGCAATGTTGGCGTTTATGTGCAGCGCTCAAGCCATTTTCATCTGCCGGAAGACGACACCCGTTCGGTCATCATGATCGGTCCCGGCACAGGCATTGCCCCTTTCCGTGCTTTTCTTGAGGAACGTGAAATGCGTGAAGCGGAAGGAGACAACTGGCTGTTCTTCGGCGATCAGCACGAAGCGACTGATTTTCTTTATCGTGACGAGATTAACGCCTGGCAGGGAAGCGGCCTCCTGTCGAAGGCAAGCCTTGCCTGGTCACGCGATGGCGCTGAAAAAGTCTATGTGCAGCATCTGATCGAAAGGGAAGGCTCCACGTTTTTTGAGTGGCTTGAGGCTGGCGCAGCCATCTATGTGTGCGGCGATGCCTCGCGCATGGCGCATGATGTCGATCAGGCCATCCGCAGGATCATTGCAGAACATGGCAAGACGGATGAAGCTGGCGCAACCGCCTATGTTGAGAACCTCGTGAAAAGCCATCGTTACCAGCGGGATGTTTATTGAAGGTTCAGTTGCAGACTTTTCATGACCCGATGTGAAGGCATGCACGTCGTTGAAATACTGGTTACGGCGATGCGCGGTGGCCAGTTCCTTCAATGGCGCATCAGCCCAATGTTTGGATAATGAGCACTTGTCAGTTTGATGTTGCTGGTTCGCTCTTGCGTATCATTTCTGCGCTGTTGGGGCCGCCAGTTCAGGTTTCTCGCGGCGCATGCCGCCGATGCGCTCGCTGATTGACTGGAAGGCTGTGTACAGAACCGGGATCATCAATAGACCGAGCGTGCTGTCGATTATCATCCCGACGAAGACCGGGTAGCCGATAGAGACGCGCCCGGCAGCGCCAGCGCCGCTTGCCAGAACAAGTGGCAGAACACCCAGAATGAAGCAGAGCCCGGTCATTGTTACCGGCCGGAACCGCATGTGAGCTGCCAGGATGGCAGCTTCCTGAATGCTGTGTCCTTCTTCGCGGAATGTCTTGGCGAACTCGACCACCATGATGGCCTTCTTGGCGGCGAGGCCGATCAGGAGCACCATGCCGATTTGCGCGTAAATGTCGTTGTTCAGCCCGGGAACGAACTGAAGCGGAATAAGCGCTCCGAACACGGCGAACACGGTGGAGGCCATGACCGACAGGGGCAGAACCCAGCTCTCATATTGTGCGACCATGAACAGATATGCGAATACCACCGCCAGGATCAGAATGTAGGTGACAAGCCCCCCGGCCTCGACCTCCTGCAAGGTGACGCCTGTCCAGTCATAGCCATAACCCTTGGGAAGCGTGGTTTTGGCAATGCTGACGAATTTTTCGATTGCGGTGCCGGTGCTCACTCCGGTTTCCAGCTGGGCGTTGACCGCGGCAGAGGTGAAGAGGTCGTATCGGTAAAGAGTTTGGGCTCCAAGCGTCGGTTCCGCGGTGATGAATGTCCGCAGTGGCAGTGCTTCGCCGTCGGCATTCTTGACGTAGATACCCCGCACCCGGCTGGTGGTCTGCCTGAACTCGGCATCCGCTGACATCACGACCCAGTAAACGCGTCCATCCTTGACGAAGTTGTTCACGTATAGAGAGCCGAAACTGGCCTGAAGCGCGGTGAAAATGTCGCTGACTTTCACCCTTAAGGTCTCTGCTCGGTCCCTGTCGATTGTCAGATGATACTGTGGTGCGCTGGCCGAAAAACTGCTGAAGGCCGACTGGAATTCGGGTTCCTTCAACAGCGCGGAAAGAAACGCCGATTTGACGGCATTGAAATCCTCGATATTGCCTGACTTGAAATCCAACAGTTCCGCCGACAGGCCGCCGCTGGAGCCAAGGCCCTTGATCACTGGAAGGGGGAATACAAAGGAAGTTGCCTCCGGAACTGTGGCAAGAGATTCGTTCAACGACATCATGATCGCCTGCCACTGGGTGTCCGGTGTTGTGCGTTGGTCCCAGGGATCAAGCAACAGGATCAGCAGGCCAACGCTGGATTTGTTGCCGGCGATGATGCTGAATCCGGCGACGGAAGTAACCGCCGCGACGCCTTTTTGCGTTTCCACCTTGGCGCCGATTTCCTGGATTGTCTTTTGCGTCCGCTGAAGGGACGCACCATCCGGCAGTTCAACGCTTACAAACAGAACACCATTGTCTTCCTGCGGAATGAAGCCTGTGGGCGTGGTCCGGAACAGGTAAACCGTTGCGACCACCACTGCCAGAAACAGCAGAAGCGACACGGGCATCATCTTCAGCAAGACCCGAACCAACGCAACGTAGGCGTCGCGGATCCGGTCGATCAGTGATGGGATCAAGCGCAACAGGCTTTTTGGATGGCCGGTTCTGCGTGACAGGAATATGGAGCAGAGAACCGGGCCGAGTGTCAGCGCATTCACAGCCGAGAGGGCAAAGGCGAAAGTGATGGTCAGCGCAAACTGGAGATATATTTTTCCGGTAATTCCGGGAAAGAAACAAACCGGGACGAAAACAGCGGCCAGGACAAACGTCGTTGCAATAATGGGCCGGGTGACCTGAGACATGGCCTTGAGCGTTGCTTCCCGCGGTTCAAGGCCTTCTTCTTCCATGATCCTTTCGGTGTTTTCGATGATCACGATCGCGTCGTCCACGACCAGCGTGATTGCAAGCACGATGGCGAAGAGGGTGATCATGTTCGCGCTGAAACCGATGAAATAGATCAGCGCCATGGTTCCAAGAAGCGAAACCGGAATAGCAATTGCCGGGATCAACGTGGCGCGGAAGCTGAGAAGAAAAACAAAGGTAACCGAGATCACCAGCACCGTTGTGATGGCAAGGGTAATGGCAATCTCTTCGATCGATTTTCGAACCGCGGTGGTAACATCATAGGCAAGCACATATTCCAAATCGTCTGGAAATTGCTGGGAGAGTTCTTCCAGCTGTGCCTGGACAGCGTCCGAAACGTCGAGCGCATTCGCGCCGCTTTCCTCGAAAATACCCACGATCGCGGAGGGCTGACCGTTGTAATAGGCCGTTGCCGCATAGCTCTCCGACCCGAGTTCAACCCGTGCAATGTCCTTCAGGCGAATGAATGAGCCATCTTCCTGTGCCTTGAGAATGATTTTCTCGAACTGGTCGGCAGTTTCCAGAAGACCGTCCGCTTCCAGGGTATATTGGAAGGCGGTTTGCCCCTCTCCGAATGGCGGGGCTCCGATCTGTCCCGCCGCAGCTTCCACATTTTGAGCCTCAATTGCATCCGAAACGTCCGATGCAGACAGGTTTAGTGCCGCCATCTTCTCGGGATTCAGCCAGACCCGCATGCTGTAGTTCAACGGCCCGAACTGATCCACCAGTCCGACACCGCTGATGCGGCTCAAGGGGTCTTGCAGGAAATCCGCCGCATAATTGCTGAGATAAAGCTGGTTGTGTGTCTTGTTCGGCGAAAGCAGGTTGATCACCTGCAACAGGTTGCTGTTTTGCTTTGAAGTAGAAATGCCTTGCTGCGTAACCGCCTCCGGCAGAAGTGGCGTTGCCAGGGCAACCCGGTTCTGAACATCAACGGCTGCGATGTCAGGATCGGTCCCGATCGCAAAAGTCACGGTGAGCTGATAGGTGCCTTCGCTTGAGGACGATGACGACATGTAAATCATGCCGTCAACGCCATTGACCTGCTCTTCGATAGGGGTCGCGACAGCGTTCTGGATCAGCGCGGCATTTGCACCCGGATAATTCGCGGTCACCTGGATCTGGGGTGGCGCGATTTCAGGAAACTCGGCGATCGGGACAAAACGAATGGCAATCGCGCCGATGAGAACGGTCAGGATTGCAATCACCAGAGCGAAATTCGGGCGGTCGATGAAGAATTTTGAAATCATGCCCCGGTTTCCGATCAGGATTGCGTTTCGGTTGGTGTGACTTTCACGCCTTCATGAATTTTCTGCAGTCCCTGGATTACAACCGGGTCACCGACTTTCAGGCCGGAAGTGACGGCCCAATCGCGTCCGATCTGATTTCCCAGCTCCACGTCCCTGCGCTCGACCGTGTTGTCCTTGCCGAGCACAAATACGAAATGACCTTTTGCATCGAGCTGGATCGCTGTTTGCGGAATGACGACAACTTCATCGGCATTCGGATCGTCAAAGGTAACGGTAACCACTTGCCCCGGTATCAGCAGCGCGTCCGGGTTTTTGAAAACTGCGCGTATGGCAATCGTATCTGTTGCGGTCTCAACCTGATTGCCGACGTAATCCACCTCACCCGCCAGACTGTATGCCGCGCCATCGGAGAGTTGAAGTTTTACGCTGAGGGAAGAGGAATTCTCCTTAACCAGCCCTTCCTGCCGCTTCAGGATGAGATCACGTTCGCTCATGTAAAACAAAACGTAAATCGGATCGATGCTGGTAATCGTTGCCAGCACATCGCTATCGGAACCGATCAGATTGCCGACGTCGACTGAAGACCGCGATATCCTGCCGTCGATCGGACTTGATATGGTCGTGTATCCGAGATTGATTTTGGCTGTTTCAAGGTCTGCCTGGGCTTCTCCGACTGCGGCAACATCCGCCAGATAGGTTGCTTCCGCAGTGTCATAGATTGTCTGTGCAACATCGCCCTTGGCAAGCAGGTCCTTCTGCCGGGCAAGTTCCAGCTCCGCATCCCGGGCTGTCGCTTTTGCACCTTCAACCGTGGCTTTGGATTTGTCGACGCTGGCCTGATAAAGGCCTTGTTCGATCTGAAACAGAACCTCGCCCTTCTTCACTCGGCTGCCTTCGGTAAAGTCGCGTTTTTCCAGGACGCCTTCGACGCGCGCATGAATTTCGACCGTGCTGACGGCTTCGATCCTGCCTACATAGACATCCGCCATGCCGGGCTTGGAATTGGCAGCGCGCTCGACCAGAACCGAAGGTGCCTGACCTTGGTCCTGCGCAAAGGTGGGAACAGAGATGAGAGCCGAAATCAGAAAGGCCCAAATGGCTTGAAAAAGCTTCATGAAATCCAACCTCCTGGCGGAAATTGCCAGCGAATACAGTTGCACCCCATGCGGGAATGGTCAATTCACGGACGTGGAACAGAGCAAAATTTGAAATCTGCACCGTGCTCGCCGGACGGCTTGTGTGCTCTGCTTCCAATGCGGTCTTACCGAACCGGATTTTTTGGTGTAGTAAGCAAGCAGCCAGGGCAAGGGACGGTGTCAAAACGACATCCCGTTCCTCCCCAGCCTCAAGATATCTCCTGTAACTCTCTTCAATATTCTTCTGCGGTTTCGCAAGGATGCTTGTTCAAGCATCTTTCTCATCCGGCCGTCATCGAGCGGGAATGCGGGAGTTCAAGCCGGTAGCTGGCGAACTCTAGAACTGCTTTTGGTTACAGGATGTTATCAACCGTCGGGTTGAGGGCGTTGTTTAAGGCGAACCGTCCGTGATCTGACAAATGAGACCGAAATCGGAGCACTCCAAAGTATTCCAAGGGTCTTCTTTCAAGCAACCGCATACGTCAAAGCTCAAGGCTAAAGAACAGATCTATGACCGCAATTTCCAACAGGCAGGACACCGTTGCCGAACCGCTCTTTTCATGCCGGAAAGCATGTGTCGAGATTGATGGAAAACGGCTTTTGTCGATAGACGATCTGGATTTCAGTCCAGGTCAGGTCACCGGTCTGATCGGACACAACGGGTCGGGCAAGTCGACATTGTTGAAGTTGCTGGCAGGCCAAATGGAGGCGACTGCCGGTGAGGTTCTTTATTCGGGGAAGCCCGTATTGACCTGGGAGCGGCGCGAACTTGCGCGGTCGATTGCATATCTTGCACAGGATCCACCTCCAACAAGAGGCCTGTTGGTGCGTGAACTTGTTGCGCTGGGCAGGTATCCCTGGCACGGCGCTTTTGGGCGTTTCAGCGAGACTGATGAGGCAAAGACCGAAGAAGCTCTTCAGCTTACGGATATGTCCCATCTGGCGGACCGTCTCGTGGACACTCTTTCAGGCGGTGAAAGGCAACGAGCCTGGATCGCGATGATGGTCGCTCAAGATGCAGGATGTTTGCTGCTCGACGAACCTATTTCGGCACTGGACATCGCTCACCAGGTGGAAGTGCTCGATCTCCTCAAGAACCTCAGTCACAGCCGAGGGCTTGCCGTCATCGTCGTGCTTCATGACATCAACATGGCTGCCCGTTTTTGCGATCGCCTGATCGCGCTCAAGAATGGTGAGTGCGTCGCGAATGCCGAGCCTGAAGGCCTGTTGAATGCCCAAGTGTTGAAGAGTGTGTTCGGTATCGCAATGAATGTCGTTCCTCATCCCTCCGGACAAGGAGTACTTGCCTATGTCGATTGACCGGCGAGGATTTCTGTCCGGGATCTGCCTGCTTCCCGCAGGCCTGGCTTTGCCCGCTCTGGCTGCCGGGGATACCAGGATTGTCTCCCTGGATTATGCAGCTGCCGAAACTCTCATTGATCTCGGGTTGCCGCCGGTTGGCGTACAGTCGAGCGACCGATGGGACAGGTGGGTCGTCGAACCGGAATTGCCCGCTTCTGTCGCCAATGTCGGACAGGATCTTGTGGTCAATCTGGAGGTGATTGCGTCGCTCAGGCCGGACCTGATCATCACGACACCTTATACCGATGCCTTGAGAAATCGCCTTGAGACCATAGCGCCCGTTTACATGGTGTCCGTCTACGACGAAACGAAGACGCCGCTCAAGAACGCTTATCGTGAAACGCGAGAACTCGGCAAGCTTGCGGGAATTCCGGAAGAAGCCGCGGCCTTTCTGGCTGACGCCGACAAGGAGTTCGAAACGTTGCGTCAAAGGCTTGCCAAGAAAAAACAGCCTCCGGTCGCACTGGTAAACTTCATGGACAATCGACATGTGCGGGTCTATGGCGCGAGCGCTCTGTACCAGGATGTTCTCGACCGACTTGGCATTGAGAATGCCTGGACCCGTCCAACCAACTATTGGGGTTTTGCGACGGTAGGACTTGAGGAACTTGCCCGAACAGCACCACCTGACATGCATCTCATCGCGTTTGAACCCATTGTTGATGGCATCAAACCAACTCTCGCCTCAAGCCCGATCTGGCGCTCCATGCCCGTCGTGCAGGAGAACAATTTCGAGGTCTTTCCCGCGGTACTGACTTTCGGCATGGTTCCGTCCGCCCTTCGTTTCGCGCGGTTGCTGACCGACTATCTGGAGGGGAGCGACGCATGAGTACGCAGGCACTGCCAAACCGGGCACCGTGGCTTTCCGGAATTTTGCTTCTGCTGGCAGCTCTCTTGTGCTGGCTGTTGATCTCGGCCCATTTGCCGACATTGCTGAACGCGCCCGCCGGGTACGACATCGAGCGCATGATCGCGCTTTATTCTACGCTTCCGCGCATGGTGACAGCGCTTCTTTGTGGCGCTGGCCTTTCCTTGTCGGGCATCCTGCTGCAGATTGCGCTTAAAAATCCCTTGGCCTCTCCGACCACACTCGGGGTCTCCGCGGGAGCGCATCTGGCTTTGGTGCTGGCAACCTTGTTCGCACCCGCTCTGGTCGCCTTCAGCCGGGACATGGTTGCGGCCACCGGTAGTCTGGTTGCCGCAGGAATAGTCTTCGCGCTTGTTTCAAGACGCAATTTTTCTCCTGTCACGCTGGTGCTCGGAGGCCTTGTCGTCAGCCTTTATTGCGGTGCTGCCGCCACCTTGTTGACGCTCCTGAACGACAGATACCTGGCCAGCCTGTTCATCTGGGGAGCCGGTTCGTTGTCGCAGCAGGACTGGACCATTCCGATAGGTCTTGCTCCGAAAATTCTCGTTCTGGTGATCGCAGCCGGCTTTCTCGTGCGCCCTTTGACAATTTTGAGTGTTGGTGACGACGCGGCGAAAGCGCTTGGGGCAACGCCGGGTCGCCTAAGGGCCCTGACGGTTGCGCTTTCTGTCGGGCTTGCTGCGATCATCACCAGTGCCGTTGGCGTCATCGGATTTATCGGCCTGGCTGCTCCCGCGTTGGCGCGGCTGGCCGGGGCGCGAACGGTCCTCAGCCAAATCATCTGGTCGACCTTGATCGGAGGTTTGCTGCTGTTCGTTACGGACAATGCCATCCAGCTGCTCGCAGGTCCTCTATCCAACTTCATTCCGACCGGTGCGGTCACCGCGCTTTTGGGCAGCCCGTTGCTGCTGCTGATGCTGCGAAAAACAAAAGCCCTGCAGGCACCTGACGCACGCCAAGTGTCCGTCAAACGATGGACGCTACCAAAATCGCTCACCCTGGTGCTCGGCATCCTGTTGCCAGTGCTGTTGCTGATCGGCAGCATCGTTTTCGGGAAAAGTGCGCTTGGCAACTGGGATATGATTTTCTCCAGCCCTGCTTTCGATCTGGTTTTCGAGTTGCGCGCGCCACGTGTCGTCAGTGCCGCCGCCGCCGGCATCATGCTCGCAATTGCAGGCGTCATCCTGCAGAGGCTTTCCGGCAACGACATGGCCAGCCCCGAAGTCCTCGGGGTCAGCTCAGGGGCCATGCTTGGGCTTGCTTTCGGTGTGTTCTTTCTGATGCCAAATCAGACGGGCTCCCTTGTAGCCTGTGCCACCGTCGGTGCATTTGCAATTATGGGCCTCATTCTTCTCATGAACCGGAAAAGCGGATTTCAGGCGGAGCGAATGGTGCTTGCGGGCATAGCCTTCACCGCCTTGCTCGATGCGTTGATCGGCGCGCTCGCCGCTACCGGAGATCTGCGTTCGTTGCTGCTTCTGCGCTGGATGAGTGGGTCCACATATGGCGCTACAGGATCGAGCACTTTGGTCCTGACATGCCTGTCTGTTGTTTTGTTCGGCTTGTCGCTCGCATTTGTTCGCTGGATCGATCTTCTGGATCTTGGGCCGAGCGCTGCAAAGGCTCTGGGAGTTCCGGTCGGACGAGCGAGAGGGGTTCTGTTTTGTCTGGCCGGACTGATGACGGCGGCCGCGACGTTATCCGTCGGGCCGTTGAGCTTCATAGGATTGATGGCGCCGCATATTGCCCGCCAACTCGGCTTTTCCAGGGCAGGTGCACAGATACTTGTTTCCGCGTCGGCAGGTGCAAGTCTCATGATCATTGCCGACTGGATCGGGCGTTACGGTTATTTCCCATATGAAATGCCTGCCGGCCTGATTTCCGCCCTGGTCGGAACGCCTTTCCTGATGGTTCTCTTGAGCCGTCGGACGGCCTGATGCAACACAGGACCGGAATTGACGTTTCGACAGAGTGCCGGTCGAAAACCAAATGATGTAGCCCGAAATTCAATCGGTAACTTGTGTTTCGCGGCCTCTGATCAACAGATTGGACCGCGTCTCACTTGCTTTCACCTTCCGGTTTGCCGGGTGGCGTCGGCAACAGGTCGAGTGGCAACGGAAAAACAATCGTGCTTGTCTTGTCATTGGCTATGTCATTGAGGGCGTTGAAGAAGCGCAACTTCATTGCATTCGGTTGGCGGGAAAGCATGTTGCCGGCCTCGACAAGTTTTGCCGCAGCCTGCTGTTCGCCTTCCGCATTGATGACGCGAGCACGCCGCAGCCGCTCGGCTTCAGCCTGTTTGGCAATTGCCCGGATCATGCTTTCGGTAATGTCGACATGCTTGATTTCAACATTTGCCACCTTGATCCCCCAGGCGTCAGTCTGACGGTCGAGGATTTCCTGGATGTCGGCATTCAGCTTGTCGCGCTCCGCCAGCATCTCGTCCAGTTCGTGTTTGCCGAGCACCGAGCGCAGCGTCGTCTGAGCCAGCTGGCTGACTGCCGCGGAATAGTCGGCGACATTGATAATGGCGCGTTGTGGGTCGACGATGCGGAAATAGATCACCGCATTCACCTTCACCGAGACATTGTCCCGGCTGATCACGTCCTGGCTCGGAACATCCTCCACAAACATGCGCAGGTCGGTGCGCACCACCTGTTGGATGAACGGGACCAGAAGCACAAAACCAGGACCGCTGACCCGTGTGAATCTTCCCAAGGTGAAAACCACGCCGCGCTCGTATTCCCGGAAAATGAAGACGGCGTGATAGAGCACGAAGATCGCGAAGACGACGACCAGAAGCGGTGCAATCAGGTCGATTATCTGTGTTTCCATGGCTAGCGCTCCCTTTCTGCTTGCAGGTCCGATGTGGCATTCACAATCAGTGTGAGACCTTCGACATCACGAACGCGCACCATCTGTCCGGCGCTGAGATCTTTCGCTCCTGTGGCGTGCCAGCGTTCACCTTCGGTCCAGACAAAGCCTTCGCCGCCGTGCCACTCGATTACATTTGCCATCGCTCCTATCATCTGAGCGCGTCCGCTCACCGGCGCATGGCGGTAGGCGCGAACAAGGTATCCAAGGAGCAGCACCAGAATTGCCCCGCTGGCAGTCGCCAGCGTGCCGATCAGCCACCACGAAACCTGGAACCCCGGCGCATCCGTATCGATCAGCATAAAAGCTCCGAAAACAAAGGCGATCAGCCCACCGATGCCGAGCACGCCGATTGTGGGCGTCATCGCCTCAACGACCATGAAGGCAACGCCGAGGCCGATGAGCGCAAGCCCGGCATAGGTGAAAGGCAGCATGTTGAGAGCATAAAGACCAAGCGTGAGGCTGATTGCACCGACCACGCCCGGCACGATTGCTCCTGGATTCCAGAATTCGAAGATCAGTCCATATACGCCGATCATCATCAGGATGAGCGCAACATTCGGGTTGGAGAGGACGCTCAGGATCCGAGTGACCAGATCCATTTCGACCGTCTCAATCGGCAGTCCAGCGACCGAAAGCGTGTGTTTGCTGCCGTGGATTTCGATGACCCGCCCGTCAATTGCCACCAGGAGCTCATCGGTGCTCGAGGCGAGAATGTCGATCACATTGATCTCAAGGGCCGATCGGGACGAGAGACTGGCTGCTTCACGGACCGCTTTCTCCGCCCAGTCGGCGTTGCGACCGTGCATCTCTGCCAGACCACGGATGAGGGCAACGGCATCATTCGTCATCTTCGCTGTCATCGCGTCTTCCGGCGCCATCAGGCCTGTGCCGTCGTCGGGTGAATCGTCCCCTTCAGACTTGCCTGACTTCCTCCCTTCGCGCTCCTGGTTGGGAAATCTTTCGGGAAACCCGCCGAATGTGACCGGCGTTGCCGCGCCGAGATTTGTGGCAGGTGCCATCGCCGCAATGTGGGTTGCGTACAGGATGTAGGTCCCTGCACTGGCGGCATGTGCTCCAGCCGGAGAGACGTATCCAACTACGGGAACAGGCGAGCCGAGTATCGCGGATATGATTTCCCGCATGGAGACGGCAAGACCACCCGGCGTGTTGAGGCTCAAGATGACCGCAGCCGCATTCCGGTCCTGTGCAAGGTCGATGACACGATTGACGTGCTTCACGGTTGCCGGACCGATAGGCCCTTCAATCGAGGTCATCAGCAGAACCGAACCGGTTTCAGATAGGTCTTTGTTTTGCGCCGCCGTTGGGGACCAGGTCACACCCAGGATTGCCGCCGCAGCAATGAGACGACGCAATCGCTTGAGAACTCTCACATTCGTCTCCCGTCCGCTATTATACGGCGGGCGACGGCATTCAACAATGGAGGTGGCTCAGGTCATTTCAGGAGCGTCGAACAGACTTGTCCCCGGATTTCCCTTGGGTGTTTGATCAAACCAACTCTACTGAACATTTCGCTTCAAGGTCCGGCTCTGACGAAGGTTGAGTGGAGAAGTCAGTTCCAGACCTGATCGGGATCGGGAAGCGGGATCGCGTCGAGCAATGTGCGGGTGTAAGGGGCCTTCGGATTGGAGAAGAGTTCGGGCGTCATCGCGTTTTCGACAATCTCTCCCTGATATAGAACCAGAATACGGGTGCACAGGCGCCGGATCACCGACAGGTCATGACTGATGAATGCCAACGTCAGGCCGAGTTCGCGCACCAAAGTTTCCAGAACGTTGAGGATCTGGGCCTGGGAGGAAACGTCGAGACCCGAGACGATTTCGTCTGCAAGAATGAAGTCCGGTTTGAGCGCGATGGCGCGGGCGATGCCGACACGCTGTCTTTGTCCGCCCGAAAGCTCATGCGGGTAGCGGGCGGCGAACTCCCTTGGCAACCCGACCATGTCGAGTGCTTCATCGACCCGTGCCGGGATATTGTCGAACCCTTGCAGTGACAAGGGACCGGCAATTATGCCACGAACCCGTCTGCGCGGGTTCAATGATGACATCGGGTCCTGAAAGATCATCTGAAAGCGCCTGCGCAGTGGCCGCAACTTGTCTTCGCTCATGTGGGCAATGTCAGTCCCTTCGAAGCTGATCGAACCGGTGTCCGGTTCGATCAGGCGGATCAGGGCGCGTCCGAGCGTTGACTTGCCAGAACCAGAACCACCGACAATCCCGAGAACCTCGCCTTTGGGAATATCAAAGGAGAGCCCTTTCAGAACTTCGACACGGGGTGCGGCTCCAAGCAGGGGTTTGCGCGAAAGGTCGGCAAAGGAAACCCTTAGATCCTGCAGCTGGTAGATCATCTCACTCACGCGACACACTCACCCGTTCAATTGGTCGTCGAAGGCAGCGACTTCCTGTTCCACTGCACTGATTACGTTTTCCGGCACCGGCATCAGCGAGCCGTCCGGATCCGTGTACTTGGGCGTTGCCGCCAATAGAGCCCTTGAATAAGGATGTTTGGGACCGGCAAAGAAGGATCGGACGCTTGTTTCCTCGATGACCTTGCCGGCATAAAGCACTGTAAGTGACTGACTTATCTTGGAAACCACGCCGAGATCGTGCGTTACAAAAAGCAAAGCCGTCTGATGCCGTTCCTGCATTTCGCGGATCAGCTTGAGGATTTGTTTCTGCACGGTCACATCGAGTGCGGTCGTTGGTTCATCCGCGATGATCAGCTTCGGCTCGGCTGCAAAGGCTGAGGCGATCAGGATGCGTTGCCGCATGCCACCGGAGAGTTCATGCGGATAGGATTTAATGACCCGTTCCGGCGACTGGATGTGGACCTCGTTAAGAAGTTCAAGCGCACGCGCTTCTGCTTCCTCGCGCTTCCAGCCAAGAATATCCACGAGACGGTCGGTCACTTGTGGCCCGACACGGCGGGACGGGTTCAGTGCCGTCAAAGGGTCCTGTGGGATCAGGGCAACCTTTGCTCCAATCCGTCGACGCCGTTCCTTGGGGGGCAAAGCCTCCAGGTCTTCGTCATCAAGCAGGATCGCTCCGCCGGTGAGCCTCGCAGCTCGTGGCAAAATACCGAGAACGGCCTTGCCGATCATGCTCTTGCCCGCACCGCTTTCACCAACAAGCGCGCGCACTTCACCCGCCTCGACATCAAGCGACACCTTGCGCAGAAGAGGCAGGCCATTGCTGAGCCGGACCGTCAGATCCCGGATAGATAGATAACTCATCGCAGCACCGGATCGAAATGTTCCTTCAGACCTTCTCCAAGCTGGGAAAAACTCAGCACTGTCAGGAAAAGAGCGAAGAGCGGGAAAACAAGTACCCACCAGGCCTGGTAAATTGAAGTCCGTCCCTCGGCGATCATGCCGCCCCAGGTCGGTTGGTCGGTTGAAATGGAAAGGTTCACGAAACTCAGGATCGCTTCCACGATTACGGCAATGCCCATTTCCAGCGTCAGAAGAGCGACTATGGTGGGCAGCACGTTGGGCAGGATTTCGGTAAGAGCGGTGCCTAGGCGGCTGCGCCCTGCCACTTGTGCCGAGGCAACGTAGTCCATGGCCCCCTGGCTCATGGCTTCCGCTCGCACGACCCGCGAAAACCGGGTCCAGTCAATCACGACGATGGCGATGATGATGGACGTCAGACCGGTGCCCAGAACGGCGATCAGGAGAATGGCGAAAAGCACTGGCGGAAATGCCATCCAGATGTCGACAAGGCGCGAGATCACCAGATCGGCCCAGCCCCGGTAGAAGCCGGCGATCAGTCCGAGCGTTGCACCGACAAGACAGGTCAGCGTTCCGGCGATCAGGGCGACGGTCAAGGCCAGCCTTGCGCCATAAAGCATCCGGCTCAAAAGATCGCGGCCGAGGGAATCCGTTCCAAGCAGGTAAGACGGGTCGGCACCCTGCTCCCAGAAGGGTGGCAGTCGGGCCGCAAAGAGATCCTGCTCCAGTGGATCATGCGGGCTGATCATCGGGGCGAAGACGGCAGCCAGCACAAGAAGCAGTAGCCATGTTCCGCTCAGCCACAGGCGAAGGCCTGGAAGACGGCGGATTTGTCCACGGGCATCACGCATGGCGCAGCCTCGGGTTCAATGCGGCATAGGTCATATCCACCAGCAGATTTACGAGTGTGAAGAGCAGGGCGAAAACCAGGACGATGCCTTGTATGAGCGGCAGATCCCGATTGATCACGGCATCGATGGCCATGTTGCCGAGGCCCTCATAGGAAAACAGGCGCTCGATGATCACTGTGCCGCCGATCAGGAAGGTGAACTGCACACCGATCAGCGTAAGCGTCGGCAGGATCGCGTTAGGAAGCGCATCCCGGGTGATGATCGAGGTCTCCGAGTATCCCTTGGTTCTTGCCAGGGTGATGTAGTCGTCATGCATGCATTCCTTCAGCGATTGTTTGAGAAGCTGAAGGATGATGGCTGCCAGAGGCAGTGCCAGCGCGAGTGCAGGCATCAGCATGTGCCCGAGAAGATCGAGCACGACATCAAACCGTAGGCGTAGCAGAGCCTCGAACAGGAAGAAGTTCGAATGGAAGTCGAAGCCGAGGGAGGGGGAAACCCGGCCGGATATGTGAAACAAAGGCCACAGGACACCGAACAGCAGGATCAAGGCGAGACCCCATAGGAAATCCGGCAGGGAAAGAGCCACGCCTCCTGCAACATCAATTCCGCCTTCCACCCTGGTGCCGCGATAGAGCGTTGCAGTCAACGCGGCTGTTCCACCCAGAATAACCGCGATCATGAGTGCCATGACCGACAGTTCCAGTGTCGCCGGCAGCCGTCCGATCACAAGGTCGTAAACCGGTTGACGGGTCGTTATGGAAGTACCGAAGTCCCCCTGCAGCACATTGGTGATCCAGATCCAGAACTGCTCAGGAATACTCTTGTCGAGACCATAAAGCGTCTTGAGACGCGCAATGTCCGCCTCGGTCGCGCCGGGAGGAAGCATCATCGCGATCGGGTTCCCCGGAACGATCCGGATCACGAAGAATACGATCACCGCAGCGCCCAGCAGGGTAACAAGTGTAGTGGCTAAACGCGTCAACAGCGCACGCACGATTGGCATGATGATGATAAAGCCCGTCTTTCAGGAAAAAAGTCGCCGCAGCACCCTAAGGAGCAAGTTGGTGCGGGTACTGCGGCGAAGGCGAGTAGGAACTTTTCCTGAAGTTAGGACCGGGTCATCAGATGCGGCAGAAGCGCACCGGAGGCATGCGGGGTCACCTTGACCTTGTCGCTATGCAGTATGGGCTGCACATACTGTATGAGCGGCAAGACCAAGGCGTTCTCTGCAATGTGACGGTCAACGTCCTTCCAGCCGTCGATGCGCTTCTGTTCGTCGGCTTCACCCCAAAGAGGAAGGATCTTCTGCATCAGCTCTTCGCCGTCCCAGACCGAATGCGGCGACGGTCCGAACATGGCAAAGCCGGTGGACGTGGTCGGATCGCCGATGGCGTTGCCCCAGTTGTAGAACGCCGCAGGGGCAAGTGTATCGGCCGCCCGCAGTTCGTAGTGCTTGGCAATCTCGTAGACTTCGATTTCCGCCTCAATGCCAACCTTGCGCCAAAGACCGACGATCACCTGAATGATCTCGTAGTCCTTCGGCTTGAAACCGCGGGTGGTCTGGATCTTGAACTTCACCGGATTGTCCGGACCGTAACCGGAGGCGGCAAGCAGCTCCTTGGCCTTTTCAGGATCGTACGGCACCGTGATCGACGGATCATAGGCCGTATAGTCTGGGGTCTGGAGCGTGTCGATGGCAACGCCATAGCCGGACAGAAGCCGCTCGATGATTGTCTTCTTGTCGATGGCGTGAGCCATTGCCTTGCGCACATTCGGATCGTTCATCGGCTCGACATCGTTGATGAAGATCATGCCGATATCGGAGATCGGTGCTGCGGTGCCGACGATACCGTCCTGCTCCTTCAGCCGGTCGAATTCCTCGTAGGGCATTTCCAGAGTGACATGAGCGTTGCCGGACATGACCTCGAAGGTGCGGCTGGAAGCGTCGGTGACAAATTTGATCGTGACCGTCTTGAATTCCGGTGTGCCGCCCCAGTAGTTTTCGTTGGCTTTCAGGCGCACGAATGCGTTGCGCTCGAACTTGTCGACCATATAGGGCCCGGTTCCGATCGGACTGGCCTCAAATCCTTCCGGCCCGACCTCCTCGTAATACTTCTTCGGCAAGACGTAGCCGGTCAGGAAGCTCATCCATTTGAAGATCGTCGGTTCGTATTCCTTGACGTCCGCAGTGATGCGGTTGCCGTCAATCTGGAAGTTGCCGATCTTGCCCCAGATGAATTGAATCGGGTTGCCGGTATCCGGATTGCCGGCTCTTTCCAGTGACCACACAACATCTTCCGGTGTAAGCGGATCGCCATTGTGCCAGGTAACACCCTCGCGCACGTCCATCCAGATCTTGGACTTGTCATCATTCCAGCCCCACTCGGTGATGAGGCCCGATCCAAAACTGAGGTCCGGATTCTGATGGATGAACATATCAAAGACCGACTGGTAGATGCCCTGGATCGTCGGGTTTACCGCAGACGGGCCGACCGTCGGATCCCAGCTGGGTAGATTGACGTTGTAAGCGATGACCAACTCATCAATGTCGCTTGCAAAGGCTGGTGTTGCGACAGCCGTCAGCAATCCGCTGGCGGCAGCACTTTTCAAAAGCGTGCGTCTAGAAACATTCATTGTCACTGTTCCCCATTCTTGTTTTCAGACGCCGGGACTGTTTTTGTTTTCGCTATCCGGCGAGTTTTTGCGCGAGAAGATATCCGGGCCCGGCTCCCGTGCCCGCACCCGGCCAGACGGCAGCCCCGGTGTGGAACAGATTTCCAACTGGTGTGCTTCCGTCAGCAAAGCCGCGAACAGGCCTGAACATGAAGTGCTGGGTCAGATGATGACTGCCGCAAATCTGGTCTCCTCCGACCAGATTGGGGTTGTCCGCCTCCAGCATGGCGGGTGTCACGACATGACGATCCAGAATTTTTGTGTGCGTTCCCGGGGCATATCGCTCCAGAATATCAAGGGCTCGTTCTGCAAACGGTTCAGCTGCCTCTGTCCAGTCAGTGGCAGTTATCCGACCTGCAGCATCACCCTTGATGTCACCCGGCGCCATACGAACCTGAAGCCAGAGAACATGCTTGCCTTCAGGGGCGCGGCTTGGATCAATTGCGGTCGGTTGACCGCAAACAATGATCGGTTCGTCAGGAAGAAGTCCGGCCTGAGCCTGAGCATAGGTTCGCGCCATCTGGTCAAGATCCGGTGCCAGATGAACATACGCAAATGTCTTGAGCTCGTCGCCTGCCTGCCAGTCGGGCAAGCCATCAAGCGCCAGATGGATCATCATCGTGCCCGGCGCATGCGCAGACTTCTTCAACCCCGTATCATAGCGCTGATTGCCGGTGTTTCCCGTCAGTTTCAAAAGGTTCCGGGGCGCGACATTGGCAATCACTGCCTTGCGCGCAAGGATCTTTTTGCCGTTTGCGAGCTCAATGCCCGTTGCCCGGCCATTTTCGACCAGAATACGAGAGACTTCCGCATCACAGGTGAGCGAGCCACCTTTTGCTTCCAGCGTCGCGGTCATTGCCTTGATCGCGGTTTCCGCTCCACCTTTGCCGAGCACCATGCCAAACGCCTGGTTGGCCATGCCTTCCAGGTACGGAAAGAGCGCGCCACCGGCTACGTCCGGAGCAAAGTCCAGATGCATTCCCCAGGCAGCAAGCAGGGCGCGTACTTTCGGAGAAACAAATGTTTCGTTTAGCCAGTCGCGCGGTGACGACAACAAAAAACGTCCTAAATCGAGAACCCCCGCAGCGCCACTCTTTCGCCATTCCTTGAAGAAGATATATGCAAATGCACGTTTTTTGGCGGGGCTTCCAAGAAGCCCGATCAAGGGGTCCGCAGTTTCGGGAAATTTTGCGCTGAGGTCCCTCCAGACCTTTGCATCTTCCGGGCTGATGGTTTCAATCCTGCCTGCGGTGGCTTCCAGGTTGTTGCTGACGCCGAGCCAGGATCCATCCGGAAAAACAGAAGAGAAACAATTGGATGCAGCGACGAATTCCAATCCGTTTTGACCAAGTTCGTCGCCATATTCCTTGCAAAATGCGGAGCCGGCAAACAAGGAAAGGTTCATGGCCGCCCAGTCGTGACGGTATCCGGGAAGGGTGTATTCGCCTGTTTTAACGGCACCGCCGGGTGTTGCCGCGCGCTCGAAGACACCAACCTTCCAGCCTTTGGCTGCAAGGTGCACGGCGCAGGCCAGACTGTTATGTCCGCTGCCGATGATCACGCCGTCCAGTGTCTCATCCATCGTGCATTTCCTTCTCCCCTCGAAATAGATAATTGCAAATACAAATAAATCTGTCTAGCATAGATTTGCGATAACGAGCCGACAGGCCACAGAGGTACAGAGGGAACGAGAGATGTCAGCAGAGAGCGCGCTCAGCGGACTCGGGTCAAAGATCCTGTCCGGCGAGATCGAAGTGGTGGACTGTTCGGGCGTATTGGGGCCCAACACACCCATTCTTCAATTGCCACCTGATTTTGCCAAGAACACCCCCAAGGTCGAAATTCACAAGATCAGCGAATACGATTCCGACGGACCCTTCTTCGCCTGGAACTGGATGGTTCTGGGGGAGCATTCCGGCACGCATTTCGATGCGCCGCATCACTGGATTACCGGCAAGGACTATGAGGACGGCTTTACCGACACGCTCAACGTTCAGCGTCTGGTCGCTCCGGTCAACGTGATCGATTGTTCAAAGGAAAGCGCAGAAGATGCCGATTTCCTGCTGACGGCCGATCTGATCAAGGCCTGGGAAGCTGAAAATGGCGAAATAGGCGCGGGCGAATGGGTCGTTATGCGGACTGATTGGGACAAGCGGGCTCATGACGAGGGCCTGTTCCTGAACGCAGATGAAACCGGTCCGCACAGCCCAGGGCCGACGCCGGATGCCATCGACTACCTGTTGTCGAAGAAAATCGTTGGCTGGGGTACTCAATGCATTGGAACGGACGCAGGTCAGGCTGGTGGCATGGAGCCGCCTTATCCGGCCCATAATCTGTTGCACCGCGACAATTGCTTCGGTCTGGCATCGCTTGCCAATCTCGACAAGCTTCCGGCAAAAGGTGCGATCCTGATTGCCGCTCCTCTGAAAATCGAGCGAGGCACCGGCAGCCCGATCCGCGCGTTGGCGCTGGTTCCAAAAGCCTGAGGACGGCTTCGTGTCCGCTCCGCATGTGATCATCGGTTCCGGGATCAACTCCCTCGTCGCGGCAGCCTTGCTGGCGCGCAAGGGGGAACCCGTGCTTCTGCTTGAACGCTCGGAGCATCTTGGCGGATGCATGCGGACTGAGGAAATCACGTTGCCCGGGTTCCGGCACGACGTTATGGCTGCCACATTCGTGCTGTTCCTGACGTCTCCGGCGTATGGTGAGCTTGCGGAAGATCTTGCCCGGCATGGTCTGGAATTCTGCCACACGCCGCATCCGACGGCGGTTTTGCGGCCGGATGGTCAATTCGCCGTGCTGACGATGGACCGTGCCGCAAACGTTGCCGCATTTGACGCGCTGAGCAAAGGCGACGGTCGGCAGCATGGCGCTGACGTTGGCGGCATTGAGGCAGACGCCGAGTTTCTGTTTGCCTTGCTGGGCAATTCGCTCTGGTCAGGCAAGATGGCGAAGCTCGTTGCCAAACAGGCCTGGAAGCGCGGACTGAAGGGACTGAAAGCCTGGTTCGGTGACGCGCTTCAGCCGGCGCGTGCCTGGCTTGGACAAGGTTATCAGAGTGAAACGGTGCAGGCCCTTTGGGCTCCCTGGGTGCTTCACACCGGACTGACGCCCGAAAGCACTTATTCCGGTCAAATGGGACGTGTGATTGCATTTGCCCTGGAAGCAGCCGGCGCACCGGTTGCGAAAGGTGGTGCCGGAGCCGTTCCGGAAGCTTTCAGAAAGCTGATTGAAGAAAAAGGCGGAGAAGTCCGCACGGGTATCGATGTTGCCCGCATTCTCGTCAGGAACGGCAAGGCCGTAGGGGTCGAGACGGTCGATGGCGAGACAATCGACGGGAAGTCGGTAATCGCGTCGGTGACGCCGACACAGCTCTACCAGCGCCTGCTGGAGGAAAAACACGCGCCTGAAAAGCCGAACGGCTATAGATACGGCCGTGGCAATTTCCAGCTGCACTACGCGCTCAACGGTGAACCTGACTGGATTTCGGAGGGGCTCGATGATGTCGCCCTGATCCATCTTTGCGACGGCATCGACAGCGTGTCGAAGTCTTCAAACGAGGCCGAGCGTGGTCTTTTGCCCGAGACGCCGACCATTTGTGTTGGCCAGCCGCACCGGCTCGATGCATCCCGTGCACCGGCAGGAAACGCCATACTCTGGCTTCAGGTTCCCGATGCACCGCGCATCATCAAGGGCGACGCCGCTGGTGAAATTGAAACGGAGCCGCAGTGGACCGAAGCGGTCCGTGAAGCCTTCGCCGACAGGCTGGAAGGCATACTGCGCAAGCACATACGGAATTTCGATCAGATAAAACTGGCTCGTCGAGCCTATTCCCCCGCAGATCTCAACGACCTCAACATCAATCTTGTCGGTGGCGATCCCTATGGGGGTGCCTGCACCATTGATCAATTTTTCATCTGGCGCCCTTTCACCCATTCCATTAATAGCGCCACCACAATCGAGAACCTCCATATGATCGGGGCGTCGACCCATCCGGGTCCGGGCCTTGGGGGCGGCTCCGGATACAATCTGGCGAAGAGGATGGGTGCATGAGTAACGAAGACGAGCTGGAGCTCACCGAAGAGAATGCCCGTGTTGCCCGGCTGGGCGAGATTGGACTTGAGAATTTCCCGCCCTACCTGATGAACCGTATCATGGGGCGTTACAACGCTGCGCTCAGGGATGAGATGAGCAAGCTCGGGCTGACAACGCCCAAGATGCGGACGCTTGCCGTTCTGTCTGTACTGGACGGCCTTTTGATCCGGGATCTCGCGGTTTACGCGGTTGTTGAAACTTCGACGCTCAGTCGAGCCCTGGACGCCCTGGAGCGCGACGGGTTGGTTCAACGGGTCTCCGACCGGGAAGACAGCCGGGCTGTCCGGATACACCTTACCGCGAAGGGCCGGGAAACCCATGACATGCTCTGGCCGCATCTGGCAACGGCCTATCAGCAAATGTTTCGTGGGATCAGCGAGGCCGACCAGCGGGCGTTCGTAGCGACGTTGCAGGCCATTTTGAAGAACGTGCGCAAGAATCCGATATAGTGACCGCGTAGGGAGGAGCCGATGGCCGAAAGGTCGTTCAAGGCTGAGGTAGAGCATCTTCGAAAAGGGACAGGGGACGTTTTTACAGGTGAAGGCATTCTTGCCATCACCAAAGCGCTCCTGGAAAACGGCGTCGGATATGTCGGCGGCTATCAAGGTGCTCCCATCTCCCATCTCATGGATGTCCTTGCCGATGCCGAAGATCTCATGGGCGAACTTGGTATCCGGTTCGAAGCCAATGCCTCCGAGGCGGCTGCAGCTGCCATGCTGGCGGCCTCTGTTCACTATCCCATCCGCGGGGCGGTAACTTTCAAGGGATCTGTCGGCGTCAACGTTGCCTCGGACGCTCTGGCCAATCTGGCTTCTTCCGGTGTCAATGGTGGGGCGCTGGTCATCGTTGGTGAGGACTACGGCGAAGGCTCCTCCATCATGCAGGAGCGTTCCTACGCCTTTGCCATGAAGTCGCAATTCTGGCTGCTTGACCCTCGCCCCAATCTTCCTTCTATCGTCAAGGCGGTTGGCGATGGTTTTGCGTTGTCTGAGGCAAGCAACTCACCTGTCATGCTTATGGTGAGGATCAGGTCTTGCCATGTGACCGGAAGCTTCGACACCAGTGACAACGAGCCGCCGCCATTATCGGTCAAGGATGCCCTGGCCAATCCGCAGCGGGATTTCAATCGCGTTGTTCTGCCGCCGATGTCCTACGCGCACGAACACGACAAGGTCGACAATCGCTGGCCGGCCGCCGAAAAGTTCATTCTGGAGAACAAGCTCAACGAGAAGTTCGGACCGGACAAGAGCAAGGTGGGGATCGTTTGCCTGGGAGGCATGTACAACAGCGTGATCCGCGCCTTGCAGCGTCTCGGACTGGCGGACATCAGCGGCAATACGTCCGTTCCGCTCTATGTCCTCAACGTAACCTACCCGCTTGTGAAGTCGGACCTTCTGGAGTTCTGCGAGGGCAAGGAAGCTGTTCTGCTTGTCGAGGAAGGTCAGCCGGAATTCATCGAGCAGCAGCTTGGTGCCATGCTTTACAAGGAAGGCGGAACCACCCGCTTGGAGGGCAAGGGCATCTTCCCGAAGGCTGGTGAGTATACCGGGCAGATCATGTTTGACGGTCTGGAGGCTTTCGTTCGCCGCTATGCGCCTGATTTGCTGCCTGGCAAGGTCCTGGCCCCGAACGCGCCGAAACCCGAGCTGCCGGATCTCAGCAAGACCGTTCCGATCCGCCCGCCCGGTTTTTGCACCGGTTGTCCTGAGAGGCCGATTTTCGCTTCGCTCAAGCTGGCTGAACAGGAACTTGGAAAGCACCAGATAACCGGAGACATCGGCTGTCACCTCTTTGCCTGTCTGCCGCCGTTCGAAATCGGCGGATCGACCATGGGTTACGGTTTGGGGCCCGCGTCCAATGCGGCTTTTGACGGCGGTGGAAAACGGCGGGCGATCTCGATCCTCGGCGATGGCGGTTTCTGGCATAATGGTCTCAGCTCCTCCATCGGCAACATGGTCTTCAACAAGTCAGACAGTGTTGCGATCATCGTCGACAATTATTATTCGGCTGCGACCGGCGGACAGGATGTTCCCTCAAGCCGCGCAGAGAACAAGACCAAGTCGACCAACAACCCGATCACCAAGGCTCTGGCAGGCGCGGGTGTGGAATGGATCCGCCAGATCGACCGCACCTATGACGTCACAAAAATGCGCGAAACCATTCGCGAGGCCCTGACCACGGATTACAACGGTCCGAAAGTTATTGTTGCCTCGTCGGAATGCATGCTCAATCGACAGCGGCGGGAAAAGCCCCAGCGCAACAAGGCGATTGCAAATGGGCAAAGGGTCGAACAGCCGCGTTTCGGGGTCGATCAGGATGTTTGTACCGGAGACCATGCCTGCATTCGCCTGTCCGGTTGTCCGTCACTGTCGCTGAAGACACTCGATGATCCACTGCGCGATGACCCGGTCGCGCATATCGATCAGTCCTGCGTCGGTTGCGGCAATTGCGGTGAGGTCGCAGATGCCGCGATCCTGTGTCCGTCCTTCTATGAGGCGCGTGTGGTTCACAATCCGACCGGTCTTGAGGCATGGCTCTCAGGTATGCGGAAGAAAATAATCTCCTGGCTGCAAGAGCGCCGCGCGAGCCGCCGTCTCACCTTCACCGGGGAGGGTGTTTGATGTCGCTCGCCCTTCCACTTGATGCCCAGCCGGCAGATCCTGCTCTGGACGGCATCATCAAGCTTGCCATTCTTGCCGTCGGTGGACAGGGTGGTGGTGTTCTGACCAACTGGATCGAGTCGCTAGCGCGTTCGCAGGGATATCACTGTCAGGCAACGAGTGTGGCCGGTGTCGCGCAAAGAACAGGCGCGACCATCTACTATATCGAGATGGCGCCGGGGGACGTTGCGTCACCCGTGTTCTCGCTGGCACCTTCCTCAGGCGACGTCGATATCATGATCGCAGCGGAAATGATGGAAGCCGGTCGCGCCATCATGCGCGGGTTTGTGACGCCAGACCGCACCACATTGATCGCGTCGACCCACCGGATGCTGGCGGTTTCGGAAAAAACCGTGCCGGGAGATGGCATGGCATCGTCCGCAGAGGTGAGGGCGGCGGCGGAAGTTGCTTCACACAAGCTGATACTTGCGGACATGGATGTTGCGGCTGTCAGTGTCGGCTCGGTAATCTCCGCCTCCTTGTTCGGGGCTCTAGCCGGTTCACAAGCATTGCCATTTGAACGAACGGCCTTTGAAGAGGCAATTCGCGCGAGTGGCAAAGGGGTGGAAGCCAGTTTGCGGGCGTTTGCTGCCGGGTATGAACTTGCGCAAAACGGCGAACCGACGCCAATCGCGGAAGAGCCCGCCGTCAGCCAGGAAATTGTTGCTCCAAAAGGTCCTCCGGCCAGCCAGAATGCCTGGGCGAAACTGGAAGCGCGCGTTGCTTCATTACCCCGGGCGATTCAAGAAATGGCACAGGCCGGACTGGTGAAAGTCGTTGACTTTCAGGACGATAACTACGGTGAGGAATATCTGGATCGCCTTGGTGCGCTCGTGCGTCTTGATAACGCTGAAAGGGAATTCGAGCTGTCCCGCGAGGCTGCGAAATACATCGCTAATGCAATGGCCTATGACGATGTGATCCGGGTTGCCGATCTGAAGACGCGAGCACAGCGGTTCGGTCGGATCGAGTCCGAGATGAGGCTTGGCGGCGAGAAGGTGATGCAACTGACGGACTATTTGCATCCGCGTGCCGAGGAGATCGTTGGACTGCTTCCGGAAAAGACAGGCCGCAAGCTGGAAAACGACCCGGCTTGGATGAAGCGCATCGACCGCTGGTTCAACCGGGGACGCCGCATTCGAACCGACAGCCTGCGAGGGTTCGCCATGCTTTATGTCCTTGGCGGTCTGAGAGGCTGGCGACGCAAAACCCTCAGGCACAGGATGGAACAGGATCACCTGAATGACTGGCTGCAGATGGTGTCAGGTTACCTTCCGGATCGCTACGGCATGGCCGTCGAAGTTCTCCGCTGCCGTCGTCTGATCAAGGGCTACTCTGACACCCATGTGCGAGGCCTGTCGAAATTCGACAAGGTTCTTTCGGGGGCGAGGCTGGTCGAAAATCGCGAAGACGGACCGCAATGGGTTGCGCGACTGCGCGAAGCCGCGCTCAAGGATGAAAAAGGCACCGAACTTGATGGCGCGCTCAAAACCATCGAGAGTTTTGTGAATTAAAACGAGCGTAGCCCTGAGATTCCTTCGAAGTGGAAGCCCTAGGAGTTTTCTTGGTCTGCAGTGTGATGCCGCACCGGCTTGGCTTCACGACGTCCTGATTTCAAAGTCGAGGTGGATGTCCTCCGGTTCTTCCTTGAACAGTGCGGGATCCGGGTTGTCGAGAACATGGCATCCGAGACCAAGATAGAAATTGACGGTATTCTCGGTTGGTGTTGCGGATACATACAGCCGACCGGCTCTGCGTTTCTTGGCTTCTGTCGCGGCTGTGTCAAACAGTTGTCTGCCCAGTCCCTGCTTTCTGTAGCGGTTGTCAACATGTAGAAACTTGAGCTGAAGAAAGTCCGATTTGTCGCCGAACAGTTGGTTGCTCAGAACTGCAATACCGATCAGCTGGTCAGAGTCGAACATTCCGCAAAACCAATCGCCACCATCATACCCCGCTTCAAATGCGGGAGACGTGGTCTTCACCATGGATGGCGACCATCCTGGAACATCGATGTGTTCAGGTTTCCGAACAAGCGATCCGTTTTCCATTGCAAAGCTTGCTTCAATCACTTCGGAGCGGTCGATGGCCCAGATGTCTCTCAACTCCGCTCGTTTGAGTTCTCTCATGGTGATCATGAAGGCTTATGAAGTCCCCCTTTTTGAGACCGCCAAGGCAAGCGTTCGGGCGCATGCAACAGGCATTTCTCTACACTTGTGCCACCAAGCGATAAAGCACTTGGGTTCTCACTCCTTGCTCCAGTTGATCACAGGGAAGTCGTGGATGAATGTGGTGTTATGAAATGACATCGGTTGCCCTGGTGCGAAAATGCGGAAGAAAACTTTGTCGGCTTTGAGTCAGCTTCCGCGGATCGATTTGCCCAGAACGTCGACAAGTTCACGCGTCGCAGCTTCTGTTGTCTGGAAGCCGGGTGACAGTCGAAGAGTTGCGCCTCTGATGTCTGCAGAAAATCCTGCCTGATCCAAATCCGCGAGTATAGCTGCCGCATCCTGCTCCGATTTCATTTCAAACATCAGGCTACCGCCACGTTCCCGGTGGTTGCGTGGGGTCAGCAGTTTCATTCCCAAGGCATCACCGCCTTCTATCAGGATATCGCAAAGCAGACGATTGTGATGCAGCAAGCCGGTGCGATCGATAGCTGAATGCCACTTGAGTGCAGGCACGGTTGCGGCCGCCGGCAGAATTGCAGGTGTCCCATTGTCGAACCGACGGATGTCGGGTGCATAGTCGAACCGGCCGATATCCCAGTTGAAGGGATTGTCCTGACTGAACCAGCCACGCAGTTCAGGCCTGCAGTCTTCAATCAGTTCCGGTCGCACATACAAGATGCCGGCTCCGGGCGTTCCGCACATCCACTTGAGACTTGTGGAAACCGCAAAGTCGATCGCAGGTTCATTCACGGAAAAGGGCAAAAGTCCGGAGGCCTGGGTGATGTCCACGCCAATTAGGCTGCCCATTTCTCGCCCATGGGCAACCAGGCGGTCGAGATCGACACGATGGGAGGATGTCGAACTCACCCAGGTGATGAGAGCAAGGGCGACGTCCCGGTCCCACTCGGCAATCATGTCTTCGTCCGCGACCCAGTTTACTCCTTGTCTTGGATGCACCGTTTGAAGATCAAAACCTAATCGCTCCTGCAGCTTTGTCAGCAGAAAGTGGTTGGAAGGGAAACAGTCCGCCGCAACCAGGACTTTCCGGCCCTTCAGCCGGTCGGCCGGCAGGGCGGTCAGCAACATGTGCACCCCTTGGGTGACATTCTCACAGGTCGTTGTTGATCCAGAGGGGGCGCCAATCAACTCTCGCCAAAGGTCGATGAATTCCGTGCGCTTGCCCAGCAGATATGACCACTGCTTGTCATCGGGCGCACTCCAGACCGCTGCCAGCTCCGCCATGGCTGCGCTCAGGTCCGTTTCCTTGCCGGGGTACTGGCCGATGGAATGATAGAGGAAATAGCCTTCATTCCTGACAGTCATGCTTTCCTCCAAGACAGTTGCTTATCGGTCGCCGGGTTTCGGCAATTTCCGGTTTTGGCGTTGCCATCGGTATTGACCCGTAGGTATTAATTCGTATACAGTTTTCAAAATAGTTCAAGCTTAAAGAACTTATTTTCTGCCAAACATGGCGCGCTTATATGAGTTATTGCCAATCAAGGGCCGGTATTTCGTATACAGTTTAGCCGGAGATTGGTTGCAGTGAGGGAGGGGTAAAATAGCAGTCCTGAAGTCCTCTTCGGTTTCTGCCGCCGGGCAGAGCACAAGTGTCCAGATTCATGATGTGTTGGTTGGGCGCATTCAGCGGGGCGAGATCAGTCCGGACGAAAGACTGGTCGACACCGCTGTTGCTGCCGAGTTTGGTGTATCGCGCATGCCGGCGCGCGATGCGTTGATGCGCTTGGCGCATGAAGGCTATCTGGAGCCGACAACCCGCGGGTTCATTCTGCCCCGGCTCGATCATGTCGAAATTCTGGAAATCTTCGATCTTCGGCGATTGCTTGAGCCGCGTGCGGCAGCAATGGCGGCCCAGGGTCTGTCCGAAGAAGAGCTTGTTGCGCTTGAGAACACATTGAAAGATGCCCGCTGCGCGATGGCGGAAGGGGATCAGGAAAGGCTGTTCCGTGCCTGTGAGATCTTCAGGAACGGATGGATTTCAGCGGTCTCGAATTCGTCTCTTCGCAAGGCGCTGCAACGATACATGACGCAGGTGCAGGCCGTTCGCATGATGACTTTTGCCGACCCTGCCAATCATCCGCTTATCGTCGAAGGGAACTCCCGGCTCTTTGAAGCCTTCCGGCAGCGAGATGCGGTCGCGGCCAGCGACCGGATACTGCGCTTCGTCTTTGACGGTGAGGCGGCCTACCTGGCCGCGCATCAAGGCGCGCAAAATGAACAGACAACATCCGTTGCTCAGTCCGACTGATGCAAGCACAGACCGCACAATGATGGATCAAGAATGATGGAAACTCGCGCTGAAATGCGATTGCCGACAGAAGATCTCAGCAAGGATCTGCCGTTCTTCACCAAGACGCTGAAGATGCGGCTGGACATGATCTATCCGGCGGACAATCCGGAAGTTGCGGTGTTTTCCGGTCACGGGTTGCGGGTTCGAGTTGAAAAGGGCGCGCCGGAAGGGCCGGGTACCTTGCGGCTTTTGACGGAAAATCCGGATGAATTTGCCGGCGGAGAACGGTTGCTTGTCGCCCCGAACGGCACGCGGGTTGAGATTGATGAGTTGAACCCGCCGCTGGTCATGCCGGAAACGAGCCACGCCTTCGTTGTGCGCAGATTGGCCGACCAGGCGCCCTGGGTTATCGGGCGCGCCGGGATGGCGTATCGGGACCTGATACCTTCGCGTCTCGGTGGAGCGATGATCGCCTCTCACATCCGGGTTCCGGATGGGCCGGTGCCGGATATGGTCCACTTCCACAAGGTCGGCTTCCAGCTGATCTTCTGCGTACGTGGCTGGGTTGACGTTCTTTACGAGGATCAGGGGGGCATGCGCCGCCTGACTGCCGGTGACTGTTTCATTCAACCGCCGGAAATCCGGCACCGTGTCATGCACGCCGCTGATGGCATCGAAGTGGTCGAGATCGGCGTTCCGGCGGAACACGTTACCGAAATCGATCATGAAATGGACCTGCCGACACCCGTCGAGCGACCGGATCGGGAATGGCAGGGCCAGAAATTCGTGCACAGTCTGGCAAAGGATGGCGCCTTCGAGCCCTTCCGCATTCCGGGCTATGAAGCGCGGGACACGACGATTTGCGACAACACCAAGGGCGTCGCTTCCGTTCTGGTTGCGCGGCCAACCGTTGAAGACGCACCCTGGACACGTCACGATTGCGACATTCTGTTTAACTTTGTGCTGTCAGGCGAAATGACACTCGAGGGCGAAGGAAAAGACCCTTACCGCCTGTCAGCCGGAGACGCCTTTGTAATCCCGCCCAACATGGCGACGCGATACATGGGCGCAACCACCGACCTTGAGCTGCTTGAAGTCAGTCTGCCGGGACGGTTCGAAACCGAGGTTTTGCGTGACTAAGCCTGTCAGGGAGGAAATGAACAGGCGCGCGGAATGAAATGAACAACGATGAGGGGAATAAGCATGAGGAAGTTGACTACAATTGCTGCAGCGGTAGCGTTGCTCGGTACCAGTTCCCTGGCCTATGCGGACCAAACAAAGATCGGTGTCCTGATGGACATCACCGGGCCGATTGCCAATTTCATTCCACCTCTGCAAAACGCGACGAATCTTGCCGTGAAACAGGTCAATGAGCAGGGCGGTCTGCTTGGAGGCGAAGTGGTTGCCGTCTATGGCGATACCACCGGCACAGCGCAAGGCGCCGTGGATGCGGCCCAGAAACTGGTCAATATCGAAAATGTGCCGATTGTCATGGGATCGCTTATGTCGGGCACGACCATTGCAGCCGCGGAAGCGGCGATCATCCCGGCAGGAGTTGCGCAGATTTCACCGACCGCGACATCGCCCGCGATGACCGACCTGGAGGATGACGGCCTTGTCTTCCGCATCGTGCCGTCCGACAATTACCAGGGTGAAATCCTGGCCAAGATGGTTCTCGACGAAGGCCTCAACAAGGTTGCCGTCACCTACGTGAACAACGATTACGGTGTCGGTATCGGCCAGACTTTCATGGAAGCCTACAAGAAGGCAGGCGGTGAAATCGTTGCTGAAGCAAAGCACGAGGAAAAGAAGGATTCCTATCGCTCCGAACTTGCGAGCCTTGCCAAAGGCGATGCTGAAGCGCTTGTCGTGATTGCCTATGCGGGTGATTCCGGTGGCAAAATTGTCAGGCAGTCGATCGAAGGCGGGTTGTTTACGAAGTTCGTCGGAACAGACGGATTGCGCGATGAGCTGCTGATCAAGAATGTCGGTGCAGATGCCCTGAAGACGTCCTTCTTCTCGTCACCCACGTCACCGGCAGAAAACCCTGCCCAGAAAACGCTTCATGATGCATTCAACGCCGAATATGGCGAAGGTGCCGACAAGGCCTTTGTGGACCAGACTTACGATGCGACGTTCCTTGCCCTGCTTGCAATCGAGAAGGCAGGCTCGACTGACCGAGCGAAGATGGCTGAGGCCTTGCGTGAGGTCGCCATGGCTCCGGGTGAAAAAGTCGGACCGGGCGAGTGGGCCAAAGCCGTTGCCTTGATCAAGGAAGGCAAGGACATCGACTACGACGGTGCCAGCGGGACGTCGGAATTCGACGAAAACGGCGACGTTGGCGGCTATATCGGCAAGTTCGTTGTCGATGGTGACGGCTACAAGCAAATCGCCATCATTGAATAAGCCGGATTGATCCCAACGTGATCCAACTGGACAAGATCTGCGTCGATTTTGGTGGTTTGCGGGCTGTAGACCATGCAAGCTTCAAGATCGACGCAGGCCGCATCACCGGCCTGATCGGGCCCAATGGTGCGGGCAAGACAACTGCATTCAATGTTATTGCGGGAGCTATAAGACCAGGTTCCGGGCGCGTCCTGTTCGACGGGCGCGATGTCACCAGGCTGAAGCCCTACCAGCGGGCGCAGGCAGGGCTCGCACGCACGTTCCAGATCCCGCACGAATTCTCAAGATTGTCCGTTCTGGAAAACCTGATGGCCTCGGCGTCTGCGCCCGAGGGTGAGAATGTCTTCAACGTTGTCTTCCGGCGTGGACGGTACTCGGTAGAAGAACGCGAGATATATGAGCGTGCGCGGGAAACCGTCCGTCTTCTGGAACTGGAACACGTGATCGATGAACAGGCCGGAAACCTGTCCGGCGGACAGAAAAAGCTGGTTGAGCTCGGGCGCGCCTTGATGCGAGAGCCCAAGATCATTCTGCTCGATGAGATCGGAGCGGGGATCAACCGGACGCTCCTTTCCAAGCTGGCGGACAAGATCCTGATGTTGAACAGGGAGCGCGGTCTGACATTCTGTCTGATCGAACATGACCTCGATTATGTTTCCAAACTCTGCGACCACGTTCTGGTGATGGCGCAAGGAGCTCTGCTGACCGAAGGATCCGTGGAGGAAGTTCGCAGTGACGAACGGGTTATCGAAGCCTATTTCGGTGGCGGCAAATACGAGGCTCACCTATGACGGAACGCCTTTGTGTGACCGGGCTGACGGCAGGCTATGGCGGACCGCCAATCATTGAAGACATCGCACTGGCTGTTGAACCGGGAGAGATCGCAGTCGTCCTAGGTCCCAATGGCGCAGGCAAATCGACACTGCTGAAGACGATTTTCGCTCTCACCACGGTTTCGGCCGGCTCGATTCTGCTCGGCGAACGCGAACTGACCGGTTCCAGGACGTCCGCGCTTGTTCCGCTTGGCGTGTCGGCGGTACCTCAGAGCAAGAACGTGTTTCCGTCCATGACCGTGGACGAAAACCTGGATGTGGGCACTTATGCTGCCCCACCCGCCGACAAGGCAGCAACCCGGGAAAGGGTTCTTTCGCTCTTTCCGGACCTCAAAGAAAAGTTGAGGCAGCCTGCCGGGGAGCTTTCAGGCGGACAGAGGCAAATGGTGGCGATGGGACGCGCATTGATGAGCGACCCCAAGCTGGTGCTGCTTGACGAGCCGACCGCGGGTCTATCCCCGGCCTACCTGGAAAAAATCTTCGATCTTCTGCTGGATATCCGCAAAACCGGGATCACGATATTGATGGTTGAACAGAATGCCCGCCAAGCGCTGCAGATCGCCGATCATGGCCACATTCTCGTAAATGGCCGCAACCATGCAAGCGGCACCGGAAAGGAACTTCTGGAAGACGAAGACGTGCGCCGCCTGTTTCTTGGAGGCGCGGCGGGATGAGCGAATTCGTCAATTTCTATTTGTTTCCCGCGCTCACCATCGGCAGCATCTACGCTCTCGGGGCTGTCGGGATTTCCATGATCTTCGGCATTTTGCGGTTTGCGCATTTCGCTCATGGCGATCTGATGACACTCGGCACTTACGGGATTCTTGCTGCCGCAGCCCTGCTTCCGGTGAACCCGTTGCTGCTTGTTCCTTTCGCGATGGCGCTTACGATTTTTGCAGCGCTCTTCGTCGACCGGTTCTTCTACCGCCCCTTACGCGACCTGCCGACGATTTATACGGTGATTTCCTCCTTCGGCATCGCTCTGGTGTTCCGTTCGATCGTGCAGCTTATCTGGGGATCTGAAAACCAGGTACTTGTCGCCGGTGTCCGCCCGCCTCTGGTCCTGTTCGATACGTTCCGCGTTTCCATACTGCATCTGCAGGCCATCCTGACGACGGCGGTCATCGCGGTGCTGCTGCATTACTTCCTGACAGCAACCCGGACCGGCCGCTCCATGCGGGCGGTGGCGGACGATCCGGAGCTTGCGGAGGTTTCCGGCCTCGACACCGCCAAGGTGGTTCGCTGGACGTGGATTATCGGCGCGGCACTCGCAGCAATCGCAGGCGCCTTTGCCGCGCTCAACACCAGTGCCCATCCGAACCTTGGTTGGAACCTGCTTTTGCCCATGTTTGCAGCTGCCATTCTCGGTGGCATCGGCAAACCCATGGGTGCGATGGCAGGAGGTTTCATCATCGGCATGGCCGAGGAACTTTCCTCTTATCACTGGATCGGGGACGGCGCACTGATTTCTCCGTCCTACAAGACGGCAGTGGCCTTTGTGATCATGATCGGATTGCTGATCTTCCGCCCGCAGGGGTTGTTCAAGGGGAGGTTGCTGTAATGGAACTCACCGGCCTCTTTTTCTATGTCGTGAGCCTGCTGATCCTGGGCGGCATTTATGCTCTGCTTTGTCTCGCATTGAACATTCAATGGGGCATGGGCGGATTGTTCAATGCAGGTATTGCCGGATTTTACGGTGTTGGCGCTTATACGTCCGCGATCCTGACAACGGCAGCTTCGGGAAGGCATCTCGGCGGGTTCTCGATGCCCGTTCCGATCGGTCTTGTCGGCGCAGCCATAGTGGCCGGAGTAGCGGGGTGGGCAGTTGCACGGATCTGCGTTCGGCTGAAGAGCGATTATCTGGCAATGGCTTCCATCGGCATTGCCGAAATCCTGCGGCTGGTCTTCGTCAACGAAAGCTGGCTGACCAACGGCAGTCTCGGCGTATCACGGATACCGCGGCCATTTGCCGATCTCACTTCCGGGCGCATGGGGGACGTTGTCTTTCTGGGGTTTGTCTGGCTGGTCGTTCTTCTGGTCTTTCTGGCCTCATCCCGCCTTTACGACAGTCCCTGGGGGCGTAGCCTTCGCGCGATCCGAGACAACGAAGCCTCGGCTTCCGCAGTCGGCAAGAATGTCGAGAAGTTCCGTATTCAGACTTTTGTCATCGGCTGTGCCGTCATGGGCATTGCCGGCGGATTGTCGGCCCACTATTTCCGTTTCCTGTCGCCGACGGCGACCGATCCCTTGCTGGTGACCTTCCTCGTCTGGGTGATGCTTATGGCCGGTGGCTCCGGCAACAACAAAGGCGCTATCGTTGGTGCCTTGAGTATCTGGACAATCTGGTCCGTCACGGAGATTTTCACCAACCGCCTGCCGCCGGAATGGGCCACCCGCAGCTCCTTTATCCGCATGTTGCTTGTCGGCCTGCTGCTCCAGGTCGTGCTCCAACGCTTCCGCGCCGGCCTCATCCCGGAAAAATCACCCCCGGTGAAGTTCCGGAAGGAATAGTTTTAAGCATCCGAATTCCGCGAAAGGCTTGCTCTGAGGTGCGTTTAAGGTTCGTGGGGAAGGCATTTTGCGCTGCCCTCGACGGGCGTGGAAGAGCGGATAAGGATGTATTCCGTTGGAAAGCGTAAGTGTGTCGTATGTGTCTTCTCTATAACTGCACAACTCCAAGATAGGGTTGGTGCATTGTCGCGCCTAACCCTGCAGGTTCGACAGAAGTTCTGGGATCAGCTCTTCAGCCAAGGTTGCGGTCGCATCAATTCTGGCGATGCGTCTCACGCCAGGCCTGTACGTCAGAAAGACAGTATAAGGTCGAGATACATGTTCCGGCAGACACCGCACAAGCGCGCCACAGTCAAGGGCATCGTCCAACATGAATTCGGGTAAGAAAGCATAGCCATGACCGGCTACCGCGAGGTCGAACAGGACAGTGAAACTTCTAGCGGCAAAGGGGCCGGAAACTTTGATCGTCGTCACTTCCAATGGCGAGAACAAGGTCCAGGTTGTGTCCGGCTTGTCATCGCGAAATGTCAGGCAGGGTAGGCTCTCGAGGTCTCGAGAGGACTTGACTTCACATTCCGCCGCGAGCCTTGGTGACGCGACCAGCCAGCACCGAAAACTTCCAAGTTCTTTTGCAACGAGGCGATCGTCCTGGAATGTGCCGATCCGAAACGCCAGATCTGTGCCCGGATCCTGCATGTCTTCAAATGTATAGGTGGGCCGCATCACCAGCGCCAGATCCGGATGCCGCTCCTTGACAGCCGGAAGCAATTTGGCGGCGACCAGGGATCCGAAATCCGGTGTTGTCGCCAAGTTGACCTGACCTGAAACGCCGCTGCTCTCTTCGCGCGCGATATCATCGAGAAGGTCAACCTCTGCCAGGATGGAACGGATGCGCTGGTCGAGCCGGATGCCGATCGGGGTCAGCTTGACTGACCTTGCACCACGCTCAAGCAACTTGACTGCGAAATGCTGTTCAAGCTGCGCGACATGACGGCTCACCCCTGATTTCGCCATCCCCAGTTGATCGGCAGCGGCGCTGATGCCGCCGAGGCGGGCAACCGTGTGAAAACTGAGCAGGGCAGGTAGGCCCATTGTTCTAATTTCTCGAACCATAGGTTCAAATATCTACGTCTGTTGCAAGATATGCGCAATATCTATCTTCGTTTCATCGGTCGGACCCGACACCGGGTCAGAAACAGGAGAAACAGAATGAACATTCTTGTCACAGGCGCCAGCAGCGGATTCGGCAATCTGATTGTCACAGATTTGGTAAAGGCCGGGCACCGGGTTGCCGGCACTGTTCGCGACCCAGAGGGGCGCAATGCCTAGGTCGCGGCGTCCCTGCGCGCCTTGGGTGTCGAGATCGTCGACATCGATGTCACCGATGATGCCTCGGTTCAGGCGGGTGTTGCCGCTGCCGACAAGGCTCTGGGCGGGATTGATGTCCTCGTAAACAACGCCGGTGCCGGTGCACATGGACTTCAGGAGAACTTTTCCGGCGAGGACTTCCGCCGCATCTTCGACATCAACGTCTTTGGCGTTCAGCGGATGATCCGCGCGGTGTTGCCGCAAATGCGCGCGCGCCAGTCCGGCCTGATCCTGAATGTCACGAGTTTGCTTGGCCGGGTTACCATACCGTTTTTGGGACCTTACAACGCGGCAAAATGGGCCGTTGAAGCGCTTAGCGAAAACTATCGCTGGGAACTCAGCTCTTTGGGCGTCGACGTTGCGGTCATCGAACCTGGCGGTTTCCCAACAAACTTTTTCGGGAATCTGATCACTCCGGCGTCCCGTGACCGGGACCCTGGATATGGCGAGTTGGCAGGCGCACCCGAAGCGATGCTCGAAGGAATGGGACAGTCGCTGGCGGCCAATCCGCTTCAAAAGCCTCAGATTGTTTCCGACAAGGTTATTGAAGTGATCAATACGGCACCAGGTGAACGGTCGTTCCGAAACGAAGTGGACCGCAGCGGTATGGCTGACCCGATTGTTCCTTACAACGTACAGGCGGAAAAGGTCACCGAAGCCTTGTTCACCGGATACGGCATGGAAGGCATGCTCAAACTGAACACCGCTTCAATCAAAGCGGCCTGACGCCAAGAGCTGGTCGGTCGACATGCCGGCCAGCATTTCGTTTTGCCAACCAGAAGGATTCGCCATGAGACATCCCGCATTCAATTCCGACTCTGTTGCCGTCATTACGGGCGGCGCTTCGGGAATTGGCCTGGCTGCCGCAGCAAACTTTGCTCGCATGGGAATGCGTGTGGTTATCGCGGACCAGGCCGCAGACAGGCTTTCGGCTGCCGCTGATGAGATCCGCGCAGCCGGTGCCGCCGACATCATGACAACCGAACTGGATGTCAGCGATCGCACTCAGCTTGAACAGCTCGAAAATCAAGTCTCCAACCGGTTCGGGGGGACTGACATTCTGATGAACAACGCCGGAATAGGCGGAAAGTCATCGGCTCTGGCCGGGCTTGAATCCTGGGAACGGATGTTCGGCGTAAATCTCTGGGGGGCAATTCACGGCACACAAGTATTTGCGCCAAACATGATCGAGCGAGGCAGACCTGGTGCGATTATCAACACCGGGTCCAAGCAGGGAATTACCACGCCCCCGGGAAACCCGGCCTACAATGTCTCCAAGGCAGCTCTAAAGGCTTACACCGAAGCGCTTGGTCATGAATTGCGCACGGCAGTCGGTAATCTCATCACTGCGCATCTGCTGATCCCCGGCTTCGTCTACACCGGCATGATCAGTGCGCCCGAAAAGCCGGCATCCGCCTGGACGTCGGAACAGACGGCGGATTTCTTCATCGAACGAATGAACCAAGGCGATTTTTACATTCTGTGTCCTGACAATGACGTTCCTCGGGAACTGGATGAAAAGCGGATTGCCTGGGCTGTGGGAGATTTGATTGAAAACCGTCCGCCTCTCAGTCGCTGGCATCCGGATTATAAGGAAGCATTTGCTGCCTTTGTCGACGGCAACGTCTAAGGCTCGGGCGAGCCCTATACACTCCAGCTCAGTTCAACGGACAACAAGTGTCAGACCGGTTACGGTTGTGGATCTATTCGGCAGAGCCGGCGGAGATCAGCTTCCCCGGTCTGAACGAAAGGAAACCAAAGCGCAGTATCGTTTCATGAGCAACAAAAGGCCACTTCGAGACCTAATTTGGCGTTGCGCTTTTTCACGACGAGTGTTCGCGTTCGAGGTTTGATTACCAGCAGCTGAATGATCGGAGTGGAGGCGCGAAGCGTTGTCCTCTTCACGTGTGTTAAAGTTCTGCTTGGAACTAAAATACACGGCCCCTATCGCAGAGCGCGCCGGGTTATTAGCGGCTCCATGGAGACCGCCCTGCGTTGGAGGAAGAGTAGATGACCCAGTGTCTTCTTGAACGCAAGGTGCGTAGGATTCGGTTCAAGAAAATCGAATAGACGCAACAGATTGACCGGATGTTTGACCACCAGCGCTGAGAGCCGCTCCATCGCCGTATCCGTTGGATGATTGGTGATTATCTGCGCCGCAGCCTGTGTCGGTGTCAACAAGGCGTAGTCCCGCTCCCGGAGCGACGTGTCGCGGAGCGCGTCGAAGGGCGAGGCTCCGAGCGCTCGGAACTTTGGCATATGGATACGGATGTCCTCGGTCCGGTTTTCGATCACCGAACCTGAGCGCTGCGCGAAGCCGAGTGGGGTCAGCTTGGTTAGCGCTCGACGCCGCATCGGACCCGACAGCATGTCAAGATCAGCACGGTCATAGCGAAGGTCATCGAAGACCGAAATCAACCGCAGCCCGGCGTCGGCAACCATCAGGTAGGGATCTTTGTTCAGCACCTCTATTCGATCTTCAAAAGGAACGCTGGTTTTCTCGTTGGGGTTCGCGGGGGTCGTGACGTCAGGCGTCTCAACGCTCACGAAACGTTTAAACAGGGCCATTAGACGTTTGGTCATCAGCGCGTGAACCCCCAGGCAGTGGCGATACCTTGCAGGCGACAGCAAACAGCATTCATACAGAGCGCATTATCTATCTAAACCAGGGTTCACTGGGCCAAACAGCGCCCTAACTATTGGGTACTACTACAAAGTTAGGCCCGTGATGCTGCAAGACAAGAAATCCGAAACCGATGCAGAAAGGCAAAAAGTACTGCTAAGCCGACTGGTGACCGAAGTGAGCCGTGAGAACCCGGATCTCTATTATCAGTCGACAAGTAGGATTGCCCATCTGCTCCGCGACCACATCAGTGACGGCAGCACGCTAAATCACGAAGAGCGAGCGTTGATGCAGCGTTTGAGTGTCCGCGACCTGGAAGTCCTGCTCAGCCTGCACTGATACCGCTCGCCTTGGAGACATGGCTGCGCCTGTCTTCCCACCACGAAAGCAGGGAGCATTAATCGACGTGGAACCTGCAGCCGCAGGGAGGTCGAGGAAGATAAGATTGTGAGATTGGGAAGCCAACGTGCGCCGTCGCAAGCAACTCGTCAGAGGAAAAATTTGCTCACGCTACCAGGATCTGTTTCGGCTCTGTTGTCTCCAACCCGGCAAGCGTGGTGGCTGAACTTCCAAACGTAAAGATCATATTGCCACCACTGACGTCGATCCGGATAGTGTGGGGGTACCGACATCTTCGAGTTCAAAGATATCACTCACATCGTCTGTGCCGCATTGATGGACGAGACGAAGCGACGTGTGCGTTCCCGTTGCGGGTTGCGGAAGATGGCCTCGGCATCACCGGTTTCAATCACCTGACCGGCTTCCAGAAATACGACATGATTGGAAATCTGCGACGCAAGCCTCAGGTCATGGGTCGCCATGACCATCGTGGTGCCTTCCTTTGCCAGTTGGCCGAGAACGTCCACCACTTCACCGGCCAGCTCGGGATCGAGTGCCGAGGTCGGCTCATCGCAGAGAAGAACCTTTGGGGACGGGGCAAGGGCCCGTGCAATTGCCACGCGCTGCTGCTGGCCGCCGGAGAGATTTGCCGGCCAGGCGTCGAGCTTGTGCGCCATGCCAACCTTGGTGAGCAGTTCAATCGCGCGTTGCCGTGCCTTTTCGCGTGGCCACTTCTGGACCACCAACAGCCCTTCCATGACGTTCTCGATCACCGTGCGATGCGGAAAGAGCTGGAAGTTCTGGAACACCATGCCTGTTTCGCAACGGACCTTCTGAATGACTGACTGCGAGACCGTGTTGCCGGGTGTGAATGTGGCTCTATGATCACCGACCTGAACACTTCCCGAGGTCGGCAGTTCCAGAAGATTGATACAGCGCAGCAGCGTGCTCTTGCCTCCGCCTGACGGGCCCACAAGTGCAGTCACGCTGCCTTCGGGAAAACGGAGCGAAATGTCGTCCAGGATCAGCGCGTCGCCAAACATCTTCTCGATTTTGGAGAGTTCAATCATCTGCTTGTCTCCAGCATGCCGCCATAACGCGCGAAGCGAACTTCCAATCGCTCCTGCAGCCAGGCAAGCACGGAACTCATCGCGAGGTAGATCAGGGCCGCTTCGATATAGAGGATCAGCGGTTCGTAAGTGGTGGCAACGATGCGCTGTGCCGACTGAAAGAGCTCGGGAACAGTGATTGCCGCGGCCAGCGAGGTATCCTTGACCAGGGAAATGAACGTGTTCGATAGCGGCGGTACCGCGACCCGTCCGGCTTGCGGCAGAATTGTCCGGGTCATTGCCTGGCGCCAGGTCATGCCGGTTGAAAAAGCCGCTTCCCATTGCCCCTTGGGAACGGAGGAAATCGCCGCGCGGATGATTTCGGACGAATAAGCGCCGACATTCAAGGTAAAGCCGATCAGAGCGGCCGGAAAGGCGTCAAGCAGGATGCCGATGCTGGGCAACCCGTAAAAGATCACGAAAAGCTGCACCAGAAGCGGCGTTCCACGGAACACCCAGACATAAAAGCGTGCAACGAACACGAGCGGCAGCGGCGCGAACAGCCGGGTAACGGCGGTGACCAGGCCGAGACCCAGCCCAAGGCCGAAGGAAAGAAGCGTGAGCGGTACGGTGAACTTCACGCCGGCCCACAAAAGTGTCGGCAGTGAATCGATCATCAGTTGAAGCCAGTGAGGCACGGCGAAGCTCCAAAAAAATTGCGCCCGGCAAGACTGCCCGGCGCAGGTTTTTATTCCAACCGGGAACGTATCCCGTCATCCAGTTCCGGAAAGGTCTCTCAGTTGGAGACGTCCTGGCCGAAGTACTTCTCGGATATCGCCTGATAGGTTCCATCAGCCTTGATCTCGGCGAGCGCCGCATTGAGGGCGTCCACCAGTTCCGGATCTCCCTTGCGCACCAGAATACCGGAGTGGTCGGCATCTGCCTTTTCGGCAACGACTTTCACCGGGGCATCCGGCTTCTGCTTCTTGAAGTCCAGATAGGACAGGCTGTCGTTGATCGTGGCGTCTGCGCGGCGGGTCAGCACCAGCTGAATAGACTGGTCAAAACCGTCGGTTCCGATGAGCTCGGCACCGGCATCTTCAGCAATCTTGCCGAAGTTGCTCGTCAGCGACTGTGCGGATTTCTTGCCGTTCAGGTCTTCAAAGCCGTTGATGTCGTCGTTGTTGGCACGAACGATCAGAACGGCCTTGGACGCGATGTAAGGATCGGAAAAATTGTACTTCTGCTTGCGGGCGTCAGTGATACCAACCTGGTTGATAACTGCGTCGTAGCGCTTCACATCCAGCCCGGCGATCAGGCCGTCCCACTTGCCCTCGACGAACTCGGCCTTGACGCCGAGTTTTTCGGCAACTGCCTTGCCGATTTCAACGTCAAATCCGACAAGGTTGCCTTCCGTGTCATGATACGTGAACGGCGCATAGGTGCCTTCGGTTCCGATTTTCAGGACGCCAGCGGATTGGATCGCGTCGAGGTTTTCACCTGCAAGCGCCGGCGAAAAGAGAAGTACATTCAGCACAGCAGCTGCGGCAGTCGCCTTGAACCAGCTCATTTTTTTACCTTTTGGACAAGTTTTTAGATTGAGATCTTAATGACAGAATGTGGTGCCGATTACAGGAGAAGAAAGAACGAAAGAGCGGCACAAGAGAGAATATTTTGCTCTCAATCGGTGAAGTCGTGGAATGAAGTATGCAAACGAATTTCCAACCGGAGGCCGCAAGCCGGGAAAAGTCGTTTTTGCGCCCGTCTGGTGAGTTGATGCAGATCTTGAGATTTCGATGGTGGGCAGCAAATCAATGGCAGTTGCGTTGGGACTTCAGGCCTTCAAACACAGATTGAAGGTGAACTTGCGTGACGCCGACGGGCAGGATCAAGTTTTCCAATATCGTCTGGATGAGGCATGTCGACTGAGCCGGCTACCGGAAGGGTTTTGTGAAAGGTCCGAGCCCGAGAGCTCAAGGATTATGGGCTTTTGCTGATACGGAAGCATGAACCAGGCTGGGAGCCAGAGCCCGCCGGATTGGTTTGATCTTGGCCAGAAGGCTGTAAATGCCCATCGCAAACGGGAAAGGGGCCGCATAATCCTGGACTTCAACGGCGTTGAGCCCGGGAATCTCTTCGATAAAGGACGGCAGGTGTTCTACTGAAATACCCCAGGGCATGGCGGGAGCCTGATAGGTTTTCGTGATTTTGTGTCCCCGCAGCGTCTTTTTTGAAAACGCGGGCGGAATGGCATCGAAGAAAAGTTCGGCCTCCGGAAACCTTCTTGCAATCGCGGTCAGCAGCTCGACGACTTCCTGTTCCCTGAAATACATCAGCAGACCCATGGCCGAAATGAAAGGAACCTTGCCTTCGGGGACAAGGTCCATCCACGCCTCGTCCAGAGCGGAAAGGGAACAGTGTCGCTGCGTTTTGCCTGCGGGCAGAAGCCTTGATCTTACGTCAATCGATTCTTCGAGATCGACGCTGAGCCAGTGCACATCGGGTTCGCCGAGACGCCAGTATTGCGTTTCCAGACCCTCCCCGAGGGCGACAACACACGCCCTTTCGCCGAATCTGGAAAGAAAGTCGCGCAACAGATCGTCCCCGACACGCGCTCTGACGCCATGGGCGCGGCTGGGTTTTCCAAAACTTGCAGGAAAGTCGTAGTCAATTTTGTCGACCAGTTTTACTGCGAGCGGATCTTCGATGAGTGCATCATGTCTGCGGGTCTCATAAGCCCTGTTCCACAAGGGCCAGAGCATTGTTTCCGGAACGCCATCGAGTTCGATCTTCATCATTTTCACCAATCTGTTCCAAGCATTAAAACGGGAACGTGTCAGTCTCCACACTGGAGCCGGATTATATGCGTACACTGTACGCATATTGCGGATTTTGTAAAGCGCGCAGATACTGCGCGCATGAGAGGAAGCACCACGAAGCACAAAGCAAAAAAATCTCCGGACCGCGAAAGGCTGTCGCGCGAACGCGTCATCAAGGCAGCGATCGGCATTGCCGAGACCGAAGGTATCGAAGCTGTCACCATGAGGCGGGTCGCCAGCAGTCTGGGCAGTGGCGTCATGTCCTTGTATCGCCACGTCCTTGACAGGGACGATCTGCTGCTCGGCATGCTGGATGATGTCGCGGAAGCGATTGAACCGCCGCCGTTGGAACGCGATGAAAGAGCTGAAATTCTGGCCATCATGAAAGCGATTCACTCGGAGTTTCGCGAGCACCCCTGGATCGTCAAGGTTCTGTTGTTCGAAGGCAGGGGTAGCCTGTTGATTCTGCCTCTGATCGAACGGATTTTTGCGGCTCTAGACCGCCTTGGGCACGCTCAGGATTCCGCGATCGAAATTTATTCACTGCTGCTGCATTACTGCTATGGCGAAAGCCTTTCTTTCCAAACGACGGCGAAGAGAAGGTCGGTCCAGAAGCAGTATCCGATTGCGGAATTTGACGAATTCCCCATGATCCGGGCTGCTTACCTTGCGGGGGACGACTGGAAATACGATGAGTTCGAACGCAACATCAAAAGGATACTCTCTGCGGCATAAGCAGAGGGAGCGTTTCGAGGTGTGTATTCCCGATGCAGGGAACGGATCGGTGAGCGGAATGGGCCGAAAGAGAACTGTTGATCCCAACAGGAGGTGAACCTGCGATCCTCAAATTGGTAAAGCGCTTTCATCAAACTCGACAAGTTCCTTTGTTGGCTCGCGAGCCTTCGATGACGCAGACCTGATACTTCGCGTACTTGCCGTTTGCGCTGCTATAGCGGCGTAATTCCAGGGAATGAAGTCATTGAGACAGTTGGTCTTGACGGGTTCGATAAGGGGTTAGGCGATAGCCGCTGATTTTCCTCCGCCTCGTGAGGTCATGAAGAGACATTTTTGATGCCAATAGGACTCAGCTTCACCACCCGATCTGCGCAATAGTTGTCTGGTTTCAGCCCCCTGCATTCGATATCAGGTCGGGCTTTTGGCAAGTGGCCGAGACCACAACTGCGTGCGGCATGAATTTCTGTTGAGCAGCCAGGCCAATGGCTTCTCCTCGGCAGGACACAGTCTGAGCTGAGCAATGCTCTCGGATTTGGAACCGAAAGGCCAGCAGTTTGATTGTGTTCAATTGCTGAGTGTACGCGTGGAGCCAAGGTTTGAACTCCAACGCAAATGGCTGCTCTCAGATCACTCAAGCTTGAAACGAAATCGCAGTTTTGCAGTGCGGCATTAAGTCCATGGTGCACTGGGAAGGTGTCTTAGTGTTTGTAATTCAATAGCTTTTTCTTCTCTGAACAAATCGCATATTGATCTCGATCAAAAAGTTGAGTTTTAGACTCAACTATAGTGCACCTATATACAAGGCAACCCCAGCCACGCGGCTTTCAAAAGGCAGCCTTCAGGTTGATCGAGCACACTGCGGTGTTCCCACCGCAGAATATTTCATCGCGAAATGGAGTTAACGGAAATGATCACGAGACGTTCATTCATGGGCAGAACGGCTGCGCTCTTGGCCGCCACGACCGCGCTTTCTACACTCGGCTCATTCTGGGCGAAGGAAGCCAAAGCTTTTCGTCTTCCGATGTACGACACTTCGCTTCTGGAAGGGGTGTCGAACAAACTGCCGATCCCGCCAATCTTGGAGCCCTCGCGTGAAGTCGAAGGCGTGATCGAATTCGACATTGAATGTCAGTGGGGTGAAGTAGAGTTTTTGCCGGGACTGAAGACCCAGACCATGGGTATGAATTCGCCTTACCTGGGGCCACTTATTCCCTTGGTCAAAGGCAAGTATTACCGTTTCAACTTCTACAATAACCTTCCAGAGCAGACTGCTATTCACTGGCATGGCATGCATGTTCCGCCCGAACACGACGGCGGTGTGCACCAAGCCTTTGATCCGGGTGAGTCATGGCATCCGGAGTTCGAAGTCAAGAACAATGAAGGGGTGTATCTTTACCACACCCATCACATGCACCGAACGGCGGAAGAGGCTTATTACGGCCTTGCTGGCGGCATCGTTGTACTCGATCCGGAACTTGCCGACTTGCAGATCCCCAAAGGTCTGGGCGTCGACGACTTCCCGATCGTCATTCAGGACAAGAGCTTCCATGCGGATGGCTCGTTGCAATACGATCTCGACATTCCGACCATGCTTTTGGGCCATCGCGGTGACGTGATCCTGGTGAACGGAGTTGTCAACCCTTACATCGAAGCCACTACGACGTTTGTTAAGCTGCGGCTCGTGCCGGTGGGAGGCGCCCGCTACTGGTGCTTCAAATTCGAGGACGGCCGGCCGTTCTATCAGCTCACCACCGATGGTGGTTACATGGAGAAGCCGGTCAAGTTGACCGAAATCCCCATGACGCCAGCCGAACGCGCAGAGATCGTGGTCGAGGTTCAGCCTGGAGAGACGCTCAATCTGATTTCCGTGCCATGGGAACAGAACCATGAGTACATCCGCGATCTGGCCGAACTCATGAGCACACCTGAGCGCACCTATCTCGACGATAGTCAGACGCTGAAAATATTGGAGATCCGGGCGGCCGATGAATTGGAACAGTCGCCGCCGCTGCCCGAAAGGCTCCTGGAAACTCTTGTCATGCCCGATGAAGCCAATGCGGTCCGCGAACGCGAATTCGTGATCGAAATGGACATGATGGACATGAACGAGAACCCAGGCGATGCCCGAACCGCTCGGTTCAGTCAAGCGTTGAAGATCAACGGAAAGACTTTCGACAAGGACAGGATTGACGAGTATTGCATGGTTGGCGACACCGAAATCTGGGCATTCACGAACGCCTCTTCGATGCCGCATAACATGCACTTGCACGATTTGTCGTTCAAGATTCTGGACCGCAACGGCAATCCGCCCGAGCCTTATGAAATGGGTCTCAAGGATACGTTCAATATGGATCCGGGCGATACGGTGCGCGTGGTCTGTGAGTTCAAGGACTATGTCCACGAGACGCTGCCTTACATGTACCACTGTCACATCCTCGAACATGAGGATCAGGGCATGATGGGTCAGTTCGCGGTTGTCGGCGCTCCGGACCGGGCAAGCTGATCCGGGTCAATGTGTTTCACCTTCCGTAAAACCGATGCGGGGCCGGCTCAGGTCGGCCCTGTACGGCGATCCTAATCTAAGGACTGATGGAAATGAACGCGAAGAAGCTATCCTTGATGGCGGCAGTCATGACGGTTGCGCTTGGTGTCGGTGCCGGCGGAGCCCATCTGTTCAACGAAGCCGGTGTATCGCGCACCACAGAAAAGGTGACCGCTTCGGGCAACCAGAGCCTTGTGGGCGGTTCGTTCTCCCTGATCAACCATTATGGTGAAGCGGTGACGGATGCTGATTTTCTCGGCACCTATCGGCTGGTCTATTTCGGCTACACCACTTGCTCTGTCATCTGCCCGATGAACCTTTCATCAATGACGCAGGCAGTCGAAATTCTCGGCCCTCTCGGCGATGAGGTGTCGCCGGTGCTCATCAGTGTTGATCCCGGCAACGATACGGTTGAGAGACTGGCCGAATACATGCCGTTGTTCGGGGACCGGATCGTGGGCCTGACAGGAACCCATGAGAATGTCGCGCGGGCGGCGCAAAGCTTCCGGATCTTTTACGAAGAGGTCATCAATGCCGAAGATGACCTTGTGGAATTCAACCACACCTCGCTGACCTTCCTGATGGATCGTGAAGGGCGTTACCTGGCTCATTTCAAGGACCAGGAAACTCCGGAGCGCATTGCGGACACGATCTATCGCATGATCCGAATGCTTGAGCCTCGCCGCGAGTTACCCGAGATCGTGCTCGCCGCCGAGCAAAGCAGTTGATCGAATGCGAGTCCTGCCATGACCAAATGGTTTGTCTACGTCCTGGGCTTGGCGCTGCTGGTAATCGTCACGGGCGCATTACTGTGGGCCGGGCACGGCGATGTTCACGAGGTACGCATGTACAATGTACATCCCGAAGATCCGACCCGGCGCAATGTCTTCGTACCGGACTTTCTGGTAATCGAACCGGGTGACCGTGTGCGCTTCGTTAATGTCGATGGGGGACATAATTCCGAAAGCATCGACAACATGTATCCCGGCGCGTCGGAAGGCACGATGATGGAGCCGGCAGAAACCGAGCGCTGGTCCGGCCGGATCAGCCAGAGTTTCGAGGTACGGCTTAGCGACATCGGCATCTTCGGCTACAAGGATGCGCAATACTACATGAGCTCGGGAATGGCCGGTATGATCGTTGTTCTCGATGACGGTCAATGGGACCCTGCGATAGACGAAGAGATTGCTTACATCGAGGAATACGTCACCCAGAAGGGCAAGGCGATCGAAACATTTGAAAGGCTTTGGGCCCAGGTGGGGGCATTGAAAGCCGGTGACTAAACCTTTCCAGAAAATTCTAATCGTCCTCATTGCATTGCTGGCTGCACTGCCCGGCCAAGTCGGTGCGCAGCAGGCACTGGGCGATCTCAACGCCTTCCGCATCTCCGACTATGTTTATGTGGTCAGCGGCACGGATCCGGAAATCATCCAGGTCCATGTGGAGCGCGAAAGAGTGCAACGGCAGATCCGGCTTCCGGCAATTCCGACAGGTGTTGTCGTTTCCGAAGAACATGCCCTGATCGTGGCCACCGACCCGGCAACCCGCGGGCTGTGGTATCTCGACCCCGCAACACGTCAGCTCACGCTAAACCTAACGCTCGACATAGAACCGACATTAATTGCGCTGCATCCCGATGAAACACTGATTGCGGTGGCGGACTGGACATTGGGCGTGGCGGAGTTCTACTCCTTGCCCAATGGGCGATTGCTGGGACGGGTCGAGGGCCTGGAAAGCGCTCATGAATTGCGTTTCGGGCCCGACCCAAGGCTTTATGGCGACAAGCTTTATGTCTCGATGACCGATCGGCCGGAGGTCGCCGTTATCGATCTTGAAACGTTCGCCGTCTCGCGACGGCTTCAGCTCCCCGGAAAGATGGGCATCGAGCAATTGGCCATATCGCCGACGCAGCCCATCGGCTTTGCGATGCCTGTGCCCTCCGACGAGGCCATCGTCCATGTCATTGATCTGGTCAAAGACGAAGCGATCGGACTTCTGGAGTTTGACGAACCGGTCAATCGTGCCTTTTTCGACGTATTCGGCAAATATGTCTTCTTCCCCGAGCTTTATCGCGGAACAGTTCACGTCTATGAACCGAGGGAAAAACGCTTCACCGAGCCGATGGAGTTTGATGGCCCGATCGACAGCATTACATCGGGTTTTCTCGGCTCGATAATCTACGCTCTCAGCGGCGAGGCAAAAGTGGCCTGGGGCTTCGATCTCGCAACGTTCGACAGAATTGACACGATCCAACTGCCTGGACGCGATCCGGACACAATGGTCACCCACGAGCAGAGCGGAAAGATTTTCATCACCATCGAAGATGAGATGGAAATCGTAATCGTTGACACCCGTGTACCAGCGGGCAAGCTGCCCAACATGCGAATGATGTGGGTGCCCGACAAGATGCCCATGCAAGTTGTTGTTCCCGGCACACTGGCATTCTGCCAATGACATGCACTGATGCTGTGGAGACAAAGTCCCGCCCAGTGTCACGGATTGTGGACGGCTCCCAAGCTCCGTCGCAATGGTTTTCCATCACCTCTGGCGGTCGTTGTTCTTCTTTTCAGGATTGCCAAGGTCCGAACTCTTAGCATGGGTTTAAGGCTTGCCTAAACGCCACCGGTCTTTCGCATTGCCGCAGCTTCCTGTTCACGTTGCTTGGCTGCGATTTGTTCGCGGACCTGTGACAAGTCACCCTTGGGTGTCTTCGGGTTCTTGGGATTAAGAGGAACCAACTCGACGAGTACGGGGTTCGGCTTGTGATCAAGGGTCGCTCCGGAGGCGGCATCGATGCCAACACCGATTACCCCACCTACAAGAACATTGCCTGCCATGCCAGCAACACCGCCAGGAGCGACAGCTGTTGTCACTTGAACAGTTTGCGTTTTGTATCCTTCCTTGGAGACTGTTACCGCGAACTTGGTTTTTCGGGAAACTTCAAGAGAGCAGGGTGAGGTGTTGCAGGTCAGTCCGATGCTCGTTCCAATCTGCGCACCGTCGGGTGAAGCATAAATCATCACCGTTTCAGTGGTGCCTCGGGTGACACTTGCACAGGCCGACAGAGCCATGCCGCAGGCAAGAAGCGTACTCACTACGAATGTGCGTTTCATTAGCGTGATCCTCCCTGCGCAAGTCAGTGAAGGAATGCGGTTTCTGGCGAACTGCAGTTCACCAGAAGTCAGATAGTTGAAACCATTCAGGATCGCGCTTGGCCAGATCCCAAAGCCAAAGGTCAATACGCCAATCAGGAAGCCCATTTTGTTTTCCCAGCCATTGTTGTTTTGAAGTTGATCCACGGTGGAAACACTCACTCAAAACCGTGGATTTCCACCGAGTGAAAGTGTCACGTGCCGCGTGCAAGTCGTGATGGATTTAAGTGAAGATGTTCATTCAAGCGGACGCTCGAAATTGCGCGGGTTAAAATTGATAAGGGTAATCTATCAATATTGTCCGCTCATTTTACTGTGCAGAAAATACGAAATACATCGAATAGATATTCGAAATCTCGATTTTTTTATGTTCCAGTTTAATCGCAGATCATAAGGGAGGTGTCCGCATCTACTTGAGGTGGAATTAGAATATTGAAGTCATTTTCGCCCCATGCGTAGCACTTCTACACACGCATAAATTCAAGGCTCCTCATGACGTGACCTAGGACAAGTCCATGAGCTTCCAGTGCTCTGTTTGCGAGGACTGATCTGGAAAAATGAATGCTCACCAGAGCGAAGAAGGGTCGGAAAAAGTGTCTCTTTCCGTTGGCATGAAGTTCCGACATGTCTTGCTTGTCCAAACACATTGCTTTTCCAATCCGCTACCGCGGTTTTGGATTTCAGTTACTTAGACGAGCAGCTTCCGCGTTTTTTTCATGTCAGCAGGAAAATTTCGGAAAAATGAGAAATCGGTTCAGGCTTGATGACACAATCTAGTTAGGTGCGCAGCCGTCATGATCGACAACTCGCCACAACCAAGATTGCCAACCTTGAATGCCGACAATGCCCTTATTGAGATGTTGAACTTCAATCGCGTGCGGCGCTATGCGACCTTTGTGCCGCTGCTGCGAAGCCAGGGCCTGCTCCATCATTCGGAAAAGGGAGCAAGACACCAGGGTTTTCGGCTTGGACTTCGCGAAGGCTGGCGCGCTCAAGAACGCGCCGCTGACGCACTTTGACCAGTTCACATGGACACGCCAACCTGCGATCAGCCCAAGCGTTTGCACGAATTTTCTGATGAGCGCGTCGACCACCTTGCATCCATGATGAAACGCGACTTGAGACCACGCGACACCGTGCAGCGGGACGCCTTGTGTCACGCGGTCAAAGTCTAACGATGGTCAAATTGACATTACAATGCGCCCGTCAATCGTTCCCTCTTTCATGCGATCGAAAATGCTGTTGACCTCATCAAGGGTTTCTTCCTTGTAGTGTGCTGCAACTCTGCCTTCGGCTGCGAAGGCCAGGGACTCGGCCAAATCAAGCCGCGTGCCTACAATCGATCCGCGAATGGTCTTGCGGTTGAGAACAGTGTCGAAAATCGAAAGGGGGAAGTCTTCCGGCGGCAAGCCAACAAGGCTCATGGTTCCACCTCGTGCCAGCATCCCAACACCCTGTTCAAAGGATTTCCCGGCAACGGCGGTGACCAGAACGCCTTCAGCACCACCCCCAGCCTGGACCTCTGCCACCGGGTCGCATTCGAATGCGTTGATGACCTGGTCCGCTCCTAGCTTGGTTGCGAGTTCGAGCTTGTCGTTAGCGATATCGACGGCAATGACATGAAGCCCCATGGCTTTGGCATATTGAACCGCCATGTGTCCGAGGCCACCAATGCCGGATATCACCACGGTTTGACCGGGGCGTGTGTCAGTTTCTTTCAGACCTTTGTATACAGTTACCCCTGCGCAAAGAATTGGCGCAGCCGGGGCAAAGTCGAGGCCATCTGGAAGGTGTCCTACATAGTCAGGATCTGCGAGAACAAAGTCTGCAAAGCCGCCGTTTACACTATACCCGGTGTTTTGCTGATCATTGCAAAGTGTTTCCCAGCCGCCCATGCAATGCCTGCAGTGTCCGCAAGCCGAATGCAGCCAGGGGATGCCTACGCGATCACCCTCCTTGACGGACGTAACTCCCTTGCCGACCTCGGCCACGACGCCAACGCCTTCGTGTCCAGGAATAAATGGCGGCTGTGGTTTGACTGGCCAGTCTCCGTTGGCAGCATGAAGGTCAGTATGACACACTCCAGAAGCCAGGACCTTCACAACTATTTTGCCATCCTTGACCTCTGGCTTTTCTACTTCGCTGATATCGAGCGGAGCACCAAACTTACGTACAACTGCCGCTTTCATGGTCGCCATATCTAACCTCCAATTAAGGTTCAGCATTGACCGCATATTCAGTCATTGTGTCAGGTCTTTCACCAGGAACCCAACATCAACGATCTGGAACACAATGATGTAGTCCACATCTGCGGTATCAAAGGTTAGAGCAGTATCGATCACAATCATCCATTGCAGCATGATATCGATCAATTTCGGAGTGAATTTTGCGAGCAAATATGTGCTGATCACCGATCCGGCGCTTCGCTCAGTATCCTCTTGGCTTCGTGACTGTCAGAAACTTCGTCACGCCCAGCCGAAGCTTAATCCAGGATGTGCGGAAAGCTGTGCGGCTGATCGGCGATCGGGCCAAGTTTCCGCAATATCCGATACACACCGATCAACAACATCTGCAGTGCTCAATGCGAAGCGATCATGCGCTCATTCGGCATAGGCCATGATTGATCATGGAAAACGAAAGCCTTCCAGGCCAGGTATGTCGTGAGAGGGCATCATAGCAATGCGCTTTGATGCCCACGTCAATGCAACAAGCTAAGTTGGCAAGGCCTGCGTGACGCCTTCGATTATTCGTCCCTGAAGCGGTTGTGTGGGACGAAGCCAGATTTTTCCGCAGTCCTCGGGTTGCGAACCCACACCTCCCTGTTGGGATGCATGCCGCCGCCACGCACCGCCGGAACAGCAGTGTGACGGGCTCGATGCAACAATCTGGTGTTCGCGCTGCCGCAATTTGGATGGATACCGCCATTGTCGGCCACGGCCTTGTCCCAGACCGCCTTGCGGGCAGCCAGTGTCTCTTCATCGTCGAGCGCCGGGCAATTTAGCGTATTGGTATTAAGATCCACGATGATGTCATCGCCGTCCTCAACGAAGGCGATCGGCCCGCCGACTGCAGCCTCCGGACCCACGTGTCCAATCACCAGGCCGACAGAGCCTCCGGAGAAGCGCGCGTCGGTCATCAGCGCAACAACGATACCGCGTTCTCGGCAGAGTGAGGTGATGCGGGACGTCGGATCGAGCATTTCCGGCATGCCCGGCCCACCGTTCGGTCCATCGTACCGCACAATGATCATGTCCCTGTCCTGAAAACTATCCGGAGCTTCATCGAGTGCTCGGATAAGCCCGATTTCGCCTTCGAAAACGCGTGCGCGGCCCTTGAAGATGTTGTCTTCGAGCCCGCCTTCGACACCGGCGAGTTTCAGGATAGCCGAGAAGTCCGGAGAGAGGTTTCCGCCGAGCATCCTGAGCCCCCCGGTCGGCTTGAAGGGAGTGGCGACAGTATGAATGACATCTCCGTCCGGCGACGGGGTTCCAAGGTCTTCGACCTGCTCGGCAAGCGTACGGCCGGTGCAGGTCATCATCTCGCCATTGAGCAGGCCCGCGTTCATGAGTTCCTTGACGATGACCTGGACACCGCCCACCCGGTCGATATCGATCATGGAGTATTTCCCGTATGGCCGGGCATTTGTGAGAACGGGAACGACGTTGCGGGAGAGGTGGTTGAATTCCTCCGGAGTCATCACATCGCGCCAGAAATGCTCGAACCCGGCTGCGCGGGCAATTTCGGGGACATGAAGGACCACGTTGGTAGAGCCGCCGACGGCCATTGCGACAATGACCGCATTGCGCAAGGAGTCTCGCTGCACGATGTCGCGCGGTCTCAGGCCGTTTTCCATCATTGATGCGAGGTGGTTGACGAGCTCTTTGGGAAATTCGTGCAAACGTTTGGGCTCGTCGGAAGCCGGTGCGACCATATGCAAGGGCTGAAGACCGACAACACCGATGAAGGTTTGCATGGTGTTATATGTGAACATGCCGCCGCAACTGCCGATCCCCGGGCAGGCGTTGCACGAAATGCGATGGCGAACTGCCGGATCGGGGTGGCCAGCCACCTGATAAGCGCTGACGATGTCGAGCATCTCACCGGTCTCCGGATCCTTGCCGGGCCGAATGGTGCCATCAGACATGATTATGGCTGGTTCGTTGTGTTCAAGTATGGCGGCCAACGTTCCAACCGGTGGCTTGTCGCATGCGACCACGGCAATGGTTCCGGCAAGACCGGAGGCTTCCAGATGTTCACACAAGGCGTCGTGAGTGACTTCCCTTCCCAGAAGGGAGTAGCGCATCTCGCGAGTTCCATTGCGAATACCGTCTGAGGTCGCAATCGTGAACTCGGGCTGAACCAGCCGGTATCTGAGTTGGTTCGCAGACATGCCGATACGGGATTTCAGGTGATCGTGAATGGCATTGACCTTGGTCGCAACGCCCAGATAGCACTGGCTGTCACCCTTTGTGCCGACAACACCGACAGAAGGTTCGTGAATGAGTTCGGGATCGGTACCGAGCTCCCTGGCCACGCCAATAGTCTGTGCAGAGCGGCCGGGATGGCGGTCGATCAAGACGATATTCGAGTCCGTCTTCGTATTTTTCTTCATTTGCACACCTTCAGCCATGGTCTTCGTGGCAGTTCTTGTGTTCCCCGGATCATGAGCGCCGAGTGGAAAGAACCCGCATTTCACATATCCATGTATCGACCGGCGTCAAGGCCATTTTAGGGGCGATGCCTGTATGTTTGTTGTCTTTAGGATTGAATACCGACCCGTTCCATCAAGCAAAACGAGTATCCCACGGCGCCAGAGACTTTGATTCGTGGAATGTTCTGGCGCTGCTTCCGCAACAACGGGAGGCTAATGGAGTGAACATTTTTTGTGTTCAGTAGATCACTGGAAGTAAAGTCGAATAATAAATCATCGTCTAAATTTGCTGTATTCACAAAAAAATGGAATTCCGATTTAGACACCAGCATTCAACGTGATTAGAGTTGAAGAGGTTGATTCTGAATTTGTGTTCGCGTGATTTAAATAGAGTTTTCTTCTTCGGAAGGTATTTTTTGGCGAGAGGCGAGAAAATTCAAATTTGACCAAGAAAAGACGAAGTATCTTCAAATAGTGCGGTCGATAGAAGGTTGCCTGGCAACAGCGGTCTGAATGATCAATGCGAGCATATGGTTGCCGTAAAGCATGAACGCTTAAATAAGTCGGAGCGGGTATGTCAAAAATGCAATGTATCCCATCGCTACAGCTTGATGCGGCTGTTGTTGGCGAGAAACATTGCTTCGATGCTTGGCGGGAGGCCGTGCGTGCCGTTTATGACGTCAATCCGGCTGGCGAAACTCAAAGTACTAGCGAAAGCGTGAAAGCGTGGTTGCTGAGCGATCTGGTTTTCTCCGACGTCAAGTTCTCAAGTCAGACATTTAACCACGACAGACGTTTGTCGATGGGTTCGAACTTTCTATCCCTGCAGCTTTACAGATACGGTGGCAGCAAGGGTGTACTTGGTGAAAAATCCTGGCAAGTTTCACCCGGTGATATTCATCTTTTCGATTTTTCCAGAGAGTTTTATTCGACCGCGTCAGAGTCTTCAGTCATCGGTGTTGTCATCCCGCATGAGTGCGTCGGATTTGATCCGGCCAGACATCCCGGTCATATGGTTTTTTCCGGGAGAACAGCGCTAGGCAAGTTTCTTACGAACACGTTGTTCGCGTTGTTTGATGATCTACCGCAGGTGAGAGCCGCAGAAGCCGACGACTTGTCGAAGGGCTTTTGTGGATTGCTGCAAGGTCTACTACTTCAAAAAATGAAGGATGGGAAAAGCGACCAATCCAGGCGAGACGAGCGGCGCAATGAGATGCTTTCCTATCTCAACAGGAACCTTGCAGACCCGGGCCTTGGAGTTGAGCATCTTTGCAGAACCTTCAACATCTCAAGGCCGTCAGTTTATCGCGAGTTTGCACAAACCGGTGGCGTCGCAAACTACATAACGCAACGCAGGCTAGAGCGTGCTTACTATCAATTTGTTTCTGTTGCTGAAGGCGATAGGCGCATCAAAGAAGTCGCCTATGGTGTTGGCTTCAACGATCCGGCTCATTTCAGCAGGCTTTTTCGCCGTCGATTTGGCATTACGCCAAAACAAGCTGCAAGTCTCGATGGAGCAGTGCGTTCGAATGAACTTCAAGGCAAAAACCAGCACCACGATATCAACTTCGGGCAGTTGAGTGACTGGCTCCAAAGCATATAAATCATCGGTTCCGCTCAAGTTACGTGCGGTCTTTTCTTTAGCCGCCTTTTGATCAGAAACACTGACGTCCGGCTTTAAGCATGATTGTCGGAGCTGGAACACGTTCAGAAGATGAGTTCTGGCTGGTCCGCGGTCCCTAAGCGCTTCCGTTGAGAGACAATTATCCAATAAATGTTGAGAGCTTGATCCATCGACAGGTCTGGTGATTGTCGTGTCCAATCGCCCAAAGTGAATCTCTTTTGCAATCGCGCAAACCATCGGTGGGATTGCCAATTGGGTGGGTGGGCTATGCGGATTTACATTTCCAGAATGCGTAACAAGCGCACCGGCGACTTATGCACGCTGATGGAAACGACTGCGTTGCAAAACAGCTGTGAGCCTTTTGCGAATGGTTCATCAAACCGGGCTTCGCGATTGCTGAATATCTCGTTTGCTTCAGCTGGTCTCGTAGGCGCGTGCTTTGCAGCGGCAACATCTGCCGCGGCGTCGTCTTGCGAAACCAGCAGCAGCGACTCGACGGAATATGTCTGTTCAGGAAGTGTCCTCGAAGAGGACATTGATGCCACGGACCTCGATGACGATATCACCGATATCGTGTTCAGCGATATTGATGATTCCTATGACGAGGGAAGCTACTTCTTTGCCGTCGAAAACGTCGGAGACGAAGGCAACAGTCACGGTGATGACGGCGACGATATCAATGGCCTCACGGTCACCTTTACCGGGTCGGACACAACAATTGAACTGGATTCTGATGGAGACAACCCGGCGGTGTCTCTCACTTCTGAAGGTGGTTCGGGGCATTCCGGCAAGGATCGCACGACCGACACCTCATCGGGCAAAGGCGGAAATGGCGGCGACGGCGGCGACGTTGAAGGCGAGCAGGAGCTCGTTCTGGATGGCGGGACAATCAGCGGGGAAGCATCAGGAGCTGCATCCGTAACAGCCAGCGGAGGAAAAGGCGGTTCAGGCGGCAAAGGCCGGTCGTACTTCACATCCGACGGTGAAGGAGGCGAAGGCGGGGACGGCGGCGACGGCGCAGATGCAAAATTTGAACTGACGGGTGGCGCGACCCTGGACATTGAGACCGTCAGCGACGAGGAAAACGGGATCTACGTGCTGAGCTCAGGCGGCGCGGGCAACGATGGCGGCAAGGGTGAAGGCGGCGTAAATGCCAAGGGAGGTGATGGCGGCACTGGTGGGGATGCTGGCGATGCAAAGGTTGTGATCGACAGCGGGACTGCGCTCACGATCTCGACCTCGGGAAATGTCTCACATGGCATCGAGGCTCTCAGCGAAGGTGGAGATGGCGGCGACGGTGGAAAAGGTACGGAAAGTACCGGAGACTCGTCAGGTGGAGATGGCGGCGGCGGCGGAGCAGGCGGCGACGTCGAAATAGATGTTCAGGACGCTACAATCACGACCACCGGCACAGACTCCATCGGTATCCTCGCCCGGTCTTACGGGGGAGCTGGCGGCGACGGTGGAGATGCAGATTCCACCTTTGGAAGTGGCAGTGGCGGATCGAGCGAAAATCCCGGACCCTCCGGCGATGTGACGGTCAGTTTTTCCGGTGACATTACAACAAAAGGCGATGGTGACAGCAGTGACGACGATGGCGACGACGACACCACAACGTCTTCGGCCATTCTGGCTCAGTCAGTTGGTGGGTTCGCGGGCGATGCGGGCGATTCAGACGGGTTTCTTGATGCCTGGGGGGCATCTTCGGAAAGCGCAGGCGATGCGGGCGACGTTACCGTCGAAATAGGCACTGGCACCACAATCAAGACCACCGGGACCTATTCGGACGGTATTGAAGCTCAGTCCATCGGTGGTGGCGGCGGTAAAGGCGGATCGGCTGACGCCATCTATTCGGTCGGTGGCGACGGTAGTGCCGGGGGAAATGGCGGCGCGATTATCGTTTCCGTCGACAGCGACAACGATACGACAATCGAGACCACCGGTGATTATTCTGCTGCCATCAGCGCACAATCTGTTGGCGGTGGTGGCGGCAAAAGCGGTGGCGCCTCGGAGCTGATATCTGTCGGAGGCACCGGTGGCACAGGCGGCGATGGCGGTGATGCGGCCGTTTTTCTGGCTGCGGACCTGAAAACAAAAGGCGACTATTCCGAAGGTGTTCTGGTTCAGTCGCTCGGCGGTGGCGGTGGTGTCGGGCGTTCGACAGATGGCGTGCTCGATCAGATAGGCGGTTCAGGTGGCGATGGTGGCAATGCCGGTCTCGCGGAAGTCCAATACATCCTCGGAGATATCACGACATCGGGGATCGATTCCGACGCTGTTGACCTGCAATCGATCGGCGGTGGCGGCGGCAAGGGTGCCTCATCTACGGATATCGGTGTTGAGGTCAGCATCGTTGTCGGCTCGACAGGCGGTGACGGCGGCGATGGTGGATCCGTTTCCTATTTCGACACCTATGAGACCTCCTACACCATTACGACGGATGGTGAGTATTCCGCAGGCATTTCGGCACAATCCGGCGGCGGCGGCGGCGGCAATTCAGGCAGCGTCACCAACGTCACAGCAAGCATAGGCGTTGGCGTCACGGTCGGGTCAACCGAAGATGCATCCTCAGGGGGCAAGGGCGGCTCGGTCAGCGTCGATACGCATGCGGATATTTCAACCGGCGCAGAACATTCCGACGGCATTTTCGCCCAAAGTTACGGCGGCGGCGGCGGTAATGCCGGCCAGATCGTCAGCGTTGATGCCGGATACGATTTGACCTCAGTTTCAGTTGCCACGGGTGGGGCCGGAGGAACCGGAGGAGACGGAGGGAGTGTCAAGGTAACCTCGGCTGGTTCGATTTCGGCCACCTCCGATCATTCTTACGGAATTTTTGCCCAGTCGACCGGGGGAAGCGGCGGCAAGTCCAGCAACACCTATGCGATTAATTCCTCCGCTATCACCACTGTCGCGGTCGCGACGGGAGCCACCGGTGGAGATGGCGGCGATGGTTCAACCGTCAAAGTGACCAGTTCAGGCGCGGTTACCACAAAGGGTGATAACGCTGCCGCAATCTACGCGCAGTCGGTTGGCGGCGGTGGTGGCAGCTCCGGAACATCCTTTTCCTTTGACGCAATCTCTGCAACGTCTGTTTCCGTTTCAGTTGGCGGTGACGGTGGTGCAGGCGGCAGCTCCGGCTCGGTCCACGTGACGAATTCTGGCACGGTCAAGGCCTATGGCGACAATTCAGATGGTATCTTTGCCCAAAGTCTTGCGGGCGGAGGTGGTAATTCCGGAGGTACTTACTCCGGTGACGGCATTTCCGGTGCTGATGTAGCCATTTCGGTCGGTGGAAGCGCCGGCGATGGAGATACGTCAGCGGAAGTGAAAGTCGACAATACAGGCAACATTACCGTCTCCGGTGCGAATGCTAACGCCATTTACGCTGAAAGCCGGGGTGGAAGCGGTGGTAAATCCGGAACCACCATGGCATTCGACACGATTTCCTTCGGTACCGTCGATCTCGGTATTGGCGGCGAAGGTGGCGACGGTGGAACGGCTGGTAACGTCTATATCGAAAACTACGGCCACTTGCACGTTTCCGGAGACAACGGCGTTGGCATCTATGCCAATTCCCAAGGGGGAGAAGGTGGCAACAGCGGCACGGTTGTTTCCGGCTCGCTTGTCACAGCATCCGCAGTCAGTGTCGGTATCGGCAACGGCGGTGGTGAAGGCGGCATTGCCGATGACACGTCGGTCTACAACTACGGTTCAATCACCACTTCTAAGGATCTCGGCTACGGGATCCTGGCTCAAAGTATCGGTGGTGCAGGCGGCAATGGCAGCACAGTTATCAGCGCTGATGTACTAAGCGGCGTTCTGTCGGACGTGACCGATGGCATCTCGGGCGATGTCGAAGTCGCTGTTGGCGGCGAAGGCGGTGACGGCGGCGCTGCAGGGGAAGTCTATGTCGAGAGCAGCGGCAACATCTCGACAGATGGTGACAAGGCCTACGGCATTCTGGCGCAGAGCATCGGCGGAAACGGCGGATCTGGCGGGTCTGTTTTCAGCTTCGACCTGGACTTCCTGACCACATCTTCCCTAACGTTTGAAGTGTCCATTGGCGGATCAGGAGCCGGAGGCGCGGCATCCGATACGGTGCAGGTCATCAATGACGACCTGATCGTCACCCGCGGCATCTATGCTCATGGCATCCTTGCACAAAGCATTGGTGGATCCGGTGGTACCGGCGGCAGTGTGACCGCGATTGGACTGGCAACGTCAGAAACTTTCGACCTTGGTGTCTCTGTGGCCGTCGGCGGCGAAGGTGGCGACGGATCCGAAGGTGCAGAAGTCGACGTTACAAATGCCGGAAAAATTGCCGTTCGGGGCAATGGTTCCGCAGGGGTCTATGCGCAAAGCGTCGGAGGAGATGGCGGCGACGGTGGTTCTGCCACGACATATGTGCTGGATTACACTGCCAGCACTAGCAACAGCGCCGGCATTTCGCTTTCCGTTGCCGTCGGAGGGGAAGGTGGCACCGGGAATTCCGGCAACACTGTGAGCGTTTCCAATACAGGTTCGATTTACACCGAGGGATCGAGCGGCGACGGTATTTTCGCGCAATCCGTTGGCGGCGGCGGAGGTGATGGCGGTTCCGCCGAAGCGACTTCGCTAGCCTTTGTTTCGAGCGCAGATGACTACACCAATACCAGCGTCGAAATTGGATTCGAACTCGGCGGCTCTGGTGGTGCCGGCGGTGACGGTGGTGAAGTTGACGTGACCAACGACGGCACGATCTCAACAAATGAAGATGTCGCGGTCGGCATTTTTGCGCAGTCTGTCGGCGGCGGCGGTGGCACAGGCGGTGAATCAGGATCGACAAGCACTTCGTCTTCGGACGGCTCCTCATCCTGGGTCGACATTGCCGAAGAGGTGGCGAGCGATGTGTGGGATACCGGGATCAGTACTTACACCACCTATGCGCTTTATCAGAACTACAGCAGCTACTTCACGAACTGGACGGTTTCGGTCGGTGGCGACGGGGGGGCAGCGGGTGACGGCAGTGAAGTCAATGTGACCAACACCAGCACCATCAGAACCTCTGGCGTCGATTCAACAGGTATCTACGCGCAATCCGTTGGCGGCGGCGGCGGCACCGGTGGTACAGGCACCGGCGCTTCTATTAAAACCAAGGTAGAGATTGGTGGTACAGCGGGAGCCGGAGGGCACGGAGACAGCGTCAGTGTCACAAACTCCGGTAACATCACCACCCAAGGTGAACGTGCCAATGGAGTTTGGGCACAATCCGTTGGTGGCGGCGGCGGCGACGCCGGAGACGTGGAAGGTGCGTTTGGTGCCGGTGTTGATGATCTTTTCGGAACCAATTTCTCCATCGATATCGGCGCGAACTACGATGGCGATGCCGGGAATGGTGGAGACGGCGGTGATGTTTCCGTGCAATCGACCGACGCCGATATAACCACCTCAGGTCAAAATGCTGTCGGTGTCTGGGCACAATCGGTTGGCGGCGGTGGTGGCACTGCGGGAAGCATTGCGCTGTCATATTACATCGCCGGTTCCAATGGTGCTGAAGGTGACAGCGGCGATGTGACTGTCGCGCTTGATGGCGCAAAAATTGTTTCGACGGGCGACTATTCGGTTGGCGTTTTCGCGCAATCGAGCAGTGGCTCCTATGAAAGCAGCGACACAAGCGATCTGGACGATTACTTCACCTATGATGGAGATGCTTCGTATGAATCCGGCGATGTCTCTATCGAGTTGACCGATGGATCGAGTATTGACGTTTCAGGCACCTACAGCCGGGCGATCCTTGCCGCATCCACCGGCTATGACAGTGCAGGTTCAGTTACGATCGATGTTGGCGCAGACAGCTCGATCTCCGGCAGCGATGGTAATGCCCACGTCATTTCGATTTATGACGGAAATTCCAACGAGATCACGAACTACGGTACCATTGAAGACGGAGATTTCACTGACACCAGCCGGGATGACACCGTGTATGTAGTCTACACGGATGTTTCCAGCGATGATTATGACAGTTCCGGAGCCAAAGGTCAGGGACAGATCGCGATCACCAACTACGGCACCATTTCAGGGTCGATCAAACTTTACAAAAGCGGCACGGCCAATTCTTTCTCAAACGAAGTCGACGGCGTTTTCAATATGGGGTCGGTCATTGACCTGGGCGACGGTGATGGTGTTCTCAGCAACGCCGGCACTCTTTCGCCTGGTGGCACGGATCAAATCTTCACTTCAACGATTTCGGATGGGGCGCTCGAACAGGGAGAATATGGTTCGCTGCTGGTCGATCTTGAAATGAATTCGAGTTCCAGCGATGAAGACTTCGATCTGATCGTTGCGGAAGACGTCACAACTCTCTACGGCTCGGTAGAGGTCAATGCCACTGGGGATAGCGAACTTTCGGACGGCGATAGCGGGTCTGTTTATATCCTGGTCGCCGATGATGTCGACGATGAGGATCTGAGTGTTTCCGACACCGCGTTGGTCGACTATGAAGTCGCGCTGATTACAGGTGAAGACATTACAATCGACGGTACGACGTATTCTGATACCAGCGCCGTAGAACTAAGCTACACCATCGACCTGAGTTCTTCGGATGCTGACACAAACGCCAACGGTCTGGTGAAGTACTCGGCGTCCAAACGACATTCAGGAACAACGGAGCGTGAGCGAGAGGTGCACAAGGCCATCAAGTCGGTCTTCAATGATCTGCTGAATGCGAAAACTGGAGAAGAACTTGATGCAATCGCTGCGGAACACACACTGGCAGAAACGGGTACCGCACAATATGCAGCACGTAGTGCAAGTTCCACTGTTCATAACAAACTGCGATCCTGCCCGACAATCAGTAGCATTGATCCGGATGAGTTCTTAAAGGAACAAGACTGCCTCTGGTTCGATGCAGGAGGAAGCTTCTACCAATACGAAAACCAGGAGGGGAGCGAAAAGACAGATGAGCGTGCATTTGGCCTTACAGTTGGCGGCCAGCGGCTCATCGGTGACGGTTTCGTCCTGGGTGGAATGCTGCAACATCAGCAAGTGTATCTTTCCGGAACGAGTTTCAACCACCACGGAGACCGGGTCGTTGCAGGTGCGGTTGCCAAACACGAAAATGGTCCCATCACGTTCTCGGTTTCTGCGGCATACGGCTGGCAGAATCTCGACCTCAAACGCAACTACTCAGTCAGCGGTTCGACCTATACTGCGACGTCAAACGTGACTGATCATTTGTATTCTGCCGATGCACGCGTGACTTACCTGCAGCAATTCGATGAGAGCTACCTGCGATGGGGATTGGGCCTGGGGCTTTATCATACGCGTCAGAATCCTTTCGACGAAAGCGGCAACGGTCCCCTCAATTGGTCCATTGAAAGCTCGGAAGACACCGACGTGGTGTTCCGACCGCAGTTGGAAGTCGGGCGGACCTTTGGCAATCTGAATGAGCAAGGCAGGATTTATGCCGCCGTAGGCCTTGCCGCAAACCTGACTGACCCGGGTGGCGAGGTGACAGGCAGCCTTATCGATTTGCCCGGTGATGATCAAATGTCCCATGTATTCAAACATGACAGGTATGCCGCCGATGTTCGCGTCGGTCTCGACCTTCAATCTGATGAGGACTTTCGGCTGTCTGTTGAAGCTGGCGGAGTGTTCTCGGAGAATTCTCACGGCGGAGACGTGTCGTTCAAGGCTCGTTGGCTCTTCTAGCCGACGATCCTCTCTGACTTCCAATTGATTGATCACTTCAGGATGATTTTGATTGCCTGATTGTTCAGGTCTCGGCACTCGGTTCCGGCCGATTGACTTCAGGGGCATGACCATCTTCAAGCCTGTGCCGGACCATGGGCCGATGCCGATATTGGCGAAGGTGGCCGCGTCTTTAGATGTATTGGCATGTTTGACCTGGAAAGAAATGAATTTCAGGTCCTAGTGACGTGTTACATCGTCAACGCCGCATTGATGGATGAGGCGGTGCAGCGCGTGCGTTCCTTTGCGCTTTGCGGAGGACAGGCTCGGCGTCGCCGGTTTCAATCACGGTCAGTCTTGACGCGCGCAGTTCTCTGCCCGCCTTCATTCGTAGGACCGCAACAAGTTGGTAGCTTAGTTGGGTCTTCGAAGCGTTACCGGGGCTTTGCTCCGCCGTGTCGTTGCTCTCCCGTATGAATTTGAGGCCCGGCGAGGGTATGGAAAGGATAATATCGAGCACGATACACCACGAAGTAGGTGGGTGGCGCTAGTATTTTGCTTCGTTGCAGCTTCATTCATGGGCGGGTAATCGGCAATACACCAAACCTGGATCCAATACCTTCGCGAAATTTTTGTTGCCGGAGCCGAGCTGCCAACGTTACGTTGCCCATTCCCATCTTTCTTGGGCTTTGTGCCAACCGCAACGCTGTTGAGCACATGATGAAATGGCAAACTTATTCGCGAAGCACCGCCATGCTGTCGCTGTCCCAACCAATCCAGACCGGCTCGGACCCTACCGACTGACCGATATCCGCGTCCACAAAGGCGCGCAGTCTGGCGCCTTGAGCTTCTTCGATCATCAGATCGACTGACATGCGGCTTCCCAGAAAAGTCTTGCCGACAACGGTTCCCTTTACCGCATTTGTGCGCTCGGGGCGAGTGGTATGAAACCCTAACTTTTCCAACCGGACCGATGCGGTGATTGTGTCTCCCTCCTGAGGCAGATGGCCGTGCGATTGGCCCCTCAGTGTCTGGCCAAACCAGTCCATGACGATCGCGTCACCGTCCTGACCACGCATTTTACAGGTCAACAGGTTTGTTTCGCCAATGAACTCGGCGACAAATCGTGTAGCAGGGTGAAAATAGAGCTCTTCAGGCGTGCCATCCTGTTCAACCCGGCCATGGTTCATGACCACAATTCTATCCGACATGGTCAAGGCTTCTTCCTGATCGTGAGTCACGAAGAAAAAGGTCTTGTGCGTACGCCGCTGAATTGCCTTCAGCTCCTGTTGCACCTGGCCGCGCAACTTCGCATCGAGCGCTGCCAGGGGCTCGTCCAGCAGAAGAAGCGCGGGATCAGGTGCGAGAGCTCGCGCCAGCGCCACTCGCTGACGCTGTCCTCCCGACAATTGACCTGGATAGCGGTTCCCGTAGGCCTCCAGTTCAAGAAAGGACATGATCTCGTCCTGCCTCAGGCGAATGTCCGCCTTCTTCATACCCTTGAGCTCAAGTCCGAAAGAGATGTTCTGGCGCACGGTCATATGGGGAAACAGGGCATAATCCTGAAACACCATGTTCACATGCCGCTTCTCCGGAGGTTGCAGGGTCACATCCAAATCATCCAGGATAACGCGGCCCGACGTCGGCCGCTCGAAGCCGCCCAAAATACGTAACGTCGTGGATTTGCCGCAACCTGATGGTCCCAGGAAGGTGACGAATTCGCCTCGTGCGATGTCCAGCGTCAGGTTGTCCAGAGCGACGGTCTGACCGAATTTCTTGGTGACGCCCTCGATGCGAACAAGGGGATTTTTCTCAGTCATTTCGGGTTTCCTTGTTCATTCGACGGGTAAATCGCTCAGCCCATATGCCGATCGCCGCAGTCAGGATCAGTGCGATCGTCGCAATGGCATTGATTTCCGGTGACATGCCGGATCTGAGCTTGGCGAAGATCAGAACAGGCAAGGTCGGCTCGTATCCCCCAAGGAAGAAGGAACGAACGAAATCGTCGAAACTGAGAAGCAGGCAAAAGATACTGGCGCCGAGGATGGCTGGAACGAGATAGGGCAAAGTGATCCGCAGGAAGGCGATGATCGGATCTGCGCCCAGATCGCGCGCTGCCTCGATTTGGCTCTTCGGCAGTGTGGATAGCCGGGCCATGACCACCAGGGCCACGAAAGGAACGTTGTGGACCGCGTGGGCCCAGACGATCGCGCCCATTCCCGGCTCAATACCCAGCCAACGCGCATAGATCCTGAAGGCGATTGCGGAAATGATGCCGGGAACCAGCGCGGGCAGGACAGTCAGACCGAACATCGCGGTCCGCCCCAGGAACCTGCGGCCTTCGAGGAGGACCGCGATCCAGGTTCCCACAAAAACGGAGATGATCGTTGCCAGAACCGCGATGACGACCGAGTAGACAAAAGCAGACGGTACTGCGGCGTCATCGAAGACACCGATGTACCAGTCAAGCGTCCAGGATCGGATCGGGAAGCCGATAAACTTGCTGTCCTTGAACCCCATTAGGATCATCAGAACCAGGGGAACAAAGACATAGAGAACGAACGCCCAGTAGACACAGGAGAGCAGGATACGATTGCCCCGGTTCAATTCGTGTCTCCTTTACGCAAAGAGTTCATCAGTTTCTGGAATGCCCCGGTGAGGAAAATTGCAGCAATAAACATGATCGTTGCGAAGGCTGCACCTGTCGGCCATTCATCACCGGCAACATGGAAGAAGCCGGCAATTGTTTCGGCAAACACCGTCGTGGAAGGTCCGCCGAGCAGGACCGGGGTTGCATAAAAACCGGTCGATATCAGAAACACCAGGGTGCACCCCGAAGAGATACCTTCAAGCGTGAGGGGAAGCGTAATCCGGCGAAAGCGGGTCCATGCCGAAGCGCCCAGATCGGCTGCGGCTTCATTGTAGCTTCTGGGGAGCTTCTCCAACGCGGAATAGAGCGGCAACAGCATGTAGAGCGCGGTCAGGTAGACGATCCCGACGCCCATGGAAAAGCTCGTGTACATGAACGGAATTGGCCGATCGATCAGGCTTAGCCATTTGAGCAACTGGTTTACCGCCCCGGTGTTTCCAAGAAGGATCATGATGGCATAGGTGCGAACGATTTCGCCGACCCAGAATGGGATCAGCAGCAGCAGGAGCATCAGCATCTGGTTCTTGCGGCTCACATGACGCGCGAGAAAATAAGCAACCGGATATGTCAGGATGAGAGTGCAAAAGGTGAACACGCTGGCGAAGATGAGGGTCCGGAAAAACGGTTGCCAGAAAATGTGATCCCCGAAGAACCGCGCATAATTGTCGAGGGTGAAATGCTGTTCGACACCCGGTGCGACCGGATAGGCATCGGTAAAACTCACCCGCAGCATCTGAAGCATCGGCCCGAGATGCTGGGTCAGTACCCAGAGCAATGGAAAGGCTGCAAGGATCAGGAACTGGCGGCGTGGTGAAGCGGTCGCGAGGCCGACCACCATCCGATATGGTGTCCAGCTCGACAATGATCCCCAGAACGTCAGTCGTTTGCTATCCACGGTACCAGCGCCGCGGGTAGTGCGTGGAGCGACTTCATCGCTCATGCCCGTTTCTCCCAGTTAAGCCCTAAAGCCTTGCCCGCCCAATGAGTGGGCAAGGATACATTATCAGCTGGCCAGAGCCGTGGCTCAGGCCGCTTTGATGGCTTCAACCGCCGGATCGACAAGCCCGTACTTCATCTCGTTCGCCTCGGCCCGGAAGAACTGCAGGTTCTCAAGTTCGTCATCGGAGAACGAAGTCGACTTCTTCTCAAGGTCCGTCAGGTAATTCGAAGCATCCTTGTAAGTCGAGATAAAGCCGGAGGCCTTGGTCATCGACGCGCCGATTTCCGGAGACGCGAGGATGGCGTTAAGGAACGTGTAGGCGTTGTCCGGGTTGGGGGCGTTGTTGGCGATGTTATAGGTGTAGACGAAGCCGTAGGAACCTTCCTGCGGAATGGTCATGGCCAGCGGGAAACCGTCGTTGATCAGCGCTGCCGCAGGACCGTTCCAGCTGTGTCCGAGAGCAATATCCTGGTTGATGAACATCTGCTGCACTTCAGCACCGCTGTCATAGTATTTTCTGACCAGAGGCTTCTTTTCGATCAGGAATGCTTTGGCTTCCTCCACAATCGCAGCTGCTTTTTCAGGGTCATCAAGGTATGCGACCATGTTGCCGTCGTAGCCCATTTTGAGCATGATGATCGACATCATATCCTGAATGATATAGGCGGTCTGGCCCTTGTATTTCTCGGAAAACAGAACATCCCAGCTCTTGGCTTCCTCGGGGCTGACGAGCTCGGTATTGTAGGCCAGCACTTCCATCCCTGACAGGATAGGCGCACCCCACTTGTGTCCGTTGATCGTCGACCAGTCGCTCTCCGAGAATGTTGGATTGATGTTGCCCCAGTTGCTGAGCCGCCCTGTGTCGAGCGGGGCAAGAAGGTCGCTATCGATGAACTGCAGGAAACGGTGACCTGCCACAGTCATGATATCCACTGTGGGATTGGGTGCTTCGGCCGCGAGCAGGTTGAACTGCTTGCCCTGGTCGTCCACCAGGCGAACGTTCACCTTGATGCCGGTGTCCGCTTCGAACTGCTTCTTGAAGGCTTCAGGGACAAAATCGTTATAGGTCCAGATATTCACTTCACCGCCCGAGGCGTTGGCGCGGCGAAGATATGCAGGGCTGGCCAGAGCTGCCGCACCAATGGCAGCGGTCCCCAGGAAGCGTCGGCGGTCAATCGTAAGTTTGGTCATTTGTGTCTCCTAGTCAGTTGAGTTTGATCGCATCCTTTTGAGTTATGTTTCTGGTGTGGATGGTCTGTGCAGCACTCCGGTACGGGACGCCTGCTGCAAGTCGCCAAGGCTGAAGCCTTCTAATTCCAGCGCATCGAGGAATTCGTTTTCCTGTGCGAACTCCCGGTCATACATTGCCGAAAACAGCCTGATACCGGCTTCGTGTAACGTGGCGGGCTTGTCCACCAGCCTACCCAAAACCACGGTTACTTGAAGTCCATACGGAACATCTTCGGTCACATAGCGGCTGTCTGCCGTCGCCGGACCGAGCCCCCCATAACCATGCGTGTGCATTTGCTGGTTCATTTCGGATATGGACCCGATCGGCACGTGGAAACTCTGGTGAAAGTGCTCAAAGATGGTTTTCACGTTCAGGTTCAATGCCCTGGCAATGGCAAGCCGTTCAAGGTCAAGCTGTTCCAGCAGCCGCCCTACCTTCGGCGTGACGTTCTGTCCCTGGCTCCAGTCTTCACCGCGCTCCATTCGCGTAATGTTGCAAAGAGCGATTCCAAGGTGGTTCTGCGGATTGAGATTGGACAGCAGGATTGCCAGCAAGCCGTCGCGGGGCATGAACCGGTCGCCGAACAATGTCTGGCACAAAGCCAATCCGGCATCGGTTTCTGACTCTGGCACCGTGCAAAGGTCGACCCGGTTGCGAATGGTGTTGACGCGTACCTTGTTTTCTTCCTGTCGGCGACCGGAGACAATTGTGGTGCCCCAGGCGGTGACGGGAGCGTTTACTCCACGCGCCGCCAACAACTGCGTGAGGTAGACCGCACCGAAGGAAGCATGAGACGAGATGATGACGTGCTGCCCTTCGCGGATATGAGGTGCCAACGCATCCATAACGCTCTTGTGACCGGTCGCTGGCAAGGCGATGATCAGAGCGTCGCACCCGTCGGCCAATTCCTGTGCCGAATTGGCCAGCTTCGGTGAAAACTCCGTTTCGATCACGCCGTGAGCATGCAAGGGGCTTGTTTCAAAGACCGCTGTATTTGCTCCAGATGGCGACCAGAGCGTCGGAATGTGCTTGTTCCGATGCAGAAGTGCCGCTGTGCCGCACGCGATTGCTCCGGCGCCTGCTATGCCTATTCGCATCTGATCATTCATGCCGTTTCCTTCCGGCTCACCGGATCACCCAAAACGTGCATCAACCGATTGGCCCAGCCGAACAACGACGAAGACAGGATCAGATCGAAGATTTCCTCGTCGGACAGGCCGGCTTTTGACAGTGCTTCAATGTCTTCCTGGCCGGCGGACGGTGGCGCTTCGGCGGCTTTGCGCGAGAAATCGAAAATTGCCTTGTTTCTTGGGTCAAGGTCAGCCATTTCGCCCTTGGCGAACAGCTCATCAGTTACGGTTTCATCTTTTGCCAGTTTTGCGTGACGGTCTGCGTGAACCGCGGCACAGTAGACACAGCGGTTGACCATAGATGCCGCCAGCGCACCAAGTTCCCGTTCCTCCCGCGACATGCCACCACGGTCATACATGATGGCGTTGAACAGCGGCGAGCGCACCGACAGGCTCTCGACGTCATGTGCGAGGGTCAAAACATAGTCCGACACTTTGGTGTTGGAGGGTGTGACCTTGAGCGCTTCGAGCTGCTGTGGAGTGGCTTCCTCCAGCTTGACCGGCACTACGCGCGGCTGCCATTCGGGAACCTTCCGGGTGAACCTGTGGATGATACGGGTCATACGGTTCCCCTTTGCATCAGGCGCAATCCGGCAATCACGCGTATCTGGAAAGCCAGGAATGCGACCAGCTCACACAGCCTGACGATGTCCGCATCGGAAACGCCGGCGTGCTGCAATCCAGCGACGTCGTCCGCAGTTGCTTCTCTGGTCTGGTTTGCGACTTTGTCGACAAAGGACAAGACAGCGGCCAGTTCCTTGTACTGAACGCCTGGCGTGCCAGGATCAGCCAATGCTGCATATTGTCCTGCATCTGCAGCATAATAGGCTGCCAGCGCTTCATCTCCGGCCAGACGTGCTACGCGGGCGGCGATCGAAGCGCGAAGGTCATGCGAAAACGCTCCTGTTTCCTTTGGGCGCAATACGGCTTCTTCAGCGACCTGGGTCATTCCGATAATGTTGCCGCGCGACGACACAACCCTGGACAAGGTGCTGTCCGGTGTCACGCCAGCCTGGCTCAGGATCGTCAAGTCAGAGTTGTTCATACCGCCTCGCTCTCCCTTGTCCGTGCTTCGACCGGCAGCTCGGTCGGTTGCCATTCGTCTCCCAGAAGTTCAGGCGTGTCGTAGTCCTGCATCCCCTGCCAATGGGTCTCGATATCCTCTTTGTAGAGCGAGGCTGCCACGGCTCGGGAAAGCCAGGCAGCACCATCACTGATGCCGGGAATGTCGCCGCTCACCTTGCCAAGGCTGGCTGACGCGCCGTAATTGAAGCAGTAGACGTTTTTCAGCCAGGGTGCCTTGCCCGGTTCCTTCTCTCGGAAGGTAAAATCTTGATTGAGATAGGGAAACCGTCCCAGATCAGCGGATTCTTCGCCGGCTGGCGGCGTGTAAACATCGTGCCAAAGAAGAATATCGGCTGCCGTTTGGCCGAATTCCGTGCGCGCCATTGGATCGATGACAAAGCCGGTTCCGAGAATAACGAAGTCGGCTTCGTATGACGTGCCGTCCGCAAAATGAATGAGGACACCGTCGCCGGACTTCTCGATGCGGGTCGTGGCCTTGTTGAAATGAAAGTAAGCGTTCGGGTGACGGCTGACCCGTAATGTCGATCCTCGGGGAGACGGAGTTTGTGTGGCAAAACTGTATTGCATGAAGTAGCGGTGAGGAGAGTGATCACGATGCATGGGTTGGGAGGCTGACCAGGGGGTAGGGGTGGGGAGGTTGATGAGGGGGTAGGGGTGGGGAAGGTGATGAGGGGGTAGGGGTGGGGAGGGTGATCAGGGGGTAGGGGTGGGGAGGGTGATCACGGGGTTGTGGTTGGAAGTGTGATCAGGGGGTAGGGTTAGGGAGTGCGCCATCGGTTCGAGCCCAATGGCGAACGAGCAGGAGCGCGCCGACGTCGCCTAGGCCCGTGACGCCTGGTTCGAGGCATAGCCGGACCTGGACCCCGCGCAGCTGCGTCATCTTGGCGTTCAGCATTCGCCATCGGGCTCGAACCGATGGCGCCGCGATGGCTCATTCTCATCGATGAAGATCAGCCACTCGGGGTCCAGGTCC
>JBCCVB010000011.1:0-76434 GCA_039195965.1 Pseudomonadota bacterium
CACCGGTCCGCGCCGAAGCTGACGCAGGCGAATGGCAGGACTGGCTCGTCGATGAAACCGACAGCCAGGAGACAATGCTCGCCAACCAGGAAGAGCTCGACATGCGCCGCAAACTGCTGAGCGACGCGATGGGTGTCCTGAACGAACGCGAGCGCCGTATCTTCGAAGCCCGCCGACTGGCAGAAGATCCGATGACGCTGGAAGACCTGTCCGGCGAGTTCGGTGTCAGCCGTGAGCGTGTCCGTCAGATCGAAGTACGCGCCTTTGAGAAGGTGCAGAAAGCTGTTCGCAACAGTGCGCGCTCAATGGAGCAGCAGCCGGTCGCCTGACACGTTGCAAAACAAGATTGAAAAAACGCCGGAGCTCAAACTCCGGCGTTTTTCGTTTCAAGTCCCAAGTTCCCTTGCGATGCCCTTAAGCGCAATCTAGGCTGATCCTGTTTCAACAAGATCGATAGTCATGCGCCTGTTTCTGAAAACGCTCTTTTCCAAACGCATACTCGTTGCCGCTGTTGCCTGTATCGTTCTGGCTTTCATGACAGGGCTGCGCTCCGCGGACCCCGGCTTCCTGAAGGCGATGCGTGAGCTGACCTTCGACTACTATCAGCGCATGAAACCGCGGGAGTACGAGCCCGCGCCGGTACGTATCATCGACATCGATGAAGCCTCCATTGCCGAAATCGGTCAATGGCCATGGCCACGCACCAAACTGGCGGAAATGGTTGAAACCCTGACCGATCTTGGCGCTGCCGCGATCGTGTTCGATGTCGTTTTTTCGGAAGCGGACCGGACATCTCCTGCACAATTGCGCGAAACGCTCGGCCAGAATGCACCCGACGACCTGGTGGCAACGCTGAAGTCCCTCCCCGATCATGACGCACATTTTGCAAGTACCATCAGCCAGGCACCCGTGGTCCTTGGTTTCGCGGTGACCTCAACACACACTGGAGACACCCCCCGCCAGATTGCCGGAATATCCTATGCCGGTGACAATCCCGTTGGCTTTTTGAAGCCTTTTCCAGCGGCTGTCGCCAACCTTGGCATATTGCAGGAAAGCGCAAGCGGTCTCGGTTCCATTTCCATTTCAGAGGATGATCAGGAAGGCGTCGTTCGCAGGGCCCCCCTTGTTGTCAGTGACGGACAAACGCTTTTTCCCAGTCTGACGACAGAAGCCTTGCGAGTTGCGCAAGGTGCCAAGGGTCTGATTGTTCGTTCCACCGGGGCCAGCAGCGAAGCTGGCGCAGGTAACTCTGCGGTCACCGCAGTCAGAATTGGCTCCTACACGGTTCCGACCACCGCCTCCGGTGAACTTTGGCTTTACTACACGAAAGATCACGCGGAACGCTACATACCGGCAAACACACTGCTCGCCGCTGAGAACCTTGCCGAACTTGTGCCCTATGTGGAGGGACAGATCGTTCTTGTAGGTGCCTCGGCCGCCGGATTACGCGACATTCGAGCAACATCGCTCGGCGAGCTTGTGCCAGGTGTTTCCATTCATGCCCAGGCTCTCGAGCAGATCTTGTTCGATCAGTTCCTCTTCCGGCCCGACTGGGCGAATGGCATGGAGATTATCGCGACATTTGCCGTGGGCGCGATTGTCATCCTGGCACTGCCGGCGATCGGCAGTCTTGGCACCGCAATTCTGGCGGCTGCCATCGTATCCGGCCTTGTCGGCGGGTCTCTTTATCTTTTCTGGGAGAAGGGTCTGTTGATCGACCCGGTCTACCCGGCTGTCACTTCCTTTCTTGTCTTCGCGGCCTCCTCCGCCCTGCTTTTTTTCCTGACTGAGCGGGAAAAGAAGTTCGTCCGGCAAGCATTTGGCCAATACTTGTCCCCTGATCTGGTGACCCAACTGGAACAATCACCCGACCAGCTTACTCTTGGCGGCGAGATACGCCCGATGACCATCCTGTTCATGGACATTCGCGGCTTCACTCCCATCTCCGAGCAACTCACACCGGAAGAACTTGTCAGTTTCCTCAACACGCTGCTGTCGCCTCTCTCAGATGCGATCCAGGCCGAGGGGGGAACAATCGACAAGTATATCGGCGACAGCATCATGGCGTTCTGGAATGCCCCGCTCTCAATCCCCGATCATGCTGCGAGAGCCTGCCGTGCGGGGCTGACGATGCTGAAGGTGGTCGACAAGCTGAATGACAAGGATGCCTTTGGATTCAAGGCTAGAAACCTCAAAACGCAGTCTGTCAGGATCGGCATAGGCCTGAACAGCGGTGAGGTTTGCGTCGGCAACATGGGTTCTGCGCGCCGCTTCAATTATTCGGTCATCGGCGATGCCGTGAACATCGCCTCGCGCATCGAATCCAGCTGCAAGGCGATCGGCGCAGAACTGCTGGTTTCAGAAGACACACGCAGCGAAGCTCCGGACTTCGCGTTTCTCGAGGCGGGAGAAATCCCCCTGAAGGGCAAGAGTGAACCAGTGAAACTCTATGCGCTACTGGGTGACAGAGCGCTCAAGAATTCAAAGGAATTCAATGAGCTGGCAACGACTCATGAGCGCTTGATGACCTCAATGAAAGAAGGCCGCCTTGAAGATGCCGAAAGCGCTCTGGAAGCGGCCCAGATCCTGGCGCCGTCCCTGATGGATTTCTATGGTCGTTTCGAGGATATCCTGTTTGATATGAAAGCCGCTCAAAACGCAAACAGCGCCGCACAATGACGGCGCTGCTTTCAGTTCCGCAGGGGAAGTATCAGCGAATTTCGACCGCGTAGGATTCGACAGGAACCACCTTGCTGATCAAACCGGCCTCAGCCATGAACTCCGCAAAGCGCTGGTAGCGGCCTGTATCGAGCGTAGAAGGCCGCTTTGCAAAGCGAGGCAGCGTGTCGGCCCAGGCCCGCTTGTTGAGCTCGTCATTCAGGTTCGGATAGGCTTCGATAAAAGCGTTCCAGGCTTCATCCGGATGATTGGTCAGGAAGATGGTCGCAGCTTCGATTGCAGCCATGAACTTCACGAAACGCGGATCTTCGGCATTGTCCTTGTTCACGACGTAGATAAGCTCATCGAAAATCGGCACACCGTTTTCTTCCGGATAAAAGGCCTTGCCTTCCTTGCCTTCGATTTCGATCTGGGTCAGCTCGAAGTTACGATAGGCACCAATAACAGCATCCACCTGCCCGGACATGAGCGACGGTGAAAGCGCAAAGTTGACGTTGATCAGCTCCACATCATCCATGCTCAGATCGACCGAGCGCAGCATCTGCCCAAGCATCGCATCTTCAAAGCCGGAGACCGAAAATCCGACAGTCTTGCCCTTGAGATCTTTCAATTCCTTGATCGGACCGTCTTTCAGAACGATGAGCGAATTGAGCGGTGTTTCTACCAGCGTGCCGATCCACGTTACAGGCAGACCTTCTTCGATGTGGGCATGAAGCGTCGGCTGGTAGGAAATTGCGATGTCTCCCTGACCGGCGGCCACAAGCTTCGGTGGCATTGCCGGATCTGCAGGTTCAATGAGTTCAACCTCCAGTCCCTCGGCCTCGAAGAAACCCATCGTCTGGGCGGTAATGACCGGGGCATGATCCGGGTTGGTGAACCAGTCCAACAGAACCGTCAGTTTTTCTGCGGCCTGAACCGGGGCACTGGCCAGCAGGCCTGCGGCGACGGTTAGAGACAGGAGTGTCTTTTTCATTCAATCCTCCAGGGTTTGGCAGTCAGTCTTCGACCTGCCAGGGAACTAGAATTCGGGTGAAGTATTCGACGGCGTAACGCATTGCGAGCACCATCAGGGCTAGCAGGATGACCGCTGCGAAAAGCAGGTCGGCGTTCCCGCGGGCATTGGCTTGAAGCATGATGAAGGCGAGACCACCCTTTGCACCTGCCCACTCGCCCACGACCGCTCCGATGGGTGCGAAAACAGCGGCGACACGAATGCCGGAGGCAAATGCAGGCAGGGCGGCTGGTAGCCGGAAGAGCAACAGTTCGCGGTGGCGCGGCACCCGGTAAAGGCGAGCAAGGTCTGCCAGTCCGGTGTCAAGGCGCCGCAGGCCGTCATAGACAGTGGAGGTCACGGTGAAGAAAATCACCAAAATCGCCATGACGATCTTTGAGGACAAACCGAACCCCATCCAAAGCACCAGAATGGGTGCGATGGCAAACACCGGCAGGGCCTGAGTGACGAGAATGGTTGGCATCACCACGCGCCCGGCAAGCGGAAACAGCCAGATGGTAATCGCCAGCAATGCACCACTCAGAACGCCCAGTGCGAACCCCAGCACCGTCTCAAGGGCGGTGATGCTGGCGTGATGAAGAAGAAAGTCGGCGTGTTGAGGAATTGACTGCAAGACGACCAGCGGCCCGGGAAGCATGAAGGACGGTGGCTGGAAAACGGCAACCAGCAATGCCCAGACACCGAATACTGATACCGCGCCTAGTAGGAACCTGCCAAGGATAGCTAGAAACGCCTTCACGACATCGCTCCGTTTGGATCCGGAGCATCGGCGACAATCAGATCGGCAGGCACGTTCTGCACATACAGGAACTGCTGCCACAGCAGACAAACAAGCATAGGATCTCCCGTCTTCGGACACGCCGAAAATGACAATGGAGATCCGGGAATTGGCTAAGGATTCCGTCCCTTCGCCGGCATGACCCGGATCAGGTTCTAAGGGTTCGGCTCAACGCCATCTCAGCTCCGGAAACCGGAACACCCCTCGGACCAAGGCGGAACATGCCTTGCCTGAATGAAAAAGGCAAGTTGAAGTTTTTCTTGATTGTTCTGCGGAACGAGAACCTGTCCTAGCCTGCCTGCCAGGCGGAAATAGCCTTTTCGACAGCCTCGGCACCCGCACTTCCCTTTTCGAGGGTCAGAATACCGCGTTTGCCGTTTTCGTAGAGCATCGGGATATCGATCCAGCCGCGTTCACGCAGCAGTGCAAGATTGCGCTCCTGTTCGTTCGGCAAGCTGGAAAGTGCGATCCAGAAGAACCCTGGAGATACTTTAACCGAAGCACCGATCAGAGCATCACCACGGGCTTCTTCCGTCGGCTTCATGACGAGCCCAGGAACATTCACGACATCACCCGCAGCAAAGCTGTCCGGAAATTCGTACTTTATTTCAACAAGATGACTTGCGGGCAAGGACGTGTCGTCATTCGGCTTGATGCGAATATCAACCTTCACATCCCTTTCAGGGATCTCAATCGACGCATTCAGCACAGCCTGAGACTTGCCGTCGAGGTTGGTCTCTTCCTCAATGTTCCAGACAACGGCACCTTGGGCAGCCGTGCCGGCACCACCAGCTTCCTCACCTTCCTCATAAAGGATGGAACGCTGGACACCGCTGTCGGCTTCTGCCGCCGGAGCGCTTGGCGAAGTTTCTTCCGGTGCAATTGCCGCAAGGTTTCCTTCGGGCACTGCCGAAGGTGCTTCAACGCCTGCTTCCGGTGTTGCAGCATTTGACCCATTGTCGACGTTTGGTTGTTCCGAGGACTGGGACGGCTCGGGCTGCAAGGCTTGCGGGTTGATAGTCGTGGTTGTTACCGTTCGCGCATCCGGTGCAATGAGATCGTCATCGTCCAGCAACCTGTCGGTATTTTTCGCCTCATCGTCAGCAGTTTCGTTCGCATCAGCCGGGGCTTCATCCGTGGCCGGAGGAGTGGCGGATGCTGTCGCTGTTTCTTCCGGTTCCGTTTGCGTTTGCGGCTGAACAACCGCTTGTTGTTCGTCTGACGACAAGAAGAAATAGGCGCCACCGCCAACAACAAGCAGCGCAATCACAGCCGCAATTGCGATCGGCAGCGTCTTGCTTGAAGAAGAGCCTTCCCGCAGAGCATCTGACGCGCTCGGCCTTTGTCGTTTGCTCCGGGAAGGTTTTTCAGAAGGCGTCTCACTTGCCGTGGCTGTCGCAGCCCCGGCACCGTTGTCGGATTTGGGCGGCGCGTCTGCTTCCGGGGCAGGTTCGAAGATGCCATCGTCATCGGCAGCCTGAGGCTCGAAGACGGGTTCTTGCCGCTCAGTTGTGTCCTCTGCAGGAGCGCTTTCACCAGCAGGCTCAACTGCATCCTTGGCGTTCTGGACAGCCATATTCGCCGCGGATCCAAGCGTCTCGGCTTCCGACAGCGTTTCCTTGAGAGGTGAAGGTACGCTTTCCTCTTCCGCAACACTTTCTTCCGCGACAGGAGCGGGTTCCTGAACCTGGACCGGTTCTTCCTGCGGCTCCTCCGGTTGTTCTTCCGGTTCGGTTTCCGCGACTTCAGGTTCAGAAGAAGCCGGTGCCGGCGCTTCGACAGTAGGCGCAGCGGGACTTAGTCCAAGGCTTTCCCGCGCGGCCTCTGCCTCGACCTTCCGGATTGCCTCTTCCAGCCGCAGCTGTTCTGCGGTGATTTCCGAAGGTGACAGCGGTGGCTCGTAGGCTTTGAGCTGATTGACAATGGCGTTTCGGGCCCGGCTGTACACGCTTCTGCGGGCAGCACCATTGCTTTCCGGCAAGGATGCGATCGTTTTCTTCAGAATAGAATAGTAATCAGCCATCTTCCTGCCTACCGGCCAACTGCTGGGATCTCATTTGCTGGCCCAAGATTTCAAAACGTTCTCAAGCTTATAGCAAGTTTTTTCGGGCCAACGCCAATTCTTCAAAAATGCCTGGCCGACACCGACCCTAACAGTACTGTTTTCCTAACATAGATTCTTCACTCAACACGCAAATGTGTGGTTCTGAATCCAGGCGGGGCGCATTTTGATTCGCAATGCGCCCAGCTGTTTCACAATTTGAGCCATTTAAGCGGCAGATCTCAATCCTGGAAAGGATTCTGCACAAGAATTGTGTCGTCCCGCTCCGGGCTGGTCGACAACAACGCTACCGGTGCACCGATCAATTCTTCGACGTGACGCACATATTTGATCGCCTGTGCAGGAAGGTCTGCCCAAGTCCGGGCACCTTCAGTCGATTCCTTCCAGCCTGGCAGAGACTCGTAAATCGGAACGACCCGTTCCTGCGCGCCCTGGGAGGCCGGCAGGTAGTCAATCCGTTCACCGTCCAGCTCATAGCCGATGCAGATCTTGATTTCGTCCAGTCCGTCCAGAACATCAAGCTTGGTCAGTGCAATACCGTTGATGCCGGAAGTGCAGACCGTCTGACGAACCAGAACGGCGTCGAACCACCCACAGCGACGGCGACGGCCTGTGACCGTTCCGAATTCATGGCCACGCGTGCCCAGGAATTCACCGACCTCGTTTTCCTGCTCGGTCGGGAACGGTCCCTCACCCACGCGGGTCGTGTAGGCTTTGGTGATGCCGAGAACATAGTCAACGGAACCCGGGCCAAGGCCACAGCCCGTTGCGGCCTGGCCTGCAACCGTGTTGGACGATGTCACGAACGGGTACGTACCGTGATCGATATCCAGAAGCGCACCTTGAGCACCCTCGAACAGGATCCGCTTGCCCTGGCGGCGCATGTCGTCCAGGAGGTACCAGACCTTATCCATGTAAGGCAGAACCTTGTCGGCAACGCTCGCGAGCTCGTCGTAGATCGCCTGCGCGGAGATTTCTTCCTGACCCAGACCACGGCGCAAGGCGTTGTGATGTGTCAGCAAGCGGTCGATCTTCGCCGGCAAAGTGGTCAGGTTCTTGAGGTCCATCAGACGGATGGCGCGCCGGCCTACCTTATCTTCATAGGCCGGACCGATCCCGCGCTTGGTGGTTCCGATGCGCGTACCCGTATTGGAATTTTCGCGCAGGGCATCGAGCTCACGATGCAAGGAAAGAATAAGCGTTGCATTTTCTGCAACACGCAGGGTTTCCGGCGTTACGACAACGCCCTGGCCTCCAAGGCGCTCGACCTCTTCGGCCAGCGCATGCGGGTCCAGAACAACACCGTTGCCGATAACGGACAACTTGCCTTCACGCGCAACGCCTGACGGCAGGAGAGAAAGTTTATAGCTGATGCCGTCAATTACCAGCGTATGTCCAGCGTTGTGTCCGCCCTGGAACCTTACGATGACATCGGCTTGTTCCGACAACCAGTCGACAATCTTGCCTTTGCCTTCGTCCCCCCACTGCGAACCGACAACTACCACATTCGCCATCTAGTCTTTGCTCTCCTGAAAGCAGCTTTCCTGCACCCTCCGGCCTGGCCCTGAGTGCTAACACGACAAGCCCCGGCAAACAGACCGGGGCAAACGGCGCGGACTATAGACAGGTTTCCCTGCGCATGCGAGTCTCCGCGGGGAATTAATGACCCCTTAACGCACTTTTTTAAGGAGCGTTATACTTCCGTATTGGGCGTTATTTGGGCGAAGGATCGTCTTCACCGGTCTTTTCGCCGCGTGCAAGCCTGTAAATCATCGGAGATGTGCGCAGCAGCCAGACAAAACGGCGGCGCTGATCTGCCGGAACAGCCTCGCGGCGCGACATGCGCACGATGATGAACAGAACCAATGCCAGATGCAGCGTTGCAGTATAGATGAAGAAAGCCGCGGGTCCGAAAATCCCCATCAAAAGGGACGCTATGAACGGCCCGATCATTGCCCCGCTACCAAACGCCAGCATCAGACCGGCGGCAACATCGACGAACTGCCCCGGCTCGGCATGATCATTGGCATGCGCCGCCGAGAGCGAGTAAAGCGGAAGAGCAAATCCGCCGAACAGAAAAACCCCGAGGAACAATTCGGACTGCGTCATTGACCGGGCGATGAAAAGACAGGCTATTCCGGCGCCAATGGTGAAACCGATCAGGACAAGGCGACGATCCAGCCTGTCGGAGACCCAACCAGCCGGATATTGAAAAATCGCCCCTGCAAGCACCCAGATCGCGATGAAGGCGGCCACGGTCTCCAGGCCAAGGCCAATGGATTCGGCGTAAATCGGACCGACCATGCGGAAAGCACCATTGGTAAGACCGATTGTGAAAATGCCTACCATCGCAACCGGGGACACCCGCCAAAGCATCATCGGGTTGATGACTTTTGCCTGGGGTATGGAAGGGTTCCCCTCACGGGCGAGCGATATCGGCACGACCGCAAAGCAGAACAGGACGGCAAGCACCATGAGTATATCCGACCCGGATGCCCCGAATGCCGGCAAGATGAATTGCCCGCCCATGACGGCTGCCAGATCCACGATCCTGTAGACAGACAGAATGCGCCCGCGCGACGTGTTTGACGCAATGGAATTCAGCCAGCTTTCCAGCACCATAACCGTGCCGCAGGACCCGACCCCGCTTACAAACCTGGCAAGCATCCAGGGCCAACCTGCCGGTGAGAATGCAATTGCCAAAATCGCAATCGCGCTAATCGAAGCGAGAGCTGCAAACACCCGTATGTGGCCTGCCCTTGCAATCAGATGAGGGGTCAATACCACCCCGGCAATCAGGCCGGCGAAATAGAGAGAACCCAGCAGACCGATGCTCGCGTCCGGAAGTCCTTCCGCTCTTGCCCGCACTGCGATCATCGTCATGGCGAGACCATTGGCCCCGAGCAGACATGCAGCTGTGATCAGCAACGGAAGGAGGCGTGCAGTCAGGGATCTGCTTTCAGCGGAATGACCAGTATCAGACATGGAGGTTTTCTTTCTGGACAGCCGGATACGGCTTTAAATGCATTACCCCTAAATTCCGCTTCAAACCAGCAGTTTCCTGATACTGGTAGCCCGCTCGGTTTTCGGGTGTCTCCTGCATTTCAGGCGTGTTAGTCGATCCCTACCGCCAAAACGACGAGAGTTGGATCAATGCCGCTGCGAAACTGGATCATGCTGATTGTCCTTGGAGCAATCTGGGGAGGCGCATTCCTGTTCGCCAAGGTGGCGGTGGCGGAAATTCCACCTTTCGTGCTGGTGTTCCTGCGCGTTTCAAGCGCCTGCGCCGTTCTGCTTCTGGTGCTCCATCACCAAAAACTTCTGGGCAGCCTCACCTTTCAGTTGGCCGGCCCTTTTCTCGTCATGGGTTTCCTCAACAACGCTGTGCCGTTTTCCCTGTTGTTCCTCGGACAGACCGCGATCGGAGCCGGATTGGCCTCTATTCTCAATGCCACGACTCCGATTTTTACGGTCATTGTCGCTGGTCTTCTGACCCGGCAGGAAACGCTCCACGCAAACCGGATAGCCGGTGTTCTTCTCGGAGTAGCCGGGGTCGCCATCATGCTGTCCAGCAGTCTTTCGGGTGTCGCCAGCGACCCGGTCTGGGCACAGCTCACTTGTCTCGGAGCTGCCGTTTCCTATGCCTGCGCGGCTACATATGCCAAAAGATTCAGGTCTCTGCCGCCTCAGGTGGCAGCAACCGGCCAGCTCTTGGGCTCAAGCCTTCTGATGTTGCCAATTGCGCTTCTATCGATGGGTAACTGGTCGTTTTCCGATCCGAGCCCTACGGCCTGGATGAATGTGCTTGCGCTCGGCATTCTTGCGACGGCAATCGCATATCTGATTTATTTTCAGTTACTTGGAGAAGCGGGAGCGACAAACGCTTCGCTGGTGACCCTGATTGTACCGGCCAGTGCACTCTTCTTCGGGTGGCTGTTGCTGGGCGAAAACCTAAGCGCCCTGCAGCTCGGCGGGTTCGCCGTTCTGCTGATCGGCCTAGTGGTTCTCGACGGCCGCATCTTGCGGCGCAAAGGCGCCAGGACAGCCTGATCAGCGCGGACAGGTGAGACAGGCGCCCAGTGGGGCGCCTAATCTCGCTTAAAACGTCAGCGATTTCACCTGCTTGACGTGCGAAACGGCCTCAAGCCGCGCCATGACATCCCCCGGAACAACACCATCAACCTCAACAAGGCAGATCGCATCGTCTCCTGGAGCGATTCGGCCAAGGTTGAACGTCGCGATGTTCACCCCGCTATTGCCCAGCTCCATACCCAGATGACCGATGAAACCAGGTTTGTCTTCATTGGTAATGTAAAGCATATGGGACCCGAGTTCGGCTTCCATATTGATGCCCTTAACCTGAATGATCCGCGGCTTGCCATCTGCAAAGACCGTCCCCGCTACAGACCTCTCCTGGCGTTCTGTCATAACGGTCAGGCGGATATAGGTTTCATACGCACCCTGTTTTTCACGGCGTATTTCTTCGATCTTCATGCCTCTGTCACGAGCCAGGATCGGTGCCGATACCATGTTGACGGTCTGTAGAAGCGGCGTCAGCAGTCCGGTGAGCGCTGCTGCAGTCAGAGCCTGGACATTCATCTCGGCAACTGCGCCGGCATATTCCAGACGGACACCTTCAATGCTCGTTTCCGTCAGCTGACCGGCAAACGACCCGAGTTGTTCGGCAAGCCGCACGAACGGAGCCAGCTTTGGCGCTTCTTCGGCCGTAATCGAGGGCATGTTGAGGGCATTGCGGACCGCGCCATCAAGCAGGTAGTCGCACATCTGTTCAGCGACCTGCAACGCCACGTTCTCCTGCGCTTCCGACGTCGAAGCCCCCAGATGCGGGGTCGAAACGAAATTCGGTGCTCCGAAGAGGATGTTGTCCTTTGCCGGCTCCTCCACGAACACATCAAAAGCCGCACCCGCCAGCTTGCCTTCGTCCAAAGCTGCGCGGACAGCTGCCTCATCGGCCAGACCACCACGGGCACAGTTGATTAGATAAGCTCCTTTGCGCATCTTCGCGATGGCATCGGCATTGATGATGTTACGGGTTTTGTCGGTCAGCGGAGTATGCAGCGTAATGAAGTCCGACCGGGAAAACAGGTCATCGAGCTCCACCTTTTCGACGCCCAGGGCGACAGCCCGCTCAGGCGTCAGGAACGGATCGTAAGCAATGACCTTCATTTTGAGGCCAATCGCACGATCAGCAACAATGGAACCGATGTTGCCGCAACCAACGAGACCCAGGGTCTTGCCGGTCAGTTCGCGTCCCATAAAGCGTGATTTTTCCCACTTTCCGGCCTGGGTGGAAGCATCCGCCGCCGGTATCTGACGCGCAACCGACATCATCAACGAAATCGCGTGTTCCGCAGTGGTGATGGCGTTGCCGAACGGCGTGTTCATCACAATGATGCCGCGCGCGGTTGCCTTGGGAATGTCGACGTTATCAACACCGATCCCTGCCCGGCCGATTACTTTCAGGTGATCTGCGGCTGCGATTATCTTCTCGGTGACCTTGGTGGCCGACCGGATCGCCAGGCCGTCATACTGGCCGATGATTTCCAAAAGTTTCTGCTTGTCCTTGCCAACCTCTGGCAGGAAATCGACATCGATGCCGCGATCCTTGAAAATCTGCACCGCTGCCGGAGACAACTTGTCTGATATCAATACCTTGGGAGCCATGTGAGCTTCTCCTTGAATACAAAACGGACCGGGCAGCGCACCGCCCGGCAAGATCGTCATGAAAGAAGAAATTGCTCAGGCAGCCTGAGGCAGCTTCGCTTTTTCCGAGTTGAACGCCCAATCCAGCCAGGCCGTCAAAGCCTTGAGATCACTGGCTTCAATCGTTGCGCCAGCCCATATGCGCAAGCCCGACGGCGCATCGCGATAAGCGCCGACATCATAGGCAACGCCTTCTGCATCCAACGCACTTGCAAGTGCCTTCGCGAATGCCGCCTGCTGATCGGTATCCAGAGCCAGAATTCCGGGATCGGAGACCTTCAGACACACGGACGTATTTGAGCGTGTGGCAGGGTCAACCGCCAGAAAATCCACCCAACCGGATGCCTCGACCCAGTCTGCCAGTACCTTGAGATTGGCATCTGCCCTGGCACGCAAACTGGTCAATCCGCCAAGGCCATCTGCCCACTTCAACGCGTCAATGTAATCTTCAACGCAAAGCATGGAAGGCGTGTTGATGGTTTCTCCGCGGAAAATCCCTTCGATCAGCTTGCCACCCTTGGTCAACCGGAAGATCTTCGGCAGCGGCCAGCCAGGCGTATAGCTTTCCAGCCGTTCCACCGCCCTCGGGCTCAGGATCAGCACACCATGCGCAGCTTCACCGCCCAGCACCTTCTGCCAGGAGAAAGTCACGACATCGAGTTTCTGGAAATCGAGTTCCTGCGCGAATGCGGCAGAAGTCGCGTCGCAGATCGTCAACCCTTCGCGATCCGCCGGAATCCAGTCGCCGTTCGGCACACGAACACCCGACGTCGTTCCGTTCCAGGTGAAGACGACATCATTGGAAAAGTCGACTTCCGTAAGATCGGGCAGTTGGCCATACGGCGCTGTAAGCGTGCGCGCATTATCGAGCTTGAGCTGCTTGACTACGTCGGTCACCCATCCGGCACCGAAACTCTCCCAGGCGAGCATGTCGACACCGCGGTCCCCTAGCAAGGACCAAAGGGCCATCTCGACGGCTCCGGTATCGGAAGCCGGAACGATGCCGATCCGGTAGTCTTCGGGAACTTGCAGAACCTTGCGGGTCAGATCGATCGCTTCAGCAAGCTTTACCTTGCCGGGCTTGGCGCGGTGCGACCGTCCGAGCGGCGCGTCGGCGAGGCCCTCAAGAGACCAGCCGGGACGCTTGGAGCAGGGTCCGGACGAAAAATTAGGATTAGCCGGACGCACGTCCGGCTTGGCGGTGAGAACTGTCATATCTGTCTACCCTCGCAGATAGTTGCCCCTCGTTGGGGAGGGGTGGCCCACCTATTGGGATAAGACCATCCTGATCGCCGGTCAATTCAATTCGGAAAGAAAAAGAAAAGGCCGGTCAAAAGACCGGCCTTTTATAAGAAATGTCAGTGCGATCAGAAGTTGCTGCTGATCGGGCCCTGCGGTTCGTAGTAAACCGGAGCTGCGGGAGCGCTGGTTGAATTGAAAGTATACCTTGCGCCAAGGCGGAACTCGTGGGCTTGCAAGTCTTCGTATTCAATTCTTGCGTTTTGACCAGCCGTGGTGAACTTCGCGGAGTGAGCATCTCCGATATTCAAGTACCGATAACCACCGTCCAATGCCCAGTTTGGCGTAATGTCATAGCTAGCGCCAGCCATAAGCGCCCAGGCAAAGTTCCATTTGCTATCGCCTTCATATGTTCCTGTAGTACCGTTCGGGTTGCGGAAGTTAATACCGCTTGTTGTCACATACGACGCGCCGATACCAGCGCCTACATATGGCGTAATTCTATTCCAGGTACCAATGTCAACGTAACCATTGAGCATGAATGTCCAGACATCGACATCGGCTTTTTCAACCGAATAGCCCGGTGAAACACCGCAAGCACAGTCTGCCTTTGCGCTCACCTCAGCAGGAAACTCATAGTCGACTGTAAAGTCGGTGCGAAAATGGTTGTTGAATTTGTAACCAACACCTGCACCGATCATCCAGGTACCATCCATATCTTCATCATAGAAGTCGATGGTGCCGTACTTGATGTCCGGCGCTTGATAAATTTTGTATCCGATATCACCGCGCAGGTACCAACCGCCGACGGCGGGGACCTCGGGGATGTGTTCAATGACCGGAGTCGGCAAATCCGCAGCATAGCCCGCGGTGGAAAGCACAACAGCAAAGCCGGTCAAAGACAAACGCTTAAAGAAATTGTCCATGTCCTCGTCCTCTTCCAGTGAGCGCCCGCTTCAACCAATGGTCGGACACATCAAACTTGGGAGGATATTGACGCGAATTCATTAAAGGTGACTTAACCGTATTCTTTAACCGCGTTTTTTTACCTTAAGGAAGGTTTAACAAGCCAAAGTGTTTACAAAGTATTAAAAAAAGCCGCCTCAATGAGACGGTTTCCCAATACAAGCGGGCTATTCTCAGGCTGCAGCGGATGCCACAACACCAGCAATATCATTGACAACCTGCTTGACCAGTTCCGCGTCGTCGCCTTCCGCCATCACACGGATCAACGGCTCTGTTCCCGAAGCGCGGATCACCAGACGGCCGGCCGTGCCCAGCCGATCCTCGCCGTCCTGGATGGCCGACTTGACCAGATCCTGCTCGAGCGGCTGGCCACCGCTATAACGAACGTTCTTCAGGATCTGCGGCACCGGATCAAACCGGCGACAAACCTCCGAAACCGGTTTGTCCTGATCCTTGACACAGGCCAGAACCTGCAGCGCCGCGATCAGACCGTCTCCCGTAGTGGCAAAATCCGACAAGACGATATGACCGGATTGCTCTCCACCAATGTTGTAGCCATTGGCCCGCATATGCTCGACGACATAACGGTCACCGACCTTGGTACGGGCAAGATTCAGACCAAGACTTCCGAGATACCGCTCCAGGCCGAGATTGGACATGACCGTCGCCACGATCCCCTCACCTGACAGGCGATTGCTGGCCTGCCACGACTGGGCAACCACAGCCATCAGCTGATCGCCATCGACGACCGTGCCGTTTTCATCAACGATGATTACACGGTCCGCATCACCGTCGAGTGCAATGCCGATATCGGCTCGTACTTCGTGAACCTTGCGCGAGAGCGCCTCAGGTGACGTTGACCCGCAGTCCTTGTTGATGTTGTATCCGTCCGGCGTGACTCCCATGGAAATTACGTCGGCCCCGAGTTCCCACAAGGCCTCTGGTGCCACCTTGTAGGCCGCGCCATTAGCGCAATCGATCACGACCCTCAAACCTTCCAGGCTCATCTGCCGTGGCAATGTACGTTTGGCAAACTCGATATAGCGTTGCTGCGCCCCGTCAATGCGTTTGGCGCGGCCGAGATCGCGCGTGCCCGCCAGCCGGGAGGTCAGATCGCTTTCGGCCAGGCTTTCGATGGTCTGTTCAATTTCATCGCTCAGCTTGAAACCGTCGGGACCAAAAAACTTGATGCCATTATCCTGGAAGGCATTGTGGGACGCTGAGATCATAACCCCGAGGTCCGTGCGCAAGGAACGCGTCAGCATGGCTACAGAAGGTGTTGGCATCGGGCCAAGAAGAAACACATCCATTCCGACCGAGGTAAACCCGGCAACAAGAGCATATTCGAGCATATATCCCGAGAGGCGCGTATCTTTTCCGATCACGACCCGATGACGGTGTCCGCCATTCTTGAACGCCAACCCGGCGGCCATCCCTACCTTCAAAGCCATTTCAGCTGTCATGGGATAGGTGTTTGCCTGACCGCGAATACCATCGGTCCCGAAAAACTTACGCATGTCTTGATGCCTGTCTGAAATCTAGTCTTGCGCATTCATAACGCAATTGGGCCCAGCCGCATTTCAAAATATGTGATCAATTGTTACTATTCACTAACGATCAGGCCGGTCTCAAAATAAGAGGTGCCCGGCTTGGCCGGACACCTTATCTCACATGAATATTTCGAGATTATTATGACTGCGGCTGCGGTTCCATACCATCGCTCGCCTCATCTCCACCACGTTTGGCTCCGGCTGTCGGAACTGCAGAAGACCGGCCAACCGGCTGATCGTCATCAGTATCACGTACCGGAGGCTTGCCTTTCAGGAGATCTTTGATCTCGTCGCCGGAAAGCGTTTCGTATTCCAGCAGACCCTTGGCAATCGTATGAAGTTCATCTTCATGATCGCTGAGGATCTTGTTGGCCGTTTCATAACCCTGATTGACGAAAGATTTGATTTCCGCATCGACAATCTTCTGGGTTTCATCCGACACGTTCTGGTTCTTTGCAACGGAGTGACCGAGGAAGACCTCTTCCTGGTTTTCTCCGTAGAGAAGCGGACCGAGCTTGTCGGACATACCGAACTGGGTTGCCATAGCACGCGCCAGCTTGGTTGCCATCTGAATGTCGCCCGTGGCTCCTGAGGTCACCTTCTCGTATCCGAAGATCATTTCTTCCGCGACACGACCACCCATTGCAACGGCAAGGTCAGCCTTGCACTTCGCGCGGGTCAGGGACACCTGATCCTTCTCCGGTAGGCGCATCACCATACCAAGCGCACGTCCGCGCGGAATAATCGTGGCCTTGTGGATCGGATCCGAAGCTTCCTGATGAAGTGCGACCAGAGCATGGCCTGCTTCGTGATAGGCAGTCAGCTTCTTCTCTTCCTCGGTCATGACCAGGGTCCGGCGCTCGGCACCCATCATGACCTTGTCCTTTGCGTCCTCAAACTCGGCCATCGTGACCAGCCGCTTGGATCGACGTGCAGCCAGAAGCGCAGCCTCGTTGACGAGGTTCATCAGATCCGCACCGGAAAAGCCCGGTGTGCCGCGAGCCAGTGTCTTGACGTCGACATCCGGAGCCAGTGGCACCTTGCGCATATGCACCTTGAGGATCTTCTCGCGGCCGGTAATGTCCGGGTTCGGAACGACGATCTGACGGTCGAAACGGCCTGGACGCAGCAGAGCCGGATCGAGCACGTCCGGACGGTTGGTCGCGGCGATGATAATGATGCCTTCATTCGGCTCGAAACCATCCATTTCGACCAGCAGCTGGTTCAAGGTCTGTTCGCGTTCGTCGTTACCGCCGCCAAGACCGGCGCCACGATGGCGTCCAACGGCGTCGATTTCGTCGATGAAGATGATGCACGGTGCATTCTTCTTGGCCTGTTCGAACATGTCGCGGACACGGGAAGCACCCACACCGACGAACATTTCCACGAAATCAGAACCGGAAATAGTGAAGAACGGCACATTCGCTTCACCTGCAACGGCGCGTGCGGTCAGCGTCTTACCGGTCCCCGGAGGGCCAACGAGCAGCACGCCGCGCGGAATGCGACCGCCGAGGCGCTGGAATTTTTGCGGGTCACGCAGAAATTCAACGATTTCCTGCAGATCTTCCTTGGCTTCGTCAATACCGGCAACATCTTCAAAGGTGACGCGGCCATGTGCTTCCGTCAGCAGCTTTGCTTTGGATTTGCCGAAACCCATCGCCTTGCCGCCGGATCCTTGCATCTGGCGCATGACGAAGATCCAGATACCGAGAATGATCAGCATCGGCAGCCAGGAGAACAGCGCTCCGAGCAACGGAGAACTTTCAGCTGGAGGATTGGCCTTGATCAGCACGCCCTTGCCGCGGAGTTCCTCGACATATTGCGCTCCATCCGGCGCATAGGTCTGGAAAGCTCCACCGCTGTTATAGATGCCGGTGATCTTCTGTTCCTGGATGGTGACCGATCTGACCTCGCCATTGTCGACCTGCTTCATGAAGTCCGAGTAGGCAATATCATTGGTTGCACCATGCTGCGCAGGGCTCTGAAACAGCTGGAACAATGCGATCAACAGCAGCGCGATGATCACCCAAAGAGCAAAGTTGCGAAAATGTGCGTTCATTTTGTTCCCTTAACCGCCAAACGCGACTTACTGCACGCGGTTACATTTCTTTAGAGCGAAGATAGGTCGCCCAAAGCCCGCTGCCAAGGCGGTGCGCCATAGTTGCGCATATGCACTGACTATTTTCTTAAGCTCGGACCACTATCAGAAGTTTGATGCGAGGAAAACTCTAGATTTTCCGCTCTGCGTCCCCTTCGTCCAAATAGTTACTCATTAATTTAGCCCGGAAAGGCATCCGCGCCAAATTCAGGACTGTACCCCTGTCATTTTCACCAATTGGCATGTTCACCGAACAGGAATGGGAGTAAATTTCCCCTCCTTCGCTCCATACGACCGGCGAACTTTCAAACGCTTCTTTCGGCCAATCTTGCGGCCATTCTATGTCCTTCGCCTGAATTGGCGCATGACACAGTGGGCCTAGCCGGATTCCACGCTCAAACTCCTTTTTGCCCGTTCCCATCACGACCGAATATCTGAAACGATGGTCCCAGATGCCATCATCTTTCAACTCACCAAGCGTTTCGGGAGGCTCCCTGCCTACCTCACGCCAGCACCAGATGGTGTCTTTGCCTGCCTTTATCAATGTTCCGGCGAGTGTTTGACGATGATCACCGTCATGCACCAGCGCCGTGTCCAAAACCTGCAGTTTATTCAGCCTCAACCGTGGCATGACACCGGTTGCCCGTCCCAATACCAGAGTGAGAAGCCGCAATCGCAGTTCTTCTGGCACTTCGCGGTATGATTTCCGGTTCAGTTTCAAAGGCCCCGCGGGATGTTCAACAAGATGCTTTTCCGCAAACTCCCAGGTGGATTGATCCAATGCTTCCCGCGCCCTCCGCAGATGACCAGTTGTCTGCGTGATGCGTTCTGCGGACAGGCCTTCTTCTTCAAGCAACGCCAGAATTTTGCGTAATCGGCTCCGTTTGTATTTCGAGTTCTGGTTCGAAGGATCCGAGCACCAGTTCAGGCCCCGCTCCTTCAGACTTGCTTCCAGTTGCTTCTTCGGCACTTGCAGCAGAGGGCGCAGAAGCCGAAGTCCCGCCGGACCATCAGGCTCATCTGCCGCCATTGCACTCAAACCGTGCAGGCCGCTGCCCCTTGTAAGCCTGTCGAGAAACGTCTCGGCCTGATCGTCCAGGTGGTGTCCCAGCACAAGAGCTTCGCTCCCGGAGCGCCGCATGTGCTCGGAAATCAACCTGTAACGCGCCTGACGTGCGGCTTCCTGAACATTGCGGGACGGTTTTTCTCCATCCCAGCGAAGCACTGTTGCCGGCAGAGCGATGTCCTCTGCATTCCGGACAACAAATTGCGCCTCGGCTGCGCTTTCCGGCCTGAGACCGTGGTCGACTACAACAACCTCCGCCTCTCCGGTCCAGCCGGTCCGATGCCGCCATTCATTCAGGAGCACCATCAGACAAAGGGAATCGCCACCGCCCGATACGGCAAGCGTCAGATTGGAAAATGGATGTAATACAGAAAAAAGTGTGTCGACTTCGTCGGCCGGGAGCCCGGTGGGCTCAACCGGCTTGTCAGGAACATTGCGCAAGGCGGCGTTCATCCCGTGCCTGAGACAATACGGCCGGAGCGGCATTTGGAAACTTGCTCAGAAGTTCTGAGAATGTCGCGCATGCGGCATCTTTTTCTCCGAGCCCGCGTAAAGACACACCAAGCTTCAACAGGCTGTCTGGGCTTTTGGAATTGCCCGGATGATCCGTATAGGTCTTCAGGAAGGCATCGGCGGCTTCCCGGAAATTCTGTTGTGCCAGCAGGCTCTCACCGAGCCAGTATTGCGCGTTGGCCGACAGGGCGTCATCCGGATAGTTTTCCAGAAACATCCGAAAGCCGCGTTCCGCGCCGGCGTAGTCACCATTCACTGCAAGCGAATACGCCTGATCGTAATCTGACCTCGGATCACCGCTGCCAATGACGGAGGCGATCTGATCATCATTCGTTGAAAGGCCCGGACCGGGACCTGCGTCCTGTCCGGTTCCGGGAACGTTTTCCAGACCGTTGGCAAGCGCCGACAGATCGATCGGGCCATCGCTCGGCAAACCATTGCCATCCTGGTAGCCGCCGGACTGATCCCAGTTACCGTCGCCTGACCCGTCGGCCGGCAGGGTTGCGAACCCGCCACCCGGGGCAACCAATGTACCCGTTTGAGGTGTTCCGTCAGAAGAAAGCCCCGGTGCCGTGCTGCCAGGGGCAGCACTTGGAGCAATCTCCGAACGTTTGCCCGGTGTTCCGCCTTCCAACTGCTGGAAACGGTACTCGTTGTCTTCCTGCATGCGGCGCATCTGATCCTGCAATTCCCGCATCTGATAGGACAATTGCTCGATCTGTCCGGTCAGCACCCGGATCCGCTCTTCCAGCTGGCCAATCCGCACGCTGGAATCGTCTTTTTTGCGTCCGAAAAGCTGTGCTTCGGACGGTGTGGCAACCGCGATGAAAACCATCGCTACGAAGAGACTTGCCAGTCCCTTGAGATTTCGCATTCGCTCCTCCGGTTCAGGGGCAGTGGTGCTTTGAACATAGCCGAATTTACATGACGATGTCCCTCTGGCCCTCATGCATGAAGTCTTAACATGCCCGGCTCTGCACTCAAGTGCACAGAGCGCTCCGACTTCGGCCAAAGTTTGACGATTTCGGCCGCCTTTCCGGAGAAATCGCCAATTTTGTCAAAGAACAAAAGAAAAGACCGGACTAAAAGCCCGGCCTTTGCAGTCGAATTCAGATTTGATCAATTGGTCGCGTTGTTCAACACGGTTACTGCACGGCGGTTTTGAGACCAGCAGCTGTTGTCGTTACAAACAGCAACCGGACGCTCCTTGCCATAGGAAATCGTCTTGATACGCGAAGCACTCACGCCTTGTGCGACCAGATAGTCTCGCGCGGCCTGAGCCCGCCGGGCGCCAAGCGCGATGTTGTACTGGCGCGTGCCACGCTCGTCCGCATGACCTTCAACAGTGATCGTGTACTGCGAGAACTTGTTGAGCCATTTGGCCTGGTTGCCCAAGGTCGACTGTCCTTGCGCCGTCAGCGTGGACTGATCTTCTTCAAAGAACACCCGGTCACCGACGTTGACCACAAAGTCCTGCCCGGTTCCGGGTTTCACATTGCTGGAAAGCCCGTCCGTCTTGGTCTGAGTACATGCTGCGGCAAACAGAACCGCGAAACAGACCGCAATCCAGCGTGCGCTTCGTGCAGCAACTTCTTGTTTGAACATTCCTGTCTCCTAATCCCCAGCCCGCCAATCTGACATCCGGTCAACTCGACCTTCGAATTGTCCGGTTTAGGTAAATGCTTTGTAGCCAAACCTGGTTAAAAGCTTCTTTGCAAACCTGGTTAGCAAATACTTAACGCCGGCGGGCAGCGAGCCGATTGAAAGTTAGTTTATGAGCGGTGACCAGGACGGATCCGACGCAAAGGCCGGCGTATCCACCCGCTGTTCGTTGTAACCCGTCAGATCCACCGTCCAGACCTGCGGACCGCCGTTTGCCCCCGGCGTATCGCGGAAGAACACCAGAACCCGGCCATTCGGCGACCAGGCGGGCCCTTCGTTGTGGTACCCCTCGGTGAGGATGCGTTCACCTTTGCCATCCGGACGCATGACGCCAATCATGAACCGGCCCTGATGCTGTTTCGTGAATGCGATCAAATCGCCGCGAGGTGACCAGACCGGTGTTGAATAACGTCCCGGACCGAAGGAAATGCGCTGCGCATTACCACCGTCGGCATTCATTACGTAAAGCTGCTGCGAACCGCCCCGATCCGATTCAAAGACGATCTGACGTCCGTCAGGCGAAAAGGATGGGCTCGTATCGATGGCAGCCGTGTTGGTCAAACGTGTCGTCCGGCGGGACCGAAGGTCCATCTTGAAGATGTTTGCATTGCCACCTTGCTGAAGGCTCATGACAACGCTTTGGCCGTCAGGCGAGAAACGCGGAGCAAACGTCATGCCCGGAAAATTACCGACGATCTCGCGCTGACCGGTTTCGATATTCAGCAGATACACGCTGGGATCCGCCCCGCCATAGGACATGTAGGTGATTTCCTGACGGCTCGGCGAGAATCGCGGCGTCAGCACCAGATCATCACCGCGGGTCAGGTACCGTACATTGGCCCCGTCCTGGTCCATGATTGCCAATCGCTTGACGCGTTTGTCCTTGGGTCCCGTTTCATCAACGAAGACAATGCGCGTATCGAAGTATCCTTTTTCACCAGTGAGGCGCTCATAAATCGCATCGGCGATGATATGCGCCAGCCGCCGCCAGTTTTCCGGCGTTGTGTAGAATTGCTGGCCCAGCATCTGCTCGGCTGCAAAGACATCCCACAGGCGGAATTCCGCGCGCAACCGTCCGTCCGGTTGCTTGATGACGGTGCCGGTGACCAGCGCCTGGGCGGTGATCTGACGCCAGTCGCCAAAGCGCGGCGTTGAGTTCACGCTCATGTTCTTCTGAATGAAACTTGCCGGATCGAGCGGATTGAACAGTCCGGATCGTTTGAGGTCAGCGGAAATCACCGCGGTCATGTCCGCAGCAAGTTTGCTGTCCCCGCCTTCGGAGGAAAACGCAGGAAGGGCGATCGGAAGCGGTTCGATGTTGCCCTGTGTAATATCGATTTCGACGAGCGCGGATGCGGGCTTCGGTGCTGCGACCGCTGCAATTGCCAAAACAAAAGCAAGCCCCCAGGCTTTTCGGCCTGCAAGAACTGTAAGTGCCTTCAGTATTCCACGCATGAGCAAAATGCTCCCTCATCGACAGTACGTTTCCGGTCAGACCGGACTATCCCCCGAGCATATCTCTCGGGTCGAAATTAATGATCACTTCCTGCCAGGCCTCGTATTTGGCAACGGGCAGGTTGTACGGCTGGCAGCGCATAATCGCACGAACGGCACTGCTGGATGCCGCACGGAACGCCGGGTTTCCGTTGGAATTCAGAACTTCAGGGTTTCCCGCCACCTGGCCATTCTGAGCCAGACTGAACCTCACACGCACCATCAGCTCTTCAGCGCCGACCGCGCCAACGGGCGGGCTCCAGCATTGAGCAACCTGTCCACGCAAGGCATCAAGCTCCGACTGGCTCATGCGCACGTCCTGCGCTCCTTGCCGTGATCCGAGCGATGCCGGCTGCTGAGATGCGTTGCCGGTCTGTTGTGCCGGTTCCACTTTGTTCAGCAGCGCAGCGATTTCAGTCGAATTGAAATCATCCTGTGGCGGTTCCGGAGCGCGGCGCGGCGGTGTCGGCTTCGACCGCGGAGCAACACTTGTCACGATCGGCTGTGGTGCCGGAGCAGCCTGTTGCTGCGGCTCCGGTTCAGGAGCGGGCTCCGGGTCGGGGGCCGGTTCTGGCTCGGCTTCAGGTTCCGGCGCCGGTTCGGGCTGCGGAGCAGGAGCAGGTTCAGGCTCGGCAACTTCCTGGGGCTCCGGTTCTGGTTCCGGAGCGGGAGTTGGCGAAGGCGTTGGCGGCGTCGGTTGCTGAACCTGGCTTTCACCTGGTTTGTCGGCAGGCTGCGGAGGCTCCTCCGTCGGCGTATCAGCAGGCTGCAAAGCTGCAACTTCGCGAACTTCTGCTGTTCTTTCGCCAATTCTCAGCTGCGTGAATTCCTCGACCGGCACAAGATCGACCGGCAAGGATTCGACCTGCGGAACGGAAAAACTCTCCGCGTCCGGTAAGGCAATCAAGCCCCAGACCAGAACTGCCGTGTGTCCGGCTAATGACGCGATGAGACCTGCGCGCATGACGCGTTACGAATCCCGTTCTTCCAGAGTGACAAGACCGAGGCGTTTGAACCCGGCGGCGTTAATCCGGCCCATCAGCTGCATCATGGTGCCGTAGTCGGCATCCTGATCGCCGCGCACATAGATGCGTTCGTCATACCCGTTGGCAGCGATAGCCTCGAGTTTCGGAACAACCTCATCAATGGCAATGGGCGTATCCTGAATGAAAATTTCTCCAGCGGAACTGACCGAGATCGTGATCGGTTCCGTGTCTCCTTCAAGCGCCTTGGCGCGCGTTTCGGGAAGGTCGATCGGCACTCCCACGGTGAGAAGCGGGGCCGCGACCATGAAAATGATCAGCAGCACCAGCATGACGTCCACGAATGGCGTCACGTTGATTTCGCTCATTGGGGCGTGCCGACGACGACGTCGTCCGCGTCGTCCGCCACCAGCTTCCCCGGAACCGACCTGCATGGCCATGGATCAGCCCCTCTCGTCGATTTGACGCGACAGAATGGCGGAGAACTCGTCCGCAAACCCTTCCATCCGTGAAACCGCCTTGCCGACATCGGCGTTGAACTTGTTGTAGGCAATAACGGCGGGTATCGCGGCAAGCAGACCCAATGCGGTTGCAAACAGCGCTTCGGCGATACCGGGCGCGACAACGGCAAGATTGGTGCTTTCGGATGCGGCAATCGCCTGGAATGCGGTCATGATGCCCCAGACGGTGCCGAAGAGGCCGATAAAGGGCGCCGAGGACCCAACCGTTGCCAGAATCAGCAACCGGCTTTCCAGCCGTTCGGCTTCCCTTTGGATGGTGACATCCATCACTCGATCGATGCGCTGTTGCAGGCTGCCGATGGCAGGCTTGGCTCCCTCGTGGCTGCGCTTCCATTCACGCATTGCTGCGACGAACAGAGCCGCCATGGAATGATTCACTCGATTGTGAAGCGTTCCATAAAGCTCTTCGAGAGATTGCCCCGACCAAAAAACGGTTTCAAACCGACTCATCTGCCGTCTGGTGCGGCCGATCAGCAGGAATTTGTCGACCATAATGGCCCAGCACCACACGGATGCGCCAAGCAGGCCGATCATCACGATCTTGACGATGATATGCGCTTGCCAGAACAACGCGAAAAACGAGATATCACCTTCCGGCGCCGCCAATGTCGATTGGACTAGTGTTTCCATATATTCAAAGACCCCTAGGCCGTCTGACGTTCATTTGCTCTTAAGATCCGGCAGCCTCTGATGAACCGGAATCACCACGTCAGCTCTAATAGCCAGCCGCCTCTCTGACGGTTGAATTTGTCAAAACTGGGACTTCGCTGAACAAAGCAAGTCCCTCTCTAAAGGAATCAATTAAGGTTACTGCAAGCTTAACGCAGCAGTTTGTTTTCAAGTATTTTGATGAGAACTATGCGGCTACTGAGCCGGGTTTCTTCCAACCCCTTCAATCGCCAGACGATTCACCGAGAGCGTGGTGTTGCAGTTTTTCCGCCAAAACCTGCGGTAATCGGGTGGGTCTGCCTTCCGAAGTTATGATTGCGACGGTAACCGCGGCCGAAACCAGCAGCTCTTCTCCCCTGTAAATGAGTTGATCGAGCTTGATCCGGGCACCCTTGTATTCCGAAAGACTGGTGTGAACTTCCAGAACATCGTCGATCCGCGCCGGCTTCTGAAAATCCAATGTCATGCTGCGAACCGCAAACGCAAGCGAACTGCCGTGCGCACCTTCAGCCATTTCAGCGTGGTGTATGCCGATCAGCCGAAGAAAGTCGGACCTTGCACGTTCAAAAAACCGCACATAGGCACCGTGATAGACGATGCCGGTAAAGTCCGTGTCCTCGTAATAGACCCTCACGGGCAGCGCATGTCCGCCTTCTTCCAGGCGACCCGCCAAATCCGGCCAATCCGTCACGGCACAATCCTCTCGTACTCTAAAGAAAAGGGCCTCCCGGTCTTCAAACCGGAAGGCCCTGTCCGCTTAACTAGGATCTCGATCAGGCTGCTGCAACCTCGGAGAGGAACTTCTCGACAGAACCACGCAACTGCTCTGCCTGTTGTTTCATCTCCAGCGTAGCCGTCAGCATGTCTCCAACCGCAGCCGTGTTTTCCGCAACGCCTTCGTTCAGGGACGCCACTGTCGAAGCTACGCTTCTTGTGCCATCCGCGGCTTCCGCAACATTGCGCGAAATCTCACCGGTTGCCGATCCCTGCTGCTGAACAGCGTCCGATATGGTGATCGTGTAGGAATTGACTTCTTCAACGGATTCCGAAACCCGGGCAATTTCCCCGACCGCATCCGTGGTGGAAGCCTGGATAGCGGCGATCTGCGCCGAGATCTCTTCCGTTGCCTTTGCTGTCTGTCCGGCAAGTGATTTCACTTCGGAAGCAACAACAGCAAAGCCCTTGCCGGCATCGCCTGCACGTGCGGCCTCGATAGTCGCATTCAGCGCCAGCAGATTGGTCTGCTCGGCAATTTCGGAAATCAGTGAGACAACATCGCCAATCTTGTTGGCGGCTTCCGCAAGTCCCGAAATCTTCGAGTTGGAGCTTTGTGCCGCTGCCGTTGTCTGCTCCACGATGGATGCCGTCGTTTCCACCTGACGGGAAATTTCCGAAATCGACGCGTTCAACTCCTCCGTCGCGGAAGCAACAGCCTGCACATTGGAAGACGCGTTTTGAGACGTGCTGACCGCCGTCTGTCCCTGCTCCGAAGCGGACGCGGACCGATCATTCAACGCCGAAGACACATCCTCGACCCGAGAGATGTTGGTTTCGACGAGTTCCAGGGCCGCCTGGGATTCGGCGCGGAACGAGGCAATCAGCGAGTCGATGAGTTTTTCACGCTTCTCACGCGCGATGTGCCCGACCTTGCGCTCGGAAGCCAGGCGTTCTCGCTCGACGGAATTGTCCTTGAACACCTCGATACAGCGCGCAAGCCGCCCGATCTCATCCTGCCGCTCGGTTGCTTCCACGGCGACCTCCAGATCACCGTCGGCGATCTTGCTGGCGGCAACCGCCAGATATTCCATCGGTGCAAACATGCGCCGCGTGACCCACCAGATGAGACCAACGATCGGAACGAGACACAGGAAGCCCGAAATGATCGCGCCATAGGTGATACGGTCCGCGGCTGCGGAGAGCTCTGTCTGCCGGACAGCTTCCACGACACCATAGGGCGTGTTCTCGAAAGTGTCCGTTGCTTCGGCAAAACGGAAATCGCTGCCGTTGAGTTGGATCAGGTGATCACCGTTCGAAATATCAGCCAGTGAGAATACTGCGCTCGCCTCGCCGGCGCCGCTCAACTGCACCAGTTGCCCAGAAGCGTCGACCAGGAAACTCATTTCGCTTTCGCCAAGGCCCGAAGGCTCGTTCAGGAGTGCCGCCAGCTGCTGCATGTTGGTTGAAAACGCAACCGCACCAAAGAAGCGGTCCAGATAGAAAACAGGAGCTGCCAGAACCAGAGAAACCGTTCCATCTTCTGCGGCGACAAATCCGGAAGAATAGATCTGCCCTGCAGCAAGAGTTTCGCTCTTGGCGGCGGCAAACAGGTTGCCCATTGCGATCTGAACCGGGTTGCCACTGATTTCCGCGTCATCGACATGGAAGGCGAATTCAGGTCCCTTGCGATAAGTGTAGGTGATGAAGCCGTCTGGATTCGCCAACGCGGCGTCGGAGAAAAGCCCCTGTCCGATTACGTCCTGATAAATCGGATGAACAACCTTGTGGTTGTTGACGTAGTAGTTGGACTCGGACGGTTCGTTCAGCAGATGGCGCTCATGCGGCGGATGCGGATTGTCCGTCACGAAAATCCTGCGAAGGGTGTCGTTTTGCCCTTCCTTCAGGTTTTTCCATCCGACCAACGTCTTCATCAGGCTGTCTTTCGCCTCTTCCAGAGACACGAAAAACTTCGCACTGTAGATCACCTGGCCCAAGGCCAGCTCAAGCACCTTTTGCTTGGCTTTGGTCGCACTCTGAAGACTGCTGTCGGCCTGGCCGTTCGCAACATCTCTTGAGAGTGTCGATGTAACCGTAACAATAGCCACGCACATGGTGAGTGCGCCAGCCAAGAACATAAGAGCTAGTTTCGATGAAAGCCGCTTACGCATAGTGTCCCCCGCATAGTTAAGGAGACAATACGAGCGGATTCGCCAATAAATGCTTAACCACTACATTGGCTTCATCGATAAAAATTACGATGCCGTTTGGACCGATTACCCGGCTTATCTATTCCGGGTCTACAAAGAGGCCCATTTGAGGTCCGTCAGGACGGGCCGGAGCCGCGAGGCCTAGATGGCTGAAGGCCATAGGGGTCAAAATGCGGCCACGTGGTGTTCTTTGCAGAAAACCGTTCTGAATGAGGTAGGGCTCGACAATTTCCTCAATTGCGTCCCGTGGCTCTGAAAGCGCAGCGGCAATCGTCTCGATTCCCACCGGCCCGCCACCAAAATTCACAGCGATCTGATTGAGATAACGCCGGTCGAGACTGTCGAGGCCTGCTCCATCGACTTCGAGCTGAAGCAGCGCCTTGTCCGCCAGCGTCCTGTCGACACGCTCAACGCCCTCGAAAACCGCAAAGTCGCGAACCCGTCTCAACAGCCGGCCGGCGATCCGGGGAGTACCGCGGGACCGCTTGGCGATCTCGTGGGCCCCGTCTTCCACCATGCCGATACCAAGAATGGCGGCACCTCGCTTGACGATGTGTTCCAGCTCTTCCACCGTATAGAATTGCAACCGCACCGGAATGCCGAAACGATCCCGAAGCGGGGTCGTAAGCAGACCAAGCCGCGTGGTTGCCGCCACCAGCGTGAATTTCGCCAGATCGATCTTGACCGACCGCGCAGCCGGCCCCTCACCGATGATCAGATCGAGCTGATAGTCTTCCATCGCCGGGTAGAGCACTTCTTCCACCGCCGGATTAAGGCGGTGAATTTCATCGATAAAGAGGACGTCTCGTTCTTCAAGGTTGGTCAAAAGCGCGGCAAGGTCACCTGCCTTAGCGATTACCGGCCCCGACGTGGCGCGGAAATTGACACCAAGTTCGCGCGCCATGATCTGTGCAAGCGTCGTCTTGCCCAGCCCCGGGGGCCCGACAAAGAGGACATGGTCCAGGGCTTCCCCGCGCGCCTTTGCAGCGCCAATGAAGACTTTCAGATTGGCGCGGGCCTGTGCCTGACCGACGAAATCGTCCAGCGCCTGCGGACGCATGGTGCTGTCGATCTCATCGCCCCGGATTTCCGGCGTAACAATGCGTGTGTCATCCGACATGGCTTACGACTACCAACAAAAGCACCAGAAGAGCTATCGAATAGGCGACCCTGAGTGCATAGAATTTTTTGAACTGACTGCGGACAAACGGATCATCCGTGTCGATCCGGCGACCTTTTATTGCAAAGGGGCGATCTCCGACCGACTGCGAGAACTTGTGATCGAGATACATGATCCCGCCAATGCCCAATACCACAAAGACAATCGCAATGACTGCGTAAGTGAAGGCAATCATCCTGCCAGTTCCTTAAGGCCCAAGCGGATCAGGACTTCTGTTGAAGCATCTTCTCCGGCGGACTGCATGGCCTTTGCCACCGCGGCGCTGGCCTGAGCCTGGGCATACCCCAGATTTGTCAGAGCGGAAACCGCTTCGGCAACCGGACGCGCAGCAATGTTGTCAGCCACATCCTGCGAAACCGAGATCGTGGCCTGATCGACGCTGGCGTGGCTCGGCGCCTTGTCCTTCAATTCCGAAAGAATGCGTTCCGCAACACGTTTCCCGACACCGGGAGCCCGTGAAATCGTCGCCTTGTCACCAAGCGCGATTGCATTGGCAACTTCACTGGCTTTCAAAATGCCCAGAATGCCCAGCGCCACCTTGGCTCCGACACCTTGAACGGTCATCAGAATCCGGAACCACTCTCTTTCCGCTTCCAGACCGAAACCGTAAAGGCGGATCATGTCTTCCCGAACGATGGTTTCAATGAACAGAACCGCTGCTTCCCCTGCCCTGGGCAGGCCCTGCAAGATGCGTGAGGGGCAATAAACCTGATATCCGACGCCGTGCACATCCAGGATCAGATGATCTTCGCCGTAGCTGTCGACAGTACCTTTGAGTTTTCCGATCATACTGCCCCCACCGCCGCAAGACGAGCTGCTGTACTGGCCCTGTGCTGGGCGTGACATATGGCGATTGCCAGCGCATCTGCCGCATCGTCCGAATTGAACGTTGCACGAGGCATCAGCACTTTCACCATGGCCCGGATCTGTTCCTTTTCCGCGTGTCCTGTCCCGACAACGGTTTTCTTCACCAGGTTCGGTGCATATTCGGCGACCGGAAGCCCGGACAGGGAGGGCACGAGCAGCGCGATGCCGCGCGCCTGACCCAACTTGAGGGTCGCGCCGGCGTCCTTGTTGACGAACGTATGTTCAACGGCGGCTTCCGCCGGATCATGTCGGCGCACGACCTCGTGCAGTCCATCGTGAAGTTGAACCAGCCGCTCTGCCAGGCTCTTTTTATTGTCGGAGGTGACCGTTCCTGAAGCTATGAAGGACAGCCGGTTGCCGGCTGCTTCAATCATGCCCCAGCCGGTGCGCCGCAGCCCCGGGTCGATGCCCAGCAATCGAATCGCATGTGTCATGGAACAAATCGGTAACAAAACTTCCCCGTTGACGCCAGCCAAAGCGCAGCTTACCAACGGAAAGCCTGTCCAAAACCTCACGAGAGCCGTCCGCAGCTGAGGCTGTTTTTCGTCGCCTTCGGCGTGCAGTCTTCCTTTTTCAAGCGGAAGTTCGACTGAAACTCAGTGTCTTTTGTTTCCGCACCAGCCAATCTACGAGTTTTCATGTTCGAGATTTTCAATTCATTTCCGCCCCAACTGCTGATGTTCCTCGCCGCGGTTCTGTTCATTGCCGGCTGTGTGCGTGGATTTGCCGGCTTTGGAGCTGGAATGATCTTCATGCCGGTGGCGACAAGCGTCCTTGTGCCGTCAACGGCGGCGGCCGCATTTCTCTTCATCGACGGTATCGTGGCCCTGCCGCTGGTCATTCGGGCTATCAGAATGTGTGATTGGGCAACGGTTCTCCCGGCCGTGATCGGCGCAGTGGTTTTTGTTCATCTGGGTGCATGGCTGCTTGCAAACGCAGACGTTCTGATCCTGCGCTGGACCATCTTTGCGATCGTCACCGGTCTGTTGATGCTGCTGATTTCAGGCTGGCGCTACCACAGAAAGCCCGGCAAGGCGATTTCACTCGGTGTCGGCGGTGTTGCCGGGGTGCTTGGTGGAATTTCTCAGGTTTCCGGCCCCCCCGTTGTTGCCTTCTGGCTATCCAGCGCGAAAGAACCGGCAATTGTCCGGGCCAACCTGATCATCTTCTTCGCCCTGGCCAGCTTCGGCACTTTTGCCGCCTACATCCTGAACGGCTTCTTCACTCTGGAAGTCTTGCATCTTCTGTTCATGGCGATACCGGTCTATGCCATCGCGATTTTTGCAGGCTCAAGAGGTTTCAAGAACGCCAACCCAAACCTTTACAGAAAAATCGCCTATGTCCTGATTGCTCTGGCGGCCCTAACCAGCATGCCGGCTCTTGATTCCCTCTTCCGAGGGTAGGATTCAGCCCGCGACCTTTTCCCGCCACTTGGAACATTTTTCACCCATCAGCCGATCAAGTTCGGCCTGGAATTCTTCCTTGCTGGAAGACGCATGAGCCAGAACGCTGAGCGCAACGATCGCTGCATCGACCGCTTCCTCACGGACATCGGCAAGTGTGTGGTTCTTGTATTCGCTGCCCGGAGCTTTGGTGACGGATAGAACCGCCTGTGCCAGTTCTCCGGCTTCCTCGGACAATTTGAGAGCCCGTTCCGAAAGGGATTTCGGGTCGGCTTGTGTCAGTTCAAAAATGCCGAACATGAAAGTGTCTCCTGAAGCAGATGCTGGCTGCGCTTAACGGACTAACGAAAGCCGGCCCATGCTGAAAAAACAAAACCCCGGCCAGGCCGGGGTTTCAATCTCAGATCTTGAAGATCGATCAGGACGCAAGCGCCGCCATGGTCTCTTCATCAACGTCGAAGTTCGAGTAGACGTTCTGGACGTCGTCATCATCTTCCAGCATGTCGATAAGCTTCATAAGCGTTTGAGCCTTGTCGGCATCAACCGGCGTCAGGTTCTGGGGTTTCCAGATGATCTTGGTTGAGTCCGCTTCGCCCAGCGCATCTTCCAATGCCCTGGCGACGTCGTTCAGATCTTCAAATGCCGTATAGATCGTGTGACCTGATTCATCGGACTGAACGTCTTCCGCACCAGCCTCGATCGCAGCTTCCAGAACGGCATCGGCCTCACCGGCTTCCGGTTTGTAGACGATCTCGCCTACCCGGTCGAACATGAAGGAAACCGAACCGGTTTCCCCGAGAGAGCCACCGCATTTGGTAAAGTAAGAACGAATGTTGGAAGCAGACCGGTTGCGGTTGTCAGTCAAGGCCTCAACAACAACAGCTACGCCCGCAGGACCGTATCCCTCGTAGCGGATCTCTTCATAGTTATCGCCGTCGCCGGACTGCGACTTGTTGATCGCACGCTGGATGTTGTCCTTCGGCATGGACTGTGCCTTGGCGTTCTGCACGGCCAGACGCAGGCGCGGGTTCGAATCCGGATCCGGATCGCCCATCTTCGCGGCAACAGTGATTTCCTTGGACAGCTTGGAGAACATCTTTGAGCGGGCCGCATCCTGACGTCCCTTGCGGTGCATGATGTTCTTGAATTTTGAATGGCCTGCCATGGCTCTTCTCGGTTCTCTGCGGATGATTTTGATGAAAAACTGCGCCGCTTATAGGCAAGTTGGCGCGGAAAATCCAGTTCGGAGAAAATCCTGTCCGGTTCTCCGGGTCGACTATGACCAAAAAGGCGGCAACACTGGTTCCAGACGACCGCCGATACGCACCGGCGCAATTCTGTCCGCCAATCCGGTGCGGTCATCCGTTTCGATGGCAACACCGCAAATCGTGGCCTCCCCGGTCGCCGGAGTGAACCGCGAGCCGGGTATCTTGCGCTGAAAACGGTTTACCGGCTCTTCCTTGTCCATTCCCAAGACGCTGTCGTAGGAGCCGCACATCCCGGCATCGGAAAGGTAAGCTGTACCATGCTCCAGAATCTGGTGGTCGGCCGTCGGCACATGGGTATGTGTTCCGACGACAAGGCTCACGCGACCATCTAGGAAATGACCCATGGCCTGTTTTTCACTGGTCGCTTCGGCATGCATATCAACGATGATGGCATCGGCAACCTGACCGAGCGGACACTCGTTCACGACCCTGTCCATGACCGCGAATGGGTCGTCAAGGGCGTCCATGTAGACACGCCCCATCACATTGACGACCATCACCTGAGCACCGTTGCGGGCCGTATAAAGATGAGCACCTCTGCCCGGTGTCCCCATGGGATAGTTCACAGGACGCAGCAACCGGTCCTGCCGCTCAATGTAAACCAGGGTATCGCGTTGATCCCAAACATGATTACCGGTGGTTACGACGTCCGCCCCCGCATCCAGCACATCTTGCAGAATGGCTTCGGTAATGCCGAAGCCGGAAGCTGAGTTTTCGCCGTTGACGATTACGAAATCGAGCTGGTTGGTCTCAACGAGTTCCGGCAGTTGCTGAATTACCGCCGTCCGGCCCACGCGGCCGACAAGATCCCCCAGAAACAATATACGCATAAATCCTCGCTAGACCGTCAACCGGCAACCCGGTTAGCCAAATGCCCGGTATCCGACCTCTGTCAGAATACCGTTCAAAGGCTTGTCATGCGCTTCTGCGGGCACGCGGTCAACCTCCTGAACGCCAAACGCGACACCGATACACAGCAGCTCCCCTTGTTTTTCAAGGGCAGCAATCGCGGTATCGTAGTGGCCTTTGCCATAACCGATGCGGTTTCCGGCCTTGTCGAAACCGGCCAACGGCATCAGCAGAACATCAGGTCGAAGGACTTCCACATCCGCTGCCGGTTCCATTGTTCCGAAACCGGCTGAGACCAGCTCTGTACCGCGTTCCAGTTTCCTGAACTGCAGATGCGGCTCCGCAATGGCGGGCAGACACAACTGGTGTCCCCTCTGCCGAAGATGATCCATCAGCGGTCTCGGGTCGATCTCGTCACGGATCGGCCAGAACCCGGAGACGATCGCTCCTTCCGGAATGGGAAGTGTGTGCGCATGATCGACGAGCGCGAGGCTCTTCTCGATGCGTTCGATCTCATCCATCGCTTTGCGGCGGCCAAGCGCCTGTTTGCGATAAATGTCCTTTTCAGCAGCAAGTGGGGAAAGAGCAGTCATGGGGCCTCTTCATTGAACATATCCGGCCCGATCCGCCGGGATCGACGCCCCTTACCTTCAGAGCGCCAAATCAACAAGGCAAATCTGTGCAGCCGTCCGACCGTTGGAATTGCAATCCCGGGAAACCTACAATGTAGGTGGGCGCCGTATGCAACGGACCACGGCCCAAAGCAGGGACAGCTCCCTAGGGAATGCGTAAGGCCCCGGGGATAATCTTCCTGACGTATCGGGCAGCCGCAAGTACCGCATATAGACTCGCGCTCCTGCAATTACCAGAGCGTCAGAATTTTCATCACAAACGAAATCTGAAAAATTACTCCAGCCGACCCGATGGAATCAGGAAGGCTCTGAAGTGCGCAAGCTCTTGCTCAGACCATCGGCGAGACTTTCAATCCGTGCTGCTGCGCTATGGATCGCGCGGGAGAGCTCTTCCTCGTTCTGGCTCATGTTATCGAGAGCGGCAACCTGCTGTTGCTTTGCTTCCGCAAGTTCCTGCTCCAGCCGTTTGATTTTTTTCTCGAGTTCCGAAAGCTGATCGGTTGCCATGATCCCGGCCATGACTGTCAGTCTCTGATCGCCGATTTCGCCAAAAGCCCCTCTGAGCTCGGAGATCCAGCCGTCAAAACGGGCTGCAAGGCCCATCAGCCGGTCTTCTTCACCGTCGTCACAGGCCATGCGAAAGGACTTGCCGTTAATCGTGACAGTAATCTGCGCCATCAGTTTTTAACCTCCGTGCGCATCCAGCACGCTTCGAATTGTTTCCATGGCTGAAACGAGTCGCCGGGATACATCTTTATTGGCTTCTTCCAGACGCGACGCCCGGGCTTCGCTTTCATCAAGGGACGATGCAAGCTGAGAGCGGTCTTCACCCAATCTCTGCAAATCTTCCTGGAGGGAATTCAGGGATCTGTCCGCATCCATGCGCCGCTGCACAGCCGTTTCAAGATTGCCTACAGCTGCATCAAGGCGTTTTACCGCATCGGCAAGGCTGGTCTTTTCCATGCAGTCGATATCCGCCATAAATTACGTTATCCCAATAGCTTGCGGCACCCGCCTATCATTCCGTTCCGTCACAGCTGGAGATTTGGCACTTTCACCCCTGCAGCCGCCAGACGCCTGAAATGCATGCAATTCAATACACTCAAACGTGTGATTTACGGCGAAAAAGCAAATCTTTTTTAGGGTGTCGAGCTTAGGCACCGCATCTTCCCTCAGTCAATGCCACCCTTGGCAGAATCCTCAACTCTATAACCCGCCGGACGGGGTTTTTGTTCCTAAAATACCCTCGCGCAGCTTTATTGACTCGGTGCACGATCCTGATATTTGTCTGGCGCCTGATCGAGATTGACGAAAGTCAGTTTTTGAGCAACGCACCTCAGAATACACCTTTACCAGATGAACTGCTCTGGTTTAAAGGGGCCCCAAAGCAAGCAACGGGAAAACGATGACCGATCTTGAAAAACACCAGCGCATGGCAAATGCGATCCGCTTTCTTGCCATTGATGCCGTGGAAAAGGCAAAATCCGGTCACCCCGGACTTCCGATGGGCGCAGCAGACATTGCCACAGTCCTTTTTACCGAATTCCTGAAATTTGATCCGACCGCGCCGAACTGGTCCGACCGCGACCGCTTCGTTTTGTCCGCAGGTCATGGCTCAATGCTGCTCTACAGCCTGCTTTACCTTCTGGGCTACGAGGATTTCTCTCTCGATGAGTTGAAAAACTTCCGTCAGCTCGGCTCACGCACGGCGGGCCACCCGGAATACGGCCATGGCGCCGGCATCGAAACCACGACCGGCCCGCTCGGCCAAGGCCTGGGCAACGCGGTCGGCATGGCCATTGCCGAACGCCTGCAGGCGGACCGCTTCGGCAAGGATCTTGTCGACCACTTCACTTACGTGCTTGCCGGTGACGGCTGCCTCATGGAAGGCATCAGCCAGGAAGCCCTGACCCTCGCCGGTCACCTGAAGCTCAACAAGCTGATCGTAATCTGGGATGACAACGGCATCTCAATCGACGGCAAGGTCGAGATCACGGACAGCACAAACCAGCAGGCGCGTTTCGCGGCCTCCGGCTGGAACACCATCGATGTCGACGGTCATGATCCGGAAGCCATTGCCGATGCAATCCGCCAGGCTCAGACCAGCGACAAACCGACCCTCATCGCCGCCAAGACCACCATCGGCTTCGGCGCTCCGACAAAGGCCGGCACCGCCAAGGTTCACGGCGCTCCGCTGGGTGCTGAAGAAATCACCGGCACTCGCGAGGCATTGAATTGGCCGCATGAGCCGTTTGAAGTCCCGAGCGACATTCTGGATGCCTGGCGCATCGCCGGTCTGCGGTCCGCACACGCGCACAAGGACTGGCAGAAGCGCTTTGCCGAAGCTGACGCCGAGACCCGTGCGGAATTCGAACGCCGCAACCGGGGCGATCTGCCCGCCGGCTTTACCCAGGCCATTCTGGACTACAAGAAACAGCTTGCTGAAGACCAGCCGACCATGGCGACCCGCAAGGCTTCCGAAGCTTGCCTGGGCGTCATCAACGAAGTGGTACCGGAAACCATCGGCGGCTCTGCCGACCTGACCGGCTCCAACAATACCAAGACCGCGCAGACACTGCCGGTCACTCCGGACGATTTCTCCGGCCGCTATATCCACTACGGCATTCGTGAACACGGCATGGCTGCTGCCATGAACGGCATGGCGCTGCATGGCGGTCTGATTCCCTACTCCGGCGGCTTCCTGATCTTCTCTGATTACTGCCGCCCGTCGATCCGCCTCTCAGCTCTGATGGGCCAGCGCGTCATCCACGTGATGACCCACGATTCCATCGGCCTTGGCGAAGATGGCCCGACTCACCAGCCGGTTGAACATTTTGCCGCGTTGCGTGCTATTCCTCAGCTGACTTTCTTCCGGCCTGCCGACATCACCGAAACGCTGGAATGCTGGCAGCTTTCGCTGGAAAACAAGAACGGTCCGTCCATCCTCGCCCTGACCCGTCAGAACTTGCCGTCTCAGCGCAAGTCCTACGAGGAAGAAAACCGCTGCGCGAAGGGCGCATACGTGCTGATCGAAAGTGAAGACGATGCTGCCGTGACGATCTTCGCGTCCGGTTCGGAAGTTGAAATCGCGGTTGACGCTCACAAGGAGCTGACCGACGCAGGCATTGCCGCGCGCGTTGTCTCAGTCCCGTCCTTCGAACTGTTTGAACAACAGTCGGACGACTACCAGGCTGCCGTCATCGGCAACGCCAAGGTCAAGATTGCTGTCGAAGCCGGTATCCGCATGGGTTGGGACCGCTTCATTGGCAATGACGGCCTGTTCGTGGGCATGACCGGATTTGGTGCAAGCGCTCCATACAAGGAGCTGTACGAGCATTTCGGCATCACCAAGGACGCAGTAGTCACTGCGGCGAAAGAAAAGCTTAGCGCTTAATTGAGATCAATTCCCGGCACCATGACTTCCTCCTATGGTGCCGGTCCTTCGAGCACGATTGTGCTTTTCAAGTGACCACTCTATGTGGTTTTTAAACCGGTTTAAGCCCGACGAGGCACGCCGGAGATTGCGGGAGTTAACTATGGTAACTAAGGTAGCAATCAACGGATTTGGACGCATCGGCCGCAATGTATTGCGCGCCATCGTCGAATCCGGCCGCACCGATATTGAAGTCGTTGGAATCAACGATCTAGGCCCGGTAGAAACCAACGCACACCTGCTGCGCTACGATTCCGTTCATGGCCGGTTCCCGGCAGAAGTCACGGTCGAAGGCGACACCATCGCTGTGGGTGGCGGTAAGCCGATCAAGGTGACTGCGATCCGCGACCCGAAAGACCTGCCATGGGGCGAGCTCGGCGTTGACGTCGCCCTGGAGTGCACCGGCATCTTCACGGCCAAGGACAAGGCATCCGCTCACCTGGAAGCCGGCGCAAAGCGCGTTCTGGTTTCCGCACCGGCCGCCGGCGCTGACAAGACCATCGTCTTCGGTGTCAACCACGATGCGCTGACCGCGGATGACCTGGTCGTCTCCAACGCGTCCTGCACCACCAACTGCCTGTCCCCGGTTGCCTATGTCCTGAACGAGACGGTCGGCATCGAAAAAGGCTTCATGACCACGATCCACTCCTACACCGGTGACCAGCCGACCCTGGACACCATGCACAAGGATCTCTACCGCGCCCGCGCGGCAGCAATGTCCATGATCCCGACATCCACCGGTGCGGCCAAGGCTGTTGGTCTGGTTCTGCCGGACCTGAACGGCAAGATGGACGGTGTTGCAATCCGTGTCCCGACCCCGAACGTTTCCGTGGTCGACCTCAACTTCATCGCCAAGCGCGAAACCTCCGTCGAAGAAATCAACGCGGCCATCAAGGAAGCTGCCGACGGCAAGCTGAAGGGCATTCTGGGCTACACGGAAGAAAAACTGGTCTCCATGGACTTCAACCATGACAGCCATTCTTCGGTCTTCCACATGGACCAGACCAAGGTCATGGACGGCACATTCGTTCGCATTCTGACCTGGTACGACAACGAGTGGGGCTTCTCCAACCGCATGGCCGACACAGCCGTCGCCATGGCAAAGCTCATCTAAGAGTAACGTTGTTGATGAGGGCCGGAGCAATGCTCCGGCTTTTTTCTTGTGGCGAGGCCTTCAGCGTCCGTTTGAAAACCGGATCACTTATGTTGAGGCACGTTTTCAGTGCTGCTTTGAGTTGATAAAACCTAAGCGTGTCGATACTAATCCAGCACTATTCAGACTAAGAACTCTGGAAAATTGCCTGGAGATAACGCAATGACAACTATAGGATTTTTGATAGGTTTCGTTGTCCTGATCGGTATCGGTTTCTACTTCGTTGAGCGTTCGAAGGAGAGGAGCAAGGGCAATAGCCATTGGCAGCCGGATGTCAATCAGTCCAAGAGCAAGACAATGAAAAGCCTGGAAACACCACCCGATCGCTAATTCACTACCTCTATTGACCGGAGACGTCGTGCTCGAACTTTTCACCGTCATTTCGTTGACGATTGTCGTTGCCATCGTGCCGGGCCCCGATTTTGCCGTCGTTCTGCGCAACGCCCTGATTGGCGGACGCCTCGCAGGCATCATGACAGCGCTCGGCATCGGCCTTGCGCTCGCCGTCCACGTGACCTACGCGCTCGCGGGCATCGGCCTGGTCGTGTCCCAGTCGATCCTGCTTTTCAACGCGCTCAAGCTGATCGGCGCGGCCTATCTGGTCTTTCTCGGCATTTCCATGTACCGGACCGCCTCGAAGGACATGCCTGCCGATGATGCGCGCACAGGCATGCCGCCGCTCAAGGCATTGCGCTGGGGCTTTTTCACAAATGTGACAAATCCGAAGGCCACAATGTTCGCCTTGAGCGTGTTCCTGCAGGTCACATCACCCGAAACGCCTCTTTGGACGCAGATCGGCTATGGTGTCATCATGGCAAGCGGCGTGTTCCTTTGGTTTGTCCTGGTCACGATGTTCTTCACGCTTCCGGCCGTCCGGCTTCAATTCATGCGCGCCAAACTCTGGTTGGAGCGCTCATTCGGCGTCCTGCTGACCTTGTTCGGCATCGGCATCGCCGTCACAACCAACTCGACCCGCCCCTGACAACAGGTGTTCACATGGCTTTCAAAACTCTCGACGACCTGACTGACATTGCCGGAAAACGCGTTCTGGTTCGCGTGGACCTGAACGTTCCGATGGACGGCGACAAGGTCACCGACACGACCCGCATCGAACGGGTGCTTCCAACCATCCGCGAGCTTTCCGATAAGGGGGCAAAAGTCATCCTTCTGGCGCATTTCGGCCGCCCCAAGGGTGAGCGCGTCGCCTCCATGTCCCTGGCGCCCGTGGCCCCGGCCGTATCCGCCCTCCTGGGCAAGGACGTTGCATTTGCCAACGATTGCATCGGCGATGCAGCAGCGGCTGCCGTCAATGCTCTTACCGACGGCGATGTCCTGCTTCTGGAAAACACGCGCTATCACAAGGGCGAGGAAAAGAACGATCCGGATTTTGCCAGGGCCCTGGCCGCCAATGGCGACATCTATGTCAATGACGCATTTTCCGCAGCGCACCGGGCGCATGGCTCCACGGAAGGCATTGCCAAGCTGCTGCCTGCCTATGCCGGCCGCACCATGCAAGCAGAGCTGGAAGCCCTCGGCTCCGCGCTTGGCGAGCCCGTCCGCCCGGTTCTGGCCGTTGTCGGCGGCGCAAAAGTGTCTTCCAAGATCGATCTTCTGGAAAATCTTGTTTCCAGGGTCGACATGCTGGTAATCGGCGGCGGCATGGCGAACACATTCCTGGCTGCCAAAGGCACCGACGTCGGCAAATCACTTTGCGAGCATGACCTGGCAGATACCGCCAAGCGGATTATGGCCGCAGCCGATGCAGCAAATTGCGAAATCGTCCTCCCAGATGATGCTGTTGTTGCCAGGGAATTCAAGGCCGGGGCGGACAACGAGACCGTCGCACTCGACGCAATCCCGTCCGACGCAATGATCCTGGATGTAGGCGCTGCTTCCATTGAAACCGTCAAGGGCAAGATCGATTCGGCCAAGACCCTCGTCTGGAATGGCCCACTGGGCGCTTTCGAGATCGAACCGTTCGACAAGGCAACCGTTGCAGCAGCAAAACACGCGGCCGAAAACACGAAGGCAGGCAAATTGAATTCCGTTGCTGGTGGCGGAGACACCGTCGCAGCCTTGAACCATGCTGGAGCAGCCGACAGTTTCTCCTATGTTTCAACCGCTGGCGGTGCTTTCCTGGAATGGCTGGAGGGCAAGGAACTGCCGGGCGTCAAGGCGCTTGAGGCCTGATGCTTTCCTGAACTTTTGGGAGAAAAGGGAATGCTGCGCAGTTTCACCAACATCCTGACCGAGGAGATCACCGCCACAGTGGCCTTCTACGAGCAACTCCTTGGACTGAAACCGCAATTTTCTTCAGATTGGTTCGTCAATCTCGCCGACCCCGATCGTCCCGGCCTCGAGTTGGGCATTCTCCAGAGAACCCATGACATTGTCCCGGCAGAGGCTCAACAGGCACCTGCCGGGGTAATGCTTACCTTCGTGGTGGACGATTGTGACGCCATCCATGAACGCGCTCTTGCCGCAAATGCGGATATCGTGGAAGCTCCAAGGAAAATGCCATACGGACAAAAGCGAATGATCCTGCGGGACCCTGCAGGAACCTTCGTTGACATCAGTTCGCCGGTTCAGAACTAGCGTTCGGGCGCAATATTAATTTGCGCCACGAATTAATTGTGTTGACAGAATTTCTGGCAATGCTTTGTATTTTAATTGATTTAGGCACATCAGTCCCCCTTTCCATGCCGGAAAATCTTGATAGAACCACCGGGGATTGACGCACCGCAATACCGGTGACGTGATTATCGCGCTAGCCTGCAGCAGACCTGCACGGAACCGGACTCTTGGGAGACTATTGATGGCACGTATTACCCTCCGCCAGCTGCTTGATCATGCTGCCGAGAACGACTACGGCGTTCCGGCATTCAACATCAACAACATGGAACAGGCCCTGGCGATCATGGCCGCGGCTGACCAAACAGATTCTCCGGTCATCATCCAGGCCTCCCGCGGTGCGCGTGCCTATGCCCACGACGTCATGTTGAAGCACATGATGGACGCGGTGGTAGAGATCTATCCGAACATTCCGGTTTGCGTCCATCTGGATCACGGCAACGCCCCGCAGACCTGCATGACCGCCATTCAGGCAGGCTTTACTTCCGTCATGATGGACGGCTCCCTGGAAGCAGACGGCAAGACCCCGGCCAACTGGGACTACAATGTCGGCGTGACCAAGACCGTGACCGACATGGCCCATCTGGGCGGTATTTCCGTTGAAGGCGAGCTCGGAGTTCTGGGTTCTCTTGAAACCGGAATGGGCGATAAGGAAGATGGTCACGGCGCTGAAGGCAAACTCAGCCAGGAGCAGCTGCTGACCGATCCGGAAGAAGCAGTCAAATTCGTCGAAGAAACCAAGGTCGACGCATTGGCGATCGCTATGGGCACAAGCCACGGCGCCTACAAGTTCACCCGCAAGCCGGATGGAGAAATCCTGGCAATGCATGTGATCGAGGAAATTCATCGCCGCCTGCCGAACACCCACCTGGTCATGCACGGTTCTTCTTCCGTGCCACAAGACCTGCAGGACATCATCAACCAGTACGGTGGTGAAATGCCTCAGACCTGGGGTGTGCCGGTCGAGGAAATCCAGCGCGGCATCAAGAACGGTGTGCGCAAGATCAACATCGACACCGACAACCGGATGGCCATGACCGGCCAAATCCGCAAGGTTTTGAGCGAAAACCCGGGCGAATTCGATCCGCGCAAGTACCTGAAGCCTGCCCGCGAGGCGATGCAGAAACTTTGCGTCCAGCGCCTGGAAGCCTTCAACACGGCAGGTCAGGCCTCCAAGATCAAGAAGGTTATTACGCTGGCGGAAATGGCTGCCCGTTATCAGGACGGCAGCCTGGACCCGAAAATCAGCTGATTCCCGCTTCCTGTAAGCAGATAATTTCATTCACTTTATTGAAAGAGGGGCCTTGCGTCCCTCTTTCGCCGTCTTTAGGTCATGGACTGAGAATCAAACTGATCCAGGACTGCTGCCCGTGAACCGCCCTCGCCTCTTCCTTGTGACACCACCCGAGTTTGACGCTGCCGATCTGGCCGCGAAACTCCAGAAGGCCTTTGCCGGTGGAGATATCGCCTGCGTGCTCATTTACATGCCTGGCACAAGCACCAAGGAGCTGCAGGCCGCGGCAGACATTCTGGTTCCCGTCATTCAGGAAGGCGGAGCAGCGGCCATCGTCTACCGTGACACACAGGCCGCAGGCCGGAGCGGAGCCGACGGTGTTCATGTCGACACGTCCCTGGACGATGTGAAACTGGCCGTCGAGAGTTTTCAGCCGGATCGCATCGTCGGAACCGGTGGTACAAAACTCAAGCATGATGCCATGGAATGGGCTGAAACCGGGGTAGACTACATCTTCTTCGGAAAACTGGACCTGGACGAAAAGGAAAATGCACATTCCAAAACCCTGTCCGGTGCTTCCTGGTGGGCAGAGCTCTTCGAAACGCCCTGTGTTGCACTCGCCGGCAACACGATCGACACCTTGAGTGAAGCTGCGGCAACCGGCGCTGATTTTGTTGCCTTGAAGGATGCTGTCTGGAAGTCTGAGGAGGACATTTCTTCGATCATTTCAGAGGCAAACCAAATTCTGGATGCCTATCCATTTCCCGAAGTTGAATAATTGTTTTGAGACCGGAGCAGGATTGATGCGCAAGGAAAAGACCAGCCCACGCGGAAAAAATTGGGCCGCCACTCTTCTTGCTGCAACAACGATGGCCTTTGCCGGCGAAAAAGCGGCCTATGCGCAGGAAACCGGTGCGGAAACTCCCGCCCCCGTGGAGCTTCCAACAGCGCCCGATGATGGTTCGCTTCCTGTTCTGGTCGATGTGACGACGAAGGACAAAACACTTCTGAGCATCGTTGATGCCGGTCCGCCCAAACTTGACGAAAGCGAAGAAGCCAATGCCGACACCGCCTATACTGCATTTCAGCGTGGTTGGTTCCTGACCGCTCTTGGTCTTGCCACACCGTTGGCGGAAGAAGGAGACAAGGCGGCTCAGGCGCTGCTCGGGGTTTTGCACGAAGCCGGCCTTGGCATCGAGCAGGACAAGTCCAAAGCTGCTGACTGGTACGGCCTTGCCGCCGGCAAGGGGGACGCAGGTTCCGCCATGCAGCTTGCACAATTCTATCTGCTTGGAACCGGTGTCGATGTCGACAAGAAAAAGGCAGCTGATCTGTTCGAACAGGCTGCCGATGCCGGCAATGCATCTGCTCTCTACAATCTGGCGCTGCTCTACCAGGAAGGTGACGGACGGCCATTCAACGAGGAAAAGGCGCGCGAGCTCCTGGAAGAGGCCGCAAAGCGGAACGATCCGGAAGCGCAATACGCTCTTGGCCTGTCCTTTCTCGAAGCACAGAGCGGCCTGAACGACCCTGGTCAGGGCGCTTTCTGGCTGGGCCGTGCCGCGCGGCGCGGGCACACTTCCGCTCAAGTCTACTACGGCATCCTGCGCCACCAGGGTAAAGGCGTCGACACGAATGAGGCGGAAGCCGCCGACTGGTTCGAACGCGCGGCGACGGCAGGAAACCCCGTCGCCATGAACCGTCTTGCCCGCGTTTACGCATATGGTCGTGGCCGGGAGCAGGACTATGCGGCAGCTGCCGGGTGGCACCTGATTGCCCGCACCCTGGGAGTTTCCGATCTGTCACTGGACAGGATCGTTGAAAGCCTCGATGAAACCACGATGGAAGAGGCCCGGGAACTTGCGGAGCAATATTCGGCCACATTGATGAAACCGACGGAAGATCCGGCCGCTGAATCTCCTTAATCCTTCCACTTGCCGCGGCAAAAGAAGGAATATTGCCTTTTTTTCTTGAAACAAGGCCGCTTTTGTGGTGGACAGGCGCCAGCAAATTCTGGCGCACCAGTCTCCGCTGGCGGTGGCGCTGCTTAAGATCCAAACAAATCATAAAGTCGGTCGTTCCATGAAAATCAACGGTAACGAAATCAAGCCCGGTAACGTGCTTCAGCACCAGGACACGCTTTGGGCCGTCGTGAAAGTTCAGCACGTAAAGCCCGGCAAGGGCGGCGCGTTTGCTCAGGTTGAAATGAAAAACCTGCTCGATGGTCGCAAGCTCAACGAGCGTTTCCGCTCTGAAGACAAGGTCGAGCGCGTTCGTCTTGAGCAAAAGGACTTCCAGTACCTTTACACTCAGGACGACATGCTGATCTTCATGGACACGGAAACCTACGAGCAGCTGGAACTTCAGTCTGACTTTGTCGGCGACCGCGCCGCCTTCCTTCAGGACGGCATGATGGTCACCGTCGAGCTGCACGAAGAACGGCCGATCGGCATTACGCTGCCGCAGCATGTAACGCTGGAAATCAGTGAAGCCGACGCTGTTGTGAAAGGCCAGACCCAGTCTTCTTCCTATAAGCCTGCACTGATGGAAAACGGCGTGCGCGTGATGGTTCCGCCTTTCATCACGGCTGGCGAGAAAATCATCGTGGACACCGGCACTCTGGAATATGTCCGCCGCGCGGACTGATCCGCACGAAACCAAATTCGATTTGGCGCGCCCGGCACGAACCGGGCGGCGCCCAACAACAAGTGATAATCTATGGCCCGCACAGCTCTCCTCAACGTGATGGTTCAAGCCGCGACCAAGGCCGGACGTAGCCTGGTCCGCGACTTCGGTGAAGTGGAAAATCTGCAGGTTTCCCGCAAGGGACCCGGTGACTTCGTATCGGCTGCTGACCGCAAGGCCGAGGAGATCCTGCGTGGAGAGTTGACCAAGGCTCGCCCGACCTTCGGCCTGGTCATGGAAGAAAGCGGCGAAGTCGAAGGTACCGATGGTCAGCATCGCTGGCACATTGATCCGCTGGACGGCACGACGAACTTTCTCCACGGCATTCCGATCTTCGCAACCTCCATTGCCCTGGAGCGCGCAGGAGAGATCGTTGCCGGCGTTATTTACAACCCGGTCATGGACGAGCTCTACACCGCCGAGCGCGGACGGGGAGCCTTCATGAATGACCGCCGCCTCCGTGTCGCCGGCCGGGCGGAACTCCCGGAGATGGTCTTCGGTACTGGCCTGCCCTTCATCGGCAAGGGTGATCACGGCCGCACATTGCGCGAACTTCGCTACATCATGCCGGAAGTTGCCGGTATCCGCCGTGCAGGTGCCGCAGCGCTCGATCTGGCCTGGACAGCTTCCGGACGTCTTGACGGTTATTGGGAACGTGATCTCAATTCCTGGGACATTGCAGCCGGTATTTTGATGGTGCGTGAAGCCGGCGGCTTTGTCAGCGATCTCAACGGCAAGAACAAGATGCTGGAAAGTGGTGATGTCGTCGTCGGCAACGAAGATGCTCACAAGCATCTGCTCCGCTTGCTGAAGAAAGCGGATTCCCCGACAAAGGATTGAAATCCTTCATCAGCGATAATTCATGAACCGGCGTGCTTGACTGAGGCGCCGGTTTTCATGCTTTCCAGACCTATTTCAGCCCTGGGTTACGTTTAGAGGTTTCCAAGGCGTCAAAAATCACGCTATCAATCAATTACCTCTGCAACAGGTGATTGATTGCTCAATATGGCCCGTGAATTTGACCCCTATAGCCTTTCCAGCCCGAGGGCATATCTGACCTTCATGATCATCTTCCTGGTGATCGTTGCTTTTATAGCCTTTATTCTTTTCCCTCAGATATCGACCGCCTTCATGAGCAATCCCGGCCTTAACGGCCTGATTGTCTTTGTCGGTCTGTTCGGGGTCTTGTTGCTGTTCGGCCGGGTTATCCGGCTTTTCCCGGAAATTTCCTGGGTCAACAGTTTCCGTATGGGTGACCCGGCCCTCGACACGCGCTCACCCGTCCTGCTTGCACCGATGGCAGCTTTGCTCGGCAACAAGGCCGGAGACATGGCGCTCACACCGACAACGGCTCGCTCGATCCTCGACTCCATCGGCATGCGCCTTGAGGAATCGCGCGAAATGTCCCGCTATCTGACGGGTCTGCTCGTTTTCCTGGGCCTCCTCGGCACCTTTTGGGGCCTGCTTCAGACCGTGAGTTCCGTCGGAGCGACCATTCAGTCCCTTGATGTCGGCTCGGGCGATGCCAATGTGATTTTCGAAGACCTCAAGGCCGGACTTGAAGCTCCGCTTTCCGGCATGGGCACTGCGTTTTCATCCTCCCTGTTCGGCTTGACCGGCTCTCTTGTTCTTGGCTTTCTCGACCTGCAGGCGGGCCAGGCCCAGAACCGGTTCTACAACGAACTGGAAGACTGGCTTTCGACTGTCACGGATATCGATCCGGAAGACGCAACATTCGCGGCCCCGGAATCCTCCGGTGTCGAACAGATCCAGGCCTCGATCCAGTCGTTGCAAAAGAGCATGGAAGAAGGCAGCAGCAAGAACGCCAACCAAGCCATGGCCAATCTTGCGGAGGGCATTCAGGGGCTCGTCAAGCATGTGCGTTCGGAGCAGCAGATGATGCGCGACTGGGCTGAATCGCAGGGCGATCAGCAAAAGCGTATCGAAGGTCTCTTGACCTCGATAGCTTCCGCCTTTGATCGCGCCAAGGAGTAGAACATGGCTGGTGGACTAGCCGGACTTCGCGCCCGCCGCCGCGCTCAGTCGACGGACTACTGGCCTGGCTTCGTGGACGCCATGGCGACACTTCTGCTCGTCATCATCTTCCTGCTGTCGATCTTCATGATTGCGCAGTTCTTCCTGTCGCAGCAGCTTTCCGGCCGCGACACGGTTCTGAACCGCTTGAACGCTCAGATCAGCGAACTGACCGAATTGCTTGCGCTGGAACGTGCCGCCTCCGGTGAGCTTGAGGACACGATCCTCGGACTTCAGGCCAGCCTCAGCGACGCCGAGGCGGAACAGACCCGCCTGCTCGGATTGCTGGAGAGCAGCTCTGGTGCCGCCGATGCTGCAGGAGGCCGCGCGAGCCGGCTGGAAAACCTGCTGGATGACGAAAAACAGGTAAGCCAGGAAGCCCTTGCCCAGGTCGAATTGCTCAACCAGCAGATCGCGGCCCTTCGGCGCCAGATCGCAGCTGCCAATGCCGCATTGGAAGCTTCCGAAGCCAAGGAAGCCGAAAGCCAGACCAAGATCGCCAGCCTCGGCCGCAGGCTGAATGCGGCCCTTGTCCAGCGCGTACAGGAACTGTCGCGGTATCGGTCCGACTTCTTCGGTCGGCTGAGGGAAATTCTCTCCCAGCGCTCGGACATTTCCGTTGTCGGCGACCGTTTCGTGTTCCAGTCGGAAGTGCTTTTTGATTCCGGTTCGGAAGACATCAACCCTGCCGGTCAGACAGAACTCGACAAGCTGGCCGACGCCATCCAGGAACTGAGCGTCCAGATCCCGGATGAAATCAACTGGGTCCTGCGTGTAGACGGGCACACGGACGCTCGTCCTCTTTCGGGAGCCGGACGTCTTCGCAACAATTGGGAGCTCTCCGCCGCCCGTGCAATTTCCGTCGTGCGCTACCTGATTGAAAGAGGCGTCGACCCGAAACGCCTGGTGGCCGCCGGTTTTGGCGAATTCCAGCCTCTGGAGGAAGGTGAAACACCGGATGTTCTGGCCAGAAACCGGCGGATCGAGTTGAAGCTGACAGAGCGCTGACGCTCAAAACCCAATCCCGGCGCGGGCAAACGGGGCATTGAAATGCAATTCGAATATGCAACCGTTCTGATCGCCTCAGCCCTCGGTCTTGTCCATATCGCCTGTGCGTCTTTTACCTTCAAGGCTCAAGTCGGCCACCAATATACGATTGGTGCACGCGACGAAAATCTGCTTCCGGAAGGGATCGCTGGACGGCTGAAGCGCGCGCAACTCAATTTCCAGGAAACGTTTCCGATTCTGATCGCGCTGGTTCTGGTGCTCGATCACGTTCAGGGATTTGATGATCTGAGCACGCTGGGTGCAGCTGGTTATCTTCTCGGGCGCCTGCTTTTTCTTCCGCTTTATGCATTCGGCGTTCGGCTTTATCGAACGCTGGCCTGGAAACTGGCAACCAGCGGCCTCGTGCTGATGGGTGTTTCGGTATTCATCTGAAATCCATTATGCAGTCCAACCAAAGCGAACGCCTCAAAACGAAAAACCACGCACAAACACACCTGAAAGGACTTTCCCGCAACTCACTGCATGCCGAAAACGAGGACAAGATCCAAACATGCAAACGCTCAAAGGGCACTGGCAACTGATCCTGATCACCGGGCTCCTGTTCCTGCTCTGGAACACGCCCGTCGTAGTCCCGCTGAAAATCCTGATCGTTTTCCTGCATGAGTTGTCTCATGCGCTCGCCACCCTTTTGACCGGTGGATCCGTTGTTGACCTTTCTCTTTCTCCTCAACAAGGCGGTCATGTCATTTCGCGCGGTGGAAACCGGTTCATCGTGCTTTCAGCCGGATATCTGGGCTCACTTCTCCTCGGTGTCGTGTTGCTGGTCGTTGCGGTTCAGACAAAGATGGATCGGCTCGTTGTTGGTCTTTTCGGCGTTGTCACCCTGTTGATCACGGTTTTCTACATTCGGGATGTCTTTCCCTTCATATTTTGCTCTTTGACAGGCCTCGGAATGCTTGCCGTTGCCCGTTTTCTAGACCGCCGTCTCAACGATCTGCTGCTGCGCGTGATTGGCTTGGCCAGCATGATCTATGTCCCTTACGACATTTTCGACGACACGATCAGACGATCCGGCGCACGCTCTGACGCTTTTATGCTTTCAGAAGAATTTGGCGGCCCGACTGTATTCTGGGGCGGTTTGTGGCTCGTTCTGAGTATTGCCGTCATAATTTCTTGCGTGAAGTACGGACTGGGCCAGAACAGCAACTTCACATTCAGCAAACGCCACTCACCTGATAGGCAAACCCGGTTCAGTAAAGAGAGCCCGAAATGATCATAATGGAACCCCCTTCAGCCCTGAGGCTGTTTCTTGTGATGCAGGGGTCGATCGTTCCGCAGATCTTCAGCAAGATCATCTCTGTGGCATTGCTGTCCGGATCGGTACTGTTGCTCGACATGCATGTGGTTTCACTTCCGCGCATACCAATTGCCGCAATGGGGGTCTTCGGAATTGCACTGTCCCTCTTTCTCGGCTTTCGCAACAACGCGGCCTATGAACGCTGGTGGGAAGCGCGCCGGTTGTGGGGTGGATTGATTGGTGACGTCCGGAACCTGGCCCGGCAGCTGACCCTTTTTGATATCAAGGCATCGAACCGTGACTATATCCTGTCCCACATCGTCGCCTTTGCACATCTGCACAAGGGCTATTTGCGCAATCAAGATGTGCAAGACGATTTGACCGAATGGATGGACAGTGAAACAGCGAACAAACTGAATCAGAGCCGCAATCCCGCCGACGCGGCCCTAAGAAGCATAACTCTTCGGCTTGCAAAACTGGCGCGGCAGGATGAACTCAGCGGCTATGGTCAGATGATGATTTCACAGACCTTGTCCGCGCTGGCAAATGCCCAGGCAGGTTGCGAAAGAATTGCCTCGACGCCGTTGCCCTTCGTTTACTCACTGCTGATCCGGCGAACAACTTATCTCTACTGTTTCCTGTTGCCCTTCGCTCTGATCGGGGCAACCAGCTGGTTGACCCCGATCTTCGTTGCCATTGTCGCCTACGTCTTCTTTGGCCTGCAGACCGTAACCAATGAACTGGAACATCCATTTTCCAATGTTCAGAACGGATTGCCGTTGGATGCGATGTGCCGGGTGATCGAGATTTCTGCTGCTGAAGCTCTCGATCGCGTTCCGCCAGAGCCTCTAGCGCCGAAAAACCATGTCCTGACCTGACACGTCTGCGCTGATGAGCCCAGGGGTCGCAACGGCTTTGTCGCGGTTCCCGCTAGAACCCGCCGATCCAGTAAAAACAAGACAGGGCAACCAGAAGCCAGAGCCCCATGATCAACCAATAGCCAACCGGCTCTTCGGCGCGGCGAAAAGCACGGTGCAGCCAAACCGTTCCGGTGAAGAGATCAAGAATCACCCAGCCAAGCAGCAAAAACCCCAGGAATGTCGCCCAATGCATGTAGTGCTCCCAACTCAGTCCTTATCCTGAACTTGGTTCAGAATACTGCTATGAAACCAGCGGATGGGATCTTCGGCCCCAGGACCGAGAGAGAGCGGCCCCAACTCGAATGCCGGTGATTGCAAACCCTGCTGAACCTTTTCGCAGATCCATACATCCTCGGTCTGAAAGTCCCCCGTTTCCAGAGGGTGCTTGGTCCAGTTTTCCGACGAGATAATGCCGGTTTTCTTGTCGAACCCCTGAATGTACTTCCGTTCATCCAATGATTGCCAGGGCCCCACCCAATGGCGGATCGTCAATCGAGTTTTAGAAGCCGAAGTCGGCTTCAGCGCCGTGATCGATATTCCGTAGGGCGTCGGCACGACAAGGGTGAGCGGAAAAAGAAAGTACACTCCGCCGTACCCGGTTTGCTGCGCACTCTTGATCGTTCCCGTCCTGCCGTTTTCATCGCGGATCTTCTTGGGAAGTCGGTGGCGCACGCCCTCCTCATTGGCGAACCAGATCATGTGGTCACCGGCTTGCTCCCAAATATTCTTGTCCGGCGTCGGGCCGCCCAGGGTCTGTTCATGCAGATAGGCAAGGTGATAGCCGTCAATGGCATTCTCCGCAAAGACCTTCCAGTTGCATTTCACCTCATAAACGAGTGGAACTGCTTCTCTGACATCGGACGCAAACAAATCATGCGGCCAGGCCTGGCTCGCAACCGGGGCAATCCAGTCATTGAAACTTGCATTCGGATCGGGATTGACAAAGACGAGGTCCTTGAAGACACCCACCCCCGCAGGCTTCAAACCGAGTTTCGCTCGATCAAGATCAGGAAAGCAGGTGTGTTTGTCCGGAACACCACGCAATTCACCTGCCAGCCCGTAAGTCCAGCGATGATACGGGCAAACAATAGACTTGCCGATATTACCACCGTCTCCGTCAAACAGGGTGGCACCCCTGTGTCGGCAGATGTTGTGCACCGCATTCAGTTCACCGTCTCTATTCCGGAGCACCGCTATAGGGTATGCGCCGATGTCGACAGTCTTGTAATCACCGGCTTCCTTGAAGTCCGAGGTGGTGCCTGCAAAGCACCACGCATTCGGAAACAGCCGGTTTACTTCCAGATTGAGCCAATCCGGGTCGGTATAGGCCTCGCGGCTCAAACGATGACAGTCAGTCAATTTTCTTTTCCAAGAGCCATAACAAGCAAGAGCGCCGCATTTTTCGAGGCTTCTATGAACTGCGTTGAAACTCCAATCGGATAGAGCGCCTCAACGTTGAAGTAGATACCGGTTATCCCTGCTGCGAGCGCCTTGATTTGGTCGTTCGAGGCCTCAGGGTGTTCGCGTGCAATCTCGTTTTCGATTTGCCCAACGAAGTCTTCCAACCATTCCCTCAGCCTGCGGGCCAGTTCACTGTCATCCGGCGCACCGGCGCTCAATGCGTTGAAAACCTGTACCAGGCGCGGATTGGCGTAGCGCGGATCGAACAGAAGGTCGATGAGCGCGGCCAACCTCTTTTCACTTGGTAAATAGGATAGCAGAGAAGCCATGGAAGCCCGGCTCTGCGAGAGAAATCGCTCGATCAAGGCAGCCAGAAGATCTTCCCGGTTGCCGACATTGTGCCGAATAAGCGGGCGTGCAAGCCCCGCAACCTCTGCCACTTTGGCAAGGGTAGCTCCCTCCAGGCCATAACGCGCAACACAGGTTTCGAATGCATCCAGGATCTGCTCTCTGCGATCATCCTTTATGTCCGGACGGGCCAAATTCATCTCCGAATAAATTTTCAATGTTGACAATCTAATCGCATGCCCTCATTTAATTGTCAACTTTGATAATTTTGGAGAGCACCTTGCAAACCTTGCTCAGCCCCATCAGTCCGACTTGGCTGGAACAGTTGGAGATCTTCATCGACGACTGGTTCTTTGTAATCGCGCTTGGGTTTCTGGCGTTCGAACTGACCCGGTACTGGATCTACAAACGGCTCAGCTGGACGATGATCGGCGACACGATCACGAATTACGTCACTCTCGCCATGTTCATCGGCCTGACGATCCTGTTTTTAGGCGCATTTTACGTGGCAACGTTCTACTACGTTTGGCAATTTGCGATTTTCGACATTGAGATCAACTGGATAACGGTACTCATCTGCATCGTTCTCGCGGATCTCGTCTACTATTGGGAACACAGGTTCATGCACCGCGTGAACTTCGGCTGGGCGACCCACTCGGTCCACCATTCCTCTCCCTTTTTCAACATTTCCGTCGCTTACCGCTTTGGACCGATGGATTCGTTCTGGCCCGTGTTCTTCCATCTTCCGCTCGTACTGCTTGGTTTCAATCCAGTGGTTGTCCTGTTCGCGGAAGTTGTTGTCCAGGTCTATCAGACGGCGCTTCACACTGAAGCGGTCGGCAAGCTGCCGCGCCCGGTTGAGGCGGTCATGAACACCCCTTCTCACCACCGGGTTCATCATGGCTCGAACTCTGCATACCTCGACAAGAACTATGCCGGCATATTCATCATCTGGGACAGGATGTTCGGCACATTTGCGGAAGAGCGCGAGAAAGTTGCCTACGGTCTCACGCGTCCCATCAATTCCATCAATCCACTGGTTGCCTTCCTGCACGGCTTCTATCGCCTCGGAAAGGAAGTCTGGCAGATGCCCGGGCTGCTTAACAAGATCGGCGTGCTCATAAACCCTCCTGGCTGGCAGCCGGCCAAGAAGAACGACCCCAACATCAAGTAACGCGGAGTTTCAAATGCCCACAATGCGACAACGCATCACCGCCCTTTGTGTCAGCGCAGGCATAATCGTCGGCGGTGAATGGATGGCAAGCCATGTTCCGGCCGTTGAAGCCGAAGAAGCAAAGGCTGAAAAGTCACAAGGACTTGAGGTCACCGTTGACGGCATCAGGAACGGCAACGGCCAGGTGGTGGTGCTCGTCATGGACAGTCGCGACGCCTTCAAGGCCTACGACTATGACGCCGCTGTCGGATATCAGGAAATACCGGCCTCCACCGGCTCAGTGCAGGCTTACTTTCCTGACCTAAACTCCGGCCCTTACGCCGTCATTGCATTTCACGACGAAAATGGGAACCAAGACCTTGATATGAACGGACAGATTCCAAGCGAAGGTTACACGGTTTCGGGAGCCAAGGACGCCTATGACGAGCCGCCTTTCAAACGGGCCGCTTCGAGTGATCCAAAACAATCGGTTCGATTGTTCTATCTGAAATAATCAGTCCTCTGGGTGTTCCTTCATGCAAGACAGGGAACCACCGCGCCACCCGGCGATGTGCGCTATCCATCTTCGGATGGATTGTGCCGCCGGGCCTGGACAACTAGGTTTTGATTGTCGCTCGCGTTGCAGCGATCACCGCGTGCCGGGAAGGCAATTCCAGGCGCTCCAGAATGGCATGAACATGATCCTTGACGGTGGCGATACTAATGCCGAGACCATCAGCTATCGTTCGGTTGGACTGTCCGGCGATCACCAGCCTGGCCACTTCCCGCTGGCGCGGCGTAAGAGGTGAAAGCAGGTGTTCGATCGAAGTCTGCTCCATGACCGTCACGAGAGGCGCTCCGATCAACCGGCTCGCTTCCAGATCGATCTTCAACTGCATTCCGGACGCTGCCAAAGGCGCCAGCGCATCCAGAACCCCTGGCGGTATCGGTGCCTGCGGCTTATCACGCAGATCATTCAGCGCTGACGACAGAGCTTTCAGAACCTCGGGATCGACAGACATTTAGAAGGAACCCTCCATGAGCATGATGCCATTAGAAATCAGCAATTTCTTTCTTGCAATGCAAGCGGGCCCTTCCGGTCTGGAAGTTCTCGGGTCGATCTTTGCCCAGGACGCCGAGTATTCGGAGCCATTTTCAGGTCAAACCGGACCGCACAAGGGGCGAAAAGCTATTCTGGAAGCCTTCGCCGCAAGCAGGACGGACGCCTTTGACGATGCCGTCATAAACCTGAGCTCTGTCGAGGTTTCCGGCGAAACGATCACCGTTAAGTGGACTTGTTATTCGCAGGCGATCCCTGGAGGCAGCGGCAGTGGTACAAATGTATTCAAGGTTGCGGCCGGCCAGATCACTTCTCTGGTAACGACACTTGATCAAGCATGAAAAAAGCCGCCAGCGAAATCCGCTGGCGGCCCCATGTAAAACCCAATACGAGAAGACTTACTTGTTTTCTTCGCTGTCTTCTTCGGCTTCTTCAGTCTGAGCAGCTTCTTCAGCTTCGCCGACTTCTTCTACTTCGCCAGCTTCTCCAGCTGCCTCAGCTTCACCAGCCTCTTCAGCTTTAACGTCAAAAGTTACCGAAACCTCTTCAGCTTCTTCTTCTTCGCTCTCGCTCTTCAACGAGTTCAATTTCGCAAAGACAGCATCAGCATCAATTTCTTCCTCTTCCTCGCGCTTGATCGGAGTGCTCGGATCAAGCGAGAAGGCAGCCGCGATCGCATCTTCGCTGGTGGAATCTTCGACCGGCATCAGCGTTTCGACAGGTTCACCAACCATCGGCTGCGGAGCATTCTTCGCAGCTTTCTCGACTTCCATATCCAGCTCCAGCTGGCTGCAGAGGCTAAGAGTTACCGGATCAGACGGCGTCAGGTTCGCGGAATTCCAATGGGTACGTTCGCGGATAGCTGCAATTGTAGGCTTGGTTGTTCCGACCAGACGCATAATCTGCGCATCCTTGAGCTCAGGATGGTTGCGTACCAACCAGAGAATTGCGTTCGGACGGTCCTGACGGCGGGACACCGGCGTGTAACGCGGTCCCTTGCGCTTGGATTCCGGCACAACAACCTTCGAACCCTGCAGCTTCAGCTGATAGTTCGGATCGTTCTGAGCTTTCTCGACTTCTTCGCGAGACAGCTGACCGGTAAGAACCGGGTCAAGTCCCTTGATGCCCTGCGCAGCTTCGCCGTCGGCAATAGCCTTGACTTCAAGCGGATGCAATTTGCAGAACGTGGCAATCTGCGTGAAGCTCAGAGCGGTGTTGTCTACGAGCCAGACGGCGGTTGCCTTCGGCATAAGCGGCGTGTTCGCCATCGGATAAATTCCTCTCGTCTGCTCCCCCGCCCGGCGGGGCGAAAAAGCGGTATTCCATCTCGGTTTCAAGGGAAGTGGCGCGAATATAATCCGAACGTCGCGGAAACGCAAATGGAGTCACACATTCACCTTTCCGCAGCGCAGCATAGTCCCGGCAGTCACTCCATGTTCAGAACGATTTTCCCAATATGACCAGAGCTTTCCATTCGCCTGTGCGCCTCGGAAGCCTGACCGAATGGGAACGTGGAGTCCATGACCGGACCGACTTTTCCCGATTCGATCAATGGCCAAACCTTCTCTTCCAGACTTTGGGCAATCGCAGTCTTGAAAGCGTCGCTACGTGGCCGCAAGGTCGAGCCGGTATGGGTCAAACGTTTGACCATCAGACGTGAAAAATTCACGTTCTCTGCAATGCCATTGAGTGTCGCAATCTGGCAAATCCGCCCTTCGACCGCGGCCGCCTTCCAGTTTCGTTCCACGTAATCGCCACCAACCATGTCGAGGATCACATCGACCCCTTGTCCATCGGTCAGTTCAAGCACGACCTTTTCGAATACCTGGTCGCGATAATTGATGACATGATCCGCGCCAAGTTTGCGCACTGCCTCGGCCTTTTCGTCCGACCCGACAGTTGTGAACACCTCGGCACCGAAAGCTTTTGCGAGCTGAATTGCAGTTGTCCCAATCCCGGACGTTCCGCCATGAACCAGAAAGCGCTCGCCGCTCGCAAGGCCGCACCTATCGAATACATTTGTCCAGACGGTGAAGAATGTCTCCGGAAGTGCCGCCGCCTCGATCATGGACAAACCATTGGGGATCGGCAGAGCATGACCGCCTGGCACCTTGCAGTAAGTTGCATATCCGCCACCAGGTGCAAGCGCGGTCACCTTGTCACCGACCTTGTGCCGCTGCACTTCCCCGCCACAAAAGACCACCTCGCCGGCAACTTCCAGTCCGGGAAGATCCGAAGCACCTTTTGGCGGCGGGTAGGCTCCCTTTCTCTGCAGAACGTCCGGCCGGTTTACCCCTGCTGCTGAAACGCGAATCAGGATTTCGTGGGGATCAACCGCCGGCATCGGTCGCGATTCCTGTTTTAGAACCTCCGGTCCTCCGGGCTCGGAAATCGCGATTGCGGACATGTTTTCCGGCAGGTTTTGCATGGAGGGGCTTCCTTTTGGTTCATTTTGAGACTGGTTACCGTCCTGACAACTGGCAGCATCAGGGGTTTATCCTATATTGAGGGCGCAGTCAGACTATGGGAATGCAAGTGAAACACACAAGCGCTCCTTTGAGACAGAGCGCACCTAATTCAGGGAGCCGTGCAATGAGCCTTTTTGACGACGACGCCCCCAAAAAACCCGTGCAGGGCGCGATCACGGTCGGAGAAGACCTGTCCCGCTTGTCGGAATCAGAGTTAACCGAACGTATCGAGGCGCTCAACGAAGAGGTTAACCGTACGAAGCAGGAACTGGATCAGCGCGGCACTATTCGCGATGCCGCCAATTCATTTTTCCAGAAATAACCTTGTCATTTGTTGCAAGGTTAACAACAAATGCGAAAGCCTACCGCATAGTTAGGTAAACGAGGTAGGTAAATTTTTACTCGTTTACCTATCGTTAATCTTTCCAAAGTATAAATTTGTGTATCCAGTCATCTGGATGTGAGTGGCTCCTGTCCACTCTGTTTGACGCCTCCCTGTTAAAGACTCCGAGCCGCAACCGTGCGGCTCTTTTTTTTGATCGCGCCTCATAGTATCCTATTGAAGTTCCGGCAAAAGCCGCTTTCTGCCAATCTGGCATACAGCTTGCAAAGCTATCGGCATGAGGAGCCGTTTCGTTCCAAAAAGGAACACCTGGCACGAGATGTCTTATCTCGGGACAGGTCAGTAATAGAGAAACGGGTCAAACTGGAAGAGTAATTGAGGCGTAGTAATCCCATGACGGAAGAAACAAAAAAAGCCAGTGTTCCTGTTGGTGCCGTTCACATCGCGCATCACCTTGCCAACTCCGACAACTTCCAGAACCTTTTTCAGGAAGGCATGTCATTGGTTGAGGAAACCGCCACCTATCTGGACGGCAATGGACGCGAGGAAGCCAAGCAATTGCCTCGTCCGGCTTCTCTTGCCTACGCCACGGAGTCCATGCGCCTGACGACCCGGCTGATGCAGCTTGCGTCCTGGCTGCTGCTGCAACGCGCCGTCAACGAGGGTGAAATGTCCCGCGAACAAGCCGGCAGCGAGAAAAACAAGGTTCGCCTCGACAAGCTCTCCAGCGCCACCGGTGGCCCATCATGGGACGAGCTCCCGGCAACACTACGCGATCTGATCGAACGCTCCACGCGTCTTCAGGAACGTGTCGTTCATCTCGACAAGATGCTTTATCGCAAGGATGCCGAAGAGCACATCGAAGAAGCCACCAACGACAATCCGGTCGCCTCCCAGATCAGTCAGTTGCACGCAGCTTTCGGCAAGCTTGGGTAAAACCACCGATACTCTTCTGCTGATGAAAGCCGCCGCAAGGCGGCTTTTGTTTTTTGCGCCATGGTATTTATCAATCAGCACAACGCGTTGCGTTTGAATTGGCCAGACGCCCCAATCGGCAGGCAAGTCAAAGCCCTTCCGCGCGCAAACAACAAAAAAACCCGGCCAAAAGCCGGGTTTTCGATAAGAAGCTGTTCGGAGGGCTGTTAGGAACCCAGGAAACCAGCAAACTTGTTCTTGAAGCGGGACACGCGACCGCCGCGGTCCATCAACTGACGGTCACCGCCGGTCCATGCCGGGTGAGACGTCGGGTCGATGTCGAGCTGCAGAGTGTCGCCTTCCGCACCATATGTGGAGCGGGTGGTGAATTCGGTACCATCGGTCATGACGACCTTGATGGTGTGGTAGTCGGGATGGATATCCGCTTTCATGGCCGATCCTTTCAAGCGCCTGTAAGCTTCTTTCCGGGAAAGACGCCGCGCCAGCGCAAAACGAAGTTAAGGGCCGCCGATCCAGTTGCGGACGCCGCCCTCAGAAACATGAGGCGGGGATATACCCTATGGCGGCAAGCAAGACAAGGGGCAAAATCCTGCAATTCCTGTTTGGCTTCGATCAAGGAATTGCAGGTGGAAATCTGTCACATCCCATTAAACCGGCCATCAACCTTAAAGCCATTGTGCGATTGCCGGAACATGTTAAAGACGGATCCAACAAAGATCTGGCTGGTAGGAATGATGAGGAGAGCCATCTTGGCTGATACCCCTGCTGCAAGCGCAAACACCGATCAGAACGCATCCCGCCGGTCCTTAAGACCGCTCGCCCGGCTGTTGCCTTACCTTTTGAAACACAAAGGCATGGTATCGGCGGCAATCGTTGCCCTGTTTTCTGCAGCGGTCATAACCTTGGTCTTGCCGGCAGCCGTGCGCAGGATGATCGACTTCGGCTTTGGTGCCGACGACCCTGCGCTCGTAAACTCCTATTTCATTGTGCTCATCGGTGTGGTCTGCGCGCTGGCCACCGCCAGTGCCACACGCTATTTCCTGGTCATGTGGATCGGCGAACGCGTGGTCGCGGAAGTGCGCTCCGATGTCTTTGCGCATATGACCCGCCTCAGCCCCTCATTTTACGACAGCGCAAAGTCCGGCGAAATTCTATCGAGGCTCACGGCTGACACGACCCAGATCAAGGCTGCCTTCGGCTCCAGCGCGTCCCTTGCAATGCGCAATTTCCTGATGTTTGCAGGGGCCTCGGTGATGATGGTCGTTACCAGCCCACGCCTCTCGGTCATCGTGCTGGCAGCCATCCCGGTTATTCTCGTCCCGGTACTCGGCTTTGGAAGACAGGTGCGCAAGCGTTCACGCTTTGCGCAGGATACACTCGCCAACGCCTCGGCCTATGCCAGCGAAATGCTCGGCTCGGTCAGAACTCTCCAGGCCTTCACGCATGAGCAACGCAGCGCCGAAAAATACACCGCCGCGATTGAAACTGCGTTTCAGGCAGCCCGTAAGGCAATCATGGCACGTGCGGCCCTGACCGGCTTTGCCATCGGCGTGATCGGTGTCAGCATTGTCGCGGTCCTGTGGATCGGCGCAAGCGATGTCTTTTCCGGACGGATAACTGGCGGCGAACTGAGCCAGTTCCTGCTCTACTCCATTCTGGCAGCCGGATCTCTGGCATCACTTTCCGAAGTCTGGGGAGAACTTTCGCAGGCAGCAGGCGCGGCAGAACGTCTCTCCGAGCTTCTGGAAGTCCAACCGGAGATCAGCGCTCCGGCCAATCCTGTCAAACTTCCGGAATCGACGCGAGGCAAAATCTCCTTCAAGGATGTGTCGTTCGCTTACCAGAACAGCAAGAACATGCCTGTGGTTCGAGACCTGACGCTCGAAGTTTCCCCCGGAGAAACTGTTGCGGTGGTCGGCCCGTCCGGCGCGGGCAAGTCGACCTTGTTCAGCCTTCTGATGCGTTACTACGATCCGAATTCAGGCATCATTCGCCTCAACGACGTCGAACTATCCGAGCTCGACCCGGAAGACCTGCGCCGGCACATTGCGCTTGTCCCCCAGGACACCGCTATCTTTGGAGCTTCCATTGCCGAGAACATCGCTTACGGGCGACCGGATGCGAGCCGGGAAGACATTGTTGCCGCCGCCAAGGCAGCGCTTGCCGCGCCATTCATTGAAGCGATGCCGGATGGATTCGATACGATGGTCGGCGAACGTGGCATCACCCTTTCAGGCGGCCAACGTCAGCGGATCGCGATTGCAAGAGCGGTCCTGAAAAGTGCGCCTGTTCTGCTTCTCGATGAAGCAACCAGTGCGCTGGACGCCGAAAGCGAGAACCTTGTTCAACAGGCGCTCGATCGCCTGATGCTTGATCGCACGACCCTGGTGATTGCCCATAGACTTGCAACCGTTCTGAAGGCCGACCGCATCGTTGTCATGGAAGATGGGCGGATTGTCGAATCCGGAACCCACGCCGAACTCAGCGCAGCAGGAGGCCTATACGCCAAGCTTGCCCGGCTGCAATTCGGTGCAGAAGAGCGGAAAGAGACGGCGTAAAAACCGTCTCTCTGTTTCTTCGCAAATTTCCTTGATTGCCTGCTGCCCATTGCAGCCAGGCCCAGGGCTAACCGGAACGAGAGAACCAGCTTTTGTGGTTCAACTATCGTCCGGCACTGCGACAGTGTAGTTCAACGGCAAGCGCCCACCATCGGCATATATTGTCTGCCCGGTAACATATCCGGCGTCGCTGGAGGCCAGGAAGGCTGCAACGCCGGCGATTTCAGCCGGCTCACCGATCCGCAGCATGGGCGTGCGGGACAGCACCCGGTTTTTGGCCGCCGGATCGCTGTTCACGGTCGCAAGCATCTCGGTCATGATCGAGCCCGGCCCGATCGCGTTCACCCGAATGCCGTATTGCGCAAGAGACAGGGCCGCCGTCTTGGTCAGCTGCGTCATCCCTCCCTTGGAGACGCAGTAGGGGATCTGGTTCGGGATCGCGACCACCGAATTTACCGACGACATATTGATAATGCAGCCCGGTTCACCGCCATTTTCGACCTTTTCAACCATGTGCCGGCCAACCGCCTGCGAGCACAGAAACGCACCTTTCAGATTGACCGAAAGAACGCGGTCGAAGTCTTCTTCTTCGACTTCAAGGAAATCACCACCGGCAACGATACCGGCATTGTTGACCAGGATATCAATATCGCCGAAAGCATTCAGCGTTTCGGCGACCAGGTTGCGAACATCAAGGCGCTCAGCAACATTGCAGTGGATATAGAGCGCCTCGCCCAGGCTCTTGAGCTCCTCGGCCGCTTCTTCTCCTGTTGTGTCGTCCACATCGGCGATCACGACCTTGGCGCCATCCATGACAAACCGCTTGGCAACGGCAAACCCGATACCACGCGCTGCGCCCGTAATGATGGCGACCTTATTCTCCAAAGACACGAAAAAACCTCACGGCTGCTAAACAAATCTGAAGCCGCGCAACAAACGCGGACCGCCACGCGGCGGCCCGACATTAGTGTGCAAAATTGACGCTGTCGATGCCTTCTGAAGGCCTCCAGTAACGTCACCTCACCCGATCAAGCTGAAATCCCATGTGATTTCAAAGCGTCACTGATTTCGTCCAAAATTGCCGGATCATCGATCGTCGCCGGCATCCTGTAACTCTCACCATCGGCGATCTGACGCATGGTACCGCGAAGGATTTTGCCGGAACGGGTCTTGGGCAATCGGTCGACGGTGATCGCGATCTTGAACGCAGCCACGGGACCGATTTTTTCGCGAACCAGTCTGACCAGTTCCTTTTCAATCTCATCATGAGATCGCTCGACCCCGGCCTTCAGGACTGCGAACCCGCAGGGCAGCTGCCCCTTTAGCTTGTCGGCTATGCCAATGACCGCACATTCAGCAACATCCGGATGGGTTGCCAGGACTTCCTCCATGCCACCCGTGGAAAGCCGGTGCCCGGCCACGTTGATGATGTCATCGGTCCGCGCCATGATCGACAGGTAGCCGTCATCGTCGATCACCCCGGCATCGGCCGTTTTGTAATAGCCGGGGAACTCGGCAAGGTAGGCATCGAAGAAACGCTGATCGGCATTCCATAGCGTCGGCAGACAGCCCGGCGGCAGCGGAAGTTGCACGACGATATTGCCCAGTGTGTTCGCACCGAGCGGATGACCGGCGTCGTCGAGAACCTGAACGTCATAGCCGGGCATCGGCACCGTCGGCGATCCGGGTTTGACCGGGAGCTGACCCAAGCCCAGCGGATTGCCGACCATGCACCAGCCGCTCTCCGTTTGCCACCAATGATCTATGACCGGCACCTGCAGCTGATCGATTGCCCAATTGACCGTTTCCGGGTCGGCTCTTTCCCCCGCCAGGAACAGAGAACGGTAGACGGACAGATCGTATTTCTTGATCAGCTCGCCATTCGGATCTTCCTTGCGGATCGCCCGGAATGCGGTCGGCGCCGTGAACAGGGAAACCACCTTGTGGTCGGAGATCACGCGCCAGAAAACACCTGCATCGGGTGTTCCCACCGGTTTGCCTTCAAACACAATCGTCGTGCAGCCGTGCAGCAGCGGTGCGTAGCAGATATAGGAGTGGCCGACGACCCAACCGACATCGGACGCGGCCCAGAAAACCTCGCCGGGTTGGATGTCGTAGAGATTCGACATGGACCACTTCAACGCCACCATGTGGCCGCCGTTGTCCCGAACCACACCCTTGGGCTGCCCTGTCGTGCCCGAAGTGTAGAGAATATAGAGCGGATCGGTTGCCTTCACCGGCACTGGAGCAACACGCCGCCCTTCAGCCTTTGCTTCGTCGGTCAGGCTTCCAAGATCAAAATCCCGGCCTTCAATCAGATCCGCTTCCTGTTCCTCACGCTGGAACACCAGGCAGCATTCCGGCTTGTGAGCGGAAAGATTTATCGCTTCATCGAGCAATGGCTTGTAGGAGATGACGCGCCCCGGCTCGATACCACAGGAGGCTGCGATGATCGCTTTCGGAGACGCATCATCAATTCGGGTTGCCAGTTCATTCGCTGCAAAACCACCGAAAACCACGGAGTGAATGACACCAAGGCGGGCGCAGGCAAGCATTGCCATCACCGCTTGCGGGATCATCGGCATATAGATGATTGCCCGGTCACCCTTTTTCAGTCCCTTGTCTTCCAGAACCGCTGCGAACGCCTCGACCTCTTCAAGAAGCTCTGCGTATGTATATGTCGCGGATTTGCCGGTAATCGGGCTGTCGTAGATAAGTGCCGGTTGCCCCGGACGGCCACGCTCCACATGCCTGTCCAGGCAGTTGTAGCAGGTGTTGCATTCCCAGTCGGGGAACCAGCGCCCATACTGCCCCTGGTCGGGGTCAAAAACCCTGTCCGTAGTTGAAATCCAGTCGATCTCCGAGGCTGCTGCCTTCCAGAATCCCTGCGGATCGTCCTTCCAGCCCTGATAGACTTCGTGATAGCGGCTTGCCATGAATTGTCCTCCCAAACAGCCGGTCCGGCCTTTGGCCAACAGAGTGCTGTAAGGGCATGAGAAATTGCAAGCCTTGCCGCGTTATCAATTTGGAGGTCGGGACTTTACGTAAGCACTCTGGCATGCTTGTTACGCAAGTCCATTCCTTGTACTTATCTGAACTTTCCAGCTTATGATCCCAATTACTGATCCCTGGTTTTATGCCGCAGCCATTCCGGCCGTGTTTCTGGTCGGCCTGTCGAAAGGCGGCTTCGGCGGCACGATGGCCATGCTTGGCGTTCCAATCATGACGCTGGTAATATCGCCGCTTCAGGCAGCCGGTATCATGCTGCCCATTCTGGTGATTATGGATATCGTCGCGCTTACGGCCTACAAGGGTCGCGCCGATTGGCGAACGCTGTCGATCCTCATTCCAGCAGCAGTTGTCGGCATCGGAATCGGCTGGACGACCGCAGCCTATGTTGACGATACATTCGTTACCCTGCTGGTCGGAGTAACCTCCATCGCGTTCGTGGCCGACTATGTCTTCAAGCGTCGAAAGGCCGCCGAGGGTGCAAGTCACAATCCTCCAAAGGGTCTCTTCTGGGGAGCTGTGGCCGGTTTCACCAGCTTCATCAGCCACACCGGCGGACCTCCCTTTCAGATGTACGTGCTGCCGTTACGCCTCAATCCAGCTCTTTTCGTCGGAACGGCAGTGATATTCTTTGCCGTGGTCAATGCCGTCAAACTGGTTCCCTATTTCATGCTGGGCCAGTTCGACACAACCAACCTGACAACTTCGGTTACCCTTTTTCCAGTTGCTCTGATCGCGACCCTGGCAGGCGTCAGGCTGGTCCGGATTATCAAGGGCGAGACCTTTTACGTGATCATCTATACCTTCATGGGCATTATCGGCGCCAAGCTGACCTATGATGGCATTTCCGCGTTTCTTGTGTGATCTGCTGCACCCAAGCCAAATGATGCATTGCACACTTGGTCGTTTCCGGCTTTCATGACGGAAAAATGATCAAGGGAGGATGATCATGGGTTCTAGTTTCAGCCCTTTCTCGCAAGGGCTTGATAAGAATACGGCCAACTATGCCCCGCTTAGCCCACTCAGTTTTCTGGCGCGTGCTGCGGACGTCTTTCCGGAGCGCACGGCAATCGTTCATGGAAACCAGCGGACGGATTACCGGACGTTCTATCGCCGGTCCCGTCAGCTCGCCTCGGCCCTGAGCACACTGGGTGTCGGCAGCAACGACACGGTCAGCGTAATGCTTTCCAATGTCCCGCCAATGCTTGAGGCCCACTACGGCGTGCCCATGGCCAAGGCGGTTCTGCATTCCATGAACACGCGCCTTGATGCTTCAATCATTGCGTTCCAACTCGATCACGCAAACTGCAAGATCCTGATCACTGATCGGGAATACGCGCCCGTCATCAAGGAAGCGCTTGCGATCGCAACGGTAAAGCCAACGGTGATCGACTATTCCGATCCCGAGTTCCCGCAGGATGGAGAGCGTCTTGGAACGTTGGATTATGAGGAATTCCTGCAGTCAGGCGACCCGGAATTTGAGTGGTCCCTCCCGGACGACGAATGGGACGCAATAACGCTCAACTATACCTCCGGGACCACCGGCAATCCGAAAGGAGTGGTCTACCATCATCGCGGCGCCTACCTCCTCGCTCAGGCCAATGTAATCACCGCCTCAATGGCCAAACACCCGGTCTATCTCTGGACCCTGCCGATGTTTCACTGCAACGGCTGGTGTTTTCCCTGGTCCCTTTCGGTGGTCGCCGGCACACACGTCTGTCTGCGTTGGGTTCGCCCGAAACCGATGTGGGACCTGATCGCCGACGAGAAGGTCACTCATCTGTGCGGCGCGCCGATCATCATGTCGACGTTGCTGAATGCTGGCGATGATCAAAAGCGCGAACTCGATCACGAAGTCGATTTCTTCACCGCTGCCGCACCGCCACCGGAAAGCGTTCTTGCCGCGATGAAGACTGCCGGGTTCAACGTCACACACCTCTATGGTTTGACCGAAGTCTATGGCCCGGCTGTTGTAAACGACTGGAAGTCGGAGTGGGACGAGTTGCCGCTTGCCGAGCAGGCCCAGAAAAAAGCAAGGCAGGGTGTGCGCTATGTCGCGCTGGAAGACCTGACGGTTCTGGACCCCGAAACGCTGGAACCGGTACCCGCTGATGGCGAAACGTTGGGGGAGGTCATGTTCCGGGGCAACGTGGTCATGAAGGGCTACCTGAAGAACCCCAAGGCAACAGAAGAAGCATTCGAAGGGGGCTGGTTCCATTCCGGAGATCTCGGCGTGATGCACCCGGATGGCTATATCCAGCTCAAGGACCGTTCCAAGGACATCATCATTTCCGGGGGAGAGAACATTTCCTCCATCGAAGTCGAGGAAGTTCTTTACAAGCATCCCGACGTTCAGGCTGCGGCTGTTGTTGCCCGGCCGGACGAAAAGTGGGGCGAGACACCTTGTGCCTTTGTGGAACTCAAGACGGGTTCCGAAACCAGCGAAACGGACCTCATCGCTTTCTGCCGCGACTATCTTGCCAATTTCAAGGCTCCCAAAACCGTAGTGTTTTGCGACCTGCCCAAAACCTCCACAGGCAAGATCCAGAAATTCGCTTTGCGGGAGCAGGCAAAAACACTCTGATTTTTCCGCGCACGCCATGCGCAAAAACAAAAACGCCGCGACATGCGCGGCGTTTTTTCATTTCACGGTTTGATGCGTTAATGGAGGGTCACATCTTGCCGTATTCGCTCAATCTCGTCCTTGATCTTGAGCTTTTGCCGTTTCATGTCAGCCAATTCCAGGGAGTCTGTACTCGGGTGCAACAGAGCGTCCTCAATCTTGCGTTCCATTTCCGCGTGACGGCGCTCGAGTTCGGCGAGATGCGACTGCATTGACATGGATAAAACCTCCTGTCTGTTGGCTCAACAGCTGCACACTGCCACAGAAAATCCAGCCTTGTCGATTGCAGATTCTGCATATCTGATGCGTTTCGCCGTCAAATTATGCATTCGAGCGACTATCCTTAGAAAACCTTGAAAAACACGCTTCAAATAAGCGCTTCAAAACTCATGAAAAATTCCCACAAAATTTTCGACAGCTTACAATTGTCAAGGCAATGCAATTTTTTTCACAATCTGTTTCCCGATTGAGATTCGCGAAGCGTTTAAAATTCAGCCAAGGGCCTGACAAAGATGTTATCTTGCCCGGTGGCAGTAAAATGGAATAGGACTTGTGTCCTGATTCAGGGGACATAGATGGCAGAAATGGAAACGGATGCATTGCGAATGGAGCTCGCACAGCTTCGTCAGGAACACAGAGACCTTGACGTGGCCGTGGAGGCACTGGCAGCAATCTCAAACCATGATGTCCTTCAGTTGCAGCGTCTGAAGAAGAAGAAACTGATGATCAAGGACCGAATAACGGCGCTTGAGGATCAACTGTTTCCGGATATCATCGCCTGACCGCCCTGCCCCCAGCAACTTCCGGATCGCTGACCCTGTCCAACTTTTGGCCGGTTTCCACCGATTGACGCTTGCGATGCGCTGCGCTCTGCCTATACTCCGCGGCTCTTCTGAGCCAGCTGGAATGGAGAGCATGAAATGGCACAAGCGGATGTCGCAATCATCATGGGCAGTCAATCCGACTGGCCGACTATGAAACATGCGGCGGACACGCTCGATCAGCTGGGCGTCAGCTACGAAGCGCGAATCGTTTCCGCACACCGCACGCCTGACCGCATGTATGACTTTGCCAAGGGAGCAAAGGCAGCAGGTTTCAAGGTAATCATCGCCGGAGCCGGCGGTGCTGCACATCTTCCGGGAATGACAGCCTCACTAACGCCGTTGCCGGTCTTTGGCGTACCGGTTGAAAGCCGTGCCCTTTCCGGAGAGGACAGTCTCCTGTCAATCGTGCAGATGCCTGGCGGAATTCCCGTTGGCACCCTGGCAATCGGCAAGGCCGGAGCAACGAATGCGGCCCTTCTGGCAGCTGCAGTACTGGCCTTGAGCGACGAGAACATCGAAGCAGCTCTGGACATGTTCCGGGCGAACAAAACGGCCTCGGTTGCCGAATATCCAACCGACGACCTCAACTAAGGCATCCGGCAGGAACAGGATCAAGGTGATGAGCGCAAAGTCCCGCTTGAACCCAGGCGATACCATTGGAATTCTAGGTGGCGGGCAACTGGGTCGCATGCTGGCCCAGTCTGCTGCCAGCCTCGGCTTGAAAACGCATATATATTGCCCCGATGCGAACAGCCCGGCCTTTGATGTCTGCGCGACCCATACGCTTGCCGCTTATGAAGACACTGCAGCGCTGGACCGATTTGCCGAGGCTGTCTCTGTCGTAACCTATGAGTTTGAAAATGTTCCGGGTCAGACGGCGGCTCATCTAGATGCCAAGGTTCCTGTCAGACCAGGTGTCAGGGCTTTGGAAGTTTCGCAGGACCGCCTGTTCGAAAAACAGTTCCTGTCCGGCGCCGGTGTCGCGATTGCTGATTTTGCCGAGATCAATTCGCAACAGGATCTTGACGCCGCGCTTCAGAACTTTGCCGGTCGAGGTGTCCTGAAAACGCGCCGGTTTGGCTATGACGGCAAAGGCCAGCAGATGATCCGCGAGCCGAAGGATGCCGAAGGCGCATTTGAGAAGCTCGGCTCGGCGCCTGCGGTGCTGGAGGAACTCATCCCGTTCGAATGCGAGGTGTCGGTAATTGTGGCAAGAGACCTTGAGGGAACCTGCTCCAGCTATGACATTGCGCGCAATCATCACGAAAATCATATTCTGAAAACCTCTACGGTCCCGGCCGGCGTTTCCGAAGCAACCCTTGAGGTTGCTCGCACCATGGCCGAGCAGATCGTCTCGAACCTTGAATATGTGGGCGTGATGGGCGTCGAGATGTTCCTCGTGAAGAACGGCGACGTTGAGACACTCCTTGTCAACGAAGTTGCGCCGCGCGTGCACAATTCCGGTCACTGGACGCAGGATGCCTGCCTGACCTCCCAATTCGATCAGCACATTCGGGCCGTTGCCGGCTGGCCGCTGGGGTCTTCGGCACGTCACTCAGACGTTGTCATGGAAAATCTGATCGGTTTCGATGCGGATGCCTGGGAAGACATTTTGAAAGAACCGTCCGCTCGCCTGCACCTGTACGGCAAGTCAGAAACCCGCGCAGGCCGCAAGATGGGGCATGTGAACAGGATTTCCCCCAAGTCCGACTGAACGTGACGGTCGGTGGCACCGGCAAAGCCTGCACCGCCGACCTTTTCAGCCTCTGACCAGTCCGAGCTGCTCCCGCTTGGCAAACCGCGCGTTTGCCAGCAGGGCGACGCAAGCCAGCCCCCCGGCGAGACCGCACCAGACGCCGACGCCTCCCCAACCGGCCGCAAACCCGAGCCCGAGCGACAGGCTGATGCCGACCCCCCAATACCCGAACAGCGCATAAAAGAGCGGTATCGTCGTATCGCCGAGCCCACGCAGGTTGTTCACACCGATGATCTGACCGCCATCTGCCAGCTGGAACAAAGCCGCGACCAGCAGGAACGAGACGCCATATGCAAGAACCTCTTCGGCCTGCGGGTCGTTGAGGTCGAGATAAAGCCCGACAAGGGTCTCCGGTATCGTCCAGAACAGAATCGCAAAACACCCCATGAAGATCATGGTAACCGCCAGGGACGTCCATCCCGCCCGGCCGATACCCGCGTGATCGCCGCGACCGGCCGCCAGGCTGACCCTGGTCATGGCGGCCACCGAAAGACCGACGGGAACCATGAAGGTGATTGAAGCGATCTGTAGCGCGATGCCATGTCCTGCAAGAGGTATGGTCCCAAGCCAGCCGATCATGATGGCCGATGCGGTAAAGAGCGACCCTTCCGCAACAATGGTCAGCCCGATCGGCGCTCCCAGACGCACGATCTGGAAGAAAACCGGCCAGTCGGAACGCCAGATGCGGCCAAGAATGTTGTACCGCCGTAGCTTGGGATGCCAGAGCGAATAGAAAAGCAGGAAGAGGAATGTGGTCGATGCGCTGAAAACGGAAGCTATCCCGGCTCCAACAAGCTCAAGGCGCGGAAAGCCGAACTCACCAAAGATCAGGACATAGTCCAGGATGGCATTCACAATGGCGCCGGCGATGGTCGCCCATAGCACCACCTGGGTACGTTCCATGACGGTCAGAAAGCCGCGAACCGCCATGATCAGCAATGCCGGGGCCATCGACCATTGCAGAACACGCATATAGACGCCGGCCAGCCGCGCCAGCTCGGGCTCCTGCCCGAGCTTGAGCAGGATCGATTCGATGAAGAACAGGACGCACCAGACAGGCAGGCAGAACAGCACCGAGACCCAGAACCCCATGCGCACGGCACGGCGCAGATCACGAGGCTTGCGCTGTCCGCGCGCCAGCGCCGCAAGCGGAATGACGGCCTGAAGAACCCCCATGCCGAAAAACCACAGCAGCGTGAAGAAGTTGAACGCCAGCACCGAGGCCGCAAGCTCTTCCGCACCCAGACGACCGATCATGAGCACGTCCGTGGTGTTGATCGCCATTTGCGCAAGCTGCGCTCCGGCAAGCGGCAACCCAAGCGTCAGCGTTGGCAGAATGTCGCTACGCCACAGAGATGTGCCTTGCGCCGAATCAGGGGCTTCGGACGCACGCTGCGCCATTGCTTCCTCCAACAATTAGGGCTAAGACCCGCCTTCTTTATCGAGGCTTCAGGCCTGGGTGAGAGTTTCACCTCTAATCCGCAAAAGACAAAGTGTCCATATTTCTTCTCCGCCGGGAAACGACGCTGAGTCAGAATAGGCGCTCTTTCTTTGCGAATGACTGTGGACACATAGGGTTTGCTCTGGTATTAAGCCCGCCAAAGTGAGCGACGCGTCAGCGGCGATCCGGTTTCTGTACACAAGTGACTGCATTGTACAAAAGTGCTTTGTGCGTTGACTGCGTGTTATCAGGGCAGTCGCGTAGATCGTTGACGAGACCTCGCTTCAATCAAAGTCCAATACTGGCAAAGTCCAATTCTGGCTGCGGATCGGCCGCAGCGCATCGAAAACGGGAAAAAACGCGTGCAGGTTCTGGTTCGCGACAACAATGTCGATCAAGCGCTGAAGGCGCTCAAGAAAAAGATGCAGCGCGAAGGCATCTTCCGTGAAATGAAACTTCGCGGTCATTTTGAAAAGCCGTCTGAAAAGAAGGCGCGTGAAAAGGCTGAAGCAATTCGCCGTGCGCGCAAGCTGGCTCGCAAGCGGGCACAGCGTGAAGGTCTGCTCCCGGGCAAGTCCGCTCGCCGTTAATCCGGCTTGAGTGCGCCTGGCGGTGGTGACCGCCATTCCTAAGCAAAAATGCCGTAAGGCCGGCCGCACTACGGTCGGCTTTTTGGCGTTTACTTCAGAATGCTTGGGACATGGTTCGGCAATTCCATCCGCAGTCACATTAACGCCCAATTGGAGGCAGATGAACGGCATGTCCAATCGCTTGACTGTAAGAGATCATATGTGCCGCATGCGCAAGTATCTGCCTCATGCAACGCTGCTCAGCCTGGCCACCCTCCTGGCTGCATGTAATACCAGCGGTGTCTACAACGACGTTCCGATCAACAGTTCGGTCGGCTCGTCCACCAACATTGCCTCCCTTACTGCTGTAATCGAATCCAATCCTTCGGATGCGAATGCCTACAGCACGCGCGGCATTGCATATGGTCAGGCAGGCAAGCTCGACCTTGCTGTTGAAGACTTCAATCGCGCGATACAGTTGAACCCGCAGTCCTACCAGACCTACGCCAACCGCGCTTTGGTCTACCGTCGCCAGGGCAAGAACGACCTGGCGGTTGCCGACTACACACGGGCCATCAACATCAAGCCTGATTACGACGTGGCATATGTGGGCCGAGGAAACATTTATCGTCAGCAGGGCAATTTCAACGCTGCCCTCGCCGACTTCAATTCGGTAATCGCCCGCGACAGTTCCGATGCGAGAGCCTTCTACAATCGTGGTCTGATCTATCAGGCACAAAACCAGGACAGCCAGGCGATTGAGGACTTTGCGACCGCTATCGGTCTGAACCCGAAGGCAGCTGCGCCCTACATTGCCCGGGGCATTTCCTATCTGGCTGTCAACGATCCGAATGCGGCGTTTTCCGATCTGTCCATGGCTGTGAACCTTGATCGAGAGTCTTCGGTCGCCTGGGCAAATCGCGGCCTGGCTCTCGAAATGCTCGGCAAACAGAAAGACGCTCGCCGGAACTATACACGCGCCATGTCCCTGGACAATTCAAACAAGATCGCGCGGGATGGACTGGGCCGGGTCGGTCAAGGCTAAAGGCCTGTTTTCCTGAAACTGAAGGTCTAGAACGGGCACTCTGCCCGAAAGGTCACGCGCCTGCCATCGGACGGGTGGTGCAGCTCAAGGCTTTCTGCGTGCAGCGCCAGTCTTGCCGATGCGTTCAGCGCTTCCCCCTCGGCGTAAAAGCGATCGCCGATGATCGGGTGGCCGAGAGACAACATATGAACACGCAGCTGATGTGATCGGCCCGTGTGTGGAAACAACCGGACGCGGGAAGTTTTTTCCGTTCGCTCCAAAACCTTCCAGCGAGTCAGCGCCGGCCTTCCATGCTCGAAGCTCACCATCTGCTTCGGGCGGTTCGGCCAATCGCACACCAGAGGAAGATCGACCTCTCCTTCCTCTTCTTGCAAGTGCCCCCAGACCTCAGCAACGTAGGTTTTGTCGGTCTTGCGTCTCTCGAACTGCAGCCCGAGATGACGATGTGCAGCCGCATTCATTGCCAGAACCATCACACCGGATGTGTCCATATCCAGCCGATGAACGATGCGCGCCCCGGAGTAGAGTTCCTGAGCACGCCGCTCCAGACAGTCGGAATGCTCCGCAGCCTTTCCCGGAACGCTCAGTAATCCGGCCTGCTTGTTCACGACAAGCAAGTCCTCGTCTTCATGGAGAACAGGCAGGAAGGGATCAGTAGGCGGGCAGTAAACAAACGAACCGGGCGCTGTATCAGACATGACCGTCACTCTAACACGAAAGGCGCGGGACAAGCCGCGCCTTTGCAACACAAGCTGGAAAGCGGTCCGTCCTCGGTTGAGCGATGACGGATGCTTCGAGACTTAAACCAGCAGAATAGTCAGAACACCGGTGGCCAGAAATACAGCTGCGGGCGGAATCCAGCCGGACGCGCCAAGAGCAAGGCCGATAGCGGAAGCAACGATCGTCGCAATCAGCATCAGCCAACCGAACACGGTTGCGGCTGTGCCGCCAAAGGCGAACAGGATCAGGCAAAGGACGACATTCAGGACAGCCACGGTTCCAACTTTGGAAAAGTTGATGAACCCTTCGTATGTCCGCTCGTGAGAGTCGTAATCCATTGCGGGCGCGTTGTTGTCAGACATAAAGTCCCCCAGGAAGATTCATAAGTTGGCTGCCTTCATACAATAAAGTTTTCAGGTTGGGCAATCATAGGATCGCCAGAATCCGCCCTCCGAGACGCGACTTTTTGACGAATCGTCGATGAGACCTTGCAAATCGGCAACATCTGGGGACTTCACGACCGCGGATCAGGCTGCTGTCGGGGCTCCGGCAAGGCCTGCCCGTTCAAGAACGCTATCCTGCCGTCGCCTAACGGTGGCTGCTTCGAAGCCATCGATCTGCTCGTTGAACAACTCAAAGAAGTTCAACTCGGCACGCAAATGCAGGAACACGCCGCCCAGGCCGATTGCAGCCCTGTCCATGAAGACAAATTCCTGCGGCACGGTCACAGGTCCCAGCTCCTTGAGTGCGGAGTGGACACGAAACGCTTCCTTGCGGCCATACTCGGCCGCCGAAACGCCATCGGCAATCGAACGGACCCTGTCGCTGAGCAATGGACCGTAAATGAACCTCGCCCAGATATTGAGCACTTCAATGATCTCTTTCTTGAGATTCTTGAAACCCCAGCGCTCATAGGCCGATACGACGCGGTCGTTGTCCTCTTCCAGAAGGCCCCGGTATAGTTCCACGACCCCTTCGACGAAGGCTTCCGGGAAGATACGGATACAGCCATAGTCGAGCAGATTGATCCCGGCTGGCGTGCCGTCCTGCTCAAACACGGTGTAATTGCCCAAATGGGGATCCCCGTGAATGACACCATAGTGGCTGAACGGATGCCACCATGCGTGGAACATTGTCCTTGCAAGCAGGTTCCGTTCTTCCTGACTATGTTCCTTAAATTCAAGCAGTGGTTTGCCTGTCAGCCACCCCATTGTCAGAAGCCGCCCTGTCGAAAGGTCGTCCATGACTTCCGGCACCCGGATCTGATCTGCTTCAGACAGGATCTCGCTGTACATCGCGATATGCGCAGCCTCACGCGCATAATCGAGTTCCTCACGAACCCTCGCGCTGATTTCCTTGGCGATTTCACGCGTGTCGATGGCAGGGCTCATGCGCCGATGGAGCGAAAACAGCATCTGCAGCTGTTTCAGATCCGCTTCTACCGCGGAAGCCATGTCCGGATACTGCAGTTTGCAGGCCAACACCCTGCCGTCATGGCTGGTAGCGCGATGTACCTGGCCAAGTGATGCCGCCGCGGCCGGCTCCCGGCCGAACTCGTCAAACCGGTCTTGCCAGCCAGCACCCAACTCCGCACGCATGCGCCGCTTCACAAAAGCCCACCCCATGGGGGGCGCGCTTGCCTGCAGCTTGGCGAGTTCCGTCGTGTATTCCGGAGGCAGGGCGTCCGGTATCGTCGACAGGAGCTGCGCCACCTTCATCAACGGCCCCTTGAGGCCACCTAGTGCTGCTGCCAGTTCAGCAGCATTTTTCGCGTTGTCGAGCTCCACGCCAAACAACCGGGCTCCGGCAACCTTGGCGGCAATGCCGCCCATATTGGTACCGACCTTGGCATAACGCCCCATCCGGGCACTGAACCGATTGCTTTCCCGGTCTTTGGACTGCGACATGTGGTGATTTGCTCCCATGCTGTTCAGGCGCGTCTCCACGCACTAAATATGAACTACTGCCGCAATATCCAGTTAATACGGACGATAAAGCACTTCAGGACGCAACAGGCTGGGTGAAGAAACCTTCCAGCGCAGCTGCAAGCGCATCGCGCGTATCCCCAAGGCCCTTGTAGTCAAGCTGGTCCTGGTCAAGCGCCAACAGCTGCTTGTGAAGACCTCCCGCGATACCAGCACGGTCGTCCTGCGCCTTTAGAGCGGCCAAGGGATCGTGATGGATCTTGATGGCAAAAAGGATATCTCCGCTTTCGGGCAGCCGACGCAAAGTCTGACGCTCCACTCGCAAGAACAAGCTGGCCAGCGCTTGCTCCGGACAGTCGAACCGCATGTCTTTGGGGAGCGGATGATAGAGGTCGCCATCCGGATGCATTGACCAGTTGAACCGGCACACAAGCTGGCCGACTTTGAGATTGTCAAACAACCTCGCAACCATCTGCCCCATTCGGCTTCCGTTAAAGCCCGGCACACTTTCATGAATTCCGCTCATGGATTTCCCGAACTTTTCGGCAAGGGACCACGATGACGGAAAACACAAGGACGCCGCAACCAACCGATAGCCGTCCTTTCCCGGGCGCATGAGGATCAGGTCTTCCTGTACCAGCCTGGACGCAGTCAGAAGCGCAGGCGTATCAGTGAGTGAAACCTCACGGTCCGCGGTCCGAAGCCTGACCGCACCGGATACAATCCGGTGCGTCGCCCCGTGAAACCGTGACAGATTGTCGACAATAAGGGAGAGCACTTCCGTCTGGGCTGCTTCCGTACCTTTTTCTTCTCGAAAGACGCTGTTCGGCTGCAGAGCGTATAGGCGTTCCTTTTCCGCCAGATGACTCGCAAAAAATGGATCCGGCTCCAGCCAGACTTCCTCGTCGATCGGTTTCAGGCCGACCGTAAACGGCTGGCTGGAGCCATCATAAGGGGTGTGCTGAAATGAAAACGACGATCTGAACGACATGCAGTTTGACTTGCGGACTACGGGTTGAACTCATGCACTAGGCATTCTGTATCGGACCAAATTCGCTGGTGCCGTTCAAGTCGATTTTCGTCTGGTTGCAACCTTCAGACTGAATTCGAAGTCTATGGAATGCCGGACATCTCGACATTGCTCCCCGCCCCCCGACTTAACCGGCTTGCCAAGGAGAGCGACACGCTCCATCAGGTCCGCAAGAGTATTTGTCGGCGCGCAAATCAGAAATCCGTCCGGATCTTCCATCGCGGCGAGGTCTTCAATGGTGTCCACACGGCATTCGAATTTGCGGGACACCAAGCGTGCTGCGACTTTCTTTGGGTCTACTGCTTTCCCGATGCCGGATATGGCTTGGGCATGCATCTGACCAGTTCGCCCACCAATGAGGCCAGCTATATGGTCATTCTGTTATCCTTCTTCGATGATCCAAGTGCCGGGAGGCGCACCTGAGAGCGCGCCTATATGGTTTCGGCATATTCAGGCTGGGTCTTTGCGCCGGTAATGTAGGAAACCACGTCCTCGCCATCAGTTTCTTCTTTACGAAGATTGGCACAGATGCGCCCACGCCGGAATACGACGATCCTGTCCACCAGATCGAACACCTGCCGCATGTTGTGGGAGATCAGGATCAACGGTTCACCCTGTTTCTTGAGCGTGCGGATGATGTTTTCCACCTGAGCGGTTTCCTGCACACCGAGCGCCGCAGTCGGCTCATCCA
>JBCCVB010000012.1:0-74607 GCA_039195965.1 Pseudomonadota bacterium
CGAGCAAATTTAGATACTTAAGACCGGAACCTAAATATCTTGGAGCCGAAAGTGCAACTCGCGCCGTTTATGTGGCTGCGGCCCAAAATTGAACCCGGTTGCAATAATTTCTCAGCTTGACGATCCACATCAATGACATTGAGTTTTTTGCACCCAGGTTCAAAACTGATGCGCGGAACTACAGGTTGAGCAATTTGAACGGAGCACTTAGAGCACTTTATCGGCGTTGAGGTAATCCAACTGCTAAATCAGGTCCAAATTGACCTTAGCACTTTGAGCAGTTGGCGACCTTCTGAGGAAAGCCCCTACCGCACAAGTGTCAAATCCAATCCCTGATACTCGACCCTGGACATCCACTTGGACAACGTCGCAAAACTTGTTCCTTGTCCGTAGTGGAATTCGATACCTCCCCCGCGACCCCAGCCGCCCAGAGCTTTTGTGGTGTCGATAGGAACCCCGCATTCGCGCAAAGCGTCTCGGAAGTTGTGGCGGAAAGAGTGGAACGAAACCCCTTGCTCCGTGATGCCTAATTTCCTCTTCTGGAAATACTCATATCGGCGCTGGAATGCGTGGACACGCTTATGGTGGCTGTCGCCTTCCAGATCTGAAAACAGCAACTGCGCTTTTTGCTTCTTCCTTTGATCGATAAATTCAAGAAGACCCAGCTCGACAAGCAACGGATGAATGGGCACCAGTCTTTCCGCACCTTTGTTTTTGAGCGGCCTTTCGTCGGTGTGAGTGAGTTGAAAAGCGCATCCAAGCTCCCCTTTGTCGACAAACTCGGACAACGAGAGCGACACGATCTCTCCCATTCGCATCCCCGAAAAGATGGCGATCAAAGGTCCCCAAAATCGCCAACTGACGGTCCGGTCAGAAGACAAGTTATCAAGTGCACCCAGAATATGATTTATGTGCTCAATCTTGTAAGGACGCCGGGCCTTCTCGGAGCGTCCAACGGACAAAGTTAGACGAGACGCTGGATTGTGCTCGATCACACCCCTGTCTATCGCGTAGTTGAAAAACGCAGACAGTGTCTGTGTGTAGACTTTCACACTCCCCGCAGAAAGTGTCGGATCATTTCTTTTCTCTCTCAGCGCTGTACACGCTCGCAAATCCAAACCTTTATAGGGCTTGAGCTTCGACATGTTCTTAGGAAGAGCAGCAATCAATTCCTGCACTTCAGCACACTGTTTTCGCGTCACTTTCTTCACCGGGAAGTCAGCCCCCACCACTTCCTTTAGAACGCGGAAAGTCATGATGTATTTTTTGTCAGCGCTTTCGGTCAGGTCATTTCTGCGCGGATCTTTCAGGAAACGGTCAATGAGCGTCCCGACGGACACCAGCTCATCTCTGTCCATCTGAGGTTGCGCGGCGAATGAGGCGATATCGGCAAACAACGGATCGAACGTGGTATCTCCGTGCCCTCCTCGAGCTCTTTCAAGCGTCCGTTGCGCGTGCTCCATCTCTGCCCGCCTCACCAGCTCAATGAGCCGCCACCAATCGGCTTTGCGCTCTCCTATTGTAGGGATCGGAATGCCGGTTGATGTGTCGACTTTGGAAACAGGAACGATTTGCGGAAAGAAGTCCCGGGCAAGCGGTGTAACTAACTGCTCTAGAAATCCTGTCACCTGCGCTTGGTCGTCATAGGCATTTTGGAGACGTATCAAATACTCTTCAGTCTCATCGACATTTTCGCTCGGAGTGGAGCGCCCCTTTTGCTCTCTTTCCCAGAGCAACTTTTTTGCAACCAGGTGCAAATCCAGATCGGAGATCGGCCTGTCGAAAATCTTGTCTGAGGACTTCGGTTGGGTTTTTCCGGTCCTGAGTTCAGCAAAATAGGTGTCAGTAGCTGTCGCTGCTTCGCGTGCGAGGCGTCTTGCCCGATGATAATCGGATGTTTTCAGCGCAATCCAGACTTCCTTCTTTTTTGCAACTGGGTGCAAATCCTTGGGCACAGCCCGCCTGTAATAGTACTTCGTACCCTGCCGAGAGAGCCCATCAACCTTGCCCACTCACACCCCCGTTTGTAGTAGAGACTTGGAGTAGAGTAGACAAAATAAGCCAATGATTATCAATAGCTTATTGATTCTTCAGAGAAAAAAGAGAGTGTGGTGGGCCCGGAGGGACTCGAACCCCCAACCAATCCGTTATGAGCGGACGGCTCTAACCAGTTGAGCTACAGGCCCACGGCGCAATGCCGGAAAAAGGCGGCAGCGGCGCGTTACGTTCCCTATACCACGGCAAAATTCCGGGGCAAGTGCTTTGAGACAGGAAGCTCAAAAAGGTCTTGGAAAGTTGCCGGAAGTCGTTCGAACCGTCGATGAAGCAATCCGTTTGTCAAAAACCAGTTCCGTTTGCGCTTCGCATAAGGTCTAAATGTCCATAACAACTTAGCGCCTGAATCACTTACCGGAGCCGCCATGCGATCACCGCTTCTTTCCGTCACGTCGAGCGTGCTGCTTGTGTGTCTGATCGGCTGGCTGCTGGTTGTGGGTCGGTCGCTTCTGCTGCCCTTCGTAATCGCCCTCATCGTCTGGTACATGATCAACTCGCTGGCGCATGTCTTTGAGCAGATCCCGATAGGCCGCTGGCGATTGCCAGGTTTCATTTCATTTTCCCTGGCGCTTCTTGCAATCTTCGCGGTTGCCACGGTGGTGCTCGACATCGTGACGGTCAATCTCACCCAACTGGCTCAGGATGCGCCGACCTACCAGCGCCGGCTCGAAGAACTCTTCAACCAGGTTTCCTCTCACCTGAACCTGAACGACCCGGTGGAACTCAAGGATCTTTTCCCCGACTCGGTCGTTCCGCGCATGGTCACGGCGGGCGCCAGCGTGGTGACCGCTCTTGCCGGTTCTGCCAGCCTGGTCTTCATCTACGTGCTGTTTCTGGTGCTGGAGCAGTCGACATTCGACCGCAAGTTCGAACGTCTCTTTGCATCGCCGGAGCGGGCACAGGCCGCCTTTGCAATCCGCGCGGAAATCAACCGCTCGATCATGCACTATTTTTCGATCAAGACCGCCGTCTCCGTGGCAACCGGTGCTTTGACAAGCCTGGTACTCATCGCCATAGGCCTTCCCTATGCAGCGCTGTTCGGTTTTATTGCATTCCTGTTGAACTACATTCCGACCATTGGCTCTCTGATCGGGGTCATTTTTCCCAGCCTGCTGGCCATTGTTTATTATGACAATCTGGCACCGTTCTTTGCCATTGCCACCGGTCTGGGCCTGATCCAGTTCACCGTCGGAAATCTGATCGAGCCCAGGTTGATGGGCTCGAACCTCAATCTTTCCGGTCTGGTTATCATGCTTTCGCTGTCTTTCTGGGGCGCGGTCTGGGGTGTTGTCGGCATGGTCCTATGTGTGCCGCTGACAGTGATGATCGTAATCGTCTGTGCTCGTTTCGAAAGCTCACGCGCGATCGCGGTCCTGCTGTCGGAAACAGGCGACGTTGGCTTCCCCACAGACGCTGAAAGCGAGAAGCAGAACTAGCACTTTCCTTCAAGTCCTTGAAAATGAACGGAAGCTGAACCGGCAAGCCTTATCCCTGCCGCAATGGGAGATAATCTTCGCGGCAAACAACAAACAGTTGAAAAGGATTTATTCCATGACATCCATTGTTTCTGTGTTGCCCGGCCGCCCCCTGTCGTTTGCCCGCAATGTTGCACTTGCCATCGGTCTTTCGGCCGCGATGTTGACCTCCGCTCCGGTGTTTGCCCAAAACCAGGCACCGATTGCAAGTATCGGCAGTATAACGATGGAAGGTCGAGGCACCGTTTCCGTTGCACCCGACATGGCCGTCATCACGACGAATGTGGTCACAACAGCCAAGACAGCTGCCGAGGCGCTATCTGAAAACTCCGCGTCGATCACTAAGGTCATCGATGCGATCAAAGGAGCGGGCATCGAAGCAAAGGACATACAGACACGCGGCTTCGGGATCTATCCGCGCTATGAACAGGTCAAGGGCGGGTCCAACCGCCAGCCCAACATCGTCGGATACGAAATCCGCAATGGAGTGGAAGTCAGTGTTCGGGACTTGACCAAGCTCGGAGGCCTTCTGACCCTGGTCGTAGAGAGCGGTGCAAATTCGGTGGACGGCATACGCTTTGAAGTAAGCGATCCCGAAAAGAAACTCGACGAAGCTCGCAAGAAGGCCGTTGAAGCAGCACGTCACAAGGCGGAAATTTTTGCCAGCGCGGCAGGCGTTGAACTTGGAAACATCATGACGATCGCTGAAACCGGCACCCAGATGCCGCGCCCGCTGATGATGCGTGCCGAAGGCATGATGATGGCAAAGGCAGATTCGGTGCCAATCGAAGCCGGAGAAGAAACCATCGGTGCGAACGTGACAATCCGCTGGTCGCTGAAGTAAGTCATCGACAGTGGTCTTCAGGGGCAATGCGCCGTCATCGCCCCTGAGACCTGCTTGACTGGAGGGAAACTAACCCCTGCCGAAGCTCTTGTTGTACTTGGTGAGGAACAGGTCCAACCCCTTGATCTTGCTCGTAACCCAGTTACCTGTGGTGAATAGGATCAGGAAGGAGCTTCCCTTGCTAGGTCCGAGCGGCAGCAGGATCGGCGCCTTTTTCCACGGCATGTAGGGCTTCATGTCGACAAGAGATTTCCCTGCCAGAATGCCCTTTAATGTCTTTGCAAGCCAAGGTATTTGCCGGGTGATGCCAACAATGGTCATGGCGTCTCCATTTTCGGCAACATCTCCAGCCGCGAAGACGTTTTCCAGACTGGAAGGCCGCATCCAGCCATCCGTCGCAATGCGCCCTGCAGCCGTTTTGCGAACGTCGGGCAATGTCTCCAGAAGGGAAGTGTTTGCCTTCGATCCTATCGCGGGAAAAACGAGATCGGCTGTAATGTTCTGTCCACTTTCCAGCTGCACCGTGCCTGCATATGGTTCACCGGTGATCTGAAGATTTTGAGCGCGCGCTCCAAAGATAATCTCGACACCGGCAGATTTCAGTTTTGCTTCCAACGATCCGCCGAGCTTGCGAGGCATTTCGGGAAGGAGTGTCTTTTTGTCCGATATGAGCACGACTTTCTTTTCAGGCATCGCGTGAGCAATTTCACCCGCAAGCTCGATACCAACGGAACCGCTGCCAACTATGGCGATCGTTTGCGCCTGCAGCAGCTTTTCGTGCACTTGCCGGTTGGCCTGCTTCAACGCCTCGATGTCTCCTCCCACCGGCTTGAACGGAGAGGTGTGCGTCGAGCCCGTAGCCAGCACGATATAGTCCCCATCCACACGGCGACCGTCATCCAGCGCGACCCCGGCATGATCGACTTCCGTTACGCGGCCACGAACGATTTGGCCTTTCGATAACAGTTTGTCATAGGGAATGAGCGCTCTATCCAGAAGCTCCGGCTTGACGACCGCACGGATCATGGCAGGTGCATGGACGAAGTGATCGGCCTGTTCGACGAGCGTGACATGCGCCTCTGTCTCCAGAGCCTTGGCGAGCTCAGCGCCAAGATAGCCTCCCCCCACAATGACGATGCGTTTTGACATATTTTACCTTTCCGCTGCCTGTTGTATCAGGCGAATGGACATTTAATGATCTTGTCCTATGTAAACATAGTCAGACAGAAAACAATAGACCATTGTCCATGGTTTGGAGCTTTTAAATGAAAATCGGTGAACTCGCCGAAAGGTCAGGCGTTACCCGGGACACGATCCGCTTTTACGAACGCAATGGATTGATCCGGTCCCATCCGGGGCAAAGCGCTACTAACAATTACCGGGACTACCCGGAAGACAATCTGTTCCAGCTCGAGTTTCTGACCAAGGCCCGGGACGCAGGAATGTCGATTTCCGACCTGCAGGACCTCGTCAACGCGACGAAGGGGTCGTGTGACATGGACGCGGCAAAAGAAGTCATTGGTGCAAAGATCAGCGAGCTCAAGGAACGCGAGGAGCAAATCCGAAGTGTCGTGCTGTTTCTGGAGGAAAGTTTGCAGAAGCTGTAGTCATATGCTGCTCACCCGAACCCGCGCCTGTAATTCGGCACGGGCATTGGACCGTTCTGCGCTAACGGCCTCTGCAAAAACGGCCTAGAACCCTGTTGTATCCTTGTGCGGAGCATCAGCAAAAAAGCCGTCACTTGGGCTGAAGCGCAGTGGAATACCGAGTTCCTCGCTCCATTTTTCCGCAGCCTTCTCGAAAAAGTCCGATTTCTTCAAATCTTCATATGCATCGCGCCAGGTTTCCGCCAGTTGCGGGTTCGTCCCGTTGGATACCATCAGGAAAGAAGGAGATTGCCGAACGGTGAAGACGGAGGAAACAGAATCAGCCGGCAGCTCGAGATCCTGCAAAATGGCGGACGCCTGCAGGCGAGAGGTGACCCATAGGTCGACGCGTCCTGCCATCAGCATCTTGACACCGGTTTGCTGACTTTCGGTCTCCACTGTCTGGATGCCAGCCTTTTGCAACAGCCGGATCTGCCAAGAGCCCCGGACACCTGCGACAATCAATTTTTGAGTCCTGACGGCATCAAGATCCTTTAATTGCCGCATCTCCCCTTTCTTGGCCATGAGGCTATGGGTCCACATGACCACGGGGCCGATAAACTGAAACCCCATGTCCAGTCGTTCCTGCGTTTGCCCTGCTGTAAACAACAGGACGTTCGGCTCAGACTTGGCAATCAGATATCCCCGCGCCCAGGGAATGACTTCAATCGGAGTTGAGATTTCCAGCTTCTCTTTCAGGGCTTCAACGACCTCAACACTTATGCCGGTCGGCACACCCTTTTCGTCCAGAAAGTTCGAAGGCGGCCACGGCGACGTAACCAAGCGCATTTCTTGCGCATGGATCGTCCCTCCCCCGACAAACGTTCCCCAGAAAACAAGAATCAGAAACAGGCTGAGATAGAGAAAATTGCGTCGACCGTCCGTCAATTGTTTGCCGCGCATCCCATATTCCGCCAGATTCATTTTGTGGACCCCTCCAAAGCCAGCAGGATTGGAGGATGATAGCGTCAAACATTGGTCTGTCACTTGAAATAACGCGCTCATGAAGTTTAGACGGCTGCCTTTTGTTGAAAAATTGGAACAATCAACCAACCTGAAACTCCATGGACCTGAAAGCCACTGCCCGGCTTTCTCCGGCTCATTCGCTTGACGCCTTTGAAATTCTCATAATTTCAGGGAACCCAGCTCACGCCGGCGAAAAAACCGATCACAGCTTGCGATACCAAACCTGCATTGGCTTCTCGGTTTCCTCATCCTGGCCGACGTCCTGCCATGGAAACGTCACGACAACGTCCTGCAACTTTTCATAACCTCGCTTGCGCCAGAACGGATCCAGCGGCCGGTAGTCCGACGGCCGCATTGGATGGTCGTCCGGTCGAATGACAGCGCAAAACACAGCTTGGGAAAACCCCAACCTTCTGGCGTGAGCCTCTCGTTCTTCAAAGAACCTGTGACCGATCCCCTGACCACGATAAGCCGGATCAAGAACTGACTCCGCGAGGTAGAAGATATCTGCGGGGTCAAAGCCGCGTTCTTCAAGCGGCGAACGGAACGCCTCAAATTCATCACCCAGAGGCTCACCCGTTGCGGCACCGACAAGCTGTCCCCGATCGTAGGCTCCCACGATCAACGCCCCTTCCGTTTCAGCGTAGCGCTGCAGATATTTCTCCTCGTAGGCCATGGACCCTTCGTAGAGATACGGCCAATCCCTGAAGACCTCGATCCTGAGCCTGGCGAGGTCGTTCAGGGCCGCTTTCAACTCTTCGCCCGTTAAGCTTTTGATTTCCACCGGCACGGCTAACCCTCTCATTTGGCGAACTGTTTTGCTTTCCGGTTAGGCCCCGGCTTGCAAATGATGGCTGACAAGCAAAATTTGTAGAAAGATTTTGCAGATTTCCCATTGAGATTAAACACTTCTTTCTGTAAGGAGTGCGCTCCGGAAATAACACCGGGTACATCTGCTGGTTTGGGAGAGCGATATGGAAAGCAACGCCCTCTTCGAACTGGGGATGGACTTGGAGGCTCGTGTAGCAGAAGACGCAAATTGCGTTGCCGAGCCAAGAAGCACCACCCAGAAGGAAGAAAACGTTTCGACCGCGGCCGCTGGCGTTTATGCAGACGACCGCTTGGATCACTTCATTCAAAAGGAAGGGGTCCACTGCGCTGGTGCGCATTTGATCATTGACCTTTATGATGCTGAAAAGCTGGACGACCTGCCTCATGTTGAGCAGGCGTTGCGCACATGTGTGGAAGAAGCCGGGGCAACGCTGCTTCACATCCATTTGCATCCGTTCGAACCGACGGGTGTTTCGGGTGTAGCGGTGCTCGCGGAAAGCCACATTTCCGTGCACACCTGGCCGGAAGCCGGTTACGCTGCTTTTGACGTATTCATGTGCGGCGACGCACAGCCAGAAAAATGCGTCGAAGTGCTGCGCAGGGCTTTCAACCCGGGCAAGACGGCAGTGTCTGAACTGCTTCGCGGTCGCGAAGTAGCCAATCAGCTGTCCAAGCCGCACACCATGGAAGCAGCGGAATGAGTGAAGGCCTGAATTTCAACGAAACCCTCTATCCGGGGGTACAGGTCAGCTACAGCTGCGACGAAATCCTCTATCAGGAAAAAACGGAGCATCAGGATCTGGTGCTCTTCTCAAACCCTGTCTTCGGCAAGGTTCTGATGTTGGATGGCGTGACCCAGGTCACCACCGCTGATGAGTTCATCTACCATGAGATGATGTCTCATGTGCCGATCCTGGCTCACGGTGCTGCAAAGAACGTGCTGATCGTTGGTGGCGGCGATTGCGGGCTGGCTGAAGAAGTGTTGAAACATGCTTCGGTTGAAAAGCTGGTCCAGGTGGAAATCGACGCTTCGGTCGTTGAGTTTTCAAAAGAACACTTCGGTGATTTCAACCAGGGTGTTCTGGATGATGCACGCTTTGAACTGGTGATTGCCGACGGCATGAAATTCGCAGCCGAAACGGAGCGCCGTTTCGATGTGGTGATTGTCGACAGCACCGATCCGCATGGTCCTGGTGCAGTGCTCTTTTCAGAAGAGTTCTACCGCAATGTCCACCGCATGCTGACACCTGGCGGCGTGTTGGTGACGCAGAATGGTGTCCCGTTCCTTCAAAAGGAAGAACTTGTCACCAGCGTCAAACGCTTCTCGCGCATCTTCAAGGACGCCGCAGCATACATTGCCGCGATCCCGACCTATTTCGGCGGCCACATGACGCTTGGCTGGGCAACGGACAATCCGGAGCTTCGCAGGCAGGCCGTGCAGGTTCTGGAGCAGCGCTTCGCGGATGCAGGGTTTGAAACCCGCTACTACACGCCGGAAGTCCATGCGGCAGCCTTTGCATTGCCGAGGTTTATTCTGGATGCCGTTGAAGAAGGCCGCGCCAAGGCATAACGGCATCCGTCGAACCAAGATTAGATGCAGCCCGCGCACAATAGTGCGGGCTACACATTTACGTTAACTCCCAATTTTCTCTCTACATTTTCCTCCAAATTGCTAGAGTGCAGCGAACGCCTGAAGTCTGAATTGAGGTTCGCGTGCCTGGCACCACCGACAATGATACCGGAGCATTTGCGATCTCTTCCTCAGCTCCGGAACGCACGCCGGATGTGATCACGGCGCTTGATGTCCTGATCAATGAGCAGGCCTTCAAGAGCGGTGTCGGCCGTTGGGATTTTTTGCGATCCCTGAATGAGATTGACGCGAGCCACTGGGCAAAGATCCTGAAGGGCAACGCGCGCTTGACCCCGGGAAAATTCCGGCTCCTGAACAAGGCGCTGAGCGAGAACAAGGCCCAGGCAGACCACCTCAGTGAGCTCTACAACAGCTACTATTCCAGTTTTAAGCGCTCATCGGGCAAGCGTTCCCGAAAGGAAAAACCGGATGACCTGACCGGTGGACTCGAGCAGCTTCTCGAAAAGCTTGCGGTGCGTCGCGAAGACTTACGGGAAAGCCTGGTCTTTCAGAGTACAATCCGGCAAGCGATCCGCCTTCCAAGATCTTCCGGAAATTTCGCTGAAGCCAAACGTAATGGCCGCGTTCTGGTGCACGGTCTGCACAACAACCTGTACCGCGTAAATTCCGACAAGGTCGAAGAAGAGGTGATCGACCTGATGACCGCGCTTTGTTACGCGGCCTATCAGACTGCGGATGCAGATCTTTTCAGTTGCGTCGTGAAGAATTGTCACCTGCCGGGCCAACCGGAAAAGACAACTTGCTTCATCAAGGCCGCCCAATTGCACCTGCAACGTCGGTTCAACGAAGTTTTCCTCGGGGCACCGATCGAGCAGCTGCTTGACCTGCAGTCCGAAGCCAGGTCCCTGGCGGAAGACTTTCAGGAAAGCAGCGAAGAACGACTGCCAATGGCCGTCATGATCAAGCAGAATTTCAGCCGCCTGTTTCTTCAGACCGGCGAGGCGCTTCAACGCGACCGCATCACTCTGCAGCTAGCCGTTGAATCCAGCGACAGGGACGGCGACAGATTCACGGAATTCCAGGCCCTGTGCCGGGCTTACCTGGCAAAGTGGTATCTGGTCAGCGGAGACCTCGACACCGCCCAAACCATTCTGGCAGACGCAATCTCAAGGCTGGACAGAAAGCTCGGCAAATTTCACTGGGCCAGGGCATGTGTAAGGGAGTATCAGGCAGAGTGCATCCTGCAGCAGATCAAACTCACTTCGCCGTCCGAGGATCTCGCCGAGTCCTGCCTCGGGTACCTCAATGACGCTCTGGCAAACATGCGGGTTTGCGAAAACGTCGTCCAGACAAAGCTTCTGGAAAGCAAAGCTGCACAGGTTCAGAACCTTTTGATCTAAAACGGCTTTGCCACATATCTGCCATCTGAAATGCGATTTGCGCCGGAATTTTGCCAGAATTTTGCCATAGCGATACGGCGCTCATTGACTATTCTGACAGGGTACTTGCTGCCTCGGTGTATTTGAGGCCCTTTTTGTAGCAAAGCATTTTTCCCACTGAACTTTTTTATTAATACTTTTAAGGCAACGCCCAGCGGCTCGCCGCTGGGCGTTTTTTTATGCGTAAAGAAATGACAATCAGTCTCTGGCTTCCAGCCAGGTCTGTGCCCGCGTCATATCTTTTGAGACAAAACCCTCGGCCAGTTTCTTACCAACAACGGCGCCGAACTTGTACCCGTGCCCGGAACAGGCAGAAACAACCGTTGCCTTGCCGTTGGTTGTCGCGAAAAAATGCTCGTCAGCAGTGAATGTATAGGCGCAAGTGACGACTTCATCGACGCGATACTCACCGATCCGGGCTATTGGCGGCGAGAAGTAATCGCGCAGTTGCTCGCCCTCGCCCTCCTTCGCGGTTCTGTCCTGATCCGGCTCCGCCTGGTATCTGTGAATTCCAGCTCCGAATTTCAGGCCGGTTCCCGAGACTGGAGGCAGAACGTAACCGTCATTGGCACCGCCCGGGTCCAGGATGGCGGGAGCCTTCTCCCAAGACTCACGCAAGTCCGCCGGCGGTGTCAGGTAAACAACCGCAGTTCGGTAAGTATTCAGGCTGATCTGCAACTCGGGGAAAAGCCCGAGGGTCCAGGCGCCTGCTGTTACGATCACATGATCGGCAACATGCTTGCTGCCATCCGCCAGCACGACCGCGCCGGCAGAACTGTCGACGGAGGTTGCCTTGTTGTTTTCCAGAACTTGAGCACCGTTCGCGATAAGCCAGTCCCGCAGATCAGCTGCAATTCTCTGGCAAAGCAGCACGCCACCTTCGCTGCTGACAGCTCCGTAGCGAATGGTCGAGGGATCAATAAACGGGAACCTTTCAGCAGTTTCCTCAGGCGACATGTCCTCAAACGGATAGCCGCCATCAATCAGGCCATTCCGATAAACTTCACCGCCGTCGCCCGGTCTCTGCGACAGCAACATGAAGCCGGTATCTGCGAGGTGCTTACTGCCAAGATCGTCCCACATTTCGTCCCAGGCCTCATAGGCAGCACCTATGCGGCGCTGATAGCCGCCCTGGCTACCATAAGCCCGCCGAATGATCCGGTGCTGATCACCTGATGCGGATAGTGGATTGGGAATGGGGCCTTGTTCGACAAGCGTCACCGGTACGCCCCGTTTGGTCAGCGCCCAGGCAGTGGAAAGACCGGAGATTCCGGCCCCGACAACAATTGTGCTCATGAGAAATTTCCTGCGGTATGTCCTCGCAGATTAGCCGGCAGTCAGTCGAGCACAAGTGGTTATCTCAAGCAAATCGGGCATACCCGTCATACGTCTGTGAGAACCGAAGGGAACACCTCAAGCAGCAACTGCTCTTCCAACGATTTGACGTCGGATTGATACTTCAGCCTTCTCCAATCCACCATCAGGCGAAATCCAGGCTGGTTCGGCAATCAGCTTTTCGCATTCAATTCCGACTTGCGGAAAATTCAATCCCATAGAATGGGCGACCGCGACCCTGTCTCCTGGTTTGGGATTAAGCCCGCAACAGACTTCACGCGTGCCCATCTTCAGATGATGGGCGATATCCCACTCAAGCACCACGCCATTGTGCCGCGTCACGACCCAGCAATGCATGTCGTCACAGCACCCCTTCTTTTCCTCAGGGAAAAAGTATCCGGTGATGTAACCTGCCTCATAACCGGCTGCTCTCAACGAAGCGATCAGGTAGGTGTTGATGTCCACGCATGATCCTTCGGTCAAGCCACATGAGAGATAGGGCACCTCTTCGCAGCCATCGTTGAAGCGCACGTCCGGGTGAGCATATTTGAACTTCTCGGCCACTGCATTGACCAGCGCCTGAATGGCAGCGTGACCGTCCTGTTCCGTTTCAGCAAGTCTGATGGCCCCTTCCACCAGATCGCGAGCGGCCCTGGTGTATCGGTTGACGACTGGCTTGAAAACTGCGTCCGGATACCCTGCTCCCCCTTCACGGAAGGTGTATCCAATTTCAATTTGCTGACCGGATACCGGCCTCACGACGGCTGCCATCTGCCCTGTCGAGTTTTCTCCAGCCAGTGAATAGAGACCGCCCGAGACTTCGAAATGGATCGGCATCTGATGCGGTGTCGGCAATCCGACCGGAACGATCAGCTTTCGAGACGTATCGGAGTTCGGCTGAACGGTAACCGTGACACGAGTTTGCATGTTTCTACACTTAGATCACGAGCTGAAAGACAAGACCGGAAAGAACCGCGCCGACAAAACCAAGTCCGAGATACATGGCGAAGACCTGAGGCTTCACCAGGGACCAGACCGCTGCCATTGCCGGAATGGAGCTGACCGCACCCGCGATCATGAACGCCATTGCGGCACCGGCGCTCATGCCCTGATCCATAAGACCTGCAAGCAAGGGCGGTGCAACGTAGCTGTTAAGATAGGCCGGCATCCCGACGAGAGCCGAGATGACAATCGACCCGAGGCCGTCTCCTCCGACGACACCTGCGATCAGATCTGCCGGCACATAGGTGACCAGCGCTGCTTCCAGCACATAGGCAAGTGCCAGCCACTTCACCAGAAAAAGCGCATTTGACTTCAACTCGCTGGAGAACCTGTCCTTGCGCTCTTCTTCCTGCCAGAATTTCCAGACAGGCCGCCCCGTCAGCGGGGAAGCTCCGCAGCCGCAGCCTCCTGCGGATGAGCCGACCTTGACCGGATTGGCAAAAGCGCCGGTGCGCAAAAGCATCGAAATCAGAAAACCGCCAAAGAGCCCGAGAGCAACCGCGAAAGCGGCCTTGCCGATGGCAAACGGCCAGCCCAGAGCACCTGCCGTGATCAGCAGCGTCGGCGGATCAATCAACGGTGATGACAACCAGAAGGCCATGATCGCGGACAACGGCGCTCCGACAGCAAGAAGACCTGCGATAAAGGGAATAACTTCACAGGAACAGAAGGGTGCCAGTCCGCCGAACAGCGCGGCCAGAAAGATCGCCTGTGTTTCCCGTCCTTCAAATGCCTTGCCGACGTAAGCCTCCGCACCGGCTGCCTTGAGCCAAGCAATCAGTGCAACAGCAAAAGCGATATAGGGAAGCGTTCCGGCAAAGGCCGAGATTGCGAAGGAAACAAACCCGGTGAACTGAGTCTGATCGAGCAGGAGAACCAGGAGCGGCCCGCCGATGACGATCGTCCATGTCGAAAGGAGATAGTCCCTGCCCGGGAAATTCTTCCAAGACAATTTGGGTTTGGTCGGTGCGCAACTGGTTGATTTCGCCGAAGAACAGCAAGTCTCCCCTGCACTTTCCGCCACTGCAATGTTCTCAAGAGTGTCCGCCATCTGAGATCTCCTTTGGCGCCTACGGACGAATGCCGTCTTCGTCTGCGCAACATTCCTTGAGAATGTAGCCAGCCAGGTTCTCCAGGTGATCGAACGCCGCCCGGTTGATCACCGACCGCCCGTCCTTTTCCTGCTGGACCAGCCCTGCGGAGGATAGAAACTTCAGATGGTGTGCCAACGTGGACGCAGCCATTCCCGTGCGGGACTGGATATCACCAACGGTCAATCCTTTGTGCCCTGCCTTCACCAGTGTAAGCACCACCTGCAGCCGGGCTTCGGAGCCCAGCGCAGCAAACCCCTGAGCCGCTTCTTCCAGAACCATTCTCGCCTCACTCAATATAACTATAATTCTAGTTATATAGTTATTTTTGATTTGTCAACGAGCTCAGGCCTTTTCAGAGGCATGGATTTCAATTGTGGCGGTACGATTGTTGGCGAGGCTTAAGGCCGACTACGCATTGTTGGCCAGAATTTCCTCAACAAGCTGAATGAGTTCAGCCGACTTCCTGTCATCCAGACCTGCCGGATGAGGGTTGGAGAAGCGGCCGCTGTCATTGTCAAAATATTGGCCACTTGCATTTGAGAACTCTTCAGAGAGCGCGGCCCGCACCAGTATATCTGCACCTATGCGCAGATCATTTCCGGCGACCCCGAACCCCTCTTTCACCATCTTGCTGGCCAGCAACGAGCCTGGATTGACCGCAATCACGGAAGGTCCTTGTCCCGCAAGCTCATTTGCTACGGATCGGGTCCACATTGTCAGCGCCAGTTTGCTTTGTGCATATGCATCCATGGCAGACAATTTCATGCGCCCGGCCAGTGCCTCGGTGCTCACCGGCGCCTGCGCAGCCGAAGACAGGTTGATCACTCGTCCATCTGAATTCATCAGCTGCAACAAGCGACTGGTGAGCAGGTAAGGCGCCAGGAGATTAACGACAAACCGAACATCCAATCCTTCCGCTGTCGTCTCATGCGGCGTGTGAAAGATACCGGCATTGTTGATCAGGACGTCGATCCTGCCATGCTTTCCCGCTATGTCTTCTGCCAGTTTCCGCACATCCGACAATCGGGAAAAGTCTGCAAGATACCCCTCGATGCTGCCTTGTCCCGGAATGTCGAGCAGCCTGGACTTGGCGGCATCCAATTTGGAAGGATTGCGCCCATGCAGCAGCAGGGAATGCCCTTTTGAGCGAAGCTGTTTTGCCGTCTCAAGGCCGATACCGTCGGTTGCGCCGGTCAATAGAATGATTTTTTCCATGTTAGTTCTCCCTCAGACCCGAAAGTCCGGCAACAGCTCGTCGGCAAGCAGGTTCAATGTCCGCTCCATCTTTGTCTCATTGAAACGCAGATTCAGGGCAACATGATTGACGCCAAATGCCTCCAGTGACTTCAGATAGGTTCGCAAGTGATTGACACCCAGCCTGAACCCGAGATGGATCGGCCGGGGTGTAGCATCTGGCTCTTCTGCCAGATCAACATAAAGTGGCTGCATGACGGGTTTGTCGTACGCCCCTGCCGACATCACCCGCCGGCGCCATTCGGCTACGACGTGCTCTTGCACATCCAGCCTGCGCGGATAAGTCATCCAGCCATCACCGTTTCCGGCGATCCACTCCGGATCTTGCTGACTGCCCCCGGTTACCAGCATCGGCAATTTTCCCGCAACTGGTTTCGGAAGCATATCAATGGCACCGCTTAGTTTCCCGAATGCGTTTTCGAATGCAGGGTCCTTTGCTGCCATTTCACGAATGTATGCAAAGCTCTCCCTGAACCGCTCTCCCCGACTTTCAAAGGCAAGGTCGAGTGCGGGATACTCCTCGGGCCGGTCGCCCGATGCAACACCCAGGATCAACCTTCCTCCGGAGAGTACATCCACGCTGCTTGCGGCCTTGGCAATATGAGCCGGATGGCGCAAGGGCAGAACAATGCTGGCAACACCAAGAGCAATCCTGTCGGTCGCCGCGGCCAGGTATCCCAGATATACAAACGGATCAAATATCTGACCCGCATCCCCAAAAGAGGGAACGTTGAAGGGCACATCTCGCAGCCAGACGGCCGCAAACCCAAGTTGCTCCACCAGCTTCACCCGCTCCAGATGCTCCGTCATTTGCGGGACCGGATGGATGCCATAGCTTTCAAGCGGCAACACAAGACCAACGCTCAACCTGTTCTGCTTGAACACGGAATTGTAGCCTCGGTTGATCGTTTCGAAACCGATGTTTTCCGGACGATTGAGCACGGCACACTCCTTTCGCAAAGTCTTGCCTTCTCGGTGGAGATCTATCCTGCGAGCATATGCGGCCCAGGGCATTGTCATTTGGCCCTGGAACTCGGCTGCAACGCGACACCGGAGTGCTGTTCGTTCCGCAGCAATCCCGGTATCGCGCAGCAGAAACGGCTACCGCTCCAGAAATTCGCAGCCGTAACTCAACCGCAGCTATCAGGCGAGGTCGTCCTTGCCTTCGATCAGGAAATGGAAGCTGTTCGACCCTGCAGTTCGCGCTTTCAGATGCGGCGCATATTCCAGGTCATTCATGAAATTGACAGCGGCTTCCTTTGACGGCCACTCGATCACGATACGCAGTGCTGCGTCCTGCGCCTCACCTTCAAGCTGCTCGTGACTGGAAGTTCGCGCCAGATATTTACCGCCATATTGGGCAACCAGTTTGTTGGCCGGGCCGATATAATCCGGAATCCAGTCTTCAGTGGTCGGAGTAACAGCAAGAACAGAGAAGTAAGCCATGTTGGTAGCCTTTCCTTTATATAACCAATTGGTTCAGATATTTGGATTAACGCGCAAAACCGTTAAACGGCTTGAGGAGCTTCGGCGCCAACGCGGCATGCCGCTCACGCAACTCATCGGGTAGATTTCCCAGGTGCACCATGCGAGTAGCCGGAGCAGCTGCGGTCCAACGTTCCGCAAAGTTGTCCCAGTTGGAGACATGGATATGTGCCGATTCAACGTTTGCGAAACGCTCGTAGACCAGCACGTCGCCATCGTCGGAAACGTAGTATTGGTAGTTCAGCGTGCCGCCTTCCTTACGGGTCTGCGCCACGATCTCCTCGACCACTGCTTCAAATTCGGCACGTGCGCCGTCCTTGATCTTTGCTTCGACAATCCAGCCGATATTTTCGAACATTGAATTCACCTCTTTCCCACGCTCGGCGCTGTGCCGTTCAGTCATCATCAGCGCGACGACAGGAAAATAACCATCTTGAAAAGAGGTATAAATACCTAGAAAATGAGTTCACAATTCGCTTTTTGGATATAATAAATGGACACTTACAGCTTGCGTCTTTTCGTACTGGCGGCAGAAAAACTGAACATCAGCGCTGCCGGCCGTGAACTCGGCATGCCCCCGGCGGTGGCAAGCAGCCGGCTTGCCAAATTGGAACGAACCTTAGGGGCCGACCTGCTGCATCGCTCTACGCGTAAAGTGGCCCTGTCTCTGGAAGGATCCGAATTTCTCCCCTTCTCAAGGGAAATGCTCGCTCAGGAAGATGCAGCAAAGGCTGCTCTCGGACTGGGCAACAAATTTGCATCGGGAACATTGAGATTTGCCGCGTCCAGCACATTTTCGCAACTCTACATCGTCCCGTTGCTTCCGGAGTTTCTTGACCTTCATCCCGGCATCGATCTCGATTTAAGGTTGTCAGACACACCGTTTGATCTGATCGAGGGAAGCTTCGATCTGGCGTTGCGCAACACTGCTCTTGAAGACACAAGTCTGAAAGGACGCAAGCTTGCAGACGACAAACGCATCTTATGCGCATCACCGGACTATCTGGAGCGACACGGCATTCCTGATGAACCTGACGACTTGAGAACCCATCACCTTCTGGCGTTCAGAAATCAGGCTGAAAAACAGCTCGTCGCGCCGGACGGAAAGACCGGTAGCTACGATCCGCGCGCATCCAAATGCCGACTGGTGATGGATGACGGCCTAAGTCAAAAACTGGCAACGGTTGCAGGTGCCGGCATCTCGATGAATTCACTCTGGAGCGTCCACGAGGAAATCAATCGCGGTTCTCTGGTGAAGGTTCTGCCCGACTATCAGGTCAACGATCAATCGGTTCTCTGGCTTGTCTATCCGAAGTCCAACGTACTGACGGCCAAGGTCCGCGTTTTCATTGACTTCCTGCTGGAAAAAATCGGCCGAAATCCGGTTTGGGAGATGACATAGAAGAGCTGAAGAAGCGTACCGACACACACACTAAAATTGTGGGCGACCTAAAAACCCAGGCATCTTTCATCAATGCTTCCATTGAAGTGCATCCCTCAGTTTTTGCTGAATGGTCGGGATTGAATTGTGTCGATGGACAATCCCTGTGCTGGTCTTGCCGCCTACTGGACGGTTGAGCGCCTTTATGGATTGGCGCTTTCAATCTGACCGATTTCTCCTGGTGCGGATCATTTCACCGCACGGTCAACCAGCGCCCTTGCCGCTTCGCCTGCCGCTTCCGCATAGTCCGCGTCGCGATGAACGAGAATGGTTGAAAAGGCCCCATCCAACAGAAGGACCACTTGGCGCGACAAAGCCGCAGCATCGTCCAACTCCCGCCTTTCAAATTCTTCTGCCAGCCAGAGTTCAAACTTCTTCTTGTGTGCTGCTCCGACCTTCATTGCCGGATGCCCGGGCATATTTGCGAGCTCCGCCGCCGTTCGCAGGAAGCCGCAGCCCTTCCACTTCGGATGACGTGCCGCAGTGGCGATCTGGTAAAAAATCGCGGCAACCTTGTCCGCCAGGCGACCGTCAGCTTCTTCAAACCATTTCCGATAGAGCGCCAGGTTGGGTTGATCGCGGGACGCCAGATAGGCTTCGACAAGATCATCCTTGCTTTTAAAATGGTAATAGACGGTTTTCTTGGTGATACCCGCCTTTTCCGCGATGTTGTCGAGGCTGACCGCCCGAATTCCCTCGGCGTAAAACAGCCTGTTGGCAGCCGTCAGGATCCGGTCACGGGCACTGGGAGTTTGTCTATTCATGATCAAAGTATACTCACCAGTGAATATACTTCAATCATTGAGATCGCTAGCCTCCCCTCACCGAAACATGCCCAGGGAGATGCAGAAATGACGAACACGATCCTTTTCGAGCAACGAGACGCCGTAGCGCTTTTGACGATCAACCGACCGGAAAAACTAAATGCACTGAATTATGAAACCAACGATCTCATCGTGCAGCACCTGGATGAAATTGAAAGAAACGACGCACTACGCGCCGTCGTGATCACAGGTGCCGGCCACAGGGCGTTTTCGGCCGGTGGCGACATTCATGAGTTTGCCGAGAGCATCAAGGCTGGTCCGGATATTGCCGTGCGCGATTTCTGTCGGCGGGGTCAACGAATGACCGGGCGACTGGAAGCCTTTTCCAAGCCGATCATTGCTGCAGTCAACGGCCTGGCCTATGGCGGTGGCTGCGAAATCACCGAGGCTGTTCACCTGGCGGTCGCCAGCGAAACAGCTCTTTTTGCAAAGCCGGAAATCAACATCGGCATCCCGCCCACATTTGGCGGCACCCAGCGCCTTCCCCGCCTGGCAGGGCGAAAGCGTGCGCTGGAACTTCTCCTGACGGGAGACAGCTTCACCGCTGCTCGCGCCCATGAACTTGGATTGGTAAATGCAGTTGTTTCACCTGGAAAGGTTCTCGAAACGGCATTCGAGATGGCCGAACGCATATTGCGCCATTCGCCCCATGCGGCAGCCCGTATCCTTTCAGCCGTCACCAGGGGCCTGAACACGAGCATCGCGGAAGGCTTGTCGATTGAATGCGAGCAATTTGCCCGCATGACGGCAACCTCAGACGTCCACGAGGGGCTGAACGCCTGGATCGAGCGAAGGTCGCCAAACTACGATCAATCACAAGGAAAGCATGAGGTCACTCTGCCCTGAAGCAGAATGCTCAAGCTTCTTGCGAGGCCTTGTCCGATTTCCCTTCGCCAGGTTCCCGGTTCACCTGATCAATCCAGTTTTGCAGATTGTAGTAGGTTGTTATGCGGGCAATCTGACCGTCGCGGATTTCAAAGAAACTACCCGCCGGCAAATCGTAAGTCTGCCCGTTGGCAGGCGGCAGACCTTCGTCTGTGTTGATATAGGTGCCATGAACGATGAACTCCGCCGCCGCACGCGTGCCTTCTTCATTGACGAACAAGACGATGTCGGAAAGCCGCTCCTTGTAACAACGGGTCATGTGGACATTGAAAGACCAGAACTTGTCCTTGCCGATCCGCCGTTCGCCCTGATTGACGTCGTGGATCAGGTCTTCAGAGACCAGGCTTTCCATTTTCTTGGTATCGCCGGCATTGAAAGCGGCGAAGTAAGTGTCGATCAGAAACCGGGACTGCTTGTTGGGCATGACATCTCACAGAAGCAAATTTGCAATTCGGCGGGAGTTTGCCCGCGCCGCGAACAGCACGCAAGAGGGACCGAAAAGTCTGGTTTACAGATCTTCACAAATTCCAGTCCAAAGCCATCGTGTCTCTTGTTCTGCAAATTCAGCGCAAAGCGTCATAGTTGCAATTTAGCAACATATTGTTGTATTTTAGCACCAACACTCATTGAGTGAGTATTTTCCCCTTGCACCTATGACCCGTTTCAACCTAAGACTTCGTCATCGGTCTCAAGACTGGTTCAGATATCAAAGGTATAGGCAATTTTCTTGCCGCCCGCATGGTTCGGCATTGTCGTTTCCATGTACGGATACTGTATCAGAAGGTCGCGCGTAATCGCATGAAGTTCATTGGTTGAACGCCAGGTATGTTGCCTGGAGGAAACAGGTTCGATTCCTGTCTTGCACGCAACGGATAGCTCAGCTGGTAGAGCATCGGACGATTAATCCGACGGTCGCGGGTTCAACTCCCGCTCCAAACGGCAAACCTATGGGTTCGGGTTCGACTCCCGGTCCGCCATTTTATGGCAACAGCTTCAGGTGCTGTCTACAAAATTGGGATTTGAAGAGGGCTTGTGACGGACCGGCTCTGCCTTTGCGCGACACGCACGAAGACAGGCCCGCCCTTCACCGGGAGCTCTTGTCCGGTCTTTGATCAAGGCCACGCCGCGTCGTCGCCGGGACTGTCTGTTCTCGAACGGGCACAACCTGCATTGATGCCGCAAAGCCCGCTGTTCAGAGATCCGCCGAGTGCCCTGCGCACTCTTCAGGTCTCCACATTCACACCCTCCGCCCTGTCTCGGGAGCGGTCGGTTTCCACCTACCTCCAACCCCTCTTTGAACAACGAAAGGACATGCCACGTGCCTTAGCGCAATGGAAGGAATATCGAAATGATGGCTTTTCTTGATAAAATTCGCGGCCGCAGCCGCGTCGTGATCTACGAAAACGAACGAGCGGTTCATCTGGTTAAGGGTGAACTGCAAGGCATTCTCGTACCTGGTGAGCACTACCTGAAAAATGGTAGGGGCACTCTGATGGTCGAGCGTCAGGACCTGACGATGCCGCTGTTCCGGTCTGAATATGAAAAAGCGCTTTTCGACAAGCTTCCCGAAGTCGCAGAAGAGCACTTGACCGTCGTCCGAACGAAACCGGGCGAAGTGGCCGTAGTGGAACGGGATCATCGCGTCTACAGGGTACTCGGTCCGGATCAGCAGCTTGTGCTCTGGACCGATGCCGGTCCTTGGACATGGACTGTCATTGATACAGCGTCTGAGCCGGAACTTTCCCGCAAGATGTTGCTTCGCCTCGGTGATGCAAAGCTGACGCAGCACTTCGAAGTCATCCAGGTGACCGAGGGCAGTGTAGCGTTGTTGTTCGTCGACGGCGTCATGACCAGGGTCTTGAACGCCGGTCTCCACGCTTTCTGGAAAGCCGGAGGAACAATGACCAAAAAGCTCATCGACCTGAAGCGGCAGAGCCTTGACGTTACCGGCCAGGAAGTCCTGACGCTCGATCGGGTCACCATACGCATCAACCTGTCGGCCGAATACCGGGTGGTAGATGCTATAAAGGCTGCCCAAGAGGTGAAAGACTTCTCCGACACGTTGTACCGGGCCCTGCAAATGGTGTTCCGCAAGCAACTCGGCGCCTTGAAGCTTGACCAGATCCTCGAGCGCAAAGGCGACGTGAACGCGGAGGCTGAAGCGTGGATCAAAACCGAAATGGCCAAGATCGGAGTTGAGGTCTTCGACATCGCCCTGAAGGATGTAATTCTTCCCGGTGAAATGCGTGAGATCCTCAACAAGGTGGTGACCGCAGAAAAGGAAGCGGAAGCCAACGTGATCCGGCGCCGCGAAGAAACGAACGCGACACGTTCGCTTTTGAACACCGCAAAGGTCATGGCCGAAAACCCGGTCATGCTGCGGCTGAAGGAGCTTGAGGCTCTGGAATCCATTGCGTCCAAAGTGGACCGCCTGACGGTTCACAACGGGACGAGCGGCCTGATGAACGATCTTGTTAGGTTACAGGATGAAAGCTCGGCAAAAGCCTGACAAACGACGGCGCGGAATTGTCCGCGCCGTTTTCTATCTAACTGATTTCATTCAGACCCATGAAAAACGACACAAAAATATCCAAGCAAATCTCGTTCTGGTTGAGACACAAACCGGAAGATGCCGGGTTGCGATTGACCAGTGACGGCTGGGTGCAGGTGAAAGAACTGCTAGGGGCATTCGACCGAACACAGATGCCCTGCAGCCTCCAACAGTTGCAGCAGATCGTCGAGACCAACGACAAGAAACGGTTCGAGTTTTCCGAGGATGGTACTCTGATCCGCGCAAGACAAGGGCATTCAATCAGCATCGACCTGCAGCTGCCCCCAACCGAACCGCCGACCATCCTCTACCACGGGACAGCCACCCGGTTTCTATCCGGCATCCTGAAGGAAGGTTTGAAACCGATGAACCGTCACCACGTTCACTTGTCTGCCGATGCCGACACCGCTCGAACTGTGGGAGCAAGGCACGGCAAACCCGTTGTCTTGGTGGTGACATCTCAAATCATGCATGCGGCTGGCTTCGAGTTCTTCAAAACGGAAAATGGTGTCTGGTTGGTGGATCAGGTCCCACCGGGCCACCTGTCCTGCCTGGACAGCGATTGAGCTCACACTCTATTTAAAAAGAAAAATCTTTCTTTATTAATCGCTGGTGATATAAAGAAAGAAATTTCTTTCTTTATTGAGGGTGTCATGTCCATAAGCTCGCCAGCTCAGGTCCCAGCCAGCGCCGCGTCCAATTCAAGCCTGTTCGCTCCTGCCCGATTGGCAGGAACGCTCGCACTTGTCCTTGGCGTCGGCTCCCACGCCATCAATGGATTTGTAACCACGGCCGTTCTACCGGACATCATTCGCGACTTAGGTGGTCAGAACCGGGCCTTCTGGGTGTTCAGTACGTTTGAGATGATGGCCATTCTGGCTGGATGTCTGACTGGAGCCACGAAACAGCGATTCGGAGCCCGGTATCCTTTTCTGATCGCAACCTTGTTGCTTGCCACAGGCTCCGTATTGGCCGGTTTGAGTACATCACTGGCAGGCTTGATCGCCGGCCGCGCCTTACAGGGCTTTGGTGAAGGCATGATCATTGCTCTTTGCTATTCCCTGATACCCGATCTTTATCCGAGTAATATCGCCCCACGCATCTTTGCCCTCCTCGCCGGTGTCTGGGCGCTCGCAGCTGGAATCGGCCCCGTCTCTGCAGGATTGTTGACGGAGCTCTGGTCCTGGCGCGCAGCCTTTCTTGTCAACATACCTTTGACTTTGCTGCTGTTCGGATTGATGAACTCGGCCTTGCCCGCCCGTGCAACATCCGCAACCACCTCCCGCCAGCTAAAGGCTACAGGTGGCACAAGTCGGCTGGCGTTGCGATTTGGGCTGCTTACCGTCAGCATTTTTCTGCTCACCGTGATCGGTGAGATTCATCAGCCCATACCCTTGGCCGCCACAATTGTGACTGGCCTGCTTGCAGCCGGTTTGCTTTTGAAGCTTGACGGCGCCAGCGCGAAACACCTCTTTCCCCGGGAGGCCTTCCGGGTTGGAACTGTGGTTGGTTTGGGAACGTGGATCATCTTCCTGATTTCCGTCGTCGCGGCGATCAGGGCGGTTTTCATCACTACGATGGGTCAGGTCCACTGGGGTCTCAGTGTCACCCAGGCAAGTTATGTAGCTGCCGGATTGGCCTTTTCCTGGTCGTTCTTTGCGTGGATTTCGTCGCGTGCGCCGACCCGGCAGAGAGAATTGACTTATCTGGCGATCGGTCCGTTTCTGATTGCCACCGGTATGTTGCTGACCGCTGTCGGGATCGCGACCTCATCGCTTGTCACGTTTTCTTTGGCAGCCATTGTCGCCGGCGCGGGTCACGGCTTAAGCAACCAGATCCTTATGCGGTCCCTGATGTATTCCGCCAAAGGTGGAGACCAGGACCTCGTCTCCAGCATTTTGCCAACGCTCTCTTCTGCGGGAATCGCCATTGGCGGCGGATTGACCGGTCTTATCGCCGTCATGACGGGCCTTGTTTCGCCAGGCGAAACCAATCTGATCACGGGCGATGCGATAGCCCGCTCAGGCCCGACTGTCTTCTACATCAATGCGGCTCTGATGATCATCCCCGCCGCTGCAATGCTGATCCTTCGGCACCGCCTTGTGCGTGCCGAAGCGGTCGGTCAAACCGACTAGCTCCCCTTCCCGGTTCAAGCCGCTCGCTCTGTCCAGGTCCTTTTTCCAAACAAGAGCCTGTCGAGACTGAGCGGTCCACCACCTGCCGCAGCAAGGAAGAGAAAGACGAAACAGAAGAGAATGGCACTATCCCCGCCATTCAGCATCGGAAAGAAGTTTTTCGGCGCCAGAATCAGAAAATAGCCGACAGCCATTGTCCCTGATGCCAGAAACGCCGCCGGTCTGGTCAGCAGACCGACAGCAACCAACGTGCCGCAGATGAGCTCGATCAGGCCGGCAATACCGTCCATACTCATTACGGGCACACCTGAATACTGACTGTGCGGAAAATCGAAAAACTTGCTGGTTCCGGTCTGTAGAAACACTAGCCCCGTCATACAGCGCAACAAACTGAGCAGATAAGGCGTCACCTTATTGTAAAAATCCATAGCCCCCTCACGGCAATTATGCAGCCCATAACGTATACACTACTTATAATTGAGCGAAATTGCACGCACTAAGTTAATTCCCGATATAGTTGCAAATTCAAGGTAAATTAATCGCAAATTCTCGACAGTGCCGGCGCAAGAAGCTGAGGTTTGCGGACAAACAATCAAAGTGTGACGTCGCGGCATTGACCGGAACGACCGGGAACGGGACTATTTTCGCACCGATTGAGCAAACCGGGATATGTCATGCGATTTCCAGCGGCCCGTCTTACCGATATGCACACCTGCCCGATGTGTGTGGGCGTTCCTGCACCGATTGCGTGGAAATGTGCATGGACGGTCTGGACAGGAAAAATGCCTCAGGCTCGTGTAACTGACCTGTGCGTTTGCGTCGGCCCACCACCTCCCATGGGCGGCGATCCAATTGTGACTGGCGCCTGGAATGTTCTGGTTGAAGGGTTGCCCGCAGCGCGCATGACGGATCTGACGCTGAAGGGCGGCGCGATCGTGTCCGGCTATCCAACCGTCCTGATCGGCATGCAAGGGGGAGGAGCCGGTGGTGCCGGGGCAGGCGGAGCAGGAGCTGGAGCCGGAGCCGGAGCTATAGGCAAAACGAATGTCGGCCCAGCCATCGTTGTAGAGGGAACCGAGGAATTCAGGGAAAAAACGGTCGCCGCATTGGCGAAGATCGGTCAAACGCCATCCGGAGCCAAATTGCTCAATGATCTGCACAATTCCGGCAAGACAATTACAATCAAGGAAACGTCAGGAGGCAACAAGGTCAATGGCTTCACTGCTGACGGTAAGGTCGATGCCAGCGGAAACCCGGGCTCAGGATCAGATTCAACGGTGCACTACAATCCGAACAGAACCACGCTCGGTCCAGACGAGCCCTGGAAAACCCGGCCTCCGGAAATAGGCCTCGCACATGAGTTGATCCACGCAAAGCATGCCGCCAATGGCGAGATAGATCTCTCAAAGGTTGAAAATGACCACAAACCCGATCCATCCGACCCAACCAAAAATGCCAAGGTCATCAAGGAAGAAGCCAAGACGGTCGGCTTCCCACCCCATGACGGCGAACCTTACAGCGAAAATAAAATCCGGGACGAATGGGATCCCAAACAGCCACAACGGCCCTATTATTGATCGACGCAATTTATTGCTTGGCCTGATGGTTTTTGGCCTTACGAGCAATTTCCAGAAGAAGGCGGCAGCAATGTCATCGTTCACTAATCAAAACAATGACATCACCCTGACGGCGCAGCTCCGCCAGGATGGGCGCTTTCTGCTTCTGGCGTATCAGGTGACCAACAAGACAGACAGGCTCGTCTATCTGTTCGATATCCTTCATGACGAATTTGACGGATCGGTATACCCGCTTATCGATGCTTGCTATGCCACCATCGAACAGGGCCAACTTGTTCTGAGCCGGCAGATCATGGAGGTTCCGGAAGACACACTCACGGAGACCTTCAACATACCCTTTGTCACGGCAGTCAAGCCCGGTCAGACAATCGACAAGACCGTTAGACAGGTCCAGCCCGTCTATCCCTGGACACCCTATTCGGATCGGGATGAAATTCCGCCGGCAAGCGGCGTTCTGAACATGAATGCCTATTTCAGGATCGGATATTTCCTGGAGGCTGACGGCACAAGCAAACTTGCAAAGGCAGCCCCCACCGACCAAGGTTCTTTTCCCTCGTTCGACCCATTCCCGATAGAATCCCAAAGAACGCTCATGGTGGGACCGCTAGGGACCGTTCCGGTTTATGATCTGACCTGATAGCTGGCAACGACAGGTGATGCAGTCTTTTCGCGAAATGCGTTAAAACCCTGTCAGTCCACGCGACAGCCATTCGGAAGGCGGGATCGGAGCGCCGATTTTGAAGGCGAACCTTTCGACCCGCGTCACACCGCTGTCCACCTCACAGCGGAAAGCGACGTCAAACCAACGGCCGAGACTTCGAAACGCTGCCCGCCGCGGTTCCAGCACCGTGCCCGGTTGGGGTCTGAAGGACGGCAGAAGTTCCGGAGGAGCAGGACTTGCGACGGTCAACTGCGCCCGCAGTTCCGTCATGCATAGCAGATTGAGACGTTCACCCGAAGACATGCCACGCATGGCAGTTTGCGCGCGGGAATCATCAAGGATATCGCGGGAATAAAACTCCCTGGCAGGCAGAAGATCCCGCCGCTGTGGCGCTGACCGTTGTGTTGCCTGACTTGAAACCGCTGCCACACGGCGCTCCGGCTTTCTTGACGGTGTCTCGGTCGTAACGATTTGACCGACCGTTCCGAAGTCTTCTTGAGGTTCAGCGTTTTCTTCCGGCGTTTCTTCCGCGGTTACCTCCTCAGACGGGTCATCGGCTGTCGCATCGTCGCCAGTCTGGGCAACCAGGATCTCAGGTTTGGGGCTCGGGACCGGATCACCGCTCGGTCCGGGCTCCAGTGCCGGGTCGTCTGCCAGCTGGTCTTCCTCTTCAACTTCGGCCTCTGCTTCCACCACAGGCTCTGGCTCTGGCTCTGGCTCTGGCTCTGGCTCTGGCTCTGGCTCTGGCTCTGGCTCTGGCTCTGGCTCTGGCTCTGGAACAGAGTTTTCAGCAATCTCGGTCTCTTCAACAGGCTCCGTCGTGTTTTCCCCCTCGAGCGGCTCTTCCGCTGACTCTTGATCGGCTGCCGGTTCGCTCTCCTGAGGATCTTCAGGTTCGCTCGGGGCTTCGGCCTGGAGTTCCGCCTCAGGCTCCTGCTCCTCGCCGTTCTGGCCTTCCTGGTCATCTTCTCCGAATTGCTCGACCGGCTGCAAAACCGTCACTTCCCGGGCTGGCTCCTCAGCCGGAGGCAACTCCTGGGTTTCGGGTTCCGGTTCGGGTGCAGGCGGTTCTTCGGCCTGTTCTGGCTCTTCCTGTTGCTCTTCTTCCTGCTCGGGCAGTTCCGCCAGCTCCGTCTCTTCTTCCTGCAGCTCGGCTTCCGGCTCAGGGACGGGCAATGGCACAAGCTCCACCTCGATCGGTGTTTGCTGCGGCGATGGCTCATATCCGGAGATACCGTCCATCAAAACCAGTCCGGCAAGCGCATGCAGAACCAGTGAGGCCGCCAGACCCCAGGCAAAAAAACGCCGATCCTCCGGTTGTGCCTCTTCCATCGGCCTTTCCATGTCAGCGATTATGGCCAAAAGAATGTCCCTGGAACGAAAAAGACGATCAAATCATATAAACAAAAAACCCGGCAACACCGCCGGGTTTTTCTTCATCAAACTTGAAAATCCAGACAGCAAATCAGCTGTCCAGGAAGGACCGCAGTTTGCGTGAGCGGCTCGGGTGCTTCAGCTTCCTGAGCGCCTTCGCCTCGATCTGACGGATACGCTCGCGAGTAACCGAGAACTGCTGACCGACTTCTTCCAGCGTGTGGTCGGTGTTCATACCGATACCGAAACGCATTCTGAGAACGCGCTCTTCGCGCGGAGTAAGCGAAGCCAGCACACGTGTCGTGGTTTCACGCAGGTTCGACTGGATGGCCGCATCGATCGGCAGAACGGCGTTCTTGTCTTCGATGAAGTCGCCCAGATGTGAATCTTCCTCGTCGCCGATCGGCGTTTCCAGAGAGATCGGCTCCTTGGCGATCTTGAGAACCTTGCGCACTTTCTCAAGCGGCATCTGCAGCTTCTCAGCCAGTTCTTCCGGTGTCGGCTCGCGGCCGATTTCATGCAGCATCTGCCGCGATGTGCGAACGATCTTGTTGATCGTCTCGATCATGTGCACCGGAATACGAATGGTGCGTGCCTGGTCAGCGATCGAGCGGGTGATCGCCTGACGGATCCACCATGTCGCGTAGGTGGAAAACTTGTAGCCGCGCCGGTATTCGAACTTGTCCACCGCCTTCATCAAACCGATGTTTCCTTCCTGGATGAGATCGAGGAACTGCAGGCCACGGTTGGTGTACTTCTTGGCAATGGAGATGACGAGACGAAGGTTTGCCTCGACCATTTCCTTCTTGGCGATACGTGCTTCGCGCTCGCCCTTCTGGACCATTGCCACGATGCGGCGGAATTCGGTGATTTCGAGACCGGTCTCTGTTGCCAGCGTCTGGATTTCCTGACGCAGTTCGCGAACGGTCTCTTTTTCCTTGGCGATGAAGTTTTTCCAACCGCGGGTGGAAAGGTTCGCAACCTTGCGCAGCCAGTTCGGGTCGAGCTCAGCGCCCTGATACTGTTTCAGGAAGTCGGAGCGATCGACGTTGTAGCTGTCCGCAAGGCGCAGAAGACGGCCTTCATAGCCCATAAGACGCTTGTTGATGTCATAGAGCTGGGCAACCAGGGCGTCGATACGGTTCTGGTTGAGCGAAAGGCTCTTCACGTCGACAACAATGTCTTCTTTCAGCTTCTTGTAGCGGCGTTCCTGGCTCGGAGACAGGGTCTTGTTGGCCAGCTTGTTTTCAACCAGCTGATCCTGCAGACGGCGCAGTTTCTTGTAGTTGTCGGCAATGTTGTCGAATGTTTCAAGAACGCCCGGCTTCAGTTCTGCTTCCATGGCAGAAAGCGAGACGTTTGCTTCGAACTCGTCATCATCGTCGCTGTCGCCGTTCTCGCCGTCTTCGGAATTCTCTTCGGAAGCTTCTTCCTCTTCATCCTCGCCCGGTGCGACGTCGTCATTGGCAACAGCTGGCCCGGCTTTGGCGTCCGGTCCGGCATATGTTGCTTCCAGATCGATGATGTCGCGCAGCAGAACCTGAGCTTCGTTGAGTTCGTCACGCCAGATGATGATAGCCTGGAAGGTCAGCGGGCTTTCGCAAAGACCCGCGATCATTGCTTCGCGACCAGCTTCGATACGCTTGGCGATCGCGATCTCACCCTCACGGGAAAGAAGCTCGACCGAACCCATTTCGCGCAAATACATGCGCACAGGATCATCCGTGCGGTCAGCCGGCTCCTTGGTGGTGCCGGTTTTGGCGACCGCGGTTGTCGTGGCTGCTACCAGCTCACCGCCATCAACCTCTTCCGGGCCATCGTCGGCTTCGTCGGAATCGATCACGTTGATACCCATGTCGGAAAGCATTGACATGGTGTCTTCAATTTTTTCGGAAGAAACCTGCTCGGAAGGCAGGACTTCGTTCAGCTCGTCATAAGTGACATAACCGCGTTTCTTCGCGGCTTTGATCATCTTTTTGACAGCGGCATCCGACAGGTCCAGCAGCGGACCATCCGGACCGTCCGCGCTTGCTTCCTGTGTGTCGTCTGCTTGTGTCGCTTTGGCTACCATATCGTGCTCCAGTTCGTGGCTGGTCCAGCCACGCCGCGCCCTTTGTTTAGCTTCAACCCAATTCGCCCTCAGCGCGCCAGCATGAGATGCGGCGGCGTCTGAAAGAATCACTGTGTATAGGTTTGTAAGCCGTGTCCCTTAAGTCCCAATTAACCGTACACTTATCGACTGTGACAATATTCAGCATCGACGCAGTACACGGCCTTTATTATTGGCATTCGAAGTGACGAATGCCGGAGAGGTATTCTAACGGGTTGCAGCGTTTATCTGACTATTTGTCGCGAGCAGGCTTTTAAGCTGCGACTCTTGAGGGCTGCAAAACTTCTATTTAGCTCGGCCAGCGCGATTCGCAAGTGTGATTCGTCATCGGTCAATTGGAAAATGCACTTTTTAACGTTCTGAACCCGCAAAACGGGGCTAAGTCCTGAAAAATCGGCACGTTCCACGCTTCAACAACTGACATGTCAAGTCTCAGGATGGCCACTTTTTAGCGACGGCCTCCCTCGATTATTGTGCGGCTGCAGCCGCCGGAGGTGCCGTTCTGATTTTCTTGGCCCGTTCAGCCAGATCGGATTCGTCACGTGCGCACTCTTCGCGGCGCCGGTTCAGGTCCTGTGAAAGCGCCTGAATTCGCATCCAGGAATGTTCATCAAGCTGCTCATCCGCAGTGGCGAGTTCCGAATTCAGCTCATCTTCAAGCGCGTTCAATTCCAGCACATCCAGGAAATGCAGGTAAGCAGCCTCGATAAAGTCTTCCGGCGGGTTTGACTTCAATAAGGGGAAGCGATGGTTCAATGCTGAAAATTCGGCCTTCTTCTGCTCCTGCATGCCGATGGTTTCCAACATCATTTCATACATGATGTCACGAAGCGGCTCATCAAAAGCGCCGGTCAGATCAGCAATCGGCGTCGCCTCCAAATCATCCACGATCCGGCACAAGATATCGCGCAATTGCAAATGCAGCTCATTGACGAAGGGCATTCCCGAAAAGCGCTCAAAATTCCGATCCAGCAGATGCGGGTATCGCATGCATAGCCCGAGCACCAGGCGCTCAGTGCCAAAATCGTCGCTCGCCGCCACTCTTTCGCGCGCCTTGCCAAGCCCGTCGGGGCTTGGGATGCCTTTCTTGCCGTCTCGCCTGTTCTGACGCGCTTGCTCAAAGAACAGGTTGGACAGCTTGAACTTCAGGTCCAGCTGATAGCGTCGGCGGACACGTTCGTCCCGGATCGTTCCGATCAGGTCGTCAAAACGTTTTTCCAGCGCGGCCTTGCGCTCCGGTGTGTCGAGACGAGAGACGGAAATTTCCCTCTCCCAGACCGCATCGAACAACGCCTGCGCTTTGGATACTTCCCCGTGAAATCCTTCCAACCCGCGCTGTTTGACGAGGTCGTCCGGGTCCATCCCATCGGGAAGGAAACAAAACTGGAAGGAGTATCCGCTCTTCAAAACCGGAAAGATCCTGTCAATCGCCCGGTGAGCAGCGGACACCCCAGCAGCATCGCCGTCGAAACAGATCACGGGTTCCGGTGCGAACTTCCAGAGACGGACCACCTGATCCTCGGTGAATGCCGTCCCCAGCGAGGCAACCACATGGTGAATTCCGGCCTGCCAGAGCGCAATCGCATCCAGATAGCCCTCAACGACAACTGCTTCACCGCTCTTGAAAGCCGGTTCGCGTGCCCGGTGAGCATTGAACAGCATGACACCCTTGTGAAACAAAGGGGTCTCCGGTGAGTTGAGGTATTTCGGCTGGCCGTCCGGCATCAGAGTACGCCCACCAAAGGCGACCACCCTGCCCCGGTCGTCCTGGATCGGGATCATCAACCTACCGCGAAACCGGTCGTATCCCGGTCGGCCATCGTCAGGCCGGATAACGAGACCGGCCTCGACCATCGCCGCCTCGGGAATGTCCCGCGCGGCCAGAAAATTCTTCAGCGCATCCCGGCTGTCCGGCGCAAATCCAAACCGGAACTCGGAAAGTGTTTGAGGAGAAAGACCGCGCTTTAACGCATAGTTGCGCGCGCTCTCGCCTCGCGGCGCTGCAAACTCGGACTGGAAGAACTGAGCCGCCATTTCGCAGATATCTGCAAGTCCAGCGCGCTTTTTCTCACGCCGCGCAGCCTGTGGATCGGGTGCTGGCAGTGCCACACCCGCCTGTTCGGCCAGCCGTTCAACGGATTCGGGAAAACTCAGTCCTTCGGTTTCACACAGGAAGGTAAAATGGTCTCCGGAAGCGCCGCACCCGAAACACTTGTAACGGTTGCGCCTGTCATCCACGTGGAAACTCGGGCTCTTCTCCTGGTGAAACGGACAGCAGGCCCAGTAATCGCCCTTACCCGGCTGCGTTTTGCGCCTGTCCCACGTGACGCGGCGCCCAACGACATCCGAGAGTGTCAGGCGGGCGCGAATTTCATCGAGAAGGCGCGGTTCAAAACGCATTGAGTACGAACTGTCCCTGGTGAAAGCATGCTAAAGCCTGACCGGCCCCATCGGGCCGGTCAGGCAGATCTGCCAAAATAGAAGGTCTCGGCACGTTGCGCCAGTACCTAACCCGGTTCCTGACAGAGCGTGGAAGACCTGTTGATAGTTTGTGTGAATTCGACGGATCTTCCCATTCATCGTCTTCGGGAAGAAGCGCGTCAGTTTTGCGGTGTGTCTTCGGATCCGTTCTTGGATTGGCCGTTGCCATTGCCATCGGCACGCAGCATGTCTTTGACGAAACACGAGGCCTGAACAAAGTCCATTTGTCCGGAATACCTGCTCTTGAGCTCGCTCATGCATCGGCCAATGTCACGCAGCCCATGGGCATCGATATCTTTCACCGTCGCCTCACATAAAGCACGGGTTTCTTCATCGCTGAGCTGTACCGGTAGAAATTCGCGGATGATCTCTTGCTCCGCGCGTTCCTGTTCCGCGAGATTCAGCTGGCCGCTGGTTTCAAATTCTTCGGCGGAAGTTTCACGCTGGCGGATCATTTTCCGAAGAATATCAATAACCTCTCTCTCATCCACGCCATCTTTGCCGTTTTCACGGGCAGCAGTTTCGCGATCCTTTACCGCGGTCTGCACAAGGCGCAGCGTTGCGCATCTGCGTTTGTCACCCGCATCCTGCGCCAATTTCAATGCAGTGTTGATTCTTTCGCGCATGTCATCGCGCATGGTTTACCCCACCCCTGCCGTGCTGAACCCGCGACGCGTTGGCGCCCTTTCCACCTTGCTCAGCCAAGCTATTGAAATTTATAGATCTTTTTTCAAAGGATCAATGTTGACGATCCTAGCCGCTTCCCATAGAGTCTCGCGCTTAATGCAGACGGCCTACTGCAGGCGTTTCTGCCTGCCTCAGACGCCTTTCCTGCAGCGCATGATGTCACCAACAAACTCTGGAAACAAGACATGACGACTGCAGACGCATGGTCTGAGACCCCGGCGACCGCCCTCCTTGTGCTCTCCGACGGCAGCGTTATCGAAGGATACGGCCTTGGCGCCACGGGACAAGCCGTTGGTGAAATTTGCTTTAACACGGCAATGACAGGGTATCAGGAAATCCTGACGGACCCATCTTACTCCGGCCAGATCATCACCTTCACATTTCCACATATCGGCAATGTCGGCACCAATGACGAGGACATCGAAACCGTCAACATGGCCGCCGAAAGCGGAATTCGTGGCGTGGTTCTGGCGGCGGAAATCACCGACCCTTCCAACTACCGCGCCGCAAAACACCTCGACGCGTGGCTCAAGAGCCGCAACCTGATCGGCATCAGTGGAGTGGACACCCGCGCACTGACGGCGCTGATCCGCGAAAAAGGTGTCCCCAATGGCGTGATCGCGCACGCACCGGACGGAAATTTCGACCTGGAAGCGTTGAAAACGGCAGCTGCCAACTGGCCGGGACTGGTCGGCATGGACCTCGCCAAGGATGCTTCGACCACTCAGTCCCATCCCTGGTCCCAGACCACGTGGAAATGGGATGAAGGCTTCGGCGAAACAACCGATGGCAAATTCAAGGTCGTCGCCATCGATTTCGGCATCAAGCGCAACATCCTGCGTCTGCTCGCCGACGCCGGGTGTGACGTTACTGTATTGCCGGCCACCGCAACTTCTGAAGAAGTCCTCGCGCACAATCCGGATGGCGTCTTCCTGTCCAACGGTCCGGGCGATCCGGCTGCGACTGGCAACTACTCTGTCGAGATGATCCAGAATGTCGTCGACAAGGGTGTTCCGACCTTCGGTATCTGCCTGGGTCACCAGATGCTGGCACTGGCGCTTGGCGGAAAGACCGTGAAAATGCATCAGGGCCATCACGGCGCCAATCACCCGGTATTCGACCACACAACCGGCAAGGTGGAAATCACCTCTATGAACCACGGTTTTGCCGTTGATGCCGACAGCCTTCCGGACAATGTCGAACAGACCCATGTCTCGCTCTTTGACGGCTCCAATTGCGGCCTGGCGATGAAAGACAAACCTGTCTTTTCCGTTCAGTATCATCCGGAGGCCTCCCCCGGCCCACGCGACAGCAACTACCTGTTCAAGCGTTTCACGGATCTTATGGAAGCTGCCGGCTAACCGAAGCTCGGAACAAACGCGTTTTCTCTGACAGCTGTTTCGAGCCCGGTTCTTCAGTATGAACAAATTGAGCCGCCTGGCGTTGTTGACGCCAGGCGGTTTTGTCATTTGCACTTTCTTGAATGACCCTGGATTTTTCTCAATCAAAGGCAACTGTCACACGGCCCTTGCGGAAGGGGTCCTCAATAGGTGCCGACGTTACATCGTCCTTGTGGGTTCAGCTCAAGTAGCCGAGCAATCTTGCTCGAAGAAGAGGCCTTACCAACCAGACTACGGATTAAGGAGTTGCAGTCTGCTGCTCTTCGAAATCAGGCTCTTGAGGTCAATATTATCGCACTTCATATATTGAACGTTCGTTCGTTCAACTTATATTCTCCAGACAAACATTCGTTTGCACCTTACCGGCGTCCCTGTCGGATTGTCGAACCACTGGGTTTTCAAATGAATATGGAAATCCAGACCAAAAGCCATTTTTGACTTAATCAAATTCCCGGATCTTCACATGACCTTTGCTCGAAATGTCTTCTGTGCGACAGCACTTGCCTGGCTCTTTGTTGCCGTCGCAACCGTTTCGTCGAGCGCGCAAAGCGCTCATACGTATGACCTTCTTGTTTCAGACAAAAAAATTGGCGAGATCGTTCTGACCACACACCCCGATTCTGGTGGCGGCTACAGGATTGCACAGCAACTGAAAATCGACACTCAGGGTTTCTGGGGCAGAATTAATGTCGAGAGCCTGACGGAAGAGTTTCACGCAACACAAGGTTTACTGGAAAAGGCAAGCAGCAAGACACGCGAGAGTAACAAGGTCTACTGGAGCAAGGTCGCCCTTTCCGGCAGCGAATATCTTGCTTTTCATGCCCAGATGAAGAACGAAGACGAAAAGGAAATGGATGAAGTCTTCGCTCTGGCCAAGGGCGTTGTCTCCTATCTTGTTCCCGGGGCCGGGGACGTCATGGCGATCGGCAGCGTCATTCTGGCAGATGACAAGAACGCCTCTCGCAACGACCGTTTTACCAAAGATAGTTTCGATACCAGTCTCATGGGCCTCCCACTGATGTGGCAGCGGAACGATTTCCGTCTTCCGGCCACCTTGCGAGTGTTCGATATCCAGGAAATGGCAGTGTTCGGAGGAAGGGTAAGTTTCAAGGGAGTTGAAACAGTTACGCTCGGCAGTCAGAAGATTTCCGCGCACCGATACAGTCTTGAAGCAGAAGGTGGCGAACCCATTGATGTGTGGCTGCGCATCGTCGGAAGCGGATTGCCCCACTTTGTACAATTGGCCGGAAAAGAAAGCGGCACGGCCTTCAAGATAGTTCTGCGCCCCTGAAGGCAACACAGGTGAGCATCTGCCGTGACCTGATTTGCAACACTGCAAAAACAAAAAACCCCGGTGCAATTGCACCGGGGGTTTTTTCAGAACCGAAAGCTTATCAAGCGAGCAGTTCGTCGAAGCTGGTAAGGATCAGATCGACTTCAGCAATCTGCTCGTCCAGCATCTGTTTCTGTTCTACGAGAATTTCCTGCTGACCCTTGCAGATCTCCTGGAGTTCCCTGAACTGATCAGTCCGGTTGGTGTTGCTTTCCACCAGTTTGATGACGCGGCGGATCTCCGCCAGGGTCAGACCGATTTTCTTTGCCTGCAGAATGACACGCATCCGGGAGATGTCGCGAGCGCCGTAAAAACGACGTGCACCCTTACGTACGGGATTCAGAAGACCTTTTTCTTCGTAAAACCGCAGTGTCCGTAGAGTTACATCAAACTGCTCCGACATTTCCGAAATTGGCAATGCGCGGTCGTCCAGCACCACTTCCTGTCCCGGACCTGCGATGTCCGGAATCACAACCATGTTGGTAGCTACGTTGTTCATAGTTTAAAGCCCGATCTTGTCTTTTTGTTCCGAGTCCAGCCAGGCAATGCAACACTCCTGATTTCCTGCCCCACAACAGGTTCTCAGGTCCCACTAGCATCGCAATTGCACCTCCATTTGGCACGAAGCAATCTGCTCAAAGCCCTGGAAGCCCCCAACGCCAAACATAATTGAGACTAAGCGGGTAGACTATTACACTGGATCGACAGTTAAAATCTACGATAAAATTGGATTTATTGCCTATTTTCCGCAGAAGCATCAGTCCACGGAAAACTAAAACTAATTTTTTGGCAGATTGAGCACACAACTAGGAATAATAAGACAGATTGTCGCGTTCCAAAGTGGGTATAAATATTAATTATCGATAATAAGAACCTAATAAATATTCTTTCCCGACCTCTGGATATCCCCAATGATTTTCACTGACCTTGCGGCAGGCGAATTTCGGAAAACGCTTAGTTTTCCAAAACTTATCACTGACATTTATATCAGTGCTCAATTTCTGTCTAGATAGCATCTAAGAAAATCCAGACTCCAACCTCACGAAAGGGAAGCCCATGGCGATGTCTCCGCTCGCCGACATACACCTTTAACGAGCATCTTGGAAGTCTGAAATTTTTCAGACCTCGCACACCAGGTGAAGCAGTCTTCGACCAACATTCATGCCTTGAGAATCAGCTCAGACAAGTACCGGCAGGTCCAGCACGCGCGCTTCCAGCACAAAAAGTAGCACATTGTGCACTTCCTGATTGACAAGTTACCATTGAGGTTATTTCTGTCAGGAAGTCGGCATGTGCACGGCCGACCATGGCAGAACCGAACCAAGGTACTCCGGAATAAAAGAAATATGGCCGAATCAAAATCAAAAATCCCAGCTCCCGGCATGACACCGCAACAGTTCCGCGTATGGCGACGGACGCTCGGGTTGAAGCAAAAGGATGCGGCTGAGCGGCTGGGTCTGAAAAAACGCATGATCCAGTATTATGAAAAGGGCAATCGCGACGGACGGCCGGTAGAAATACCAAAATCCATCCGTTTGGCTTGTTATGCACTGTCCGAAGGGATCGGTGATTTTGACGGCCAAATCACCACACCATTGCCTGCCGAAGCCGCTGACTCCGAATAATCTCGTCATTCCTGGTCGGAAAACGTCGTCTTGTCGCTCTACCGGGGTTTCCTAGCGCTGCGCTTTTCCCTATAAGACGCGCTCAGCCAACATTGTCATTCACACTTAGATCGAGCCGGACCGAATAGCGAACGCCGCTAATACGGACTGGCCGCTGCGAGCTGCGAACCGAGATGCCCAAACGCACAGATATCTCTTCCATCCTGATCATTGGTGCCGGCCCGATCGTTATCGGTCAGGCCTGCGAATTCGATTATTCAGGCACCCAGGCCTGCAAGGCGCTGCGCGAAGAGGGATACCGCATCATCCTGGTAAACTCGAACCCGGCGACGATCATGACCGATCCGGATCTCGCAGATGCCACATACATAGAGCCGATCACGCCGGAACTCGTTGCCAAGATCATCGAGAAAGAACGTCCCGACGCATTGCTGCCGACCATGGGCGGCCAGACGGCACTTAACTGTGCACTCGATCTGGAGGAGATGGGCGTCCTTGAAGAATATGGCGTCGAAATGATCGGCGCGCGCGGCGACGTCATCGAGAAGGCTGAAGACCGCGAAAAATTCAGGGCGGCCATGGATGTGATCGGCCTGGAAAATCCACGCGCCGCAATCGCCTCATCGCCGGCCATTCGCAACGAAGACGGCAAGATTGCTGGATACGACCGCAATGCCGGTTTCCTGGAAGCCATGCGTGCACTCGACGAGATCGGACTTCCCGCGATCATTCGTCCGGCCTTTACGCTTGGCGGAACCGGAGGCGGAGTTGCCTATAACCGCGAAGAATACGAGACGATTGTCCGCTCCGGCATTGATGCGTCACCGGTAGGCCAGGTTCTGATCGACGAAAGTCTTCTCGGCTGGAAGGAATATGAAATGGAAGTCGTCCGCGACAAGGCGGACAACTGCATCATCATCTGTTCCATCGAGAACGTGGATCCGATGGGCGTCCATACGGGCGATTCCATCACCGTTGCCCCGGCTCTCACGCTGACCGACAAAGAATACCAAATCATGCGGGACGCTTCGATTGCCGTGCTGCGGGAAATCGGCGTCGAAACAGGTGGCTCCAACGTTCAGTTCGCGGTCAATCCGGAAAACGGGCGCCTGGTGGTCATCGAAATGAACCCGCGCGTATCCCGCTCGTCCGCACTTGCGTCGAAAGCAACCGGCTTCCCGATCGCCAAGATCGCGGCAAAGCTGGCGGTTGGCTACACGCTTGATGAGCTTGAAAACGACATTACCGGTGGCGCAACCCCTGCCTCCTTCGAGCCGACAATCGACTACGTGGTCACCAAGATACCGCGTTTTGCCTTCGAAAAGTTCCCGGGGTCGGAATCAAATCTGACGACCGCCATGAAGTCGGTCGGTGAAGTGATGGCTATTGGCCGGACCTTCAATGAAAGCCTTCAGAAAGCATTGCGTGGCCTGGAAACCGGCCTGAACGGTCTTGATGAAACCGACATTCCCGGCCTGAATCAGGGCGACGACAAGAATGCCTTGCGGGCCGCCGTTTCGATGGCAACGCCAAGCCGCCTGCTCAATGTCGCCCAGGCGATGCGTCTTGGCATGACAATCGAGGAGATTTACAGCGCCAGCGGCATCAACACCTGGTTCCTGGAACAGATCGCAGACATTCTTGCAATGGAAGCAAAGGTTCGCAACATCGGCCTTCCGGCAGATGCATCCAACCTGCGCAAGCTGAAATCCATGGGCTTCTCGGACACGCGCCTTGCAAGCCTTGCCGGCGTAGAAGCCGACGATGTGGTCAAGCTGCGGAACGAATTGGACGTTCATCCGGTTTACAAGCGCATCGACACCTGCGCTGCCGAATTCGCTTCGCCGACCGCTTACATGTACTCCACCTACGAGGCACCGTTCATGGGTGCCCCGGCCTGTGAATCCGCTCCGTCTGACCGGAAAAAGGTTGTCATTCTGGGTGGCGGACCGAACAGGATCGGTCAGGGTATCGAGTTTGACTATTGTTGCTGCCACGCAGCCTTCGCATTGGATGATGCAGGCTACGAAACCATCATGGTCAACTGTAACCCGGAAACTGTTTCGACAGACTACGATACCTCCGACAGGCTCTATTTCGAACCGCTGACTGCTGAAGACGTGCTGGAGATTATCCGTAAGGAAAGAGAAAACGGCACACTGCACGGCGTAATCGTTCAGTTCGGTGGCCAAACTCCGCTGAAACTGGCTCAAGCGCTGGTGAAGGCGGACGTTCCGATCCTCGGTACGGCACCCGACATGATCGACCTTGCAGAAGATCGCGACAGGTTCCAGAAACTGCTGATCAAGCTGGGCTTGAAACAACCGGAAAACGGCATTGCCTACTCCGTTGAGCAGGGCCGTCTGATTGCGGGCCAACTCGGTCTGCCACTTGTGGTGCGTCCGTCCTATGTTCTGGGTGGTCGCGCAATGCAGATCATCCGCGACGAGGAAGCGTTGAACTCCTATCTCCTCGGAACACTTCCGGAACTGGTTCCGGCTGAAGTCCGGGCCAAGTACCCGAACGACAAGACCGGCCAGATAAACACGGTCCTTGGCACCAATCCCCTGCTCTTCGACCGTTATCTCGAAGGGGCGATCGAAGTGGACGTTGACGCGCTTTGCGACGGCAAGGACGTCTTTGTCTGCGGCATCATGGAGCACATCGAGGAAGCCGGCATTCACTCAGGCGACAGCGCCTGCTCGCTACCACCGTTCTCGCTGCAGGAAGATCTGCTGGAAGAGTTGAAACGCCAGACGACAGCCCTTGCGCTTGCACTGGAAGTCGGCGGCCTGATGAACGTGCAATACGCCATCAAGGACGGCGAGATCTACGTCCTTGAAGTGAACCCGCGCGCATCGCGGACCGTCCCCTTCGTGGCCAAGACGATCGGTGCTCCGATTGCCAAGATCGCCAGCCGGGTCATGGCCGGCGAAAGCCTGGCCTCGTTCGGCCTGTCTGAAAAGCAATTCGACCATATCGCGGTCAAGGAAGCCGTGTTCCCGTTCGCACGTTTCCCGGGCGTCGACACAATCCTCGGTCCTGAAATGCGCTCCACGGGTGAGGTTATGGGCCTCGATACGAGGTTCGGCACCGCTTTTGCCAAGTCCCAGATCGGTTCCGGCACAGGTGTTCCCGAAAGCGGAACGGTTTTCGTCTCCATGCGCGACCAGGACAAGGAAGGCGTCGTCGACGCGGTTCGTAAACTGGAGCAAGCAGGCTTCAACGTCATCGCAACGGCCGGCACCCAGAAGTTCCTTGAAGAAAACGGCATCGCCGCGAAGAAAGTGAACAAGGTGCTTGAAGGCCGCCCGCATATCGTCGATGCTGTGAAGAACGGTGAAGTTCAGCTCGTCTTCAATACAACCGAAGGTGCGCAGGCTATCGCCGACAGCCGGTCCATGCGCCGGGCAGCCCTTTTGAACAAGGTCCCGTATTACACGACCCTCGCCGGATCCGTTGCAGCCGCAAAAGGTATTGCCGCCCATAAAGCGGGGAGCCTTGAAGTAAGACCTTTACAATCCTACTTCGGCTGAGGCTATTATACACGTCGACCGGCCGGGAAAGAGAGCCTTTCCCGGCTTGGTTTGTTTTTGTAAAAGCGCGGTCCTCAAGAAGGGGGACCCAATAAGCTGAAGGTCTGAGACCCATGGAAAAAGTTCCGATGACCTCTGCCGGTTACAAAATGCTTCAGGACGAACTGAAGGAACGTACCACGGTTGAGCGTCCGCGCATCGTTGATGCCATTGCTGAAGCACGCGCGCATGGCGATTTGTCGGAGAACGCCGAATACCACGCTGCCAAAGAGGCGCAGAGCCTCAACGAAGGCCGCATCTCGGAACTGGAAGACAAGCTTTCGCGTGCCGAAGTTATCGATGTCACCAAATTGTCCGGCGAAATTGTCAAGTTCGGCGCGACCGTGTCCCTGATCGACGAGGACACGGAAGAAGAAAAGAAATACATGATCGTTGGCGACGTTGAGTCCGACGTGAAGCAGAACAAGGTTTCGATCTCGTCACCTATCGCACGTGCGCTCATCGGCAAGTCCGTTGGCGACAGCGTCGAAGTGACCGCGCCGGGCGGCGCTCGTTCCTACGAGATCGTCGAAGTTCGGTTCGTCTGATCTCCTCAGCTCCCAAACCGCTCTAAAGACACGCTTTTTCCTTTGACGCCTGCCGGTCTAACGTTAAGGTAGCAACCGGCAAGTGTCGGAGGGCAAACGATGGTCTTTCATGCAATTGGAATGTGGCTGCTGGCAGCGTCGATCCCGCTTTGGATCTATCGTTGGTTCGTCTATTCCAAACTGGATGAGCGCGAGCGGCTAATCTTCAAGCGCATCATCAAGCAACGCCACGAAAACGCGTTTGCCTTTGCCCTGCGCATGTTCGGCTATCTGGTCGCACTTGCTGCCGCCGTGATCGTTCTTGTTCTCGGCCTGCGCTACTTCAAGCATGGGACCGCGCAGCTTGGAGCTTATCGCGAGACGATGCGCGGACGCCTCTATTCAGGCTACGAGCCTGTCGACCAGATGCTCGATGCTTTCCACTATGATCAGCTGCTTCCGGTCGCAATCCTGACAACCTGTGCTTTGCTCAGCGTCGCATTCACGCTGGTTGCGACAGCACTCAGGGACATTGCTACGGTCAGAAGGTTGAACAGGAAGATTGAAGGCATGAAGGAACGTCAGGCAGCAGCCAAGTAGACGCTGCATTCGGTCGTCCGTATCCCGGAACTAGAAAGAATCGCGCGCCTGTCAGATTTTTTCCAGAAGAGTATCTTAGAGATCCAGCTCTTAAATGAAGCAGCTTGACTTGCAAAGATCCTCTATCTGTCTCGGAGTTACGCTGCACCGGGATCTCACGAGCCAAATATTTTTTGAAACTTGGAGTGCCAAGCGGTTCGGTTCGCCGGTCACCTGCCAACTGTAGATTTGTCTTTGCAACGGATCCAATTCAGGTCACCGTCACGTCAGCTTGTTTTGCGGGAATACGAGGATGCCATCACATGGGTAACATGACCCCGCTGGAAATGCTCATGGCAATTATGGTTGCTCTTGTGTGGGGCATGGGCATCGTCTTTGCCAAAGGCGCAATCGAGTTTTTCCCGCCCATCCTGTTGATGGCATTGCGCTTCACGCTCACCGCGTTTGTGCTTGTCTGGTTTACGCGGATTCCCCGCGGCAATCTCATCTATCTATTCTTCATTGCCATCGTTGCGGCCGCGATACAGTATAGTCTCACCTTTACTGGTCTGATTGGACTGGAAGCTGGAACAGCTGCCCTGATTGTACAGCTCGAAGTTCCATTTCTCGTTCTTCTTGGTGCGGTCCTGCTGGGTGAAAAACCGGGTTTGCGCAAATGGATCGGCATTGCCATTTCGTTTTGCGGGGTCGCACTGATGACCCAGAACGACGAAATGGGCGGTAACCTGACATCTGTATTTCTGGTGATTGGGGGTGCGTTCTCCTGGGCACTCGGCCAGGTCATGGTGCGCAGCCTCAAGAACATTCAAGGCATGCAGGTGACGGCATGGATCGCAGTGTTTGCCGCCCCACAGCTCTTTGTCATGTCGGCAATATTCGAAGAGGGGCAGGCCGAGGCGATCAAAAATGCAGACGTTGTCGTCTGGGGAGCCGTTTTTTATCTCGGCCTTGTCATGACCGCACTGGGTTATTTTCTCTGGAACACACTGATCAGACGTCACGACGTCGGCAAGGTTGCTCCGTTCTTGCTGCTGTTGCCGTTTTTCTCGGTCTTGGGAGGTGTACTGTTTCTGGGAGAGCAGCCGACTCTTGCCAAGTTGACCGGAGGCCTGGTCGTCCTGCTGGGTGTCGCGGTCATTACAATAGGTCCGGCGCTTTTCACTCGGCGCGCCGCACAAGCCAATTTGCCGTCGGATTAGCCGTCGATCGGCACGACAGGCTCGTCCTTTGTCCTGCGGATGGTAAGGGCTGTGCGTACACTGTCGACGTTGGGCGCGGCCGTCAGTTCCCGGATCACGAAGTTCTGGAATGTCTGCAGATCGGGAGAAACGCACTTCAGAAGAAAATCCACTTCACCGGACAGCATGTAGCTCTCACGCACCAGAGGCCATTTCTCGACCGTTTGTTCGAAGGCGATAAGGTCGGCCTCTGTCTGACTGTGAAGTCCCACCATCGCAAAGGCGGTGACATCGTAGCCAAGCTGTTTTTCATCCAGGAGCGTACGATACCCCTGAATAAGCCCGGCTTCTTCTAGGGCCCGAACGCGGCGCAGACACGGTGGAGCAGATATGCCGACCCGACGCGCCAACTCGACATTGGTCATTCGGCCGTCGTCTTGCAGTTCCTTCAGAATCTGCCAGTCAATGGCATCTAGCCGCGCTTTCAAACCTGTCTCCTTCGAGCTTTTCCAGATGGTTCACTTGTGGGTAGCTGCCACAGAACCTGTGATGGCACCTTGCAGAGGATGAGAATCCCACGATAACCTGAATTCGGGTGCCCAGTTATGATTTTTTGCGCGTTTGTGCAAGACTATAACAAATTTGCGCACTATTTCGAAAGATTACGATAGGGGAAATTCTCCTGACATGCAGAGACAGCGGGAGAACTCTCCGACATCAGCCTGGGTTCTGACTGATGGAAAGGCTGGCGATCTCGCGCAGTGCATCGGTGTCGTAGAAGCGCTTGGATGTCGTTACGAGACACGCCGGATCGCACCTCGTCCACCATTTTCCTGGTGGCTGCCATTTGGGCCAATCGATCCAAAGGAACGGGAAACGAAACCCGACAGTCCCATTTCTCCGCCCTACCCCGATCTGGTTGTCGCTTCCGGTCGGCGCGCTGCTGCTTACCTGAAACGGGTCAAGAAGCTCTCCAAGGGTAAAACCTTCACCGTCTTCCTGAAAGATCCAAGAACGGGCCCTGGTGCCGCGGATCTTATCTGGGTTCCAGAACACGACAAGCTCCGAGGACGAAATGTCCTCGTGACGCCAACTTCACCACATCGCTTTTCGTCAAACCGGCTGGATGAATTGCGCACGGACAACATACCTGAAATCGACAAGCTGGAGCATCCAAGGGTCGCGGTCCTGATTGGTGGCGACAGTCGCCATCACACCTTCACAGATGAAGACCAGCACAAGCTTCTGAATGGCTTGAGGCAGATGGCGCAGGACGATGGCGCTCATTTCATGATCACGGCCTCCCGTCGAACACCACCAGGTTTGGCATACGGCCTTTCGGGTCTCGCGAAGTCCGGCTCCCACCTTTACTGGACCGGAAAGGACGACAACCCTCTCGGTCAATATCTGGCCAAGGCGGATGCCATCGTGGCGACAGCGGATTCCACCAACATGATTGGCGAAGCTGCTGTCACCGGAAAACCGGTGCATGTATTCCATCCAAGCGGTGGTCACGACAAGATCACTCGCTTTTTGGGGACTTTGCAGCACTTGGGTGTTATTCACCCCTTTCCAGGCCCGTTGAAAACCACTACCTACGAGCCGATAGACGCAACGCCGTTAATCGCAGAACGGATTTTGACCGATTATTCGACGTTTCGTCAACAAGACACAGGATCCTCGACCAGCTGAACGCGTCCCCGATGCGGCTGGCACAGGCAGACAGGAAAAAGGTGCGCTTAATGAGCACGGAACACAGCAAGCTTTTGATCATCGGCTCCGGTCCCGCCGGATACACTGCAGCCATTTATGCAGCGCGTGCGATGATCGAACCTACGCTGGTTGCCGGTATTCAACCGGGCGGCCAGCTGACCATCACCACCGATGTTGAAAACTACCCGGGTTTCGCCGATCCGGTAATGGGTCCGTGGTTGATGGAACAGATGCAAAAGCAAGCTGAAAACGTCGGCACCAAGATGGTCTACGATACGATCGTCAAGGCCGACCTGTCTCAGCGCCCGTTCCGTTTGGAAGCCGATAGCGGTACGACCTTCACCGCGGACACCTTGGTTATTGCAACAGGTGCCCAGGCACGCTGGCTCGGTCTGCCTTCCGAGCAGGACTATATGGGTGCAGGCGTTTCCGCATGTGCGACCTGTGACGGCTTCTTCTACCGCAACAAGGAAGTGGTTGTCGTCGGTGGCGGCAACACGGCTGTCGAAGAAGCGCTGTATCTGGCCAATCTTGCATCCAAGGTGACGCTGGTTCATCGCCGTGACAGCCTGCGCGCTGAAAAGATCCTGCAGGATCGCCTGTTCCAGAACCCGAAAATCGAAGTGATCTGGGATAATCAGGTTGATGAAATTCTCGGTGGCGGTAATCCAAAAGCGGTTACAGGCGTACGCTTGAAGAACACAAGCACCGGAGAACTCCAGGAGATTTCCACCGACGGCGTCTTCATTGCCATTGGCCATGCACCTTCAGTGGAGCTTTTCAAGGACCAGCTCACCTTGAAATCGAATGGCTATCTGGAAACTGCACCGGATTCGACCAAAACCTCGATCCCGGGTGTGTTCGCCGCCGGTGATGTAACGGACGACATCTACCGTCAGGCCGTTACCGCAGCCGGAATGGGCTGCATGGCAGCCCTTGAAGCTGAGAAGTTTCTGGCTGAACATGAAGCAGAAACCACAAAACAAGCGGCCGAATAAGGCCGCTTGAACGTCCTGCGGAGGGGGCACGCATGGATTGGGACAAACTACGCATCTTTCACGCAGCTGCCCAGGCGGGCAGCTTCACTCATGCCGGCGATACGCTGCACATGAGCCAGTCGGCGGTCAGCCGGCAGGTCAGTGCACTGGAGCATGATCTCGGGGTGCCCTTATTCCACCGCCATGCGCGTGGCCTGCTGCTGACAGAGCAGGGTGAATTGCTGTACCGGACCGCAAGCGACGTTCTCATGAAACTGGAAGCGGTCCAGTCCAGCCTCACCGACAGCAAGGACAAGCCATCCGGCATCCTGCGGGTTACCACAACGGTTGGCCTCGGTTCGACCTGGCTGACCTCCCGTATCAAGAACTTCATCGACCTTTATCCGGATGTCGATCTTCATCTGATTTTCGATGATGACGAACTTGATCTGGGCATGCGCGAGGCTGATGTCGCAATCCGCCTGCGGCAACCAACCCAGCCGGATCTCATTCAGCGCAAGCTGTTCACCGTGCACTTTCATGTTTACGCGGCGCCGGAATACATTCAGCGCTTCGGCGCGCCCAGCACCATTGAAGACATAGACGACCACCGGATCGTGGCCTTCGGCGAACAAGCGCCAGCCTATCTGCGGTCCATGAACTGGCTGGAGACAATAGGCCGATCACCCGCGGCTCCGCGCAGGTCGGTATTGAAAGCCAACAATCTGGTCGCAATCAAACGAGCCGTTCAGTCTGGTGTGGGTATCGCCATGTTGCCGGACTACATCATCGACAAGGCCACCAATCTTGTCCCGGTCTTGACCGAATATGAGGACAAGGTTCCTTCGTTTGACACCTATTTCGTATATCCTTCGGAATTGAAGAATACCGCCCGTATCAAGGCTTTCCGGGAATTTCTGCTGACCAACGCGGAGAACTGGGTCTACTGACCCAGTTCCTGAAGCCTGACAGTTATCCGGTCGGAATTTCGAATTCCTGGAAGACCGTTCCATCCGGATAGGCGACCATATCAAGCTGCCTCAAGTTCAAGAGGCGCTCATATGCTCCAAACAATCTGACGCCTTTGCCCAGCACTATAGGTGCCCGCTTGAGCCGTACTTTATCGATCAAACCCAGCTCCAGCAGAGACCCAGCCAGCGCCCCTCCTCCGCACAGGTAAATCGACCCGGCTGCTTCCACCTTCAATCTGCGCAAGACCGCTTCCGTGTTGCGTCGAATTGGCGAGACTTCGGCTTCGCCCGGCAGTTCGAGGCTGGCCGAGATCACATAAGACTGCATGCCCGGATAAGGATTTGCTCCGGCAGGAAGGCCAAAGCGATAACCGAACTCATAGGTCCGGCGGCCCATCAGACAAACAGCATAGCTGTCCAGGCGCTTTCGATAAGCGTCGACAATCGGGCCTTCATGTGGGAAATGGCTTACATCTTCATTGTCGCCGCAAATAAATCCGTCAAGCGATACGGCCACATCATAAATGATCGGTTGCATGGAACCTCCAGCAAAAACAAGGATCTTGGTGAAAAATTGGTCCAAGAGCTTACTTGTTCACTGGTGGGGCACTCCTGGTCGAATGAAGAAAAATCTGCGCCGCGGAGCGTTCACGGAGAGCATCATACGCAGATCAATTTGGAATGCACCTCAATTCTACAACCGGCCAGAACACGCGTGAACCGTAATCCGTCACGCGTGTTCCAACTCACTGGCCGATCAGCGATTTCCCAGTAACCTGTCGCCGATTTCAGCAATGATCCGGGGCAGTTCATCGAAGGCATAAGGTTTGTAAACACGTTCCAGACGTTGATGGAACTCACGTCCCCACGGGCCGATGTTCACCATCGGGCAGCGCAGTGCATTTTCGTTGGGCCGATCGATCAACCAAGCCGGTGGTGTGTTGTCTTCCACAATGCCGGAGGTCGCCTGGGCCGGTTGCCCGAAGAAGCTCATATCTGAGATGCCCTCAAAGTATGGCCTCCATTTCACACGACGTGCATGTTCGGCCTCGTAGCCGGAAAGCGTCTCGGATATCGCGGCGTGAAGCGCAGCATCATGAGTGTGTTCAAGATCCAGACGTGTTGCCGGGTAATGAAGGCTTGCAAACCCCACGACCACACACGGCCCTGATACATGAGCCTGGGCAACGAGCCAGTTTGTAAGTTCGCGGCCGACGGTGAGAGGATTGTCGATGGACCGCAATTCGGACTGTTTGGATTGCAGCGCGGATTGAAACCCGTCTGCCATCTGCCGTGCAGCTTCCTGTTTCAAATCCGCATAGCTCAGAATGCGAACTTCAGCAGCTCCGGGTGTCTCCGCCCCTCCTGACTTTTTCGCGTGGTTTCGAGCGTTTTCAGTAATTCGTGCAATGGCAGCCTCAGCCCCGGACTTTACTTCCGCCTGGAACCGCTTGAACAGCTCTTCCGGTGTCCAGGAGTGATAAAGCCAGTTGAAGGCAAGCCAGGTTCGCTCCGGTGTCGTGACTTCATAAACGTCGCGCAGATCCCGCGCCTCGAGGCAAATCGGCGGCGGTGAGACCGCTTCCGGCGTATGGTTCGACAGTTCTGCGTTGGCCTCGATACGCCTGATGACTTCGGCTGCAATAAGCTGCGCACTGACGCCTTCATACGGATAGCTGGCATGTGAACTCTGGCCGATGACAAGTGCAAACGGCATCAGCTTGCCGATGGTTCCGGCATAAGCAGCGCGTCCTTCGCTGCCGTCGCCCTGATCGGACGTCACGTCCATGTTGATTGCCCCAACCGGCTCCAGCTGCAATTCGTCCATCAATTGCGGCAACCAATCACGCAAAGCCCGCATGCCCCGGCTGTCCCGCTCCTCGTCCGGACTGCAGCACAAAACAAGATTGCCCTGCCGATCGTCCTGGCTTGCAAACCTCTCCAGCACCGCGATCCCGGCAGCAAGGCCGCTTTTCATGTCGAGCATTCCACGTCCCGGCAGAAAATCTCCGCTTTCAAGATCCTGCAGAGCCTTGTCTTCCTGTTCATTCAGTGCACGGGCAGACAGGTCTGAGACCAGTGCCTCCCTGAGCGCATAAGGGTCACGTGAAAGACCCTTGAGATCGTGATAGTTGTCGATAGAGACAGTGTCATAGTGACCTGCCAGCAATAGTGACTTGCGCCCTGCACCTCGAACGACCGCAACCACGTTTTGTGCCTTCGAGTTTCCAAGACCATTTGCAAGCCGGATATCGGAAGGATTTTCCCTGAAATACGGAATTTCCATCAGGATTTCGACCAAGTTTTGCGCGAAGTTTTCTTCATCCGGCGTGCCGGTTTCACTAGGAATGCGAACTAGCCTGCAAGCGAGATCCTCGACACGTTCGGCCGGGTGCCATCTATTTGAAGTTTTGGACTGCGTTTCCAGTCGACGATTTCCCGATTCCATCCGTTTTACCTTTGAACTTCTGAAGCCTTTCAAGCGACATTCGCCCAAAATTCTGTTAGAAAAAACGCAATAAACTGACAAAATATACGAATGAATGACTATTCTGACAGCATCACACTCCAAATAGTCAGAACAGGAGCTAAAATGGACGACTTGGACCGTAGGTTGATAGCGGAGCTGCGCATCAACAGCCGCGCGTCACTGCCCAAGCTCGCAGATGTTCTGAATGTTGCCAGAGGAACCGTGCAAACCCGCCTCGACCGGTTGATCGCCAACGGAACCATCAAAAGCTTTACCATCCGCCTCAGTGATGAATTGCCGGAGAACATGTTGCGCGCGGTCATGTTGATCGAGCTGGGAGGCAGAAACGTCAAGGCAGCGATCGCATCAATCAAGCGCATTCCCGGTGTTGCTTCCCTCTCCAATACCAATGGCGTCTGGGACATTGTCGCCGAAATAGAGGTTCCGAACATCGTGGAAATGAACAGGGTCATCTCTGAAATCCGGCTGATGAACGGCGTGGAGAAATCGGAAACCTTCATGCTTCTTGGACCGGCCTAGCTCCTGACCGAATTCGAAGCAGAGCACGCAAAATTTCTTGGCAAGAGAGCGGTCAAACTGCAAAAACCTGCGGTACATAAAATTATTTTTCGGGAAAATCACCTTCAAAAACAGCGTTGCCACGCCAATCAATCAGTTAAAAAACAATGACTTAACTGGAATATTACAACAATTAGACACAGAATTGCAAAAACTGCATAGCAGGTCTGCACCGCTGCCTCTTGTTTATGCAGCTTGTGCACTGCATATAAGCATCACTGTTGGTCAAGCGGACGTCACGTCCTCCTCCCAGTGATGTCCTGACCAGCTGTTCCCCTCTGGAAGGTGATTCCACTGTATTCAGTGAATCAATTCAAACTGCCGGGTCCTTAAGACCCGGCATTTTTTTTTGCCTGCACACACGTTCAGTGTTGAATTCAATCACATAAACAGAAGTTCGCCGGTCATGTTCTTGTAGATTCCCGCGACCTGCTCCTCATATCCGTTATACAGCAGCGTATTGCGGCGCTCGTCCGTTCCGAGCAGTTTTTCACTCGCTTGCGGCCAGCGGCGGTGAGGCACCGACGGGTTCACATTTGCCCAGAAGCCATATTCCTTCGGCTGGATTTCTTCCCAGAAGCTGACCGGACGCTGATCCGTGAACGAGATCCGAACAACGGACTTGATCGACTTGAAGCCATACTTCCAGGGCGTAACGAGCCGGATCGGTGCCCCGAACTGTTTCGCAAGCGGCTTGCCATAGATCCCGGTTGCCATGAACGCGAGTTCGTTTGTCGCCTCTTCCAGCGTCAGGCCTTCCACATAGGGCCAAGGGTACCAGCTTTGCTTCTGGCCGTTTGCAACGGATGGATCGAGGAATGTTTCGAATCTCAGATATTTCGCGCCTGTCTGCGGCCCGGCGAGTTTCACCAACTCCGCAAGCGGGAACCCGGACCAGGGAACAGCCATCGACCAGGCTTCCACGCAGCGGTGACGGTAGAGACGTTCCTCGAGCGGCATTTTGGAAAGCAGTGTGTCGATATCAACGATCTGAGGATTATCGATCAACCCGTCCAGCGTGACGGTCCAGGGACGGATCTTCAAATTTTGCGCCGCGGGCCAGATCTGCTTGTGAGATCCGAATTCATAGAAATTGTTGTACTTGGATGCCACGTCCTCCGAGGTCAGATCCCGGTCGAGGGTAAAGGAGGCGTTTCTTTTGACCGGGTAAAGTCCGGCACTCGGATCTTCTTCCGCAAACGCAGGGCGGATACCCAGTCCGGTTCCCAGCAACGCTCCGCCTCCAACAAGACCTGCCAGAATCTGGCGGCGGTTCAAAAACACGCTTTCTGGTGTTGCCTCGCGCTCCGGAAGGGCCCAACTGCGTTTCTTGATGATGTTCATTCACAAAACTCCCGTTTGCCGAAGAGAGAACCGGAATCGGCCTTCAATGGCAAATAACGCCCTGGTGACCGGATGCAGGAACAATGTGATCGGAGTGCGTTTTGCACAGCCTTGAAGGCTTGGTTTCTAAGGTAACCGAGCTTCGATCAGCTGCTGCTGGTTCTGGCGCCCCGGACAATGGATGTTTGGAAAGTCAGTTTGCCAAAAAAAGAGAGGCCGAAGCCCCTCTTCCTCTACTTGTCCAGTGTGGCGACTTACGCCGCCTGCTTGCCCGACTTCTGCAATGCCTGATCTGCGGCTTTGCCTGACAGTTCGGCCATGTGGTCGAACTCGGTCGTGTAGCTGGCAACACCTGCCGTTGCAGAACGGAGTTCGATGATCAGATCGCCGATTTCCGCTTCCGGCATCAGAGCCTGAACCTCGTCCCAACCGGGCCAGTTCGGTCTCGCATCGAAGCCGAGCAATTGCCCGCGCCGTGCTGACACGATGGCATTGACCTTCGCCGTTGCATCATTGGGGCACGAGATGACGACCTTGTGGATCGGTTCCAGCAACACCGGCTTGCAGTCCGGCAAACCATCACGGATCGCAAGGATGCCTGCCATCTTGAAGGCCTGGTCGGAGCTGTCGACCGAGTGATAGGACCCGTCCGTAAGACAGACGGAAATATCGACAACCGGGAAACCGAAGCTGCCTTTGCAGAGGGCATCCATAACGCCATCCTTCACAGACGGTATGTATTGCTTGGGAACGACACCTCCGGTGATCGTATCGGTAAACTGCAGCCCCTCGCCGCGTGGCAGCGGAGCGATTTCGAGAACCACGTCCCCGAACTGCCCGTGGCCGCCCGATTGCTTTTTGTGACGCCCACGCACCTTGGTCTTTGTCCGGATGGTCTCTGAATAGGGAACATGCGGCGTATGAGCGGCGACGTTGAGACCGTATTTTCCAGCAAGCCTTTCCTGTGCAACGCGCAAGTGCATTTCACCCTGTCCGGCCAGAAGCGTTTCCGCAGTTGTCTGGTTCTGGCTGATGGTCAGAGAAGGGTCTTCTTCCACCAGTTTTGCCAGCGCGGCGGACAGACGGACTTCGTCCTTGCGTTCTGTAGCCGCAATCGCCGTGGCCAGAACCGGGCTGCGTGTTTCAGCATCCTGCAGAACCGTCAGTTCGCCCTGATCCAGACTGAGCACGTCCCCAGTCTTGACGCCATCGAGCCTGCCAAGCGCTACCAGATCGCCTTTGCCGGCAGTGGCTATTTTGCTGGCAGTCTGGCCGAAAACTGAAAACAGTCCTGAAACCTTGACCTCGTCTCCGCCGTTCAGGAACAGGCTGTCGCCGTCCGACACCTGACCGTCAAGAATGCGAGCTACGGAGAGTTTGCCGCCATGCTGGGTATGCAGTGTCTTGAGGACCTGTAAAACCGCGCGTTGTTCGGTATCGAGAACCCGTTTTGCCAACAGGTCGACACCCGGAGTTTCGTGCCGCAGAGCCTTCAACAGCCGGCTGACCCCGTTGCCGTGTTCCGCAGAGCCGAAGAACACCGGACAGATCAGACCGTCCTGCATTTCGTTCACAAGGTCGGCAAACACCTGATCCCGGTCCGGCGCGATGTCCTCAAGAAGCGCTTCCATCAGATCGTCGTCGTGATCGGCAAGATGTTCAAGCATCGTAAACCGGGCCTCATGCTCACGCGTACGGTCCTCGTCGGACATGTCGATCTGCGTACTCGGTTCCTTTTCGTGATAGACATGCGCCCGTTCGAGCGCGAGGTCGATGAAGCCGGTCGCCTGACCGTCTTCCCAAATCGGGATCTGTCTCAGCACCAGCGGCACCGAGGACGCAGGCTGCAGAACATTCAGTACATCGTGTACCCGGCGGGTGCTCTTGTCGATCTTGTTCAAAAACAAAACCCGCGGAATAGCGCGGGCTTCAAGAGCTTTCAGGATAAGCTGCAAGGCTGGAACCTTGCGCTCGTCGTCTTCAGCTACAACGACAGCAAGATCCGCTCCGCTCAGCGCTCCGTCCATTTCGCTCAAGAATTCAACGGAACCCGGACAATCGACGAATATGAATCGATCACCCAGATATTCCGCGTCCGCAATGTTGACCTCAACGCTCATGCCATGAGCGCGAGCCTCCGGCGAGGCGTCACCCACCGTGTTTCCGTCTGCGACGCTTCCTTGACGGGCCACTTTGTCCGTTCGCGCCAGCACGGCCTCTAACAGGCTTGTCTTGCCGCTGCCGAACGGACCAACGAGGGCGATACAGCGCGGCGTGCTGCCGGCAGTGGATCCCTTTCCGTTTGTACTGATTGCCATAGTGTGTCTCCCGTGTGCTCGAGGAAATCCCCGTAACAACGCGGCACGGCCGGCGATCAAGGACGCGGGCCCGCCGCGTCTCGCCCGGATGGGATCGAAGGCCAAGAAAACCCAGTACTTATCAGCACCAAGCCCCAATTCTACGGCACACCGACCAGGGGCGGTTTTCCATCGTCGCGCCGATTGCAGGCCAAAGGCAAGGGAATCTTTTGTCGCAGTGCAAAAACCGAAACCTGACACCGCCTGCAGTGAGAGAGCGTTAAGCCTGGTTGTCGTCACGGCTTGCGCACCTGGATACTTTCCTCAATGCTGCAATCATCCTTCGGCACATGGACACGCAAATGGCGAAACGGTTCAAGAAACGGGCGAGCCTGGAAGAAATTCTCCAGTCGACATCATTCGCGCTGTGGCCGTCGCAAGACGGTGCCGCAATCATAAGCATTGATACTGTCGGGTGCGATGGAGACAGACCGCTTCATGTTTTGGCACACAGACAGGACCTTTATTCCTGCCGAGTGCTTTTGGAAAGCGGTGCCGACCCGAACCTTCAGGGAGATATCGGCTACACGCCGCTCCACTACGCTGTCATGGCTCAGAACCGGGAACTGACGGATTTGCTTCTTGAATTTGGCGCAAGAACAGACATCGCCTCTGAATTTGACGAGACACCCGCATCAATATCCGAGGACAGGGGGTTCAGGCTTGCAAGATGAGCCCATGACCTTCGCCTCTTGGCGACCTATATTAGGGGTGGTCGGGAGCAAGACTGCGAAAAGGTAATGTTATGAGCTTTCAGAAATACGCCTGGACGATAGCCCTATCAGCTCTTTTGACGGGTTCAGCCGCAGCTCAGAACAATCAGCTGCGCGGCCTTTCGGATTCGACACCAAACAGCCTGCCGTCGGCCCAACAGCAGCTCAATCAGAGCCTGAACAATCAGCAATCGAGTTTCTCGACCCGGCAGCAGATCGACAGTGCCAACCGGTTGAATCATACAAATCAGATCAACAGGCTGAACGCGCAGCCCAGCACGACGATCGCACCTTGCGCGGGTGCCAACAACGGGTGTCAGAACGCACAGTAGCGCGAACTGCAAATCTGCCCGAAATCGTTTTGACGACACATCCCGAAAAGGCATGTCCCCTTCGTCGTTTCATGACGAAGGGGGCAGCTTAAGTTCTACTGTTGGAACCTAGTTGATACGTTCCAGCGTCAGCTTGCTGACGCCGACCGTCAGATTGGTGCCGGTCTGGCTCTCCAGGCTGAACGGGTTCAATGCGATGGATCGATCGAAACCGCCAAGCAAGGCGTTGGCCTTGATCCCTGCGCCAAGGCTCGCACCGGCGGTCACACCGCCATACGTTCCTGCAAGCAATCCGGGCTTACGGTTGGCGGACGGCGCCAGGACGCCCCAGACAAGCGTCGCTTCCTTCGTCTTGCCGATATCAAGACCGTAATCCCTGACTTCGCCCTTGTAGTGCTCGACGGCTCCGCCATCGACTGGTTTGAAGCTGCATCCAAGCGCTGCGGAAGAACCGACAATGAAGTTGTGCTCCCCTTCCACCAGACAGCTCAGGGTTCCGATTTCAACTTTAGGACTGTTTTCGCTTGCGAAAGCAGATCCGGTCGCAAACAGAACTGCGGTGGCAAGTGCCATGCTCAGAAAACGCATTTTGAAAATCTCCATATCAAGAGCGTACACGCGCACCCTAACAAGGTATGCGAGCAAAACCGTGATATGCATGCATCGCGTCAAAATCTGGGCAAGACTCCCTGAATTGAGTTTGCGCGCCAATTCAGGCAGTTGGGTCAGCCAATTGCGCTTCGCCGGCCGCAAGTCCGCCGATCGCAAGTCCATGCCCCGAATGACCCTTGTCCACCAGACGCGCCAGCAGATATCGTCGGCCACCGATGAGGAGGGTCAAAGTCACGACCACCGGCACAAGACTGTTTGCAGGATTTGCAAGAACCCATCCTGCACCAAGCGCCGTTCCCAGCAGCATTATCAGCGAATAACGCCATTGTTGAACGCGTGGCACCTCCGGAAGCCCCGCAAATCCGCCATTCACAAAGATGGTCTGGTAGATACCGGCGAGCAGAACCGTCACCAGAACACCACCATGCGAGTAGGTAACGAGCATTTTTGCAAACGCCGGATCGCCGAAACGGAACAATCCAACGATAATCGGTGTCGCGACAAGAATATGAGCGTTCACACCGAGAAGAACCGGATGCATGCGGGATCTTAAATGGAGGAATGTAGCAAAAACGAAAAGCGCCAGGCCCGAGCCGATCCAGCCTGCCAACTCCAGGTCATCCAGCTGACGCCACAGCAAAATAAACGCGATGGAGGGGAGCCCCTCCAGCAGGTCTGCGAACCATTGTTTTTGCTGAGATCGTTCCATGCCCTGCTCCTGAAAATCCATATCACGCAGTCAATTTTACTTTGGTGTCGCCTCAAACATGGCAATCACTTCTTCGGCCGTCATCCTTTTGGATTTATTGGCAAAGTCATAGAAATCCGGTTTGAAATCGGTAAAGAGCTGTAACGACAGGGTCATCATGGACTGGTCGTCGAACAACCCTGCCGACATCTGGTAATCGTTGCTTGCCGAAATACGGTAAAACAAGCTGGAACCACACTTGTTGCAGAAACCACGCTCAGCCCAGTCAGAGGATTTGACCCGGCCGACATTCGCCTCACCTTCGAAAGAGACCCCTTCGCAATTCAGCGACATGAATGGCCCGGCCGACCAGCGTCTGCACATGTCACAGTGGCAGACAGCCACGCTCGGCTTTTTGGCGGTTGCTGTGAACTGAACCGCACCGCACATGCATTTTCCGCTGAGATCCAGTTTCCCGGTCATTTGGCCCCTCCAACCTTCACGAAAGCTGCAGCGGTGTTGCTCAGGCTGAAGGATCAGAACCGGAGGCGCGCAATCAGCAGACAGTTCACTTATGGCCAGCAGCCTAGACCGAGCCGAGACACCCTGTCAGCTTCTAATTGCAAATGTGAAAAGCACATACGAAAAAGGGCGGCTCCTGCCGCCCTTCCGAATACCTGACCTTGTTGGCAGGCCTTTACTTCAGATTGCCACAGAAACGCTGAATGCGAGTGCAGGCCTCTTCGAGCGCTTCAGTTGAAGTGGCATAGGAGATACGGAAGTTCGGCCCAAGTCCGAAGGCCGAACCATGAACCACTGCAACGCCTTCGGTTTCAAGGAGTTCGGTAACAAAATCCGCGTCGGTCTCGATAACCTTGCCGGACGGAGCGGTCTTGCCGATCGTTCCGGCACAGGACGGGAACACGTAAAATGCGCCTTCCGGAACCGGGCAGCTGATGCCGCTGGCCTGATTGAGCATGGAAACGACAAGGTCGCGACGTCCCTTGAAGATCTCGTTGTTGGCCGGAATGAAGTCCTGGGTGCCATTCAAAGCTTCAACAGCCGCCCACTGGGCAATGGAACACGGGTTAGACGTCGACTGTGACTGAACCTTGGCCATTGCCTTGATCAGGTCGGTCGGACCACCCGCATATCCAATACGCCAACCGGTCATGGAGTAGGCCTTGGAGACGCCGTTCACCGTCAGCGTACGATCGTGAAGAGCAGGCTCAACCTGCGCCGGCGTGGTGAACCTGAAGTCGTCATAAACGAGGTGCTCGTACATGTCGTCGGTCATGACCCAGACATGCGGATGCTTCATCAAAACATCCGTCAGAGCCTTCAGTTCTTCTTCCGTGTAGGCCGCGCCTGACGGGTTGGATGGCGAGTTGAAGATCAGCCATTTGGTACGGGACGTGATCGCCGCGTCAAGCGCATCCGGAGTGATTTTGAAAGTGGACTTGTCCGCTTCCACGATGACCGGCTCACCGCCAGCCAGCAGAACCATGTCCGGATAGCTCACCCAGTAAGGGGTCGGAATGATGACTTCGTCACCCGGGTTGAGCGTCGCGATGAGAGCATTGTACAGCACCTGCTTGCCACCGGTGCCAACCGTGATCTGACTGGTTTCGTAAGTGAGCCCGTTTTCCCGCTTGAACTTCTCAACGATCGCAGCTTTCAACTCAGGAATACCGTCCACTGCCGTGTACTTGGTCTTGCCTTCGTTGATGGCCTTGATCGCGGCCGCCTTGATGTTTTCCGGCGTATCGAAATCCGGCTCGCCAGCGCCCAGTCCGATCACGTCGCGGCCTGCGGCTTTCAGCTCGCGTGCCTTGTTGGTGACAGCGATGGTCGCAGAAGGTTGTACACGCGCCAATGCGTCAGCAAGAAAGCCCATAATGTCCTCCAGGGGGAAACGGGAATAACAGCGCGCGGACCCTAGAACCGTGCGCGCGCGAAGACAAGTCCAAATCAGGCGTCTTCGGAGCCGTCAAAGCAGTTTTTCAGCTTCGTCCGGCGCAAATTTGCTCCAACAGGCTCCGTTACGGCAGGGGCTGACGCGAGCGTTAGCTGCGCGTTTCCAGAATCATCTTCGGCTCGTTCTGATCTTCATCGATCAGGCTGCACTTGAACCGCTTCTTCTTCGTTTGCCCGTTCAGGACGTTCACGGGCACCGACAATGGCACGTCCGAACTCTGCTTTGCCGCACCCAGCAGCGAAGAATAGTTGTTCGGATGAAGGAGCATCTCGGTGATCGGCCGGCTGTCCAGAACCTCTGGCGTCAGATGATAGGTCTTCATCGCGGCCTTGTTGGCGGCAATGATCATTCTGGATTTCACATTGACCACCAGGATCGGCGCGCTGCAGATCTCGAAAACCTTTGCAAAGTCAACGTCGCCGCCGACATGACCAGCGGAAAACAGGACGCCGCCAACCGTACCACCAATACGAAAATACATGGCGTCGTAATTGAGATCGAGACTGTCGTTCGATGCCAGCAGAAACTTGCCGCGCCCCGTGGCGCTCGCGCGCCGCGTCAGGGCAGCCAGTGTCAAAGACACAATCGTCCGTCCAACGCGGTTTTGAATATGCGCAATGTTCCTGCCGATGATCAGCCGGGCATCTTCAATCTGAAAACTCTTGACGAAACCGTCACTGGCGAACCGGACGTAACCGAAATTGTCGACCAGTAGAACAACCCTGGTAGATGAGGCGACGAAGTGCTGCAGGATCGGAGCAAGGCCCAGAACGATCCTGCCAGGGTTTTCGTCGTCTTCACCGATTGAGGGAAAACATATCGCAAGGATGCGCCCATCCGGCAATTCATAGCGATAGGCCACGATCGGAACACCAGGGATCCGGTGATCCGGTCCACCACCGACATCGAATGGTCCGGCTTTTCCTTCTCGTATGGCCCCTTGCACAAGCCGGAGGACGGTCTTTCTGTCTTCAGGTGACAGGTGCCGCAAGGCTTCATTGTGCGGCGCTTCCTGAAGATCCTTGACTTCGCTATTGAAGCTTTGGGAACCGACCTCATGCCACAGGATGGTTTTGCGGCTGATGTCTGCGATAAAAAACTGCAATCCGGCCAAAGACAGGGCGGGACCGTCATCATCGGGTTTCCGCTCATGCTTTGTAGGCGTCACAGGGTTCTGTGGCTTTGCGGCCACGGCGCTCTGCTCTGCGTTGAGTGTCATTCCGATTTTGACCTGTAATTGCCGATTTCTCACTTTTCGCGAGTATCAAGAGCAAAAGCAAACAAACACTAAAACAAGACTGTAAAAACTTGAAAAATTAATACAAATTCCAAGATTAACGCTGCGTATTCTTGTGCTTATCAGCGTTTAATATTGCAATTTTTACCAAGCGAGATTTTGCCGAGCGCCGTAAAAGTGGCAATTGCGCCAAAGCTATACCTGCCTCGAAATCGCCATAAAATCACTCGGTGAGAGCCAGAATGCCGACTGCCTGACGGCGCATTTAAAGCTTTTAATATGCGCCTCTAAAGATGGAGGCACCTATGCAGTTTTTGAGTTCGGGCGTTTCATCTCAGACAACATCCCACACAAGCTTCCCACCGGTTTTGCTTTTTATGCTGGCTGCGGGCCTCTTGGCGGTGATGAGCCTTGCGCTTGTACCTGCTCTGGTCCTGCCGCTGGTTGCCTTTGTCGCGATGGTATGGGTTACCCGGCTGCTCGGTCTGCGTCTCTACAGGGACTTCACACAGGCATCGAACAGAGGCCGATAAATCAGCAGGTCTGCACCGCCGACCTGGCACAGCAGTTTATAAGCAATTGGTATTTGCCATGGCGAACGATAAGAAAACAAATCGTCGAAAGACGTCAGTGCACAAACGCGAACTGCAGGAGGCCCGCCCTCTCCTGCAGGCGATCGCTGTAGGGCTATTATTGGCCACCGGCTTGATGGCCGCCGCTGCGATGGCCAACCCCGAAGCGGAAAGACAATCGATACAGGAACCGGTAATTCTGGAAGCTGAACCACAGGCGGAAAAGACTCCGGATATTCAAACGCCCTGATCGGGCCGTCGTTCCTCCCCCGGTCAAGACGCGTTTTTTGCAATGATGAAAGACGTAGTCTGATCGGCTAGAGCGTTTCGCATTCGTGTCTGACCCACCAGTGCGGAACGCTTTAGAGTACGTTTGTGGCGATGAGCGCGACAACGATGTAGCGGCCGGTCTTGGCAATGGCCACCAGGACGAAAAACGGCCAGAACGGCTCCTTTAAGACACCAGCAGCCAGTGTCAGCGGATCTCCTATGATCGGAGCCCAGCTGAGAAGAAGGCTCCAGCGGCCATAACGGTGATACCACCGCGTTGCCTTCTCCAGCTTTTCTGCCTTGATGGGAAACCAGGACGCGTCGGAGAAACGCACCGCACCTCGGCCAAGCGCCCAGTTTACAACCGACCCAAGTGTATTGCCGAGACTTGCCGCAAAGACCAGGAGGACCACCGGTTCGGTCTTCAGGTAGATAAGGCTGGAGAGTCCGAGCTCGGATTGCGCGGGCAACAGGGTCGCTGCCAGAAACGAAATTCCGAAAAGGCCCAGTAGGGAAGTGCTCATATAGGGTGTTTCAGGAGCTTGAGGTTGTGCGAACAGAAGAACCGCCGGTTAATCCCAGCTGACAGGTCTCGTCAAGTCTCTCAAACGCCAGTCTTCCACTAAAGGCAACCTCTTTCGCGCGCTGCGGACTTCAGTCGTAATTTGCCTGCCCTTGCCGGGAAGATGTCAAAACCCCGTTCGAACAAACCCACTCCGTTTCTTGGGTTAAGCAGGTTCCAACCGAATACAGTTCGTCCGGAAAGCCCATCGGCTTCCCGGACGTCTCATACAGCATTATCTGTTTGGCCTGTTATGAAGGCGTGTTCCGCCTGAATTGGGCCTATGCCGCGCAGGCGGCCGAATTGCGGAAAATCGCGCTGTTCGCAGCGACAATTGCCACCGCATTCATTCTGTTCTTGGCACCCAATCGCGTAATCGCGTTGCGGATATGCACTTTCACGGTCGCGGTTGAAACGTCCAGCTCGTAAGCGATCTGCTTGTTCACCTTGCCTTCGGCCAGCATCAGCATGATTTCCAGCTGGCGGGGCGTCATGCGTTCACTCAGATTGATCGGCCATAGAATGTTGCGAGCGATTGGCTTGTTCTGTCCGGTCTGGGCGGTACTGGTGTCTAGGGCAAAATGAGCAGTCATCACTCTTTTCCTGTCCTTGAAGGTCCGTCGTTGATGAGGGGACTGTTCACCAAAGAGCTTATATTGTAAAATGTAAAAATGCAGAATGCAAAATGCTAAAATTTTGCAATTTGACGATTTGGGACGCGTCTTGAGCAAGAAACTCTATTCCGGTCACACCCTCAAACAGATCAGATCCGACTTTGGGCTATCGCAAACCGAGTTCGCCAAAAAGATCGGTCTATCAACGGCTTATGTGAACCAGATCGAGAACAACAACCGTCCTGTGACGGCCTCGGTCCTGCTGACCATCAACCGGATCTTCGGCGTCGACCTGGCGGCCTTCGAGAAGAACGACCTGGACAGGGTTGTTCAGGATTTGCAGGAAGTTTTTGCAGATACACAGTTTCACAGCTCTTCCGTGAGCAGGCAGGAAATACAGGAACTGGTCTCCCGCGCCCCAGGAATCACCAAGGTGATAATGGACCTCTACGGGGCCCTCAGAAACTATCACGACCGGGATGCGATTGAAGATGAACTCGTACATACCGGAGGAGCGGAGGAAAGCGGATCAGGCATCCGCATGTCCGCTTACGACGAAGTCCGGGATTATTTTCATTACACCGACAACTATGTCGACTCCCTCGACCGCGCGGCGGAGAGACTTGCCTATGAAATCAGCCTGCACAATTGCCCAAGCAAGTTTGACAGGCTTACAGGCTGGCTGAAAAAGAAGTTCGACATTGCCGTTGAACAGCATCCGGACTACCGGGGCACCCTGATAAGGCAGGAAGACTACACCCGGAAAATTTCCATCTATCGAGCCGCGCCGCAATCGACCAAGAACTTTCTGCTCGGCTCGGTCATTGCCGAGCTCTGCGTGAAGGACCTTATTTCAGAGGAAGTCAAGCGCGCCAAGTTCAAGACGAGATCGGCGGAAAGCATCGCCCGGCTCGCTTTGCGAAACTACTTTTCCGGCGCTCTTCTCCTCCCCTATGACGACTTCCTGCGCGCGGCGGCCAAGTGCCGGCACGACCTTCAGCTGCTGTCAAACACAATGGATGCCAGCATTGAAACCATCTGCCACCGCCTGTCGACATTGCAACGTCCGGGCGCAAATGGACTCCCCTTTTACTTCGTCAAGATCGACCGAGCCGGTAACGTGGTCAAAAGGCACAGCGCCACGCGCTTCCAGTTTGCCCGCTTCGGCGGCTCCTGCCCTCGCTGGAACGTTCATCAGGCCTTTGAACAGAACTCCAACAAATTCACCGCGCAAGTGGCACAGATGCCCGACGGTGTTCAGTATCTTTGCATTGCCACCAGCATCACCAAACACCAGGCCGACTACAACACCGGCGAGCGCCGCTACGCCCTGGGCATAGGCTGTGAGGTCAAATATGCTGACGCCATTGTCTATGCCGACGGACTGGCTGTGGACGAGATTTCGGCACCCGAACCGATAGGTGTGAATTGCCGTATCTGTTCCAGGGACAATTGCGACCAACGCGCCTTCCCGGCCATCGACAAAGAACCTTTCATCGACCCCGGCCAGCGCGGGATCGTGCCTTACCGGGTCAAGGTAACGGACTAGGTCAGTTCTCCGGCAGCTTCCAACAAAAACTCGATGAACCGGCAGTGCATCGGCGTCGGCCTCCAGTCGGTCCGCGTTGTGATGCCGATGGGCCTCTGCGTATCGGGAAGATTGAACGAAATTCGGGCAATCTGTCCGCTGTCGACGTCTTCCTGCATCTGATGAACCGAAATAAGTGCAAGGCGGTCGCTCCCTCGGAGCACCCCCCTCATGAGAATGAGCGACCCGGTATCGACCAGTTGCTCCGCCGGCTCCATACCTGCCTCTAAAAACATCTTCTCGAACTGACGTCTCGTTGGCGTTCCGCTTCTGGGAACAATCCAGGGAAAAACCGCTAGGTCATCAATTTTTGTGTCGCGGCGATCCGCGAGCGGATGTCCAGTGCGGGCGAAAACTCCCAGGTAATCCGAGAACAGAACTTTCTGCTCCACATCCTCTATCGGCAAAGGAAAGCGCAAGGCGCCGATCATGAGATCAATCTCACCGTGGCGCAGATTGTGTAGGAGATCATCGTAGGGTCCATCAACCACACTGATCTGAACCGAGGGATGCGCAGCGGTCAGTGCATTGATTGCCTGGGGGAGCACCCGACTTCGTGCGAGCGGTAAACTCCCGACGATAATGCGTGTCGTTTCAACGCCTCTGGTCGCATCAATTTCCTCAAAGGCGTGCTTCAGCTCGGCATAGGCGAGTTTGGAGTACTGAGCCAGTACCTTTGCCGCATCGGTGAGATCAATGCCCTGTTTTGAAGCAACAAAAAGATCTAGTCCTGTTACGGCTTCCAGATCCCGGGCCACCCTGTGCAACGATGGTTGAGAAACACCGATATGGCGTGCAGCCAGCGAAAAATTGCCGGAATGCTCAACGGCAAGCAAAGCCCTGAGTTGCGTACTCGTGATGAGCTGATCGAAGTTTCCGCCCCCGGAGGCAACGCCGCGCTCCTGTTTCCTGAAAGCCAGCGCACAACCTTCCCTGATCAGATCGAGCGCCCGTCGCCCTCTGTTCCGGAGAAGCTCTCCGGCTTCCGTTGCAAACATACCTTTGCTGCGCCGGTCGAACAGCTTCTGCTGAAAGGTTGCCTCGAGTTTGGCGATTGCCTGAGTGATGGCCGGCTGCGAAAGGTTGACGGCTCTAGCCGCTGTGGAAACACCCTGCCCTTTCACTACCTCAAGGAAAACTCGAATGTGACGAAGGTTAAGAAGTTCTCTTTCCCGTGCCATTTTACCTCCACCTTCATCTAGAGTTATAGCATTTTCTTATCGACAAGACAGCCAATTGCATTGGTTTTTTCCCGGCACCTGAGAAAGGATCACACGAACGAAAACTACCAGGAGGTCCCATGTCGGACAGGAAAACAGCTCTTGTGATCAGCGCACATGCCGCTGACTTTGTCTGGCGTTGTGGTGGTGCGATCGCTCTTCACCAGAAGCTCGGCTTTGAGGTCACTGTTGTCTGTCTGTCCTATGGAGAGCGCGGTGAAAGTGCCAAACTCTGGAAAGAGCCTGGCATGAACATGGACAGGGTAAAGACCGCCCGGCGGATGGAAGCTGAAAAAGCCGCAGCAGCACTGAACGTGCATGACATTCAATTCATGGACCTTGGCGACTATCCGCTTCATGTAGATGCCGAAGCAAGAGACAAGCTGGTAGATACCGTCCGAAATGTTCAGCCGGATTTCATGCTCAGCCATTCCAAGTACGATCCATACAACACGGACCACATGTATGCGACGCAGATCGCAATGGAGGTTCGCATGATCGCTCAGGCCTGGGGTCATAACCCTGGCGAAAAGGTTCTGGGTGCGCCGCAACTTTACCTGTTCGAGCCCCATCAGACCGAGCAGATGGGCTGGGTCCCGAATGTCTTTCTCGACATCACCGAAGTCTGGGACAGCAAACGAACCGCCATCGAATGCATGGAGGGTCAGCACCATCTGTGGGACTACTACACCAATGTTGCTGAAAACCGGGCCAATCATTTCCGGCGAAACTCCGGCGGTCAGTCTGGTGGGCGCCCGGCCAGGTATGCGGAAGGCTTCCAGGCGATTTATCCACGGTGCGTCGACCACCTTTAGCCGGCGATTTCACATTGAAATCGCGTGCTGAGCTCCGGCAGCCAGGCCCGGGCCCTGTCCAACAACCGCTGCCGGATCTCCTTTCAATTCAATATCCTGAGGTAACAAAATGGCCGAACCCTGTTGCGACATCGCCCATCTGGCTCATGTCGAGGTATTGACTGACAAGTTCGAAGAAAGCCTCGACTTTTTCACGCGTGTCTACGGCTTGACCCTGTCGGGTCAGGATGAGACCTCCGCCTATCTCAGGGCCTGGGACGACTATGAATTCCATTCCCTCAAACTCACTCGCAGCGACAGGACAGGTGTCGGACATGTTGCCTATCGGGCCTCGTCCCCCGCAGCCCTGGAGCGCAGGGTAAAGGCGATCGAGGACAGCAGATACAACGTGATCGGATGGGTTGAAGGCGACATGGGGCACGGCCGGGCGTTCCGGTTCGAAGACCCGTTTGGCCACGTTTTCGAAATCTACTGGGACACGGTCAAATACCGTCCTGGCGAAAAGGACACCCCGGCCTTGAAGAACAACGCCAGCCGCTTCCATGCGAACGGTGCCTGCCCGCGTCGCCTCGATCATCTCAATCTCTTGTCGGACGATGTCACCGAGTTCCGGGACTTCATGATCACCTGTCTCGGAGCCCGGGTGACCGAATACATCCAGCTCGACAACGGGCGCCTGGGAGGCTGCTGGTTTACGGTCAACAACAAGACCTACGATCTTGCCTGCACCGAGGAACACGGCGGCGGCAGCGGCCGGCTGCATCACGTGACCTACGCCACGGACCAGCGTGAGGATATCCTGCGCGCTGCAGACATCTTCCTTGAGAACGGTGTGTTCATCGAAACCGGCCCGCACAAGCACGCAGTACAGGGCACGTTCTTTCTCTATGTATGGGAGCCAGCCGGGAACCGGGTAGAGCTCGCAAACTCAGGTGCCCGCCTGATCCTTGCTCCGGACTGGGAGCCGATCTGCTGGACTGAGGCTGATCGGAAGAAGGGTCAGGCTTGGGGGCTGAAGACGATCGAGAGCTTCCATACCCACGGCACACCACCCGCCGGAGATCGATGACATGGCGATAGTTGTTCAGAACATCGAGCGTGCCGATCCCGAGGTCGTCTCATCGCTTGGCAAGGCAGGTGTTGCTACGGTGCACGAAGCCCAGGGGCGCACCGGATTGATGCAATCCAGGGTCCGACCAATCTGGCCAGGAAAAAGAATGGCCGGATCCGCAGTCACGATTTCCGCTCCCCCGGGTGACAACTGGATGATCCACGTAGCTATCGAGCAGCTTCAGGACGGGGACATTCTGGTGCTCGCCCCTACCGCACCCTGCGACATGGGATACTTCGGAGACCTTCTTGCGACATCTGCAATGGCACGTGGCTGCAAGGCGCTTATCATCGACGCTGGCGTCCGGGATATTTGCGACTTGAAGGAGTTGGGGTTCGCAGTCTGGTCTTCTGCCATATCCGCCCAAGGCACGGTCAAGGAGACACTCGGGTCGGTCAATGTTCCGGTCACCTGTGCCGGAGCAGTCGTTCATCCTGGAGACGTCGTAGTCGCGGATGATGATGGTGTCTGCATCGTTCCACGCCAGGACGCTGCAGCTGTTCTTTCCGCTACCCAAAAACGGATCGCCCTGGAAGAGGAAAAGCGCAATCGGCTCGCTTCGGGAGAACTCGGGCTCGACATTTACGACATGCGCGCGCGCCTCAAGGCCAAGGGCCTCCAATATGTCTGAGCCTACGCTCAGCGGAGTTTTCTGCCTGTGGATGCGTGGTGGCACTTCCAAGGGAGCTTGCTTCAGAGCTGCGGATTTGCCGGAGGACGAGGAAACCCGCAACGCGTTACTGCTCAGCATCATGGGATCTCCCGCCCCTTTACAGATCGACGGCATAGGCGGCGGTGATCCACTCACGTCCAAAGTCGCGATCCTGTCCCCGTCCCTGAGACCGGATGCCGATATCGACTACCTGTTCCTGCAGGTCTATGTCGATCAGCCGCTTGTCGTGGATACGCAGGGTTGTGGCAACATTCTTGCCGCTGTGGGTCCGGCTGCAATCGAGCTTGGGCTCTATCCGGCAACGGATACCGAAACCACTTTGCGCATACACATGGTGAATACCGGCGAAACAGCCACCGCCAGGGTAAACACACCCGGCGGTGAAGTGTCTTATGAGGGCTCGGCCTCGATCGACGGCGTGCCCGGCAACCATGCACCCATCCCACTTACATTTGATAATCTTGCCGGTTCCATCTGCGGATCACTCCTGCCGACAGGAAATGCGGGCGATCGTATTGAGGGGATCGAGTGCACGCTGATCGACAATGGAATGCCCTGCGTCATTGTGCAGGCCGAAGGCTTAGGCATAAGTGGCGCTGAAAATCGCGAAGACCTCGACTCCAATACCGACCTGAAAACAAGGCTCGAAGCGGTCCGCTTGATTGCCGGTCGAATGATGGGGCTGGGAGACGTCAGCAAAAAGAGTGTTCCAAAAGTGATACTCGTCTCCCCACCTCAAAGGGGCGGTGTGATCTCGACCAGGAGCTTCATTCCCCACCGGTGCCACGCCTCAATTGGTGTCTTTGCTGCCATAAGCGTTGCAACGGCATGTCATCTTGAAGGGACGCCCGCCAACCTTGTTGCCAGACTTCCCGCAAGAGAAGCCTTCGGCGTCGAGCACCCGAGCGGCACGACGGACGTGCTTCTCACACTGCGGGAAGACCGCTCCATCGCATCCGCTGGGATATTGCGCACGGCGCGCAAACTCATGAGTGGACATGTTTTTCCGTCACCTGCCTGATACCAGGCAACCACTCTCAACGTTGTTTTTCAGTCTATCGTCAGAACCAGTTTCCCGGTCGTTTTGCCGGTTTCCAGACGACGATGAGCCTCCGCCGCTTCGCTCAGTGGCAGCATGGTCACCTGGGGTCGCAGGACACCCCTATCCAACAACGAGAACACCTTCGCCAAATCAGCCCGAAAGGCAGACGGCCTGTTGAGGAAGTAGGTGTAGATATCACTCACCCGAAGCGCGACCGATTTCTGAAAGTGCCTGGCCAGGTCCTCAGCAAAGGTCCCGGTGGGCGGTCCGGCAAGAAAGCCGAAGCAGATCGCAGTTCCCATAGGCGCGAGAGTGTCCAGATCCGCTTTGATTGTGTCTCCGGCAATTGGATTGAGAGTGAGGTTCACGCCTTCACCGTTCGTGATTTCTTTCACGCGCGCGACGACATCCTCTTGATGATGATCAATAACATGGTCGGCTCCCTGAGCTCGGGCAAATTCCGCCTTGCCGGAACTCACCGATGCAATGACGGTGAGCCCAAGATGCTTGGCGATCTGCACAAGCATCGTCCCGACACCTCCGGCTGCCGCATGAACAAGCACTGTCTCACCGCCTGAAACTTTCCCTAGATTGACCAGCATGTGCCACGCGGTCATGGCATTGACGGGTATGGCGGCCGCAGTCGAAAACGGAACGTCCGCACTTAACTGCGTTGCATATGGCGTCGCGACAATTGAGTGCGCTCCATACCCTCCCGCTCCAATCGGGCCCATCCAGGCGACCCGGTCACCAACAGCGAATTCTCGAACATCTTCTCCAAGCGCTTCAACCACTCCGGCGCCTTCAACGCCCGGCACGTGCGGCAGTTCCGGCATCATGCCTTCCGGCATCTCGCCACGACGAATAATGGTGTCGATAAAATTGACGGCACCGGCGTGATTGCGGATCAGAATCTCGCCTTTGCCGGGCGCTTTGACCAGACGTTCTTGCCTGATCAGAACTTCGGGCGATCCGGTTTCAGGGATGAGCATTGCATAGGACATTTTTGCCTCCGTTTCTTTTGCTTCAGAAACGTTAGCGGCTGACCATCAGAAGATTAATATCTTGAAACAGGAGATATTATCCCGAAAATAGAATAATGAAATTTGATGACCTTGCATTGTTCACAACCGTCGCGCGCTTGTTGAACTTTTCAGAAGCCGGCAGACAGACCGGTATTCCGTTGAGCCGCGTCAGTCGCAGGATTGCCGAACTGGAAGATGATCTCGGCGTCAAACTGTTTGAGCGTACAACACGGCAAGTCCGCCTGACGGAAGAAGGTCGGCTGCTGCTCGACAAATGCCAGGCACCGATTGAAGAACTTCAGGCGGTTTCAGGGATTACTGGGAACTCCCATCAACAAACCATCCGGATAACTGCTCCGCCGCTCGCCGCCCGCATAAGCATTGGCCCGCGATTGCTTGAATTCGCTTCGCAAAACCCGCAGGTCAAAGTCGTTCTGACAACGACCAACGTTACACTTGATTTCTACCGCGATAACATCGACCTGGCTTTCAGGCTCGGCCCGTTGACCGACTCTGACTTGGTTGCCAGACGTTTGTGGTCAGTGCCCTACGCCTTTTGCGCAGGCACCCTGTTTGCCAAGGAACATGGGATTTCCAAGCGGGCGTCACGCCAGGAAATTCTGCGTTTGCCTGCAGTTCTTTCGCGCCAACCCTGGTTCCTGGAAAACGGTGAGAAGATCAAACCGGTCAATGTTGTGCACTGGCTGGATGACCTCGACCTTGTTCAGACAGCGGTGAAGAGCAACATGGGCATTGCCTTGTTGCCTTTGGATCTCATCGAGAACGGTATGGTCAGACTGCAGGTTGCCGACACGTCTCCAATGCACCGGGAGATGTTTGCGGTCTATCCGGGCAGACGGCTTTTGCCTGCCCGGATCAGAAACCTGATCGACTTCATGGCCGCTTCTGCACCTTGAGGATCAGCGCGTGACCTCATCCTGCAAGAAGGCCCCGGAAGGCATCGCGGAGCTGATAAGAACCGCGTTGCCCTTCCAGAACTTCGTGCAACTGGCCGCTTTCATCGAACAGCAACAGCGTAACGTGTTGAACGCCATACCGGTTGGCGAAACTTCGTCCCTTCTCGGTTCTGATGTTCGCGATCACGTAGTCAAGCTGACCATCCTCGAACATGGCCAGCGCCTCGCGCGTTTCCTTCTGCAAGGCACGACACATGGAACACTGCGGGTCATGGATCTGCACGATGGTCGGCTTGCCGTTGCCGACGCGCGTCAGGTCATGCTCGTGCCGTGCACTCAAGACGTTTTGCGCAAAGACGTAACCGCTGCCGCCGATCAAAGCTGCCCCGATGACCACATTGCGCGTCAGTCGCAGGAACCGGCGGCGCCCCGGATCGGCTTGCGCCTCTGCCTCGGGCCGCTTGTCCTGCTTTGCTTTTCTTGTCTGCTGGCGGGGAGACTTCCTCTGCTTTTTCATGAAATCACCTGTCAGTATCTGTTGGTACGCACCTGCGCTCGTTCGAGCCACGCGAAACCGGGCGGCAGGTACGGCTGAAGTTTCGGGAACCGGTCAGGTCACCACGATGGAGGCACCGGAGCGGACACGGTCGTAAAGGTCGATGACATCCTGATTGATCAGCCGCACACAGCCTGAGGACACCGCCTTGCCGATTGAAGCCGGTTCATTGGTGCCGTGCAGACGATAAAGAGTGTCGACGTTGCCCTGGAAGATGTAGAGCGCCCGTGCACCCAGCGGATTGCCGAGACCGGGTTTCATACCCCCATTTTCAGCGCTGTACGGCGCCAGTTCAGGTTGCCTGGCGATCATCTCGTCGGGCGGTGTCCAGGTCGGCCATGGTCGTTTCCAGGCGATGCGTGCCCGGCCAGACCACTCAAACCCTTGCCGGCCAAGACCCACCCCGTAGCGCATGGCGGTTCCACTCGGCTCCACAAGATAGAGATAGAACGAACGCGTATCGACTACCACAGTACCCGGCTTTTCGTCGGTCCGATAAGCAACACGTTGTCGCCTGAAATCAGGTGCCAGAACTCTCGGGTCGATTGCCGGTAACGGGAACTCTTCTTGCGGGCGCGGGCCATAGTTCAGCAGGAAGCTGGCATCGACCCTTGGCTGAACGGGCTCAGGCGTCGGCGGCGGCGCTGTCGAAGTTGTGCAGCCTGCAAGAGCCAGCGCAACCGTGCTGAAGGCCCCGGACAGGACCCGCCGGCGTGTCACGAATTTTTCCATCGAAGTCGTATCCAGATCGCCGGGTTAAATCACAACAACCACGGTTCCGAGCGGAACCCGATTATAGAGGTCGATGACGTGGTCATTGATCATGCGGATACAGCCGTTTGAAACGGACCGACCGATGGATTGCGGTTCGGTTGTACCGTGGATCCGGTACATGGTGTCCCGGCCACCCTTGTAGAGATAGAGCGCACGCGCACCCAGCGGATTGTTGATGCCACCGGCCACACCATTGGCATAGCGCGCGTATTTGTGTGGCTCCCGCCGGATCATGTTCTTTGTCGGCGTCCAACGCGGCCACTCCGCCTTGCGATCGATGGTCGCGATGCCTTTGAACTTGCGCCCGGCCTTGCCGACACCGACGCCATAGCGCCGAGCCTGACCCCAGCCTTCCACCAGATAGAGAAAATGGTTGCGCGGATCGACCACGATCGTGCCACGCCGATATTGCATCGGGAAGTAAACACGTTGCGGCACGTATTGAGGATCGAGCTTGAAGTTCTTCTTGAATTTGGCGCTGTGATGCGCCTCCGCCTCGCCTGGACGCGCAAAGGCCAGCGCGGCCGCGCCTCCAAGCAGCAAATGTCGTCTGGTAAACACCATCAATCTCCTGAATTTTCAATAACTTTCAGGCAGACATCAAAGCCTGCCTTTCAAACGAAAAAAGTCAGGAATTCGGAGGTCTCGGCTCGAGACGCTCGGCAATCGAATTGCGATTGTGAGTCAATTTCCAATCCGGATGATCTTCATCCGTAAACGGTACAAGCAGGGCTGTAGCAATGACGGCCTTGCATTCGGAAGACGATTTGCAATGCGTGGTCTTGGTCTGGTTGGCGGGCTGCTCGCCGCAGCAATCAGATTGCTGCAATTGCGCCATCGCCTGGTCCATTGTCACGAAGACCGGCACCTCGGCTCCCGTCAGCTCAATCTCTCCTCGCGCCAGCGATTGATGAACGCCAGCGAACAGAAATCCGACAATGAGCAGAATCCGAAACATGACAACAGGTTAAACAACGAAACTAACAATCCCTAAACACGGGGGATCACAGTCGTGTGAGGAGGTATGAAGTGATCCCCCCACGATCGTCCGTTGCACAATCAGTTATTGCGAAACTTCCACTTGAAACAACTGATGCAAAAGCGTTCAGGAAATACGTTTTGTACTTTTTCTGACCACGAGCTGTGGCTCAAGTTGAACCTTGCTCACTTCAGGTTGATTTCCTTCCAGCAGGCTTAGCAGCAACTGGGCAGCATGTTCGCCAACAGCTCGTCGGGGCTGGTGGATGGTCGTCAGGGGCGGAACGAAGTGCTCGGCGATATCGATATCGTCAAAACCGACGACCGAGACTTCATCGGGCACGCGAACACCTGCCTCGTTCAAGGCCGAGATGAAGCCGAAAGCGGATCTGTCGCTGGCGCAGAACATTGCAGTCGGTCGCTCGTCCATATTCAGCCAGGCCTCGGCCGCCCGGGCACCGGCTGCAAGCGTGTAATCGCCGTCGACAATCCAGGCATCATTCGGATCCAGATCGGCTGCCTCGAGCGTCGACTTGAACCCTTCGAGGCGATCCCTGCCGGGTTTATGTGTCAGAAGCCCGGTGATGTGACCGAACTTTTTGTGCCCGCATTGAAGGAGATGCGAAACGGCGAATTCGGCGCCCAGCAGGTTGTTGACCACGGCGATCGGAACCACCGGATCATCGCTCCATTCTCCTGCGGTGACGATGGGCGGAAGTTTGGGATTTGCTTCCCGAATACCGGAGATCGAAAAATGCCCGTCAAGGATCACGATCCCGTCGCAGTTGTTCTTGCTGAAAAACTCCCCGATTCTGGAGCGAGACATGCTTGGCTTGCGCGTATCGGCAATCAGCACCTTCAGGTTCTTTTCTGCGCAAACTGTTTCGATACCCTGCAAGATGTTCGAAAAGTGCGAATTCCCGATGTCCGGAACCAGGGCGACAATTGCGCCAGTGTCCTGGCGGCGCAGGTTTCTTGCAGCGTGATTGAGCACATACCCGGTTTTCTCCACCGCCTCGGCAACCCGGTTTCGGGTTTTGATCGAAACGCGCTCGGGCGTCGACAGTGCACGGCTAACCGTTGCGGTGGAAACCTTTGCCGCCCGAGCGACATCCTGAACGGTGGGATTTGGCTTTTGTAGATCCGGCTTGGTCATTCTTTGGTTGTTATTTCTTGTCGCTCTGAATTTACAGCCCATTCTTCAAACATCGCTGCCAAAAAGCAATTCCGGTTGGCTCGCTAAAGGAATGAATAGCGAGAGTAGACTTGCGTTCGGCAAGTGGATTGTCATTTGATCAGAGTTCGATGTTGATCGGATGCCGGATTACAATCGCCTTAATTGACCAAGTATTGATCTCTGGCTCCATGCAGTTACAGCATCTCAGCACACTGGCCAAATTGCTGTTCCGTTTCCCATGAAAAAAACGCTTGATGCACCAATAATTGGTTGTTGAAACAATACACTACACTATTGCGGTTACTTCTCTCATAAAATTAAAAGTTTGTCTGACTTTTCAGTTGGATAGTAGGCTCATGAAATTCTCAACAAAACTGCTAGCGATAATACTTTTAGTGCTGAGCCTCGCAGCTTGCGTCAATAGCAGAGTGGCCTGGAATTCGGAATCTCCGGTAACATACAAGGCGACAGTAACCGTAAAAAAGGTGCCCAAGTCGCGCTTGGAAGAGAACCGTATGACAAAACGTGCTGTCGCGGTGGGTATACGAAAGGCAGCGCAGCTGTCTTCCAGCCCAGCCATCAGCATCAACATTGGAAAACGAAAAAATAGGTCAAACGGGTTCGATCAAGAATTTACCGGTTCTATCGCAGAGCTCGGGAAACGCATTTATTTTTTCGGATCACTTCAGATTAGCAACGGTAAAGGTATGCTTTACTTCACGACTGCCGATAGCCTTCAGCTTGCTCGTGCAGGGTATTAC
>JBCCVB010000013.1:0-74560 GCA_039195965.1 Pseudomonadota bacterium
AAGGGTGGCGCGGGTCTTCGAAGATGTCTTTGGTCTTGCCCTGTTCGACAATCACACCGTCCTTCATCACGCACACCCGGTCGGCGATCCGGCGCACGATGCCCAGATCGTGGGTGATGAAGATCACCGCCATTCCAAGGCGCTTCTGCAGATCACGCAACAGATCCAGGATCTGGGCCTGTGTCGTAACATCAAGAGCAGTGGTAGGCTCGTCCGCGATCAAAACATCCGGATCGTTGGCGAGCGCCATGGCGATCATCACTCGCTGACGCTGCCCACCTGACATTTCATACGGATAGGCTTTGATTTTGCGCTCAGGCTCGGGAATGTTCACGAGCTTCAGAAGTTCAAGCGCTTTTGCCTTGGCCGCTTTCCACGACAAGCCGCCGTGAACGACCATGGGCTCCGCAAGCTGGCGACCTATGGTGTAGAGAGGGTCAAGCGATGTCATCGGCTCCTGGAAGATCATGGTGATCTTGGCGCCGCGGACGTCGTTGAGCTTCTTGATCGGAAGACCGAGGATATTTCGGTCTTCGTAGATGACTTCCCCTTGAGTGCGACCGTTGGAGGCCAGAAGCCCCATCGCGGCCATCATCGTCTGGCTTTTGCCGGAGCCACTTTCGCCAACGATGGCGACGGTTTCACCTGCTTCGACGTGGATATTGACGCCACGCACGGCATTCACCGTACCTGTCGCAGTCTCGAAGTCGACCTTCAGATCCTTGATGGAGAGGACCGTCTTGTTTGTTGTGCTGGTCATGGTCATCTCCTTACCGGTCTTTCGGATCCAGGGCATCGCGCAATCCGTCGCCGATGAAGTTCAGCGCGAACAGCGTCGATGTCAGGAAGATCGACGGGAAGATGAGCATCCAGGCAGCTCCCTGAAGATTACGCGCACCTTCGGAGATCAGAACGCCCCAGCTTGTCATCGGTTCCTGAATGCCGAGTCCCAGGAAGGACAGGAAGCTTTCCAGCAGGATGACCTTCGGTACAAGCAGCGTCATATAAACGACGACAGGTCCGAGTGTGTTGGGAATGATGTGCCGGCGCACGATGCCGCCATCTTCCACACCCATCGCCTCCGCCGCCTGGACATATTCCTGACGCTTGATGGTGAGGGTCTGACCACGCACGATACGGGCCATGTCCAGCCATTCAACCGCGCCCACGGCGATGAACATCAAAATGAAGTTCCTGCCGAAGAACACGACGAGCATGATGACGAAGAAGATGAATGGCAGCGAATACAGGATATCGACAACACGCATCATCATCTGGTCGACACGACCGCCAAGGTAACCCGAGGTCGCCCCGTACAGAACGCCGATCGAAATCGCCACGACGGTGGCCAGCAGTCCGATCGTCAGGGAGACGCGCCCGGCGATGAACGTCCGGGTCATCATGTCACGACCATTGGCATCCGTACCGAAGTAGAAATGCATGTAATTGATATTGGCCCGGATGGTCGCCGATTTATTGTCATCCGCGAAATCCGTGACCTGAGCATCCTTGAACAGATTGCTGCGGTCGAAGTAGCGCGATGTGCGCGGATCGATTTCGCGCCGCGATGTGACGCTGGCAACAACGGTGTCGCCGTCACGTTCGTAACTGTCCACGGTCAGGCGCGCTCGCTTTGCGACCGACATGAAGGCAGGCTCTACCTGTTCCGGTCTCGGGTAAGCTTCCAGGCTTGCCGGCACCTTCACATAGTCACGGTAGACCGTGTCGAACTGATGTGGCGACAGGATCGGCCCGAAGACCGAAATCAGCGCGATCGCCGCAAGGACGAACATGCTGGCGACCGCCGCACGGTTCGCCAATAGCCGGTCGCGTGCATCGTCCCAAAGAGACCGCCCTTTTGCAGGCACTTCGTTGTTTGTTGCAGTAATTGTCATGTCAGTGCCCTCCTCAATCGTAGCGCACGCGCGGATCGAGCAGCGCATACAGCAGATCCACAAGGAGGTTGAACAGAATGACGAAGCAGGCGACGACAACGACGGTGCCCATCACCAATGTGTAGTCACGATTGAGCGCGCCCTGTACGAAGTAGCGGCCGATACCCGGAATACCGAAGATGGTTTCAATCACGACGGACCCTGTCAGCAGTGCCGCGGCCGCCGGACCGAGATAGGAAACAACGGGCAGGATCGCACCTCTGAGCGCATGAACGACGACGACCATGTAGCCGGTCAAGCCATATGCCCGCGCAGTACGAACGTGATTGGACCGCAGAGCCTCAATCATTGATCCACGGGTCAATCGCGCCACAACTGCTATCTGAGGCAGCGCCAGGGTGACAACCGGCAGAATAACGTTGACGAAAGCGCCGCCATTCCAGCCACCGACAGGCAACCAGCCGAGCCAGACACCCAGTATCAACGTCAAAATCGGCGCGACAACGAAGTTCGGAATGGTCACGCCAAGCGTTGCGGCGGCCATGATGGTGTAGTCGGCCGGACGGTTCTGCCGAAGCGCGGCAGACACACCCAGTATTCCGCCGACGACCAGAGCCAGACAAAGTGCGGACAACCCGAGCTGCATCGAGATCGGCAAGCTTTGTGCAAACAACTCGTTGATGGAGAAGTCACGGAAGTAGAAGCTCGGGCCGAAGTCCAACTGGGCAATGCTCTTCAGATAGAGCAGGTATTGGTTCCAGAGCGGCTCGTCGAGATGGTAGATCTTGTTCAGATTCTCCATCACCTTGGCTTCAAGAGGGCGTTCAAGATCAAACGGACCGCCTGGTGCGATCCGGATCAGAAAGAACGAAATTGTAACGATCAGAAAGAGGGTCGGGATTGCGCTGAGCAATCGACCGAGCACATAGCGGTGCATAGGCTTTGCCCCTGTTGTTTTGCCGGCGGTCTTTGCCTGCCGCCTTGCAAAAGACCGGCAGGGAATTCCCTGCCGGTCCTGGTGTTATCGATTATTCGGAGATGCTTATGAAGCGGGTCGGATGAACGTTGAGGAGGTTGTCCTCAAATCCGGAGACCTTATCGGAAACCAGGTTCATGGAGCCGTAGTACATCAGCGGGATGAACGGCAGGTCGCGCATGAACATTTCTTCCGCCTGCTTCAGGATTTCAGCACGCTTTTCCAGGTCAATGGTACCTGCTGCCTTGTCCATAAGCGCGTCATACTCCGGGTTCTCGTAACGAGCGTAGTTGAAACCGGTGTTGTCGCTTTCGACCATGAACAGGAAGTTCTGCGGGTCGGAATAGTCACCAATCCAGCCGGCACGTGCGACGTCGAAGTCCTGACGGTCGCGCAGCATGGCGTAGTGAGTCTTGGTGTCCGTGTTGAGCATGGAAATTTCAACACCAAGCGGCTTCCACATGTCGGCAATTGCGACTGCCGTGTTCTTGTGGTTCTCGGAGGTGTTGTAGTTGATGGTCAACTTCAGCGGGTTCGACTCGCTGAAACCTGCCTTTTCCAGAAGCTCGATCGCTTTTTCTTCACGGTCGATCTGCGGCATGTCCTTGTAGTCGGCAAATGCCGGCTCACCGTAGTTGCCGATTCCCGGCGGTACGAAGGAGTAGCCCGCAACCATGGTGGAGCCCCAGATTTCGTCCGCGAGGAACTCACGGTCGATCGCCATGGACAGAGCCTGACGGACTTCAGGGTTGCTCAGCGCTTCATCTTCATGGTTCAGCGCATAATAGTAGGTGCCCAGATACGGAGCCACGCGGAACTGGTCACCCAGGTTTTCCTTCATGAAGGCAACCTGTTCAGTCGGCGCATCGTTGTTGGTGTGCAGTTCGCCAGCCTGGAAACGGCGAAGTGCAGCGCCACGGTCTTCCGTCGGGTAGAAGAAGATGGTGTCGACATTGACGTTGTCGGCATCGTGGAAGTGCGGGTTCTTGGTCGCCTTCACGTGTGCATTCGGAACGAATTCGGCCAGTGTGAATGCACCGTTGGTGACGATGTTTTCAGGCTTCACGAAATCGGTGCCGTGTGCGTCGACAGTCGCCGGGTGAACCGGCAAGCCGGTCTGGTGGGTCAACTGCTCGATGAAGTAAGGTGTCGGTGCCTCAAGGGAGATTTCCAGCGTGTGGTCATCAAGTGCCTTGACGCCCATTTCTTCCGGCTTCAGTTCGCCTTTGTTGACTTTCTCGGCGTTCTTGATCGGATAGAGAATGTTTGCGTATTTGGCGCCGGTATCCGGCGTCATGATGCGACGCAGGGAGTAAACGAAATCACCAGCTACAACCGGATCACCGTTAGACCACTTGGCGTCGTCACGCAGCTTGAACGTGTAGACGGTACCGTCGTCTGAAATGGTCCATTCGGTGGCGACACCTGGAATGACCTTGCCGTCCGCACCGTATGCGACGAGACCTTCATAAAGGTCACGCAGGATGTGTGCTTCGTAGGTCGTGGACGTCTTGTGCTGGTCCAGTGTTTCCGGGTCAGCCGTGTTGCCGCGGTGGTAAACCACCTCTGCAACTGCGGTTAGTGATGTAGCAGCCATTAGAGCAGCCGCAAGCGCTGTTACACGCATGGACTTGAACATATCGCTCTCCCCTCGTGGGTTATTGTTGAAGCTTAAGAAACGATGGCGCACAAGATTCCACGCTCTTTGCGCGCAATCAAGCATCCCCCAACGACACATTTCGACCTTTGTTGCAAAAAGGCGATGTTTTTGCATATTTTTCAACAATCCAGGAAAAATTTTCCGCCGTTTTACTGCGTAATCAAAAATTCTGGTGTTCAGGTGAGAAATTATATTTCAAACCTAACGGCAAAATCGATACTTTCCGCTATAGGCCAAATATGTCCCCGTGTTGGGGTTAAACGATTTGAACTTATGGGAGCAGTAAGCCACCCATTGAGGCGTGAACGGAGCCAGCCCGTTTTTAGTATAAGGCACACGTTGCGGTTGTCCAACATGCCGTCGAGGAGCGACATAGCGCGGCGGCGCGACGTAACGTGGCGGGTTCACATATACCCTCGAGCGGTAGGGGTAGATGCGTGAACGGTAGGGATAAGCGCGCCGATCATAGGGATGGTAGTAATACGGCGGACCGTACGGGCGATACGGAGGACCGTAAAATCCTAGCGGCCCGTAGAAGAAAGAGCCGCGATATCCGCGATAACCACGAGTACCAAAAGCAAAGCCAACACCACTGCCGCCAAAGTAGACCGCATCCGCCCTGACTTCAGACGTGCCGGACACGACCACAAAGCCGGTACCAGCAGCTATCAAGGACACAGCTAAAGTACAGGATTTCAGTATTTTCAGCAGGCTACCAACGCCGGTAAAGCCCTTGCTCAGCTCAAACATCGTGCCTTCTCCGACCGCCCTGTTCAGGCGGCATCAGGTGATCGGCCCTGTCCACATCCTCCAATCTTATCTCAATTCTCCCGGAAAATCTCGCTGCGGCAATTCAAAATTGCGCGCGTTCCTCTCCGAACCCGCTTGCGCGGCAGATGGGCTACCAGTAAACCGAACGCCGATCCGAAACTTTGATCTAGCGCATCATAGGCACACATGGCCCCGCCCCTGCTGACACTCCGTGATATCCATCTGACCTTTGGCGGCACTCCGCTTTTGACCGGGGCCGAGCTTTCGGTTTCCGAAGGCGACCGCCTTTGCCTGGTGGGCCGCAATGGTTCCGGCAAGTCCACCCTGTTGAAAATCGCGGCCGGCCAGATCGAAATGGACAAGGGCGAGAGATTCTTCCAACCGGGACGTACAGTTCGTTATCTGCCGCAGGACCCGGACCTTTCCGCCTATGCCACCACGCTCGACTACGTCAATGAAGGTTTGACAGAAGGCGATGATCCCTATCGTGGGGCCTATCTTCTGGAAGTGCTCGGGCTCAGCGGCAGGGAGAACCCAAATGCGCTGTCGGGTGGTGAAGCGCGCCGGGCCGCCCTCGCCCGCACGCTTGCGCCAGAACCGGACATCCTGCTTCTGGATGAGCCTACCAACCACTTGGACCTTCCTGCAATCGAGTGGCTGGAAGAAGAACTCAAGAGCCTCAAGTCCGCTCTTGTTCTGATTTCTCATGACCGCCGGTTCCTGGAAAATCTGTCACGCGCGACCGTCTGGATCGATCGCGGCCTTTCCAGGCGGATGGACAAGGGCTTTGGTCATTTCGAGGCCTGGCGCGACGAGGTCTTTGAACAGGAAGAGATCGACCAGCAGAAACTGGCGCAGAAGATCAAACGAGAAGAACACTGGATGACTTACGGCGTCACGGCACGCCGGAAACGCAATATGCGCCGCGTTCGGGAATTGGCGGAACTCAGGAAACAGAAACGTGAACACCGGGGACCGCAAGGCTCGGCCAAACTGAGTGCGACCGAAGCCGAAGTCTCCGGCAAACTGGTGATCGAAGCCAAGGGCATTTCCAAGACCTATGGCGAGCGTGCCATCGTCAAGGAGTTCTCCACCCGGATTCAACGCGGAGACCGCATCGGCTTCGTCGGCCCCAACGGCGCCGGCAAGACGACGTTGCTCAAGATGCTGACCGGCGAACTGACACCGGACACGGGCTCCACCAGGCTCGGCACAAATCTAGAAATGGTGACCCTTGATCAGAAGCGTGAAAATCTCGATCTCAACGACAGTCTGGCAAGCACACTGACAGGCGGTCGCGGCGACATGGTCGTAATCGGCGACGAGACAAAACATGTGATGTCCTACATGAAGGACTTCCTGTTCTCTCCGGAACAGGCAAGAACGCCCGTCGGGGCCCTGTCAGGCGGCGAACGCGCGCGTGCCATGCTTGCCCGCGCTCTTGCCAACAAATCCAACATGATGGTGCTCGACGAGCCGACCAACGACCTGGACCTGGAAACGCTCGACCTTCTTCAGGAACTGCTTGCCGATTACCAGGGCACCGCTCTTATCGTTTCTCACGATCGCGACTTCCTGGATCGGGTCGCAACTTCAGTCATTGTTTCGGAAGGCAATGGCCTCTGGCGGGAATATGCCGGCGGCTATACCGATATGCTGGCGCAGCGAGGCGAAGGCGTCACGGCGCGCAAGGTGGAAAAGCCGGCATCGGCGAAAAAGGAAAAGAGCTCCGCCTCAAATGGCTCAACTTCAAAGCCTCAGCAAAAGTCGAAGTTGACCTTCACCCAGCAGCATCTGCTCAAAACCCTGCCCGACACGATCGAAAAACTTGAAGCAAAGCTTGAACAACTTCAGTCAGAGATGAATGATCCGGCGCTCTACGCGAAGAACCCTGACAAATTTGCCAAGATCTCCCAGCAAATAACTGATCTGACAGAAGAAAAATATTCTGCAGAGGAACAGTGGCTGGAACTGGAAATGCTGAACGAGGCTGGCTAGGCGCTCATTACGAGGCACCGGATCAACTTCGGCAACAACAGCGCCAGCAGCCGTTCATCTCAGAAAGGTGATGACGTCAGGCCACGTTCCCGGAAGAACGCTGCCTGGCGCAGTTTCACTCGGCCGGGATGTAGCTGATCGGCAGGCCGTTTTCGTCCTGATTGACCATGTAGTACTGGTTCTCGCCCGTGTCCCAGACAAGAAACGCATCCTGACCTTCCGGCTTGGTTTGCTCTCCCCAGGGAGCCTTAATGGTCAGCGGAGCGTCGGTTGGATAACCGATTGCCGATACTCGGATCATGTCGACCGGAACAGTTTTCAACGCGCCGACAAGGCCATCAGTTCTTGCATCGTACATGGCCTTGACCTCAGGGATCAGCCTTTCCATCAGTCGACTGTTTTTGGTGGCAACTTCTTCCAGTGGCACCAAGGTGTATTTGCCGTCAAAAGTTTCCTTGCCGATGATATAGAAATCAGGCTCGTCCTTGCGCATCTGCAACGCGACTATCGAACCTTTGTTCGCAGCCACATAAGCATCGTCATACCTGGTCGCGTCGGTGCTGCCCAGGACATCGCGGATGGGAGCCGGAATATCCTGCAGACTGTCGCCGCTCAGCGTCCAGCCCAGGATCGGGCGATCCTTGATGTAGGCTTCCTTTGCGGGCGAATGCTCCGATACGCGCGTTGTCAGGGTCTCCTGATTTTGTACGTCTGCAGACAGAACAGGCGATGCCAGCAACCCAAGCGCCAAGATGGCTCCGGTCAGGCTTTTCGAAATCGTTCTCATTTGAAACCTCGTGCGAATTCCCGCGAAGGAAATCGCGGGGCGAGCCGCTTGTTACCCCTGAAATGTAACAGAAGAATTTCCTTCACTCACTTAAAATGAGTGGGCCTAACCGGCTCTGAGGTCCTTGTAGAACACTGTGGTCGCGTCCAGAGATCCATGGCTGCCATAAGCATAGTCCGGTATCACGCCGACCTTCCTGTAACCACATGTCGGGTACAATCTTTCGGCACGATCGCCTGTGACGGTGTCCAGAACCAGAAGCCAACGGTCAAGCGAAAGCGCGAGCCCGTCAACGGCGGCCATCAACTTGCGGGCAATCCCTTTTCGCCGATGAAGCGGATGCACCATCAACTTGGCAACCTCCGCCCGGTGTTGTCCGTTGTCTTGAGGAGCGAGAGCCAACATAACCACACCAGCTATCTTTTGCCCCTCCCTCGCCACCATCATGAAGGCTTCACCATTCTCGATGTCCGGCAAGCGGCTCTGCCAGAAAGCTTCCGCCTGTTCCTGTTCAAGCGGCAGCACGAAGCCGATACCCGCCCCGCCCTCAACACATGCTCTCAGCAGATTTCCGAGCTCCGGTATTGTGCTTCGAAGGTCCTCCGGCTGATGGAGAAAAACCGGTGGTTCTGGCTGAAAACCCATTTTGGCCGGATGTGAAGGTGCCATGGTCTCGCTTAAATCATTCATGGGGCAATCACCGTCAGGAAATAGCGCGCCGGTGATTCACCAATCGCTGCATAGCTGTTGGATGTTTCAAGCCGAAAGCGAAACGCGTCTCCGGCTGCCAGGTCAAATGTATCCTGACCCAGCGTGCACCGTAGTTCGCCTTCAAGCAGAACCAGATGATGCTCCAAACCAGGGACCGGAGGCGCAGCGTAGGAAATCGTTGCCCCTGGCGGCAGAACGCCCTCGATCACCGTGCCTCGGTATCCGCTTGTTGCAGGGGTCAGTGAACGTCTCTGGAAGCCGGTTTCCGCGTCATGCCAGACTGACTGACTGCTTCTGGGAATGTGCCGGTCGACAACTTCTGTGTCGGCACCGAACAATTCTCCCATGGAGACACCATAGGCGCCTGCCAACCGACCAAGGACAGACGCCGTTGGGCTGGTGTCGCCGCGCTCTATCCTCGACAGAGTTGCCCGGCTGATACCCGTATTTTCGGCCAATTCTTCCAATGGCCAGTTACGAGCCCGGCGGAGGTCGACGAGCCGCCGGGCAAGGTCTTGTTCAAGGTCTGACATCGCAAATCCCAATTATGAGATTATTCTCATATATGAGATTCGATTTCCTGCCAAGCTCTCGCTTGCCTGCAAATAACTCTAGACCTTTGAGAACACCGCGCTCGCATTCACTCCGCCAAATCCGAAGCCGTTGGTCAGGATGTGGTTCACGTCCCGGGCAATTGCCTTGCCGGGGACCAGCTCAAACCGGGTCATCGCTTCATCGGCGGCTTCAAGGTTTCGAGATGGGGGTAACAGGCCGCTCAACAGAGACTTAACGCAAACAATGGCCTCGACCGCGCCGGCAGCCCCGAGCAGATGCCCGAACATGGACTTGGAGGAAGAAACGGCAAGATCTTTGCCGCGACCTTCGAACAGGGTCGTCAAGGCTGCGATTTCGGCAGCATCACCAACCGGTGTAGAGGTCGAATGCGCATTAACATACCCAATGTCTGCCTGTGAGAGATTGGAACTTGCCAGAGCCTGCTGCATGGCACGCAAGCCGCCCTCCCCGTCAGGAGAAGATGCAGTGACGTGATAAGCATCTGCGCTTGTCCCATAGCCACTCAGTTCCGCCAGAATATTTGCGCCACGCGCTTTAGCATGCTCGTAGTCCTCGAGGATCAGGATCCCCGATCCTTCACCCATGATGAAACCGTCTCTATCCTGGTCGAACGGCCTTGAGGCATGGGCGGGATCATCATTGCGTTTGGAGGACATGGCCTTGGCCGCACAGAAGCCGGCATAAGAGACCTTGTCGATACAAGCTTCCGAACCACCGGCTACCATGACATCGGCTTCGCCACATCGGATCAGGCGCGCTGCATCTCCAATCGCCTGCAGGCTGGCGGCGCAAGCGGTAACGGGTGCGCCCAACGGTCCCTTCAGTCCGTGTCGGATGGACACCTGACCGGCGGCGAGGTTTGCCAGAAACGACGGTACCAGGAACGGCGATGCCCTGCGCGGACCTTTTTCGTCAACCAATCGGGTTCCGGCCGTCATTGCCGGAAAGCCACCGACGCCGGTGCCGATGATCGTACCGGTTCGCTCTTTCTCTTTATCGGTTTTCGGTTCCCATCCCGCATGCGCGAGAGCTTCCTGCACAGCGCCCATGGCAAAGTGAATAAACCGGTCCGACCGGCGCTGCTCTCGCGGCTCCATGACGGAATCAACGTCAAACCCATACTCATCTTCCGCCTTGGTCGGCACTTCGCCTGCAATCTGACAGGCGAGACCTTCGGGATCGAAATGACTGATTCTACGGATGCCGTTTTCACCCGCGGTTATCCTTTGCCAAAAAGCGTCAAGACCGGTTCCGACCGGAGAAACCACACCCAGACCTGTTACTACGACACGCCGCATATCCTACCTCGCTCTGGCTCATGTCCATTCGTGCATTCAACGCACATGGTGATGTTCAAACGTTCTTCCAAGCCCTTCAGAAATTGATTCAATTCGTCGAACTCAAAGTTGCGAAAGTCTCTTCAAAGTATTGATTGTCTTCAGAAATTCGTCCTGCCCCAAAAGATCTCTAACGTCACTTTGTGCCTGACGCCAAAGCGGAACCGCGTCGTCCAGCAACTTCACGCCCTTGTCGCTCAGCTGATAGTTCTTGCCTCGTCCGTCAGCGGACGGTGAGGAAGTCACCAACCCCTTGCGTTCCAGAAGGGCAATGTTCCGAACCAGCGTCGTCCGTTCCATGGAAAGCCTGTCCGCCAACTCACCTGTGGTCTCGTCCCGGGTCTGCCGAATCACGACGAGAACGGAGAACTGACCGGCCGTCATGCCGACCTTGCGCGCCAAACGGTCATAGTGACGGCTGACGGCGCGCGCCGCCCTGCGCGCGTTATCCAGGACACAGAGGGAAAAATCATCATCCATACCCCGTTGTGTGCATATACACACTAATTGTCAAGACCGCAGCGCGTCGCGACCATTTTCACAGAAATGTCATCAGAAATTTGCGTTTTCCTGCAAAGCGGTTACCGTTGCAAAGAGCAACCGGAACGTGAGGAGATTCAAATGTCAGATGCGGTTCAGGCTGTGGAAGATATGAAAGCTAAAATCCAGGACAATTGGGGCTGGTTCCTGGCACTTGGCATAGCACTTGTTATTGGTGGCATCATTCTTATTGCAGCTCCTCTGGCGACTTCGATTGCCGTAACGATTCTGATCGCAGCCGTCCTTTTTGTCGGAGGCCTGGTGCAGATCTATAATGCCTTCAAAACCCAGGGCACCTCGAGTTTCCTCTGGAATCTGATCACCGGCATTATCGCGGTAATCGGCGGCGTCATTATCTATATCAATCCTCTGGCGGGAACTTTTGCACTTACACTCGTCATCGCGGCAATTTTCGTCGCTCAGGGCGTGAGTCAGGTGCTGCTTGCGTTCAAGCTGCGCCCGCATGAAGGCTGGGTCTGGGTGCTTATCGCCGGGCTTGTCTCGCTTGCAGCAGGTCTCATGATCTGGATGGATCTGCCGGGTTCAGCAGCTTGGGCACTTGGCCTGATCGCAGGGGTTTCGGTGCTGGTCAATGGTTGGAGTTATATAGCAATTGCTCTCGCGGCTCGTTCCGCAAAGGGCTGATGTTCCGTATTCCAGAACAATTGTTCAAAATCTTTATGTTCACCCGGCAAAAACTCTTGCCGGGTGACTTTTTTGATGTAATTTCAAGAGAGTGTTCAACCGAAGGCAGAGCCTTCAAGACGGTCTTAAAAGTGGATGCTCTCTGTCCTCGGGCGTAACCCCGGCAATCCGCATAACAAAGCCTACTGGTGGTGGCCGCCTCCCGCCAACCGTTGACGTGCGCGCCTTATCAACGGCGCTGAACACATTTCCAAACACATCAACGGACTAATAAATGACAACCGCATCTCTGCGCGGCGATGACCGCGTGCTTCATGTTGCCTGGCCGGATGGAACCAGCGCCGAATTCCCATTCATCTGGCTAAGAGACAATTGCCCGAGCGGCTTTCACCCGCAAACCCGGGAACGTCAGTTCGATCTTACCAGCATTCAGTTTGACATCTCTCTTACCGATGCCGCGCTGGAAAATGGAGAAATCATCCTGACCTGGAACGGAGGCGACCATGTTAGCCGGTACGATCCGGACTGGCTTTTCGACCACCGTCCCGGTATCGGCCTCACCGACCCTGCCCAGGTTGAACCCGTTCTCTGGCGAAGTGATTTTGAACCGGGCAACCTTCCGCGTGCCGCCGCCACCGATCTCATGAACAACGACGAAGCCTTGCTGGACTTTCTGGTCGCAAGCAAAAAGACCGGCCTCTCGATTGTCGATGGTATGGCCGACGATAAGGATGCCGGTATTGCAATGGCTCGTCGCATCGGTTTCCTGAGGGAGACAAACTTCGGCACCACGTTCGAAGTGATGTCGAAACCCAATCCGAACAACCTGGCCTACACCTCCCACGCGCTGCCGCTGCATACCGACCTTGCCAACCAGGAACTGCCTCCGGGCTTTCAGTTCCTGCATTGCCTTGCCAACGAGGCCGAAGGTGGCGGCTCGACTTTCTGCGATGGCTTTGCCATTGCTTCCGACCTTGGCGCTGACGATCCGGAAGCATTCAGACTGCTCTCAGAAACCCCGGTTCCTTTCCGGTTTCATGACACGGACTACGACATCAGGCGCCATCACACAGTGATCGATCTGGACCCGTTCGGAAATCTGCAGGAGTTGCATTTCAACGCACATCTTGCCGGAATTTTCGACCTGCCGGCGGACAAGATGGAGCCCTATTACCGGGCATATCGGAAGATCATGGAAATGACTCGGTCCGATAAATACGTGATGACCACGAGGCTTGAGGGAGGCGAGATGGTGATCTTTGACAATCGCCGTGTTCTTCATGGCCGCGCGGCATTCGACCCGAACACCGGCTTCCGTCATTTACGCGGGTGCTATGTGGATCGTGGTGAGTTCGACAGCCGCATTCGCGTCTTGAGCCGTACAGGAAAGTAACGGCAAAAATTCACTGTTTCCGAAACCGGACGCCCGGCAAAAGCCGGGCGTTTTTTGTCACAGTTCAATTACACAGTTCAGTCGAAAATCCGTGCCTTGTCGCTCTCGGAAAGCACTTTCCATGTGCCTTCTTCGATGCCCTCCAAACCGAGTGATCCGATGTGGCTGCGAGACAATTCGTTCACGTGATTTCCGGTGGCAGCGAACATGCGGCGGACCTGATGGTACCGGCCTTCGTGAAGAGTAAGACGCGCTCTTGTTTCTCCGAGTACCTCCAGTTCAGCAGGCTTTAGCGGTTTGTCCTCGCTCTCAAGCATCATTTCACCCGAAGCGAAAAGGTCTGCCTCATTCCCCTTCAAGGGCCGATCCAACACCACTTCGTATACCTTCGGTACATTTGACTTCGGCGAGATCACCTTGTGCAAAAACGTACCGTCATCAGTGAAGAGCAGAGCGCCGGAGGTGTCCTTGTCCAGGCGGCCGATCGTGGAAAGAGCCGGCTTGCGCATGCGGAAACGATCGGGCAGCAGATCATAGACAAGACGTCCCTGGTCTTTGGCCGAACACGTGTAGCCGACTGGTTTGTTCATCAAGATGACGACACCCTGTGCGGGGTCGAGCGGCTCGTCATCGAAGAGAATATCTTCGTTGGCTGTCTTGCTGTCTGCCTTCAGACGGTTTCCTTCCCGGTCGGTCACCCAACCATTTCGGATCGCCATCTGAATTTCCTTGCGGCTGCCATAGCCGAGATTTGCGATGAGCTTCACCAGTCGCATGTCAGCGCCCTCCCCTGGACTTGACTGCACGGATCACCTTGTAGCCACCTTCATCGGCCAACTGAACCACATCTGCAAAAACTTGAGAGAGCGTGTGCTCATAAGGAAGATGCCGATTGGCAACCATGTAGAACTCGCCTCCCGGTTTGAGCCCGGCGCTCGCAGCGCGAATGAAACCCTGACCGACATCCGCCCGGTCGGCTTTGCCCGCCTGGTGGAAGGGCGGATTTGAAATGGCAAAGTCGTAGGGTCCTTCGATACCTTTGGTAACGTCACACCATATTCCGTTCATCACGCGCTTGCCTTTGAAGGCGGCGAGGTTTTGCTCCGCAAGATCCAGTGCCCTCTTTTCGGCCTCATACAAATCCATTGCCGACACGCCGGAAGCTTTTTCAAATATCGCGTGGCTGAGATAGCCGAAACCTGCGCCAAGATCAGCGCCTCGCCCCTTCAACGTTTCCGGCAGTTGATCGACAAGAAGTTTCGATGCCGGATCGACCCGGTCCCAGGCGAATATTCCCGGACGACTGACGTAAGCCCCTTCCAGAATGGGTCTCGGAGCATCCAGAGCCTGCCATTCCTTCAGCAACTCCTCGTTCAGTCCGGCTGGCTGGATTGTTTCCCAAACAACGCGGCATTTGTTCTTGGTCAGTTTTTCCGCACCACCAAGCAAGGCCGCCAGATCGCTTTCCAGCGTCTTGGCGCCCTCCGTATTGGGAGCGCAGGCCATCACGATACCGCCGGATTTCGCCCTGACAGCCGCTTGTGCCAGTTGCGCTCGCGCTTCCTGGCGTTGGCGACCGGGAAGCACGAGCACTGCATCAAATGCATCTTCTGTTGCTTCCGCTTCGACGACAAAACCGGCTTTCTGCAAGGCATCACGGTCCGGAGCAAAACTTTGCACACACAGAACGTCACGCCCTTTCAATTGGTTCAAGGCACGCCCGGCGCGAGCGCGCAGGATCAAAAGCCTCGCATTTGCAGCAAGCTCAACGGCTTCCATTTCGAGAGGCAGCAACAGGGTGTCGAGCGCGGGATCTGACATGAGGGACCTTATTTCGGGAATACCAAGTGCAGCGCTCATAGCGCCAGTTCGCCTGCCCGTCAAAAGGTGCCGTCAGCCTTGTACGCTTTTCCGTCCACAAGCAGCATCACCGGCAGGGATTGACCGTCTTCATCGATTGCGACTTCAAGCAGAACCCGGCTCTTGTCCATCCGCTCAATTGCAAGGCCTTCCCCTTCCGGGAGAAAGAAGGCGTCGATGCCATAGTCAATCTGAATGAACTCATCGGCAACTGTGCGTACAGTCCCGGCAATGGCCAGCTCACCGGCTTCTTCTCTCAATCGTGAGACCGCGAGTGGACGCACGGGCCCCTTGCCTTCCGCGATCAGGCTGACAAAGACCGGATCTCCTGACCTGACGGTTTCACTGCCCAAGACATCTTTCGAGACGCGGGAAATAGCGAGATTGATGATGACATAATCTCCTCGCAGCAAATCTCTCGGGTCCACCGGCACAATTTCCATTTGCACAACAGTCCCGGTCATCTGAACCCGAAGACGATCGACCAGAGGAATGGAGATCAGCAGAAGCTGGACCAGAGCCAGTATTCCCCATTTGAAATACGCCGCCTTGCCATCGGCCTTCCGGCCCAAGCGGATTGCCTCCGTGCTCGCGCTCATGACTGAACCTCCTGCGCGATCTTCGCATTTCCGGATGCGCCTTTGCCTTTTCTGAACAGGCGCGCCAGCCAACGGGCAACGACAAGCAACAGGAACCCGGCAACAAGAAAGAAAACGGACTGCCCAAGGAGCGACCCGATGGTCACTTGCAGGAGCCAAAGAGCGATAGCGGTCAGGCCCAGATAGGCACACAGGGCCCAAAAGCGATTGTTGTACCAGGTCGCCAGAGCGCAAAGCCCGATAAGAGCCACCAGAGCTCCGGCGGAAACAATGAGAATGCTCGTCGTAACGATCGGCACGACAATCACAATCAGGGCAAAGCCAATAGCGGCAAATAGTGCTGCCGATTTCGTTGTTTTATAGGAAAGCACCAATCCCGCGACCGTCAGAAGGAGCGAAAGTCCAAGCGGAAGGAGAGCTGCCCAGGTCAACAAGCCATATATTGAGAGACCAGAATCGAATTCCGGCACGACAATCAGTGCGATGACAAGAAGAAAACACAGGACCATGAATCCGGCATCCTGCATGGATCTCGTCATCAGCCAGTGACCATGTCCCCGGTTGGGCCGGTCGCTTGACCATTTGACGAACAGATCACCCAAAGGGTCGATGACAACCGAAAGAGCGGCGAGACCACCAATGCCGGCCAACGCCATGGGCAAGATCGCCTTGTCGCCTTCTCCCATGGTGTTTTCCAGGATCTCTGCCGTTTCGGCAAACCATCTGCCATATGTTACCCAGAGCAGGCTGATAGCGATCCAACGGGACAGGCGGGATGGAAAAACAATCGCGTGGGCAAATATGGCAGCAAGAAAGGCTAATCCAATTGCCCCTTCTGTCATTGTACCCGATCCGATTTCGGAACGAGTGACCTGCCAGGTAATGGCAGCTGCCGCCGCGACGACGAGAGACGACTTTGATCCCGTCAGCCACGCGGCAGCCAAACCGCCAAGGCACACGAGAAACGCGCCGCCTGCCCAGTCGGAGGGCAAGTGAAAGATCTGGCCGACAAGCGCCATACCACCAACAAAAACCAACGTTGCGAATCCAGTCAGAAGGTCTGCGAGACCTTTACGCCCTCTTCGAGCCGAGAGCGCAGCAACTCCATGACTGGCGGCAATCAATACCGCAATACCGATCAGTTTGAGCGTTTTGGGAATTGCGTCCCAATTGGCGGCGATGAACGCAAAAATCGCCAGCGCAACACAGACCATACCGATCCCTGCCAGCACCATCGGTAATCTGGAACGACCGTCATCCTGATCCTGTTCCTTCAGGATCGCCGCTGCCCCGACAGAAGTAACCCAGCCTTTGGCGACCCAGGTCTCAAGATCATCCTTCAAACGTTTCTTATAAGCCCAATCGAACATGCAACCCCGGACGTAGGTTTTTGAATTCTCTAGCGCAATTTTAACGTGCTGCCCACCACTGGCCGTTTTTAAATGGCGTTTGTGGTCGTGAAACGGCAAAGGGACGACTCGGCCGGAGCTGACCCCGGTCTGTTACAATTTTATGATCTTTCTATCGGGTTTGGGCTTGCTGCAAGCTCTGAACTTGGTATTCTTACGTACACCAATCCAGCTAGGAAAATTGCTTTATCGGCCAGAGGCCGTCGCGCCACCGGCTGGTTTGAAAAACGAAATTATTTCGGTTCAGAGCCGCACTCCATCCATAATCCAGGGGGGCTCTGTGGGGCGTCCGAGAGGCCCGGGCGCCCCATTTTACCTTGTATGACCTGCCTCACTCGGCAGGTTCTTCCGATTTCTTCGTCGTGCTACGCGGCTTGCTTTTCGCCGCAGGTTTGCGTGTGCTCTTTTGGCCGGTGGCCGTTTTGCGAGCAGTGGTTTTTGCGGACGCCCGACGGGGTGTGCGGCTCGCGGCAGAAACCGTTTGCTGTTTCTTCGTTTCCGTTCCGGCTGGTTTCTGGAGGGCGGTCGGCTCTTTCGCCACTTCCGGCTTTGCCCTTCCGGCTGCGGACAAGGCAGCCGAGTAACCTGAAGCCAGAGGGTCTTCCGTGACATCACCGAAATTCGGATCCAACCCCAGAACTTCATGGAACTTCTGCAGCATCTTCAAAGTGTGCGGGTCCATTTCGCTCATGGCGCCTGGGATATAGCGCACCAATTTGGAAGCCAGTTCGCGTTCGGCCTTCGTCTTCAGCAACTCAGGCAAAGTCGAGACTGCTTTTTTAGGTGCAAACTCGACGATAAGTGTCTGCTCCTGAAGAATGAAACTGCGCTCGTCCTGGGTAAGCGACTTGAAGGGTTCCTGTTGGTTGAGAAGTCTGGAGGAGCGCTCCAACCTGTCACGGCGGACATTGCCTCGGCTTTCGGCCAGCAGGATCAGCATCCTGACGATCGCCTCGCAGAAGCCGCCCTTGTCGACATGCATTAGCGCGCCTTGCACCGGCGGCAGGCTGCGGAGCTCTTCTTTAGGCTTCAATGTGCGGCCCGGCTGATGCGTGCGACCGAACCAACGCATATACGGCGTACCCCAGATCGAGAAGAACATGCTTTCATAAGCGGCGTCGCGCATATCCCGGAAGAAGTCCATCGACTGTTCAAACAGCGCTGCATTGGCTTGTTGGAGCGCCAGGAACGGATTGTCTTCTTCAACGGGTTCGCGCGCGTCCTTCACCTTCTCGGCCCAGCCAGGAAGCCAATTCAGGAACGGATTCATGCTGGAAAGCGCGGTGTGCTGCACTCTGAGAGGATGGGTCTTGCGGCGGAACTCCGCGCTTTGTTCTGTTACCCCGGCCTGAACAAACGGACGGACGCATACATCGTAGAACTCTGCCTGATGTTCAGAGGCCCGTGCCACGGCGGCGAACGGGATTTCGTCTTCCCTGCCGTCGTTGATCTTCTTCAGATCCTCCATTTTGCGTTCATGGAAACTCACGGTGAAGGAGCGTTCCATGAGGTCGCCCTCATAGTCGTCGATGGTCATCTCATAGAGACCGGGCGCCAGGGCTTCGATCGTTTTCAACGTCGAGGTGACTTCGGTGTGCTCTTTCTTGGCGATCTTTGACGAGACGAAAATGCCAAGGTGGCCAACCTGATCGTGAACCATGTAGATGATCCGCTGGCCGCGAATGGCGATCTCGCGCTCGTCGGTATAGTTGTCGACGATCCAGTCCAGCGCCTGCGGCGGCGGTGTGATGTTGTCACCCCAGCTGGCGAAAACGATGATCGGTGCCTGGACCTGCTTGATATCGACATTGCGCCCGGGTTCCAGCTGGGCCTCGTTCTTGGAAAGCTTGTTGCCGACAAAGAGCTGTTCAACGATCCATTTCATTTCTGCTTCATTCAGCAGGAAATAGCCGCCCCACCAGCGCTCGAAATCCAGGAAGCGCTGAGGTTCGGTATCAGCCTTGGCATAAAGATCGTAGTACTTGCCGAAAAAGTTCCTGCCCGGATTGAGCAGTTCGAAATTCTGAACGATGTCGGCCCCGTCGAACACGCCATGGCCGAGATCGGAATAGTACATTGCATTCCACGTGCCCCCTAGCAGGCCTGCATTGTAGCGCATCGGGTTTTCGCCGACGCGCCCGGACCATGTCGCCACCGGAGCGCCGTTCAGGATCACCGGACCGGTCAGGTCCGGATTGGAAGCGGCAAGAAGAAGCGTTGCCCAGCCCCCCTGACAATTGCCGGTGACGACCGGCTTCGGGGCGTCGGGGTGCAGATCCATCACCTTGCGGACGAAGGCCGCTTCGGCACTGGTAATGTCCGCCAGCGTCTGTCCCTTTTCCGGCATGCGACGGAACGCAACAAAATAGACGGGATGTCCATCCCGCAAGGCGACGCCAACCTGGCTGTCGGGCTTGAAGCCACCGATACCCGCACCGTGCCCTGCCCTCGGATCGATGATGATGTAGGGACGCTTGAAGGATTTCGGTTCACGGAACTTGGAATCCTTCGGGGGGATGATTTTCAAAAGAACGTAGTTGCACGGCTTTGGCAGGTCAGCGCCGTCCATAACCTTTTCATAATCGTAGATAAGTACGGGCGGACAGCCTGCGTCCTCGTGCTCCACGAAATTGTCACCGCGCTGGCGCAGTGTATCCAGGGTCAGCACCGTGCGCTGACCGGCATCTTTCCAATAGCTCTCCAGTGCTGCGGGCAAAGTGCCGGCGCCTTGCGCCTGTGCAATCCCGGTCAACGCATCGCCAAGTTCGGTGAGGTTCTTCTGCAGGCGGTCTCTGTGACCGTCGACGGCCTTCATGAAATGACTGGTCAGCTCAAGGCCAAGCGTTCCGGTGACATTTGATATTTCGGTTGCCTGCGCCTCCAGGGCGGTTAGCCGTTCTGAGGGAGACCATGCAGTCGCGTCACTCAGAGTGTCCAGGAACTTGTTGTGACCAATTTCAAGAGCGTCAAAAATGTCCTTCATCAGGACCTCCTGTCATACAATGCTGTAGCCGCCATCTATGGGATGAATTCCGCCGGTAACGTTGTAGGCCTCCCGGCTGGCCAGAAAGGCGGCGTAAGCGCCGACGTCATCTATGGTTGCAAGCTGGTGTGTCGGTGCACGCTCAGCGGCATCATTGAGCAATGCATCAAATTCCGCAATTCCCGAGGCTGCCCTCGTTTTCAGCGGGCCGGGAGACAGGGCGTGAACGGAAATCCCCTTGGCTCCCAGTTCGGCAGCCGCGTATCGGGTTGCCGCTTCCAGCGCCGCCTTGACCGGCCCCATGACACCGTAATTCTCTACAACACGCTGCGCTCCCATGAAGGAAACGGTCATGCAAGTCCCGCCTTCAGGCATGAGAGGTTCGGCTTTGTGGATCAGTCGCAGAAAGGAATGTACGGAAACGTCCATTGCGAGGCCGAACCCGTCAGCCGAACAATCGATCACACGCCCGTGCAGATCTTCTTTTCTTGAAAAGGCTATCGAGTGAAGCAGTGTATCGAGCTTGCCCCATTTGTCCGTAATGGTCCGGAAAAGCGTGTCGAGCTCTTCCTGGTTGGTGACATCAAGTGGCGCGATGATTTCGGCACCGAGTTCTTCCGCCAAAGGACGAACATATGGCTCGGCCCTCTCGTTGAGATAGGTAATCGCAATGTCCGCACCCTGGGCCCGGAAAGCCCTGGCGCACCCATACGCAATGGATTGATCATTTGCGACACCGACAACGAGTGCCTTTTGTCCCGTCAAATCAAACATGAGCAATCTGTTTCCGATATCAGGCGTTGTCTCGACGACTGTCACAATCAGTCTCGACCAAAAGATATTGCAACGCAACATATAGCTTGTGACGAGAGAATGACTTTTCAAGAAAATAGAGTGCCCAATGGACAAAAATTCATAATTCATCCCTTTACCTTCCTTTAGGTGAGACTTTTACCCTCTATTTCCACAATCCAACATTAACTGGTATTTCTACTGAGAAAATTGACCACATAATAATTATCTTTAATTGTAACAATGCAAAAATTGCAATTTATCGCCCTATAATGTAAATAAATTGAGATTACATCTTAAAGGATTACGTCATGAGGAAAGTTTTGATTGTCCTCCTCGTGTTGAGTGGCACTACCACTACAGGATTTGCGCAAACTGCCTGTAATCCGGCAGTCCAAACCTGCCGATAGAGAGTGGCGCCAGTGCAACCAGGTATCAACGATGTCTGATCTGGTTGCCCTGCTTTTTGGAGCCCTCATTATCGGCGTCTTTTCTTATGAACGCTTCAATCGGGCAACTTACGAGGGCAGAAAGCAGCTTGAGCGTCTCGTGGACTTGCTCACGCCTGACAAGCTTCGGGCCCGGCGCGTCGTCCTGCATGCATACTTGTTTTACGCGCTCACCCTGTTGCTCATCTACTTCTTCCTTTGCGCCTATGCGGAAGTGTTGCCGTATCTGGGAGGTCCGGAACTGACTTCAGACACCGTTGGGGCGAGCCAGCTTCCGTCCGCTTCTTCCGGCAATGCCAACGAGTTCACCACCGGCTTCATACCTCACGGCAATTGGGAAAGTGTTTTCTGGGCGCAACAACCCTCCGGTTCGTTGGCCCCTTCGCCTGCGCGCAGCTACTTCAACATAGGCATCGATCCGTCGATTTCGCTGACCATGGCGCTGATTATTGTGGGTCTTGCGCCAACTTTTCCGATCCTTCAGCGGTTCGAGGACTGGATGCGCGTTGCGGCTCACCGCCTTGCCGGCATACCGACGAGGGTTATCGGTGCCGGGGAGGATCTGCGTCGGAATGCCATGCAGATTTCCAACTCTTCCGGAAGCAACGGCGTGCCGAAAAACAGCCTGCTCATTCCTCGTGGCGACTGGGAGCGGATGGAAAACTACACCTCCGCTGCTGCGGGACAACTGACAGATCCGCAGGACTTTCAGGAAGATCTTACGCTCATTTTCGCTGCCTCATCCTGGATTCTGGACAGGAAGGTAAAACTGGCGAATGCCGGTCAGCGCGAGCGGTTCGACAAATTGGAAGACGAGCTGCGCCGAAGGAAAAACGTTCTGGTTCTGGAGCTCGATGAAAGATCCGGTTACCTGCCCGGCGATCCGAAAGCAGAAGCAGAGAAAGCAGCTCGCGTGCAGACGCCTGAGCCGCGCGAAGACGACGCTGCCGGGGAAGAGACACTCAAAGACGAGATCGGCAATTCCAACGAGAAGAAACGCGCCAGCTGGGAACGGCTAGCAGGCGAAGCTGATCATCTTGCGGACGATCTTTGCATTCTTCTGGCGCTTTATGTCGAACATGAAATCATAGTCAGCGATACGACCTCCCTTCCCCCTCGGGGCAGCACGCCAAGTTCCGTCAGGCAGCAGATTCTGGCCAAACAGAAGCTGGTGGAATTTCTCGGAGAATTGCTCAGTGAACATGCGGCGCCCGTGCATCTGCGATCTTATGCAATGCTGACCGTTCTTTGGTCTTTCGGCGTCGTTCTTCTGGTAACTCTCGCGTGGAGCTTCTTCCCCGGCCCGTTTGAAACAGAATTGCAGCGCGGAGCGCCTGGAAATCCATACGTGAGGGCGCTGATCTACATGTTTACCGCTTTCAATAGCGTCTGCGTTCCGATCATGGTCGCGCTTGCATTGCGCGACGGCGGCCGCCAGTCCCATCGCTGGCGAAACATGTGGCGATCTCACTGGACCAAAAAGCTGCCGCAAGCGGCTCTTGTGGTTTTCGTTTCCTGGGTTGTTTCAACACTTTTCATCATCGGCCTGACCCTCTGGCAGTCGGCAATTGACCTTGGAGGCTGGTCCGAGACCCACAACAAGGTTTGGGAAACGCTGCGATATTCGTTTGAATACAATGCTCCAACACCTCTCAGAGGAGCGATACTGGCCTTAATGCTGGTCACTCTTCTGGATGCCAGAATAGCTCGGGCGGGGTCATTGAACTTTCAGAAGTCCATTGTCTCGAGCCTGATATGGGCGATTTGCGCAGCAATCATCATGGCAGTTTGCGGCGCGTTTACCCGCTTCCTCACCTCCTGGGCGTCCGCGCGCAGCCGCTCTCCTGATAATCCCAGTCTCGATTCCATTGATTACGGCCTCATCTCCTATGCGGCGATATACTCATCCATTCTTGGGTTTCTTGTCGTGTTTTGTGTTGCAGAAGCCTTGCTGAACCAGCGGCGCCCCAGAGCAAAGCACGAAAAGAAGCCCACACCGACCAAAGCGCTTCCCGTTTCTCAAACAGGTTCGTCAGAGCAATGAAGACCGTACCTTTCAAATCGGCTCTCGGTCTTGCCACTTTATTGATTGGCTCCGTCACCGCGGCCCTGGCTCAAACGGAAACCATCAAGATGGCCGTTCGCTCCGATGCCAGACCATTCATCTGGAAAAACGACGCATCCGGAATGTATCTCGGTTTCTTTTGGGATATTTGCACAAATGCGGTTCAGCGTGCCGGCTATCAGTTCGAACTTGTTGAAATCAATTCAGAACAGCGAGGGACAATCCTTCAATCAGGAACACCCGAAATCGATCTGCTTTGCGATCCGACAACGATCACGCTCCAAAGGATGAAGAATTTTTCTACCAGGGGCCAAGCGCCGGATCTTGATTTCTCGCAGATCGTCTTTGTCGCAAATAGCTCTTTCGTCAGACCGGAACCGGGCCACAATCGACTTGAAAACGAGGCGAAGCTTCCAAGCACAGCTCCAGAGTCTCCCACCTGTGAGGACATCTTTTCCTGGGTCGAATTCAAGAGAAATCCTGACGGAGCCAAGCAGATGCACAAATGGGCGCGCGCGGAGCCTGCGCCCGCAAAGGCTTCGAAAGACACTGCGGAAAGCAAACCGGCGGAAGGTTTTTGGAGCTGGCTACAACAGAATGTCAGTTTCACGTTGCCTGTGGCTGTGGAAGACGAGACCGCCAAGCAGAGAAGCTACCAGATCTGGGGCTATGTTGAGGGCACCACGATCGGTGATGATCTTGAAATGCGCCGGAATGTGCTCAGTCAGAATGACACGACTGTCTGCACCAAAGGGTTCAAGTCGCACAAGGAGGCTGCCTCTGAGCTTTGTAACGGCGCTTTGTCGAGATACTACGGCGACGTTGACATTGTGCGGGCAGCTCTCGCTGATTTTCGCGTCAGGAACGAAAGAGACTGCCCTGCTGACCTCTCGACATTGCTGACCGGAGCTTATGAGCCCTACGCATTTGTCGTTTCATCCAGGAATGTCGACACACTTCCCGAAGATCTGAGACTTTCTCTTTATGGAATGTTCGCAGATGGGACCATCGATCGGATTTTCGCCGGTCACTTCCAGGAAACCCAGATATCCGAATATCTGCGCACGCTTTTTCGCATCAACAGCATCAGGGCCGGCACACCAACCGACACTGTCGATGGCACCTCATCGACTTCCAGAGATGAGACATCGCCATGAAGAAAAAGGGCTCGGTGCTTTCGCCTCCGAGCCCTTTCTGCAGGTTCGTGTCAGCTATTGAAATGCCTTAGGCGAGGTCAAACCTGTCGGCATTCATGACCTTGGTCCATGCGCTGACGAAGTCCTTGACGAACTTCTCCTTGTTGTCGTCCTGTGCATAGACTTCCGACAAGGCCCGCAATTCGGAGTTGGAGCCGAAGATCAGATCGACCCGGGTCGCGGTCCACTTCAGATCTCCAGACTTGCGATCGCGACCTTCAAAAATGTCGGCTGCAGCAGAAGTCGGCTTCCAGGTTGTTGCCATGTCGAGCAGATTGACGAAGAAGTCGTTGCTCAACGTGTCGACCTTATCTGTGAAGACGCCGTACTTGGAGCCTCCGTGATTGGCACCAAGCATACGCATGCCGCCAACCAGTGCGGTCATTTCCGGTGCGCTCAGTGTCAGAAGCTGTGCCTTGTCGACGAGCATTTCCTCAGCGGTCGTAGTGAAGGCTGCCTTCTGGTAGTTGCGGAAGCCGTCCGCTTCCGGCTCCAACGGCTCGAAGGAACCGGCGTCGGTCTGATCATCGCTCGCATCCATACGCCCCGGAGCGAATGGAACGGTGATGGCATGGCCTGCGTTTCCGGCAGCCTTTTCAACTGCCGCCGCACCTCCAAGGACGATCAGGTCTGCAAGCGAGATCTTCTTGCCGCCGCCTGCCGACGCATTGAAGTCCTTCTGCACGCCTTCGAGCGTCTCCAGAACCTTGGCAAGCTTCGCCGGCTCGTTTGCTTCCCAGTCCTTCTGTGGTGCAAGGCGCACACGTGCACCGTTGGCGCCGCCGCGCTTGTCGGATCCACGGAAGGTGGAAGCTGATGCCCAGGCTGCTGATACCAGGTCAGATACCGTGAGCCCTGAAGCCAGGACCTTTGCCTTCAGGCCGGCGATATCCGCTTCATCGACCAATGCGTGGTCGACCGCCGGGATCGGGTCTTGCCAGATCAGATCTTCCGCAGGAACTTCACTGCCGAGGTAAAGAACTTTCGGCCCCATATCGCGGTGGGTAAGCTTGAACCAGGCGCGGGCAAAGGCTTCCTCCAGTTGATCCGGATTCTCGTGGAAACGCTTCGAGATCGGGCCGTAAATCGGGTCCATGCGCATCGCCATGTCGGCCGTGGTCATGATGATCGGCACTTTCTTGCTCGGATCTTCCGGATCCGGCGCCATGTCTTCTTCCTTCAGATCCTTTGGCGTCCATTGCCAGGCACCTGCAGGGCTCTTGACCAGTTCCCATTCGTAACCGAAAAGCACGTCGAAGTAGCCCGTGTCCCACTTGATCGGATTCGGTGTCCAGGCTCCCTCGATGCCGGATGTGATGGTGTCGCGCCCCTTACCTGAACCGTAGGTGCTGATCCAACCGAGACCCATGTCCTCAAGTGGAGCCGCTTCCGGATCCGGACCGACATGTGACGGGTCACCGGCACCGTGCGTCTTGCCGAATGTGTGACCGCCTGCGGTCAAGGCAACCGTTTCCTCGTCATTCATCGCCATACGAGCGAAGGTCTCACGGATGTCACGGCCGGATGCCAGCGGATCGGGATTGCCGTCCGGACCTTCAGGGTTCACGTAAATGAGACCCATCTGCACGGCTGCCAGCGGATTGGCAAGGTCGCGGTCACCGGAATAGCGACTGTGCGGCTTGTCGCTGGTCGCCAGCCACTCGGTTTCCGAACCCCAGTAGATATCTTCTTCGGCATGCCAGACATCAGCGCGGCCACCGCCGAAACCGAAGGTCTTGAACCCCATGGATTCCAGGGCCGCATTGCCGGCCAGGATCAGAAGGTCTGCCCAGGAGAGCTTGTTGCCGTACTTCTGCTTGATAGGCCACAGCAGACGGCGTGCCTTGTCCAGGTTGCCATTATCCGGCCAGCTGTTGAGAGGCGCGAAACGCTGTGTGCCGGTCGAGCCACCGCCACGACCATCGGCTGTTCGGTAGGTTCCCGCACTGTGCCAGGACATGCGGATAAAGAGACCGCCGTAGTGACCGTAGTCGGCCGGCCACCAGTCCTGACTGTCGGTCATCAGGGCATAAAGGTCTTCCTTTACCGCTTTCAGATCGAGCTTCTTGAACTCTTCGGCGTAGTTGAACTCCGGCCCCATTGGGTCTGACAATGCGGAGTTCTGGCGCAGGATGTTGAGGTTCAGCTGGTTGGGCCACCAGTCCCGGTTGGAGCGAACCCCGAAGGTCGCGGCTAAAGGCTGACCGTGCATGACCGGGCACTTGCCCGTTTTATCAGTTGGTGCGTCCATTTTTCTCTCCACTGTCGTAACAACTTATCTGAGTAGCTGAGCCGCGTGAGATGATCGTGATTTCCCAAAACACCGAGCTGATGCCGGAAACAGACCTTCCGCAGGCAGATCAGGTTCATCAAATCTCCCAAAATGCATGCTGCAAGGACCTCGGTACTATCAACCTGACGTGGGGCATCCGGCAGGTACCAGCCCTTGCAGTTTAGAAGTTATCAAAACAAGATCATCAGAAGAAGTTGAATTTTCTGATCGGTTTGATAGGTATTTCTTATGATCAATATCACTCTGAAACAGCTTCGTTATTTTGAGGCCCTGGCACGGCATGGACATTTCGGACGTGCGGCGGAAGCTTGCGCCATTTCCCAGCCTGCTCTTTCAATGCAGATCAAGGAGATGGAGGATGTGTTGGGAGCGTCTTTGATCGAACGGGGAGCCCGTCAGATCCGCCTGACACATTTTGGTGAAGTGGCGGTGGCGCGCGCGCGCGAGATACTGCGAGCAACAGACGAGCTTGGTGATCTGGCTCGGGCCTCGCGTGAAAGACTTGTTGGACGCTTGCGCATAGGGGTCATCCCGACAATCGCGCCCTACCTGCTGCCCAAGGTGATCGGCGATTTATCGGGGCGTCACCCAGAGCTCGATATTCATGTTCGGGAAACCGTGACACCCAAGCTGATCCGGGAGCTCTGTGATGGTCAGCTTGATACGGCAATCGTGGCCTTGCCGGTCTCTGAAGCAACACTTGCCGAGACGCCTCTCTTTCAGGAAAACTTCGTGCTGGTCAGACCGGCCAGCGACGCCAATGTTCCGTTGCCGAGCGCCGACACATTGCGGGAAATGCGTCTTCTCCTTTTGGAGGAAGGTCACTGCTTCCGCGATCAGGCGCTCTCCTTCTGCAACCTGCCCTCCGGGCCGCCGCGCGAGGTCCTGGATGCAAGTTCGCTCTCAACTCTTGTGCAAATGGTAAGCGCTGGAATGGGAGTTACCTTGATCCCGGAAATGGCTGTCCCGGTCGAAACACGTTCTGCATCAGTCTCGATTTCCCGTTTCGAAGCTCCGGAACCGACCCGCACGATCGGAATGGTCTGGCGCAAGACCAGTCCCTTGGCGAGTCAGTTGACGGAGATCGCGGATGTTGTCAGGCAGTGCGCCTGAAGACCAATCATTGGCAGAGAATTACGGCGCATAGGTCGAGACAATCATGCCCAGAGCAAAAGAAAGTGATTTAAGCATTCAAGGCCCCCAAAAAGCCGGGCAGTTCTTTTCCAAATGGGTGTATCTGATCAAACGAACAGTAGAGTGAACGCGCGTACCAGACCTGGCGTTGGCCTCAGGTTCGGCTAACGTCGCCCAAAGGTCACGAGCCCCAACGCTGCCATGACCGCTGAAAGGCCCAACAATACTGCTCGCGCATCATCTCCTGCTGCAAAGAGGGCAACAACCAGTCCGGCGAAGGGTTGCGAGAGGTTGTTCAAACAAATGATGACACCTGTAGTCTTGCCAAAATCCTCCGCCGGAATGATTTCCTTGCGCAGAGTGCGGACATAGATGTTGAACATCTTGTCAAAGCCGGCGATCAGCAGAAACCCTGCAGCATAGACGAGTGGATGCGCTCCGGTTCCTGTCAGGACCGCACCGATGCAGATCAGACCGTAGGCAGTCAGACCGAGTGTTTTGAGGCCGAGGTGCATATGGGCGGTCAATGTCAGCACGGCCAATGTGGCCAGTGCACCTCCCACTTGAAGCCAGGCATAGACCTGTTCGCTCTGGGAAAAGAAACCTGTCATCATGGCGGCTGCAGTTGCCAAGGTTGCACCGATGATGAGGTTGACCCCGGCGGCTTGCAGGATGGCTCGCATCAGTCCCGGCAGGCGCCATACGAGACCAAACGCTGTCTTGAGGTCACCGACAGGGTGACGCATGCTTTGAGTGTTCGGGGTTGCCTGCATCCGGGATTGTCCTGGCCACAAGATGAACGTGATATCGGCGAGAACAAACAGAATTGTAGCGACGATCACGACAGCTTCCCAAGGCCAAACCGCCATCAGGTAGGCCGCGGTCAGCGGACCAAGAACAACGCCCATCTGTGATGCAAGCTGTCCATAACTGGCGACTTTTTCAAACCTCTGGTCGGAGAATGCGCGCACCAGCACCATCTCCAACGCCAACATACCCTGTGTCGTCAGAATGCCGACGACGGCAGAAAGACCAATCAGCCACCAGACCCCACCGAAGGTGATCTGCCCAGCGATGCCGATGACACAGGCAACCGCTCTTAAAATTCGGCTCACCCTCAGAAGCAGGATCGGGGAAAGCCGATCACACAGGATGCCTGCAACCGGAAAAGTGAGATAGCGCGGCAGTGTTTCGAAAAAGAAAGCAAGGCCGGACCAGGCAACGTTTCCAGTGATCTGGAAGATGACCAGCGGCACAAGAAACAGCAGGATCTGGTCAGCCAGAACCGTCAGAAACATGGACGCGAAAAAAGCGCGGTCGCGAAAAAGCATGGAGAGCTTTCGGTGGGAGATCCTCGAAGAGGTCTCAACTCCTAGCACTCACTCACTCGCTCGGCAAGTGACCCGTTTTAGCCATTTCAATCGTTTTAATTGACTGCACTCACTGCTGTGGCATCACACCTTAGATCTTCCGGGCAACCACAAAACGGCTGCGCGGTTCCGGGTAGGTTCCGGTTTCAATGATTTCAAACCCTGCCTTCGAAATCATGTCTTCGAGAGATTGGAACGAGAGCATACTCACGAAAGGAGCCTTGCCAAAAAGCTGCATGACCTTGATCATCGGACCGAATAGCCAGGCCTTGTCCTTGAGACAGACCGTTTTTGAAATGTAGAGGCCTCCGGGCTTCAACAGATCCCTCACCCGCCCCAACAGGTTCTCCGGATTTTCAACCAGATGCAGGAAATTGTAGGCCAGAACGGCGTCGTATCCTTCGGGTGAACTGGACGGCTGCACCTTCTCGCTGAAACCATCGGCAACAGCAAAGCGAAGCCCTGCAGGTCCGGTGCCGCTTGCCATTTCCGATGCAAGCTTTTCGTCTGCGATTTCAATCATGCCGGACGAAAAATCAGTCGCCAGATAGGACTTCACATTCGAGGCCAGCAACAGCGCCGTGGAACCGGTACCGCAGCCAAGTTCCAGAACCGCGTCCTGTGGCCCCAGATGTTCGGTCGTTCGGGCAAGCGTTTTCTCGTATGCCGCCTGATCCTTGATCGCCGAGGCCGCATACTTGCGCGCCGTCCGATCCCAGAAACTCTGCGATTGCGTCAACTCATTGGTCCATGTGGTTGCCATGGTTATGCTTTCATTCCCTTATGAGAAATTGAACGGAATGCGTTCAAGACGTCATTTCCTTTTGCGTCCGCCGCCACGCAGTCCGATCTTCTCCAAAAGATCACGGCCGATATCCCGCCCTCCCGTCGGAGACGACAGAAATTCCAGGACGGTCAGGACAACATTTGCAAATTGCAGCAACAGCCAGTGAGGGTTCATCGGAAGCACTCCTTTGCAAGATTCAATACACTCTTCATAAATGAATAGAAATTGCCGAAATTCTGCTAGGTGATATACATATTTGTATGAACTGGCAGAGCATCACCTTTGACTGGAACCAGGCCCGCGCCTTTCTTGTGACTGCGGAAGAAGGATCTCTTTCCGCCGCAGCAAGGGCGCTTGGTCTGACACAACCGACCCTGAGCCGTCAGGTAGCGGCCCTGGAAGAAACCCTTGGAGTGACATTATTCCAGCGTGTCTCCAAGAGCCTGATCCTGACCGAAGCCGGAGTGGAACTTGCCGAGCACGTACGTGCCATGGGAGATGCAGCCAGCCGGGTATCACTTGCGGCCTCCGGCCAGTCACAACAGATCGAAGGACTGGTGACAGTGTCTGCGACGGATTTGACTGCGGCACATCTACTGCCTGATATTTTGCGCGGTCTCCGGCAGAAAGCTCCCGGCATTGAAGTCAAGGTCCATTGCTCCAACAGCCTGAGCGACTTGCGGCGACGCGAGGCCGACATCGCAATTCGTCACGTGGAACCGGACCATCCCGACCTTTATGCGCGCAAGCTGCGCGATGCCCCGGCCAGGATTTACGCAGCCCGTTCATACCTGGAAAAGTTCGACCGAAAGCTGACCCTTGAGGATGCTGAAATAACAGAGTTCATCGGCTTTGATAACAATGAGCAACTGGTCGGTTATCTGCGCGGTTTTGGCCTGAATGTCAGCGAAGCGAACATCAAGCTAAGCTCACCCTTTGGGGTGGTCGCCTGGGAGTATGTCAGGCAAGGTCTGGGTCTTTCGATCATGGCGGATGAGATTGCAGCCCTCTTTCCAGAAATAACTGTCGCCTTCGAGGATGTTAAGCCGGTAACGTTTCCAATCTGGCTGGTGACTCACCGGGAACTGCATACGAGCCGACGGATCCGGATCGTGTTCGACCATCTGGCGGAAGGCCTGCTGGCAATAGGGGCAAATAATTGTTCAAGGGTACCAGAAACGGAACCACCCAAGCGCAATACAGATCCGGTTGCTTCTAACTCCTGAGTTGGAACCAGATCAACCTCCAGGGCCCGGGTTCCAGGCAGGATCCAGAATGAGGACGGGTCCAAAGATCTTTTCCGGCACTTCGCCTTCTAGAATCTTCATGCTGAAGGATAATTCCTGACCGTTGAGCTGTGGTCTGTCGATTTCAATCACCGCGTTGGCAAACACATAATCTGCACCGAAAACGATGACAGCGTTGGGCGGATCATTCTTGAAGCTGTTCGGCCCGTCGGGCCAAAACTGATCGATAAACGTCTCGACAGGCAACGTCTCAACAATTCTCTTGGGCCGATCAGCAAAGGCCGTGGTTGCCTCCGAGAGCCGATGGAGACGGAGCGTCTTACCGTCAAAATCGCCAGACGAGGCCTGAAGCACAAAATTCCATTTGGGTCCAATTCCTTCGCCTTCTGAGGCCGCCGACGCTGAAACAGCGGTCATGATCAGCATGAATGCAGAAAAAACCCAGCGCGATATGTTCATTCAAAAAATCTCCAGACACCCGACAATTGCTACGGCCTGTTTCGGCCTCAGCTTGACAGAAAGCACGACCTGGCGTTATCGCTCAAGCATCGACATGGAGATTTTATGTCCCGGTAAGGTGGGGAGGCAAAACGCCTCCCGAAGCAAAACCCAACGTTTACAACGCTCCGGCCGCAACCAGCCGGACGAGCGTGGTTTTGCAGCCAACTTCAGTTGCACCTTATGGCCTGATTTTGTTCGAGGCCGGACATGAAAGTTCAAGACAATGGCACGGGACTACTCCCGATTTCTTCCGTCGGCAACCAAAGCCGGCACCATCAAACCTGACCGTTCTCCTCTGGCAAAGCTTGGCTGGCAGCCATTTTTTGCGCAACAACTCAGCCTGGATGACCTTGAGGAGGTTCAACCGGTCAGGGTCGTCGAAGTACATCGAAACGGGTTGCATGTTCTTGGCGACGGCGTGGACGAGCTTGTTCCACCAAACGTGGAGGCAACGGTTGGAGACTGGCTTCTTCTGGACCGGCAACGACCGGCGCGCAGCAGAGTTCTGGACCGCAAGAGTGTGTTCAAACGCCGCGCACCTGGAAAGGAGCGAAAGCTTCAACTGATTGCTGCCAACGTGGACACAGTCTTCATCACATCCTCCTGCAACCATGATTTTAACGTGGCAAGGCTGGAACGCTATGTCGCCATGGCGTTCGAAGCCGACACGATGCCGGTCATCGTACTGACCAAGGCCGATCTCTGCGAAGACCCGTCCAGGTTCATGAGTGCCGCGAGTTCTGTTTCTGATCGTGTTCCCGTCGTGCTGCTCAACGCACTGACCGAGGAACCCGCACGAAAATTGGAGACCTGGTGTCGCCCCGGACAGACTGTCGCGTTCATGGGTTCATCGGGCGTCGGCAAGTCGACGCTGGTCAATGCGCTGTTCGGAAACAGCGACATCAAGACCGGCGGAATTCGGGAAGATGACAGCAAAGGTCGTCACACAACCACACGGCGGCAGCTGCACTTCAACCCCGAGGGATGTGGCTTCCTCGACACGCCGGGGATGCGAGAAATCCAACTCACTGATGTCGAAGCCGGTGTCGCCGATGTTTTTGAAGACCTGACGGTCCTGGCAAGTCAATGCAGGTTCAAAGATTGCAATCATGACAGCGAACCGGGATGCGCGATCAATTCCGCAATACGGGACGGAAAAGTAGATCCAGCAAGACTTTCCCGTTGGCGCAAACTGGTCGCAGAGGAACGTTTCAATTCCTCCACTCTGGCGGAACGCAAAGCCAAGGACAAATCGCTGCAAAAACTGATCCGGTCGGTTCAGAAAGAAAACAGAAAGACCAGGTGATTTTCCCGGTGGAACCGGCCCGGCCTTCTACCTCCCCCGAGGAGGTTGAGGTGATGTCGGTTCCACATCCAAGGAAACGCTTCCATCCGTGGTTTCATGCACAGAAGCCGGGTGACGCTCTGTCACAATAGGCGCTAGAGCGTGTACCGACCTATAAAACCTGAGTTCAAGATTCATTATTAATAGATCCTTAACCCGTTCAGCCTAGAGATTTTGCGCAGACAATCGCCACTTTGAGTTGCCACTATGGGAGTGCAGAATGGCAATCGAAGCAATTTCGTCGAGTCCCCCGCAAAATTCGCAGCAGTCGAACGTCTCCAATGAGACGAATCCTCAGAAGCTGAAATCCCTGCTTACCCGCGAAAAGCAGAGCCTGCAGCAAGCAGCCGATGCGCAGGAAAAGCAGAAGATTCAATCTCGAATTAGCAAGATCGAAGCGCAGATCACCAAGCTGCAGAAATCTGACCAGCCGGGTGAAACCGACAGTGCAAGTGCGATTGCCGGAAAGAAACCCGACATCGCCGCTGTAGATCAGCTCACTGCGTCCTCACCCACAGAGCAGGATCCCCGCAAACCAGGTTTCCGGATCGACAAGACTGTCTGAAGCTCGTTCGGAAAAGAAATGCTCATCTGGCAGGTCACGTCTCCGGAGCCGGCAGGGCGTTCAAGACTCGTGTGCAGACAGGCTGCTCCAGACGGAATAGAGCGTCGAGTGCAAAAGTGAATGCCGCTTCCCAAATCGAACGACTACAAGGTTCTTTTCCGGCATCATGTAAACGATCTGGCCGCCCTGCCCCATCATATAGGTGAATGGCCCCTGCAGGATTTCGCCCTTTCGGTCCAGAACATTGTGACGGACATGAAGACCGTAAGCGCCTCCGGCCAACTCCCGCTTGCTTAGCCCTCGCTCGAAGTAGTCGCTCCAGAGCCCCTCGGGCAAAAAGGACTTTCGCGGAGTACCGTTTTTCATCAGGAAACTGCCGACGCGCGCCCAATCCCGCGCAGTCGCGTAAAGACAGCAATAGGCGGTTACGTCGCCTCCCTCGGGGTGACGCAACCAAAAGGCGTCACCAGCCCCAGCCGGCTGCCAGATCTTCTCTGCAAGCAGATTGTGAACGGGTTGCCGATAGACCTTGAACAGCACCTGACCGAGCACAGCGGTATTGACGTTCTGATAGGAAAACCGGTCTTCCTTGCCTTTTGCTATCGCCAGCCGTTCTTCGACACCCGACAAACCATGGGCATGAAGCCTCGCGAGGTTTCCAAGCGGATTGACCTGATTGAGACGGTCCTGCTTGTCCGAGCCGTCGGCTTCAAACTCAAGGCCGCTTCGCATGGTCAGAAAGCTGCGCAAGGGTCTCATCTGAAACGCTTCAGACCCGATTCCGCGCAAATACATGCCCACCGGATCTTCGAGGCTTTCTATTTTCCCTTCGGCATGTGCCTTCAGGATCAGCGCTCCGACGAGGCTCTTGACGAGCGAATAGGAATTCATCCTTGTGCCTGGACCAATTCGTTCCTCGTAGGTTTCCAGAGCGAGCTGGTCATCATGCATGACCAGCAAGGCCCGTCCGCCGGATGCCTCGAAAAGCTCATTCCCGCGATCATCCAGTTCAACGGGAATTGGACGTCTCGGGATTGCTTGCGGTGTGCCGGGAACGGTTTCAAAAGGTGCTGACGCAGGCCAAAGAGCCGGAGGGTATCCGGCCGTAACCAGCCCGAGCGTTCCTGTACCAAAGGCCACTGCAAAACTCAGTCCGATCAGGACAAGCACCAGGGCGCTGATTTTCAATAATCGCATGTTTCGAACTGTTCGCTTCAATGCGTGCAAAAATGCAGGAGAAAATGACCAGAAAACGGCCAGTTCGATAAGCAAACAAAACAAACCGTGGTCAGTCGAACATTCGGTTGAAATTTCAAGGTAACCGGGAAAGAGAAAAAGCTTTTTATTTCAATATATTAATAATTGGTAATGCGCAAAATCTCGCCACAGTCCGCCCCATCATTGTTCCCAGACAAAAGCAATCAGCCACGCCGGAGGAATGGACATGAACCGGAGAGAATTCATGCTGTCGGCAGCAGCCGTCGCAACAGTCGCAGGAACGATGGGCCTTGGCGCACGCAGCAATGGAGCCCATGCGGAAACTTCATCACCACGGCCTCAGACGGCCGGAGAATATAGCGTTACCTATTTTGACGCGAAGCCCGGTGCGCGATCGCGCGATGTCGCCTTCCACACGGACGGCTCTGTCTGGTATTGCGGACAGCGTGACGGCACTCTGACACGGCTTGACCCGGATAGCGGAAGTCTCGACCCTGTTCCGCTTGGCGACAGTTCAGCGCCACATGGCGTTGTGCTGGGGCCAGACAACGCATTCTGGATCACCGATGGCGGCCAAAACGCCATCGTACGCCTGGATCCTGCGGACAAGAGCATTTCGCGCTTTCCGCTGCCTGAAGAGTTTTCCCGTGCAAACCTCAATACCGGTGTTTTTGATCACAACGGCATCTACTGGTTTACAGGGCAAAACGGCGTTCTCGGCCGTGTCGATCCGAGGATGGAAAAACTGGACGCCTGGGCTGCGCCAGGAGGACGCGGCCCCTACGGGATCACGGTCACACCCGACAACAATGTCTGGTACGTCTCCCTTGCAGGCAATCATCTTGGGGTCATCGACAGGGAAACGTTTGAAGTCACCCGGTTCGACCCGCCGACGGCAAATGCAGGTCCGCGCCGCGTGTGGTCGGACAGCAATGGTGTTTTGTGGATCAGCGAATGGAACAGCGGCAATGTCAGCCGGTTCGACCCGGCAACCGCTCAGTGGAAGACATGGAAACTGCCAGGAGATGCCCCACGCTGTTATTCTGTTTACGTTGACGAGCGGAACAAGGTTTGGACCACAGACTTTGGCGCGAATGCCATTGTGATGTTTGATCCGACGAGCGAGCAGTTCACTTCCTTCCCGAGCACGATGCCGAATGCCAATGTGCGCCAGATGGCCGGGCGCCGGGGTGAAGCCTGGGGCGGAGAATCGGGAACCGACCGTCTTGTTCGCATTCGCTTCCCGGTCATCACATGACAAAGATGAGTGGCCTGCTGGCAGGCTTCCTGACAATGCAGTTCGGGATAGCGGCCGCGTTGGCGGACGAAACCAATGCGGCTGCCGATTTCGGCCCCTGCCTGGCATGCCACTCCCTTGATCCGAACGAGAAAAATCTGCCAGGTCCCAATCTGGCAGACCTGAAGGGACGACGCCTCGGGGGCGATCAGGATTTCGGATATTCTCCGGTCTTCGAACAGGCCTTTGAAACCGGTGACGTCTGGACTCCGGAGCTGCTGGATCAGTTTCTCGCTGATCCGGAAGGCATGTTTCCGGGAATGTGGATGTCCTATCAGGGCCTCGAGGACGCCGCACGGCGTTCCGCACTGGTCGACTTCATCCTGCTGAACGGTCTATCGGCCACCAATTAGATGACGCTTCCGCTGCTGATCAGCGCGGCTTGTCGAATGACGGATCGGGAGCGCCCTTGAGACAGGCGATGATCCACGGATAAGCATCTGTGACGTAATATCCGTAGATGCCATTCACAGTCATGCCATTGCATTCATCCAGATCACCGGCATTGGTGAATTCATAATCCGACCGATAGAGACCGTTGTAGGTCCCACCCGGATTGCCCGCTCCTGAAGGTCGCTCGCCCTCTTTCAAAGTATAGCCGGACCTGACCTTTCGGACCGTACCCGTTTCGTCCTTGAAATAGGTTCCGAAAAGCGGGAAGCCGTCGGCGGCAAAGCCAATCAGCGGAGAGCCGTCCGGTCCCGGGTTGTCATCGAACATGGCATTCGGATTGCCGTGATAGTGGTAGCGCCCGTCCGGCTGTGTGTGAGCGTGGTGGTCATCCTCGGCAAAAGTTGCCAGAGGAGACATCGGGTCGAGAAGCCAGGGATCGCTGGCACGGCAACCTGCCAGAACGTTGCCGTTGGCATCTGCCTGGGGACTGCCGGGCCGATAGCACCCGGCTGACTGGATATCGACCACGGCGCCGTTGAGCATGATGGCATCGAAATTGGTTTGCTCAATCTGCGTAATCGCATCGGACGGTTCCGGCTTCCGCGCAACTTTGAACGTGTGGCCGATGGCTGCAACTTCAGCAGCAAAGTTGCGCCGTGAGCCGCCGCCGACATTGTGGTTTGGAATGCCGTTGGACTGGAGCAGGCAATGGTCTTCTTCAACCGTAATTATCACGGCTCCGCTGAGAGGCCTGTCCTGTTGAAGGTCGGTAATTTCCGATGTGTAGGCGTTCACGTAATCGGCGCAGTCGGGAGAAGTGTTTGTGAGGATCTTGTCTGTGATCTGAACGTTTTTCGGATCGCTCTCGGCGGCATCAAGAACTTCTTCCGCATCCTGAGAAAATCCCGGCTCCGAGACAAGCAAACCGCTTGCAAGCACACAAATTCCGATAAAACCGTTCTGACTTCCCATCACCATGCCCTCTTCAGCAAGTTCAGATAATCAGCCTATCAATCTGCTGGTGACACGCCCGTGAAAGACCAACATCGTTGACCGTCACCCGAGCATCCAGTTCAGCACCAGCCGCCAATCCGTCATGCGGATCGGTGTGCCGTGCGTGCCGGTGTCGAACAAGGTGAACTTGATCGGATAGTTCGGCGCGCGCGATTTGATCTGCTTGTAGAAGTTGGCCTGGGTCTCCCAGTTATAGACCCGGTCCAGGGTTCCCTGCCCCATATAGATCGGCACGTTGCGCGACAAAGCGCCGGAGGACAGGAAATTGGGGTCCTTGGGAGAACCAAGCAACAAGATACCGTTGAGTAGGCGTGAGTATTTGGCGCTCTTCACCAGGTTCCAGCATATGATTCCGCCCATCGACCCGCAGGCCACGACGACCTTGGCGCCGGGTGAGAGCTGTTTCTGATGCTGGATCAAAGCCGCAACATCGGCTGTTCCACGTTTGCCAAAGTCCTTGATATCGACGGTCAGGTAGGCGCCGCCGTTGCGGACCATCAGGTTTTGCACCCGGTTGAAGTTACCGCCGAAAGAAACGTCGTTCATTCCTTGAAAGCGGTTGCCACCCTGACCGTGGATATAGATGACGATCGCCCTGGCGCCGCCCTTCCATTTGCCGGTTCCCATGTAGCTGATTGTGCGGCCGTTGGCATTCAGTTCGGCGCTGCCGCGCCCGCGTTTGGGCTTGTAAGACACGTAGTTGCCATAGACCCGGCGCTCGTCAACCTCATCCCGGTCACGCAAGTCCCGCTGCTTTGAATATTCAACAACGATGAAATCACCGTTGTAGAGCGTTTCGGTGACCTTTTTGTAGCGGAACAATCTGTCCTTGTAAGGTTTCAGCGCTTCGGCATGACCTGCTCCGGCTGAAACCAGTGTCACAGCGGCAGACAACAACATTGCTTGTGCAATACGGGCTGGTCGGGCCGTCAGAAACCGGTACAGCATCAGGTGTCCTTTTTTCGGGCAAATCACTTCTTCAAAACCAGCCCATACCCTACGCAGGCCCCGCGCTGCGTGCAATCGGCATACGGATCAAAACCGGAGTTGCTTTATTCCTGCTCCCCGGCTGCACACATCAGTTGAAACTCAAGTTTTCGAGACGTTTTCACCGGAGAGAAGGTAAACAAAACCTTCACCAAACCAGCACTCTCGCGATTTGTACCAAGACTTCGACGCTCCTTATCCACAAAACTTTATGATTTCTGAATAACTTCCTTCCAATTTGCGAATTTAAGGAATTGGTAACCATAAAATTTCCAGACTGCCAGACAGAGAAGTCCGGAAGAGACTTTTCAAGAGACGATGCACGGCAAGGTCAGGAGAGCCCACATGCCAGTCATTTCCTTCGCAAATGCAAAGGGCGGTGCCGGTAAAACCACTGCTGCTTTGTTGCTGGCGACAGAAGTCGCCGCACGGGGAAAAAGTGTCACCATATTCGATGCAGATCCGCAGAAGTGGATTTCGAAGTGGTACGAGCTGCCGCAAAAGTGCCCGGGAATTTCGGTGATCAGCGAGATTTCACCGGCATCCATCACCGAACAGATTACATTTGCAGCCGAACATTCGGACTATGTGATCGTTGATCTCGAGGGGACGGAAAACCTGATCGTTGCCAACGCGCTTTCTGTCTCGGACCTTGTGGTCGTGCCAATCCAGGGTTCTTCCATGGATGCCCGTGGCGGCGCCAAGATCCTGACGCTGATCAAGAAGCTTGAAAAGATCGTCCGCCACGACATCAAACATTGCGTGGTATTGACCCGCTCGAATGCGGCCGTGACCACCCGCGCGATGAAGGCCGTGCAGGACTTCTTGTCCGCGCAGAATATCGACGTGCTGATGACACCCATTGTCGAACGTGCTGCCTTCCGCGATCTGTTCGAATTTGGCGGGGGTCTGGCAGATCTGGAAAAGTCTCAGGTATCGGGACTGATCAAGGCCAAGGAGAATGCCTCTCTTTATGCCGCTGAAGTTCTGGAGCGCGCAATCAAAGTGCCGAAGAAACGCTGGTACAACATCTTCAAGCGCGCAAGCTGAAGCAGAAGATCTCTGTAAATACTGGAAGCCGGGCCCCGCCCGGCTTTTTCGTTTGGAAAGATGGTGCCTGACAGACAAGCGCGCTAAGGTAGCGGAATTCGGGCGCCTCATCTGCGCCATGTTGCTGATCCTCTGGAGGAATTCATGTTTGCAACGCTCTTTCGTTCAATCCGGATCGGTTCCATCTGCCTGCTGTTGGCCGCCTGTTACGGCGAAGACGGCAATCTTGCACTTGGAACTCTGGAACGAGACAGGGTTGCACTCACGGCAACTGCGAATGAAATTCTTGTCGACCTTCCGGTGCCTCAGGGAACGTTCGTCACTGCGGGTACCGTGCTGGCACAATTGAACCCGGATGAACAGCAGGCCGTCGTCAATCAGTCCCGCGCCGAAGTACAGCAATCCAAGGCTAATCTTTTGAAACTGGAAAACGGTGCCCGCGAAGAAGAAATCGCCAAGGCCGAAGCAAGTGTCGCCGGGTCCAAGGCAGAGCTCATTGATGCCGAAGCGACGTTCCAGCGTTACAAGGACCTTACCGGCCGGGGCACAACGAGCCAGGCTCAGCTGGACAGTGCCCGCGCCTCGCGCGATGCGGCGGTCGCAAACCTTAAAAGTGCCGAAGAACAACTCAAGGAACTTGTTACCGGGACGCGTCCGGAAGACCTTGAAATTGCCCGTGCGGAGCTCGCGGCCGCCGAGGCAAGCCTTGCCACCCAGGAGAAGATCCTGTCCGATCTGACGATCACCGCGTCACGCGACGGCGTGTTGGACAGTCTGCCCTGGAACCTTGGAGAACGGGTCACGGTTGGAAGCCCTGTTGCCGTGCTGCTTGCCGGTGATGCTCCTTACGCCAGGGTCTACGTTCCCGAACCGCACAGGGTCAAAATCAACGAAGGCGATCAGCTCAAAGTCAAAGTGGACGGTCTGGATGACCCGATAGAAGGTTCGGTACGCTGGATCAGTTCGGAACCATCATTCACGCCTTACTACGCACTCAATCAGTCAGAACGCGCCCGCCTCATGTATGTGGCAGAGGTGCAGCTGCCGGACAGTGCTTCCAACTTGCCGAACGGAGTTCCGGCCCAGGTGATGCTGCCGTGAGCGGGGACGCTTCCGACATCGTGGTCCGTGCCCAGGGGCTGGTCAAAAAATTCAAGGATTTCCGTGCAGTTGACGGGTTGGACCTGACAATCGAACGAGGCATGATCTATGGGTTTCTCGGTCCGAACGGCTGCGGCAAGACAACAGCCATGCGCATGCTCACGGGCCTGTTGACACCGACCGAGGGCACCGTAGAGGTCCTTGGTCTTTCGGTCCCCAAGGATGCAGAAACCCTGAAATACAAGATCGGTTACATGACACAGGCCTTCTCGCTTTATGGCGATCTGACAGTCCTGGAAAATCTTGATTTCATGGCGACAATTTATGGAATGCCGGCCAAGAAGCGCAAACAGCGCATCAGTGAAGTGATGGATCGCTACTCCCTCACGGATCTCAAGAACCGGTTTGCCGGCAAGATGAGCGGGGGCCAGCGGCAGCGTCTTGCACTGGCAACCGCAGTGCTGCATGAGCCTCAGCTTTTGTTCCTGGACGAGCCGACATCCGCTGTCGATCCGGAGTCACGCCGCCATTTCTGGGAGCAACTCTTCGACCTTGTTGAAGGGGGGACGTCGATTGTCGTGACCACGCACTTCATGGACGAAGCTGAACGCTGCCACAAAATCGCGATCATGGAGGCCGGTCAGAAAAGGGCCGATGGTTCACCCAAGGATCTGATGGCGGCCATGGGAGCCAATGTGGTCGAAATCGAAGGGCCGAACCTGCGCGATATTCGCCGGCATCTCCTTGGAACCGATGGCATCATGGCGGCTGCCCAGTTGGGTGCCCGGCTACGGGTTCTGGTGAAAGACGAGGTGCCAGATCCGGAAGGGTTCCTGAAGGCAAAGCCGGAAACGGATGGTGCCACGCTCATTGAGAAGGTCCGGCCGAACCTGGAAGACGTGTTCGTTACCGCGACCGGGGAAGGCCGCCAATGATGAGATCCCTCACCCGAATTTCGGCGATCTTCTTCAAGGAACTAGCTCAGCTGCGCCGGGACAAAATGACCTTCGGGATGGTGATCATGATCCCGCTGATCCAGCTGATCCTCTTTGGCTACGCCATCAACACGAATGTCCGCGACATCCCGGTGGCGGTCGTCGATCAGAGCCAGACGACTCTAAGCCGAATTCTCGTCCAGATCGTCGAAGCTACAACGGTGGTCAAAGTCACCGAGCGGCTAAACTCCGTTCAGGAAGCTGAAGAGGCGATCCGGTCTGCCCGCGTCCGCGCGGCCTTCATTCTGCCGGATGATCTGTCCCAACGTATTGTCCGCTCACCCTCAGTCGGGCTGGAAACGCCGCCATCGACCGATGAGGAAACCAGCCGGCCGGTCGCTCAATGGATCGTCGACGGATCTGACACGATGATTGCCGGCGCTATCAAGTCTCTGCGCAGCATGCCGCTTTCAGAGCTCAATCGGCAACCACCGAACAGGTCCACCGCTACATTTGAAGTGGCGCTTTTCTTCAACCCGGAACAACGCACGGCCATCAATATCGTCCCGGGTCTGGTCGGGATCATCCTCACCATGACCATGATCATGTTCACTTCGGCGGCGATCGTTCGAGAACGCGAACGCGGCAACATGGAAATGCTGATCAACACGCCCGTCCGGCCCATGGAGCTGATGATCGGCAAGATCATTCCGTATATTTTCATCGGCCTCTTGCAAACCGGCATCATTCTCGGGCTCGGGCATGTTTTGTTCAACGTGCCATTCGGGGACAGGATGCTCGATCTCTTCGTCGGGACACTGTTGTTTATCGGTGCAAGTCTTTCCCTTGGACTGGTCTTGTCGACAATCGCCAAGAGCCAACTGCAAGCCACCCAGATGACCGTTTTCGTGTTGCTGCCGTCGATCCTGCTGTCCGGCTTCATGTTTCCTTATGAAGGCATGCCGCTGGTTGCCCAGTATATCGCCGAGGCTTTTCCCGCGACCCATTTCATGCGCATGATCCGCGGCTTCGTGCTGCGGGATGCGACGATCCTGGATCTGCACCGCGATGTGCTTTGGATGTGTGGTTTCTTCGTCCTGGGAATGTTCGTCGCGGCCCTGCGCTTCAAGAAGAAGCTGGATTAGGCGTACCCGCCCTTCTCCTTCCTGGTTTGGTTTGCAGGCATCACTTGGGTTGCGGTCCCGTGTCGAAGCGCGGGTTCGCGGTTTTCAGAACCGGTGTACGCTTGGAGACATTCTCCCGGCTTTCACGCCAGACCACGAACAGGCCGGACGAGATAATCACGAAGGAGCCGAGTGCAACGTAGAGATCCGGCGTCTCGGAAAAGAACAGCGCGCCGAAAAATGTCGCCCACAGGATCTGGCTATATTGCAACGGTGCGACAAAGGCAGCGGGCGCCGCACGGTAAGCGCCGATGATGAAGAGCTGGGCAATCACGGACAGAAATCCGATGGTTGCCATCAACCCGAGATCTTCCAGGGCGACAGGCTTGTAGACGAATGGCAGGGTCGTCGACATTGCGAGCATCGACAGGATCATCGGATAGAGAATGAGCACCGCCGAGCGCTCTTCTCCGCCGAGTTTCCTCGTCAGGATCGAGGACAAGGCACTGGAGCAGGCTGCGGTCAGTCCACTGATGTGACCGAGTGACAGCTCCGTCATGCCTGGACGAAGTACAATCAGAACCCCTATCAACCCGATGACAACAGCTGCCCATCTTTGCGCCCTCACCGTTTCCCCCAAAAGCGGAACGGACAGGATTGTCACGATCAGCGGCATCGCGAACAGAAGCGCATAGACCTCGGCAAGCGGCAGGACCGTAAAGGCATAGAAGCCGCAGGACATGGATACGATGGCCAGGATCGAGCGAAACAGAACCAGCCAGGGATGGTGTGGTTGAAAATTGTCTATGGCCTTGTCCGCAAGAATGATCATGGAGACCGGCACAAAGGCAAAAAGCATGGAAAAGAAGATGATCTGAAACACGGGATAAGACCCGCCCAGCGACTTGATGACAGCGTCGTGGGTGGAAAAGAATGCGAACGCAAGAAGCGCAGCGACAAATCCCTTGAACGTTTCAGTCATAGGCATGGCCTTTGGTATTTTGTGGTAATCACCCGCAACTCCGGCACGGCGCAGGCGTTGAACTCCGGGAGCGATATGACCTTGTGGCCATCACTCCGGATTTCTCAGGAAATCATCAGCAGAAGCAGAAGTTATCCCGGATCATCTCCGAATAATTGAAAAGTGCAAGGTCGCTCCGCCTGTTTCCGGCGAATTCCTGTGTCTTGTCGCTAACCGGCAACAACAAAAAACAGCGGAAACCGGTTGGCTCCCGCTGTTTTTTCTCAGTGATGACAGCACCTTGTATCGAAAATCGCATCTATCGGATTCAGAAAACAAAATTCCTGAACGCGGTTTTCCGGAGCGTGTTCAAAGTATCTTGCGCCGCAAATAGGAGGAAACGACCTCACCTGCAACGACCAGTGCAATAATGGCAAGCAGGACCGTTGACACTTCCTGCCAGTTGAACGTGTCGATGGCGCCTTGAAGGATCACACCGATCCCCCCTGCTCCCACCAATCCCAGAACCGTGGATTCTCTGAGGTTGATATCCCACCGCAGAATGCTGACGGCGAAGAACGTCGGCATGACTTGAGGCACGATCGCATAAAGCACGACCTTGAAGTGGGACGCCCCGCAGGCCTGAAGAGCCTCGACCGGTTTGGGATCTATTTCCTCGATCGCTTCGCCAAGCAGCTTGCCCAGAAAACCTATCGAACGGAACATGATTGCGACGATCCCCGCCACCACGCCTGGACCGAAGATGGCAACGAACAGCAGCGCCCAGATGATGGTGTTGACGGAGCGGGATGAGACCAGAATGAACCGGCCGATCCAGAGCGTCACCGCATTGGGCGTGGTGTTCTGAGCCGCGATATAGGCGACGGGCAACGCCAGAACCACGGCAAGAGCCGTTGCGATGGTTGCCAGGTTTACCGTTTCCCATAAAGCCTTGAGGATCTGCTCGAGGTTTGCCGGGTCCGGTGGCACCATGCGGCTGAAGAGGTCACCCATCTGGGTCGGCGCATCCCAAACCCATTCCCAGATGATGTTCACACTGCTCAGGGCCCAAGCCACGATGAGAGCGGTCAGCGCAAATATCGCATAGCGTTGAAAGCGCTGCTGTGGCGTAAATCTCGCCCACTCTTGAAGTTGAACCTGTTCCATTATGCGATCCGCTTTCTGATTGCACCGCTGACGGCTTCGGAAATCAGGATGACCCCGACGATGACCATCGTGATGGCCAGTGCAAAGTCATAGTCATAACGGCCAAAGGCATTTGCCAGAGTGGCGCCAATCCCGCCGGCACCAACGATGCCGACAACCGCGGAAGCCCTGAGATTGCTGTCGAGCTGATAGATCCCGAGACCTATCTGACGCTGCATGATCTGAGGAACGACGGCGTAGATCAGGGTCGACAGGAAAGGTGCACCTGCCGCCTTCATTGCCTCCACGGGACCCGGGTCGATTTCCTCGATGCGCTCGGCCAACAGCTTCGCGACAAACCCGATCGAATAGACGATCAACGTCAGAACGCCTGCGAAAGGCCCGAACCCTACCGCCTTGACGAAGATGATCGCCACGATCACCGGGTGAAAACTGCGCGCAACAATGACGATGGCTCGTCCGAGGTAATAGATTGGCAACGGCGCGATGTTCCGGGCTGCCATGAAGGCAATCGGAATGGACAGGAATATTCCGCCCACTGTTGCCAGAATTGCAATCTTCAGACTTTCAAGAAAACCGTTGATCAGCAGTTCACTGCGCTGAAAGCTTGGAGGAAACGCTCCACCGAAGATCCTGCCGGCACGCGACAGACCCTGCATGACACGATCCCAGTCGATCGGCAGCGTCGCCAGCGTGAGGATCACGTAAAATGCGATGGCCGCATAAAGACCGTAGCGCAGAACCGGATTGGGTATGAAGGGTTGCTTTCGCCAATGATCTCTTGCCGTGCTCATGCCGCAGCACCCTCGACCTGCCGATCAGCATGCGGAATGCCGGAATAGATCTCGTGCATGGCCTCATCAGTAAGCGCTGCAGGCAGGTCGTCGAAGATGATGCGGCCGTAGCGCATGCCGACGATCCTGTCGCTGAATTCCTTGGCTTCATTGACGTTGTGAATGTTGATGATGACCGGCAGCTTGAGCTCGCTTGCAAGATCGCGCAGAAGCGTCATGATCTGCTCGGATGTCTTGGGGTCCAGCGAAGCTGTCGGCTCGTCCGCAAGCAGGATTTCCGGCTGTTGCATCAGCGCCCTGATAACACCGACGCGCTGGCGCTCGCCGCCTGAGAGCTCATCCGCGCGCTTGTCCGCATAATGCGCGATACCGACGCGTTCCATCAGCTCAAATGCGCGCTGAATGTCTTCCTTCGGATAACGGCGGCTCAGCGCAGCCCAGGTTGAGATGTAGCCCAGACGTCCGCTTTGAACGTTTTCCATCACCGTCAGGCGATCAACCAGGTTGAAGCTTTGAAAAACCATTCCGATCCGCCGCCGGCCGATACGCAGATCACGTTTGCCGAGCGCCGTGAATTCGGTGCCGTTCAAGGTGATCTTTCCGGAAGTTGGTTCAACCAGGCGGTTGATGCAGCGTAGGAGCGTGCTCTTGCCTGCGCCGGAGGATCCGATAACCGAGACGACCTGCTCGCCGGCGACTTCCAGGTTCAGCCCCTTCAACACAGGATCTCCAGCCCCATAACTTTTTACAAGGCTTGATATTGTAAGCATGTTTTACCCCGTTTGGAGCGGCCCGCCAAAGGACAGAATTCGACGGGCCGACTGGCCAGTTTCTTACTTGGCAAGACCTTGCGGCGTGTACTCAACGCCGTTGCTGGCCTGGATCTGCCGGATCACGGCCCACTGGTCCTTGTAGGTGATCGGAACGAACTTGCTCACGCCTTCGAATTCCTCACCGAGCTTGTTGCCCTTGAAGTCGAAGCTGAAGAAGGCTTCCTTGATTTTCTCGACCAACGCTGGGTCCAGGTCATGGGCATAGTTGAAGGAAGTGGTCGGGAACGGATCACTTTCCCAGACAAGACGGACTTCAGCCGGATCGTAAAGTCCGCGGTCAGCCATGCGTTCCACGACTTCGGATGCGACCGGAGCAGCATCGTAGTCGCCCGCAACAACACCCAGCATGGACTGATCGTGGGACCCGGAATAGATGACCTCATAGTCCTGATCCGGCACGACACCCAGCGCAGGGAACAGAGCGCGCGGAGCCTGGTTTCCGGAGTTGGACGTCGGAGACGTGTGCGCAACGCGCTTTCCGGCGAGGTCCGCAGGTTTCTGGATATCGGAACCAGCCTGGGTAAACACCTGCAGGCGGTAACCGAACTGACCGTCTTCGCTGCCCATGATCGCGAACGGCACGGCGCCCGCCAGGTTCACGGCAAATGGCGTTGGTCCGGTCGAAAAGCCTGCGATGTGCAAACGGCCGGAGCGCATGGCTTCCACTTCAGCCGAGTTCGACTGAACAGCAAAGAACTGAACGTCCTTGCCGGTCACGTTTTCTAAGTGATCGATAAAGGGTGCCCAGATGTCGGCATAAACCGCAGGATCCTCGACCGGTGTATAGGCAAAGACCAGTGTGTCGGGATTGCTGAGTTTGGCCGGATCGGTCGGTGCGTCGGCCACGAGGTCACCATTGGCATCACAATAAATAGTGTCCAGCGCCCCCTGGTTCGCACAGTCGGCGGCGTATGCGGATGAAACGGCAAAACCGGTTACGAAAGCCACGGAACCGAGCCGGGCCAGCAAGTTCTTCATAATTTCCTCCCAAATGGATCATTCCGGCCTCGCAATGAGTTGCGAAGGCTCCTTGAAGGACCGAGGCAAGCCTAGCGGCTGTCGGCGCGGAAAAACGAGCGGGGAAGTGTTAACAGAACAGCTCAGTCAGGGCTTTTTCGTTAACAGTGTTACAACGCACGCATCCGCACTGAAACAATTGTAATGAAATTCTGGTCTTACGACCCGCTCTTCATGTTAGACAGCTCAATGAACTGCAGAAGAGCGGCATCATGGAAGCAAACGCACAAAACCCGGTAATTGCCATCATCGACGATGATCCGGATGTGCGCGATACGCTTTCTGCCCTCATGGAAACAAGCGGCTTTGATCCGGTCGCATTTCAAGACAGTGACAGTTTCAAGTCATCAGGAAGCCTTCAGGACTACGATCTGGCGTTGATCGATCTGCGTCTCAAAGGCGAATCCGGTCTGACGCTGGCGATCCACATTCGTGAAACCAGCGAGCTTCCCATCGTCATGCTGACCGGCGTTGGAGATGAAATCGACAAGATCATCGGACTGGAAACGGGTGCCGATGACTATCTGATGAAACCGTTCAATCCGCGCGAACTCGTCGCCCGCATTCGCGCGGTACTGCGACGCTACGGACATGGTCTTTCGGCATCAGGCAAATCGGGCAAGGACCACGAAATCACGTTCGGCAACAAGCGGGTCAACCTGAAGCGCAGGGAGTTGCTGGACCCCAATGGCGACGAGATACCTCTGACCAATGCAGAGTATGTCTTGCTCGAGTATTTCGTGAAGAACCCCGACCGCATCATTCCCCGAACAGATCTGATGCGCGAGATCGGCAGTGACATGCAGCGATATGTGGACAGAACCATCGATGTTCTGATCCTGAGATTACGCCGCAAGATCGAAGATGTGCCGTCCAAGCCGATCCATCTGCAGACGCGACGGGCTCAAGGCTACATATTCGTGCTACAGGCAGACAGGGCATGAACGCCACCCGCCTCCGGCAACCGAGCATCCGATCCCTGCTGCTCTCGGCGATCGGCCTGCTTCTCGTCGGTATCATGGTTGTCGGGACGATCTCCCTTGTCACGCTCAACAATGCTGAAGAACAGCTCGGAACATTTCACGACCAGACACTGACGGAAGTGTCCAACGCTCTGGAGCTATCCGGAAGTGCCTCGCAGCTGGCAACATCTGCCCCCTTTCTGATGACACTGGGACCAAGTTTCCAGTTGCAGAGCGAAGCCACGGAAATCCTCGGAATGCTTGAGCGGATCGAGCAACTCGGCGGCAGCGACCCTGATCTTGCGCGCCCTCTTGCCCGCATCAGAGCCGCAATTCTCGACCTTGTCAGGGTTATGGACCCACGCAATAAAACAGCCTCAACGCTGACACTGATCGACCAGGACCTGGAACGCCTGCTGAGACGGTTCCGACGCCTGGCACAGGCACCGGAGCAGCCCCCTCAGAACAGGCAAAGCTGGTCGTCGCTCCAGCAATTGGTGATGACTGCCATTGGTGCCCTGCGCAGCCAGGAACTTATCAAGATCGGCGAGCACCAGAGCGCCTACCGTCGCATCAGGCAGGACATCGGCGCAGGTCAACCGATCCACGTTCTTGCCGCCTTGACTGAAGTCGAAGATGTCGTTCAACGTCGGGGCGATCTGTTTTCGCTCCGTTTTTCGGACCTTGCGGCCAAGCTTGATGCGGAAAATGCACTCTTCCGGATCCGCACGGAAGTTGCCCAGGTTAACGCCTATGCCCTGCAGAAGGTTGCTGACGCAAGAGCCAGACTGCAGGTCTCCCGGGATCAGACAACAACAAGCATCACTTTCGCAAAGGCTGTTATCCTGTTCCTGACCGCGATCAGCATGATCGTGGCCGCAGGCGCTGCGCTTTTCGTTTCGCGCTACGTCGTAGGCAATCTTCACCAGATAACAGACGTTATGCGGCGCCTTGCCGCCGGAGATCTGAAGGCCCGGCTTCCGAAAAAAGCAAGTTCTTCAGATGAAATCGGCCAGCTGTCGGAAGCCTTTCGAAAGTTCCGTTCCAACGCATTGAGACTGGAGCGCAAGACGCGTGAAGTCTGGCGGCGCAACGAGCTCTTCATCACGGTGTTTCAGAACATCAGCGACGGCGTTGCCGTATTGTCACCGACGGGTCAGATCATTGCCGAAAATGGGCGCGTTCGCGAACTCCTGCGCCTGGAGCCGGTCAGCGGTGACAATCGGCTGACGCTTGAAGAACTGATCGAACGCTCCTCGTTCGAACGTCGCGCCAATGAAAACGACCGGGCCGGTTTCGGCGAATATGCCAGCCCCGCAGGAAATGTCCTGGAAGTGCGTCAGTCCGCCCTTCCCGATGGCGGGGCAGTCTGGCTGTTTTCGGAAACCACCGAGCGCAAACGTATTGATGAACGTTTGGAGGAAATCCGACGTGTCGAAAGCCTCGGCAAAGTTACCGGCGAGGTCGCTCATGACTTTGGCAACATCCTTTCGACGATCTCCGGCAATCTTCACATGTTGGAAGGTGAATTATCTCCGAAGGCATCGGTTCTGCGCGCGAGGATCAACGACGCGGTCGAACTCGGAGTGTCGCTGATTGAAAGACTGCTTGCCTTTGCCCGCAAACAGCATCTGGCGCCTCAGGAAACGGACATAGCTGCCATCGCCGAGGGAATGGAAGACCTTCTTTCGATGGCTTTGCCGGAGACGGTGAGCCTCACCATCACGTGCGAAGACGGGCCGCTCCTGGCAAGGATCGATCCCGGACAGCTGGAGAGTGCAATCCTCAATCTGTGCGTCAATGCCGGTCAGGCAATTACCGATGACGGGCAGATTGAAATCGGCGTTGCGCGGCAGCCGGATGGAAAGATAGCGCTATGGGTAAAGGACAATGGCTGCGGCATGGACGCGGACACACTCCGTCAGGCAGCTGAACCATTCTTCAGCGCTCGTCCCGACGGCGAAGGCACGGGGCTCGGCCTGTCCATGGTGCATGGATTTGCGCATCAGTCGGGAGGCTCCATACAGATCGACTCCCGACCCGATCAGGGCACCCGTGTCACTTTGCTCTTTCCGCAACAGCAAATCTCGTCCGGTTCATCCCGGGTGCCCGGTGCGCGGGGTCAGGCTCTTGTCATCGACGACGATCGAAAGTCCGCAGAAGTCATTTCCAGTCAGCTCGGAAAGCTTGGCTATTCGGTCAAAAGGGTGCACACGTTCGAGGAAGCGCAGGCCTGCGTTAGACAGAGCGAACCACTTGCCGCCGTCGTGACGGACCTACAGCTCGACAACGGTCATTCGGGATGGGATCTGGTTCCGCAGGTTCTGGAAAGACATACGGACTGCAAACTTGTTGTTGTCTCTGGACACCTGCCTGAAAAAGCACCTGTTTCGCATGCCTATCGCAATCGGTTCGCAATGCTGCCAAAACCGGTCAGCGAGGCAGCCCTTGCGGAATATCTGGCAGCCTCGTTGCAGAACGCATGATCCATCAGGGTGACCGAAAAACATCGCTCACGGCAGCTCTCGAGCCGAGAAGGAAATGATCAGACGAAAACGCGGGCCAGCGCTGCCACCGCCAACGCGGTTGCCGCCCGCTTCGGACCGGCAAACTCCGAGGCTGCCTGACCGGGAACCATCAGTTGAACGCTGTTGAGGTCCGAGGCGTCCAGATGATCCAGATCGGCTGCCTTGGCAGCTTCTTCTGCGGAGAAGCGGATTTCATCGAGCATGCGCACAAGGCTCTGCCAAATGTGAAGGGGTGGCGCATCACTTGTGTTGCACCAGCGAACAATTTCATCTTCTGATACATTCAGAGCTGCGGCGGCCTCCCCTGTATTGAGGCCGACATAACTCATTATGTCACTGAAATTACTCATTTATATCCCCAAGACACGTCAGCGTCTTACCTACCCGATATGTTATAGTGCATCGCAATATGACAAATTTCCAGCCGTTTACAAGAAATTAGTTAACTCATGTCGCGGCGAAGGAGTTCACTTTTTGTCACGGAATTGATTCTCAGTCGGCGCATTGTCAAAACTTGCAGGTCTGGACGATACCTTTTTCATCATCGACTCGCTGTAACCGCCAATTGCCTGAAATTGCATATGAAAATTGATATCGGTGGAAAACGGCTTACTGCCCAAATGTGAGGTTCGGTTAATGTTACGTTTATAGAACCAAATCAACCGAACAAATGATGCCGTCGGACCTCTTAAATGAAGTTCAAGGGAAAATCCTTTATTGCCATCGTGCTTTCACCCGAACCACCCTTTGAGGACTGGTTTCGGGAAATTGACCGCATCATCTCGCGCTCACCGGGCTTTTTCATCGACCGGCCGATCGTTCTGGATGTTCGTGGTAGCAAGATTCCAATCGATGAATTGGAAGAACTCCTCGCTGGATTGTCCGAACGGTCCATCCGGGTCATGGGTATTGATGGCGTTGCCGGAACCCGATTGAAACCCGGCATGCCGCCGAGCTTTTCCGGTGGCAGGCTGACTTCGGATGTTGAAGTACCGACGCCGTCCAAGGAGACTTCGAAGTCGACTGGCGGCGATGGCGCAAAACAGGCTGAAGGTGAACCGTCTTCCAAGAATAAGAAGGCGCACGCAAATGGCGCGGCCAAGAGCGACTCAGCGGACGAAGCTGCATCGGCCGCAGAGACACCTGTGTTTGCCGACGCTGCAGACAATGAAGCGTCCATCGTGATCACCGAACCTGTCCGTTCCGGCCAAAGTATTCTGCATCCGGATGGCGACGTCACCGTCATTGGGTCCGTGAGTTCCGGCGCCGAGATCATTGCAGGCGGATCTATCCACGTTTACGGCGCCTTGCGTGGTCGTGCGCTGGCGGGTGTCGCTGGCAAGGACAACGCTCGGATTTTCTGCTCAAGACTGGACGCCGAACTGGTGTCGATCAACGGACTTTACAAAGTCGCGGATGACTTTGATGGATCCTTGCGCAATGCGCCAACTCAGATCCGCTTTGAAAATGAAACGCTGGTCTTCGAAGAACTGAACTAACCCCGGTCCTGGCACACAGAAGGTGGCCAGCGCTGCAAAGAAAAACAGGACACACACCATGAGCAACGCTACCGTCGTTGTGGTCACGTCAGGCAAAGGCGGGGTCGGGAAAACGACCACAACCGCGGCCATTGCCTCGGCGCTTGCCAAAGAAGGCTACCAGGTTTGCGCGATCGACTTCGACGTCGGTCTTCGTAATCTCGATCTGATCATGGGTGCCGAACGCCGGGTGGTGTTCGATCTTGTCAATGTGGTTCGCGGTGAAGCCTCCATCAAGCAGGCTCTTGTTCGAGACAAAAAACTCAGCAATCTCTATCTTCTGCCGGCATCCCAGACTCGCGACAAGGATGCCTTGACGGAAGAAGGCGTGGCCAGCGTCATCAGCGAACTGCGGATGTATTTCGACTGGATCATCTGCGACAGCCCGGCCGGGATCGAACGCGGCGCGACACTTGCCATGCGCCACGCGGATGAAGCCATCATCGTCTCCAACCCTGAAGTTTCCTCCGTTCGCGACTGTGACAGGATCATCGGACTGCTCGACGCCAAAACCAAGGTGGCGGAAGACGGCGGGCGCATGCCGAAACACCTGATGATCACACGCTACGACACGGAACGGGCAAAGACCGGAGACATGCTGGCGACTGATGATGTCGTCGACATTCTTTCTGTCCCGCTGATCGGTGTTGTTCCGGAAAGCAAGGATGTCCTGAAAGCATCCAACGTCGGCCTGCCTGTCACCCTGTCGGATGAGAACTCGACACCGGCCAAAGCCTATATGGAAGCGGTACGCCGATTGCTGGGTGAAGAGATCCCGGTCACCATCCCGGAAGAGAAGAAGAGCCTGTTCGGCAAGCTCTTCAAAGGGAGGGCCGCATGAACATCCTCAGCTTCTTCGGCAAGAGAAGCGAAAGCGCTTCGGTTGCCAAGAACAGGCTACAAATTCTGTTGGCCCATGAACGCGCCGACAATGGAACCGACGCAGCACTGATCTCGAGCCTCCGGGAGGAAATCCTCGCGGTGGTTGCCAAGAAGATAGATATCGATCCGGATGCCGTTCGCCTGGAAATGGATCGAGATGGCGACGTAACGACACTGGGCATCGACATCGAGCTGCCGTCCGCACGAGCTTCCTGAAGAAATCAGAGCCAAACCAAGACATTCAAAGGCGCCGGAGAAATCCGGCGCCTTTCTTGTCTGTCCTGATTTCGCAGCCTTGAAAGGCTGGGCTATGCTAGTCTCATTCAGGCAATTGTGGTTCGGAGTTACAGTGATGATGAGCATGAAGGTCCTTGTTTCGCTTGCAGCCCTTTCCATCGCGAATTTTCCCGTTCAGGCCGAAGAGATCAGTCCGGAAATCGGCGGCTGCCTGAGTGCGGTCGGCACTTATCTGACAAAGCGGGTCGTGAAGATTAAGGACAAGACAAGGGTGGACAGGGGTTTGATTGCCCTTACCAATGGTGGGCATGCATTTGTTACGGATTCCGCCGAGGGAGGTGTTGCCGGGTACCAGCCCTTTTCCGATGGTCGCGGCAGTTGGCGTTGTCTTGGGCACACCGACGGGAAAGCCAAACTAAAGATCGTCATGTTCGATTTCACCACGTCACCAAACGCCGATGATGATAGGTACATGGCCCGAATAACGACCCTTGCCGAAGCAAGTCCTGACACCGGAGATGTGACGGGCTCCACGACCGTCGAGTTTCTGTCGATTGATGCCGATCCAGACAGCACGGATACGGTGCGGGATCCGGTGAGCTATGACTTTACCGGCGTCAGGTTGCAGGTTTCCGAATAGTCCTTAATCGATCTGCCAATCAACTCAGGTCGACATGCGATTGATCAGCTTGGGCAAGCGCCAGATCACTGGAAGCGACAGAAGCACCGCGAACAAAATGTAGTAGACCGGTGCATAATCATCACCCGTTCGATTGACCAGATAGGTTGCGACCATGGGAGTGGTTCCGCCGAACAATGCCAGGCAAATGTTGTAACCGAGCGCGACAGTACTGCAGCGAAGAAGCCTGGGTGCCATCAGCGTGAGCGCGGTGATAGACAGAGCCCAACCGGCGGTACTTGCCAGTGTCAGCCCCAGTTGCCCGATAAATATCTGCATCAAATCATCGCGGTGCATCAGCCACCAGCAGGGCACGGCAAGCAGAAGCGTTCCGATTGCTCCGGAAAGGAACACCACTCTCAAGCCGAATTTGTCCGCTGCCAGACCGCATATCGGAATGAAAACTGCCATCACAATCAGATTGGCGGTGGTGATATCCAGCGCATCTGCAGAGGTGAAACCGGGCTCGGAGCTCAGATAAGACGCCGCATAGACGTAGATGACGAAATAGATGATGGATGTCGGGATCAGCAACAGGACCATCTGACCAATGAGACCTGAATGATCCCTGATGCTCTGCCAGACCGGTGAAGTCCCTTCTTCACAATCCTTGTCGATCTGCGTTTCGGTTAGACTTCTGCGCAAGATAGCGCTGAAAACAGCAACCACTCCGCCCAGAAGGAATGGCAGGCGCCAACCCCATTCAGCCATTTGTTCGGATGACAGAATTGAACTGAAGCCAGCTGGAACCGCGGATCCCAGAACACAGCCCCACATCATCGCAAAGGCCACCCACGCACCGGTCAGCGCCTTCCGCCCTTCCCTTGCCTGCTCGACCAAAAGCACGCCGGATGCGGTGTATTCTCCGGCAACCGAGATGCCCTGCACGATACGGATAAGAACCAGGAGGACCGCGGCGGCCACGCCGATCTGATCGTAAGTCGGCAGTGCGGCGATTGCCAGAGATCCTCCCCCCATCACCAGGACCGAAATCATAAGTGCTGTTTTACGACCGACCCGGTCACCGATATGACCAAAGATCAAGCTGCCAATAGGTCTTGCAGCATATCCGACGGCCAGAACCGCAAAGGCTGACAGAAGCGAGGCCAGCTTGTCGATGGAGGGAAAAAACAATGCGGCCAATGTGGGCGCCAGGAACCCATAGACTGTGAAGTCGTACCATTCCAGAACGTTGCCGCTCGTTGCCGCGAGAATGGAACGTGGTGTGAGCGTTGAACGTTTATCCGTCACAGTTATCTCTCGATCTAATCTATGTGGCTGCTGGGAATCAGTTGCCAGTTGAACTGCTATTCGCTGGTGCTGACCTCCCAGCGCGCCCGGCTGACACCACTTACCTTTTTCAATTCGGCCATTGCTTTCTTGAGTTCATCCACATCGACCGACTGGCTGACAAGTGTCGCAACAATTTCCATTACACCCTCGCCTATCGTATCCATTTCAATATGGGCGACCGGATAACGGGAACGGTTCAGGATCGTGTAGACGGCTTCACGTGCGTCGGTGGCCTTTCCGGCTTCAGCCAGAACGTAAACCTCGTAGATTGCCTCGCTCTGTTCCCCGCTGATCGGTGCACGGTCAATTGCATTGACCAGCGGTCGCAAAAGCGTATTGCCGGCAATTACCACCGCTGTCACCAGGACGGCTTCAGCAATGAAGTCCGCCCCTGCACACGCCCCAACGGCAGCTGAAGCCCACAGCGTCGCTGCCGTGTTGAGGCCGCGGACGTCTCCGCCCTCCTTCATGATGACCCCGGCTCCGAGAAAGCCGACGCCGGAAACGACATAGGAAATCACGCGTGAGGCTCCATCGGCACCGGCAACGATCAGTGCCAGATCGACAAAAGCCGACGCGCCGACTGCAACAAGAACATTGGTCCTGAGACCTGCACTGCGCTGCCGGTATTGCCGCTCGGCACCGATCAGCGTTCCCAAAACGAAAGCAGCCAGCAAACTGACAAAACTGTCGGCAAGACTTTCAGCATTGAAATTCTGAATGAAAAGCATGGTTGCTCAAGCAGCGTATTGTAACTTTTTCCGAGCATAACGCGACGGAAACGCAGTGAGAAGGACGAAAGACGACAAGAAGGTTTTTCATTCAGATTACCTGATGCGATCACCTCTCAGGCAAACAGGCACAGTTGCAACCTGCTAACGCTGTGGTCCATGCAGCGCCATGTCCCGCTCTGCCAGGAAAAGGTTTGAGTAGAGGTTGGCAATCCACTGCCGCCCCGATGCTGTTATCTTCAGATACTGGATCGCTCTTTGGATACAAGGCGCGACGCTGTTCCAGTAAAACTGCGGATAACGGTGAACCAGGTCGGCCGCAGTGTCATAGCCAAACTCCTTGTTGAGCCCTGCCTCTTCGAACTCATAGTAGAGAGCGTTTGCCTTTCGGAAGTAATGCGGGTCTCCGAGCTGCCCTATCAGATCCGCAGCTCGCAGCAGCGTCGCGTCTTCCCCCAGTGTCTCTCCCTTGTCTGGCAGTGTGGCGGGAAATCGCGTGCCCTCGACGGCTCTCGCAATCCTTTTTGGATCAAGCAGCGGCGTGTCGTGAATGCGTTCAAATATGTAAAGCTTTGAACGATCGACATGGTAGGGCGTCATTGAGGCATCGGATGCTCCGCGCGGGAGCTGAACCTTGTCACCGGCTTCGTTCACCACAAAGCCATCTGCGTCATCACCCGGAAGAATACCCCTTACATAGCCAATGTCGTGGGTCAGACAGGCAACAATCACATGCGCATAGTCGGCCGGCTCCATATGCGTGTGCAGCGCACGGCCACGCAGGATGTCATGCCCTGCCATCGTCACTAGCATGGTGTGTTCAATGTTGTGATAAAGCGCGTCACTGTTGCCGATAAATTCCAGAGCAATCCGTGCAAGGGAAGGCACCAGCTCGGCGAGTTCCGGTTCAGACTGACCGAACCGGCGTTGGACGTAGCTGGTCAGAAAGTCGCCGAGGGCATCGGCTGCAAGTTCCGGCAATGTAATCATTGTTGACGCAATCCTGAACCAGCATGAATAAAAATTACAATTGTTCCTAATTTGGCACTCTTGGAGAAGTATGTGTCAAGCAGATGTCGCACCACCGAAGCGCCAGGCGTTCTCAAATGCGTTTTTTCTGCTTGTCGTCGATCCGACACTCCAATGTACCAAAAGCACTTTGCATGAACGTTTGCGCTCTGTGTACTTCCCGGAGTGCGCTCAAAAAGAAAGCGAACGCCGCGAGACATCAATCGCGGCATTCGCTTTTCAACCAGCGTTACTGGATAGGTCAGACAGCAGCAGGCTGAAGATAGGCAGCTACGAGCACGCCTGCGATGACAAGTTCCACGATCAGTGGCGGAACGACGGCTTTGTCCGCACCATCAGCAACAATCCCGACAATCCGGCCGAATGCTACCGCACCCATCACGATTGCCACGGCGACGAAGGCCAGAGTTTGTCCGCTCATAAGCCCGAATACCAGCATGCCGACGCAGGCAAGAAACAGTCCGCCAAACACAGATCGGATCGAGCTGAGGCCTGGGGTTCCCAGCGGTTCCACAGCGAAGTTGCCCACCATTTTTCTCGGCGCGAACATCGACATCAGACCAAGACCGAGCAAGAAAGCACTCGCCATGCCGACGAGAATTTGAAAAGTCATATCCATTTTTAGTCTCCTTGAAAGAAGGTTGTTGAGATCCGGCTCAGGCGAACAGGCGAATGGCCTGCTTGGCATTGTCCTGAAAAGCCGTGTTTTCGAGATCGGCGGCAATGGTCGTCTGGTCGACCAAGGGTCCTGTAGGTGAGCCGCCGCCGCTTGCGTAAAAGCGTCCGCTCTCGAATTTCGGGTTGAGAAGGCCGTCGACATAGCGCTTTGCGCCAACATCAAGCCCGTGCATCATTCCAAAGAGCGGCATGACAACCCATCCGACATGCTTGAAGAACAGCTTCTTGAGGAACGGCAGATCGTCCATGCCATTGGTGCCGGTGGTCCCACCCGGGCTCATGGTGACGAACCGGATGTGCGGGTGTTGACGCGCCATTGAACTCATCCACAACGCAGCCATCAGTTTGACATTGGCGTAGAGTTCGAGCGGATCGCTCTTGGCGTTGAATTTCGAACCGTCGGCAATGGAGGCAAACTCGTTCACCGAGGACGTTTCCAGAACCGGTTTGGCAATCCCCATCTTCGGGATACCGCGCGCAGCTTCCGATCCCGCATAAAGAACCGTGGAAGTGAGCAGCTGCCGTTCAAGCAGTTCATCGACAAGGACTGCATGACCAAGAACATTCACAGCGAAGATGCTCGTGACGCCGCTTCTGGTTTTGGCGGCGGGGTCCCTACCTCCCATGCCACCGGCATTTAGAACAACGGCATCAACCGGTTCTTCCATATCGGCTACTGCATTGCGGACGGAAGCAGGGTCGCTCATGTCCATCAGAATAATGTCGAAGATCTTGCGGCCCGTTTCAGCCTCCAGAGCTGCCTTGGCGGCAAATGCCTTCAGTTCATTGCGGCATCCCAGATAGATCTTTTCGATATTGTCATGAAGCGCCAGTTGTCTTGCAGCTTCACGGCCGAGACCGGCATTCGCACCAGTGATTAAAACGGTCTGGATCGGTTTCATGTTGGTTTTCCCTCTACATCGATCACGATGCACAAGAGGTAGAATGGTTGAACTTTGATCTGTAGAGGGGCAAAAGTGGACATCGTGTTTCAAAATTGAACCGAAAGATTCATTCGCATGACACAGCAGGAAAGCCATTCGCTAAACTGGGACGACCTGAAGTACTTCCTCGCGGTCGCCCGCTCTGGAACACTGCGGGGCGGAGCCGACAGCATCGGTGCCAATCACACGACCCTGGCAAGGCGTGTCGAGGTCATGGAAGAGCGCGTCGGCAGCAGGCTCTTCGATCGCTCCAAATCCGGGCTCGTGCTGACACAACTGGGCGAAGATCTTCTGCCTTATGCAGAGCGGGTCGAGGAAGAAATGACAGCCGCCTCGCGGGTGATCGTCGGACGCGATGCCGTGCCGAAGGGAACGATCTACATCAGCCTGCCCCATGGCCTGGCGATGACGTCCATCATGGATGACCTTGCTCTCTTCTCCGACCTTTACCCCGACATCAATCTCAATATGAACTTCACCAACAATGTGGTTGATCTGACCAGACGCGAGGCCGATGTCAGCCTGAGGGTCGCAACAGAAGTGACTGAGGATGTTGTCGGCCGGAAGCTTGTGCAGATGTCACAGGCCGCCTACTGCACCAAGGACTATGCGCAGAAGGTCAAGAACAATGGCGGCGAAGGATTGTCCCTCATCGGATTTCATGAACCGGACACCGAGACCACCGCTCAGTGGGTCAAGGACAGCTGCTATCCGAAGGCGAAACTGCGCCATCGGGTTTCGGACATTGTTCCACTGATTACCTTGGCGGCTGCCGGAATGGGGATGGCCTATCTCGCCTGTAACCTCGGCGACCGTCATCCCAGCCTGATAAGGGCTCCGTTTCAGAAGCCCCTTCCCTATCGCTCAATCTGGCTTCTTCTGCACAAGGACCTGAAAAACACCGCCCGCGTCCGATTGTTTGTCGATTTTCTGGCCGGGCAGATCAAGTCACGGCGAAACGAGTTCTGGGTTTCGGGGACTGTGACAGACGGTGAAGGATAAGGCAGCACGGGACCTTTCGCTGGCGATCGCTAACAGCATCATCTCCAACCGTGGAAGAGCCGTTCATTGATCCAGAGGTTTCAGCCAGAGCCGAACTGCACGCATGAGGTGTCGGAGAGCGCCTATCCCGTCTTTTCCGCCGACAGAACAATGCAGCTGGAGTTGTCCAGATACCAGGCCCAGTCTTCGTTCAGGTTCTGTTTTTCCTGCGGGAATTTCAATGGATGCCATTCGATATTGGCAAGACCGCCTTCCCTGAGGGCTTCTTCGTGCTCCTCACGGCTCCATTGCCAGATCGGCACTTCGAAGTCCTTGATCACCAGTGTGTAGGTCGGCGGATCGACGATGCCGTACCGAAACCCGATGCGGGCTTCCATATCGTCCGGTGCAATGGTGAAATCGTAATCCGGATTGATCGTATAGGTTACGAAACGGCCGCCCTTCACGAGGTTACGGCCGATAAACCTGCCCATCTGGTGCAGCTCTTCCTTGCCGCGAGCGTAGTGAAACAGGTACATCGCCGTGACGACATCCGCAGGCTCCACCCACTGAAACATATCATCGGTGGCACTGATTTCGCCGTAGGTGACATTGTCCGGAAAAGCTTCCGGTTCGCCTCGGGCGTTTTGCTCCTTGGCGCGGCCCAGCATCTCCGTGGAAACGTCCAGCCCGAGTACTTCCGCCGCGCCGCCATGAGCCAGGATGCGTGTCAGGCGACCGTCGCCACAGGCAAGGTCAAGCACACGCTTGCCTGATACGTCTCCCAGAACCTCCAAGAAGACTGTCAGTTCGAGTAATCGATAGGGGTTGTCTGAAAAAGCTTGCTGCAAATAGGGAGAGGGATTCTTGTCATAATCAGCCATTTGGCACCACGTTTCCTGTTGCGGCTTGCCCCCGGGAAAACCGGTGGCGGAACGTAGCCCCCGCCAGAAGATAGCGCGAAGCAGGGCCAACACGCAAAAAAACGCGATTTCAGCGCAGAACGATGGTCGTTAAAGAAAACCAAAGCGCCGTTTAAGCCATTTGTGACAACCGCATCGATCTATCCTTTGCCGATGCCCGGTTGCCGGACTTTGACGCAGAGAAACGAGCTAACAGGAACAGCCTCTCCGCCGACCTAGTTTGGGTCGGCGAGTTCCGTTTGTCAGTTAAGAAGAACAGCAAATCAGATGCGGCTGAGCATCTGTCGACGTCATGCCTCGTAGACGATCTCGCGGGTCTCGCGGAAGGTCACATCCGGGAATTTCTCAGTGATATGACCGACTTCCCAGGAGTTCTTGAACAGGAACACCGGCTTGTCGTCACGATCATTGGCGATCGATATACGATGAGCTTCAAGCATTTTCTGAAGTGTCTGGCTGTCGGTCTCGATCCAGCGCGCGGTTGTGTAAGGCACGGTTTCAAATCCGATCTCGGTGCCATATTCAGCACGCAGCCGGTCAACAACCACGTCGAGCTGCAGCGCCCCGACGACACCGACGATCCAGTTGGATCCAAGGTCCGGCTTGAAGATCTGAACAAGTCCCTCTTCCGCCAAATCCTGCAGACCCTGGCGCATCTGCTTGACCCGCATGGTGTCGGAAAGGCGGACGCGGCGCAGGATTTCCGGTGCGAAGGCCGGAAGGCCCGTCACGTGAATATTCTCGCCTTCCGTCAACGTGTCGCCAACACGCAGCTGACCGTGGTTCGGCACACCGATAACATCGCCCGGATAAGCCAGGTCGGCAATTTCACGTTCTTCGGCGAAGAAGAAGATAGGTGCCGAAACGGCGATCTGCTTGCCTGCGCGAACGTGTTTCAGCTTCATGCCCCGCTTGAAAGTTCCCGAGCATAGACGGACGAAGGCGATGCGGTCGCGGTGCTTCGGATCCATGTTGGCCTGAACCTTGAAAACAAAGCCGGTGACCTTGTCCTCTTCCGGCATGATGGTACGCCCACCGGTGGCAGGCTGTGAATGCGGTGGAGGCGCGAAATCAGCGATGAAATCGAGCACTTCTTCGATACCGTAGTCGCGCAGCGCAGAACCGAAGAAGACCGGGGTCAGGTGGCCCTCCAGGAAGCTTTCCCTGTCGAACTCGGCGTAGCCTTCCGCGCCAAGTTCCACGTTTTCGGTGAGCTCGTCCATGATCCGGTCGAAGACCGTGCCGGTCAGGATCTCATCATCGAGGCCGGAAACATCTTTCGTCTCCATGAAGGGACCACCGCGCTCACCGTCAGACGTGTGGAATTGCTTCTTTTGCCAGTCATAAACGCCGAAAAAGTCCGACCCCATGCCGACCGGCCAGGTTTGCGGAGAAACGTCGAGCGCCAGGGCTTCCTGGACCTCATCGAGGATTTCCAGCGCGTGGCGGCCCTCACGGTCGATCTTGTTGACGAAGGTTATGATCGGGATATCGCGCAGACGACAGACTTCGAACAGCTTGCGGGTCTGGGTTTCGATACCCTTGGCGGCATCGATCACCATGACAGCAGCATCAACAGCTGTCAGAGTGCGGTAGGTATCTTCGGAGAAGTCTTCGTGGCCCGGTGTATCGAGAAGATTGTAGACAATGCCCTTGCGTTCGAAGGTCATGACCGATGACGATACCGAAATCCCGCGTTCCTGTTCGATCTTCATCCAGTCAGACCGGGCGCGGCGGCGCTCACCGCGGGCACGCACCTGGCCGGCTGCGCGGATCGCGCCACCGGACAGAAGGAGTTTTTCCGTCAGCGTCGTTTTACCGGCGTCCGGGTGTGAAATGATCGCAAAGGTGCGCCGGGCTTGAAAGGGCGCCACGCCATTAACGCTCGTCATAAGAATCTCCTGATCCGATGATCCGGCAGCGCTGCGCAATCGCGACGGTCGAAACCGGGGCGCAACTTCAATCTCTGGAACCGGACGGATTGATGTTTCGTTGGCGCAAGGTCATAGAAGGAACGGGCCCAAATTTCCAGTGAAGAATTCTCATTCCGGTCGCCGGAACGTCCATAAGAAACCGTTTCCGCCTAGAGCGACGTCAACAGGGTTTGCGTAAACCGTTCAAGAAGCTCGCTTGCGGCGGTGTCCTTGCGCCGCACGAGATAGTATCCGTAACCGGTTCGAAATGGCTGGTCATCGATCCTGAGCAGCTTGCCTTCGTCCAGAACACTTCCGATCAGTTTGATCCCCCCAAGGGCAATGCCCTGTCCCGCGATTGCGACCTCCAGCAGGACCGGATAGCTGTTGAAGGTCACCATTTCCAACGCCTTGCTGTCCACGTCGACGCTACGTGCCGCGAACCACGTTTCCCACGTTATCCAGTGAGGCGCCAATGATTCCAGGCGCAAGAGCCGCGCTGCACGCATGCTGGCGGCTCCCGGAAAAGGCCCGTTTTGCCTGAGGTACTCCGGTGAGCAGACCGGGACAACCTCCTCATCAAACAGGTGATTGGACACGAGGCCCTCCCAGTCGCCCGACCCATGGCGTATGGCGATATCGACACCAGATCCGGCATCATCGATATCATCCCGCTCTCCAGCAAGAAGCCGCAATTCGACCCCCGGATTATCGATCTGAAAGGCGATGGCACGATCCCGCAGCCAGTAAAACGACACGGCATTGTTTGCGGCAACGGTCAGCGTATTGCCGTCGTTCTGCTTGCGGATGAATGCCGATGTTTCCGCGATATGACCCAGACCATACCGTACCGCACTCTTGAGCCGCTCTCCGGCCGATGTGAGTGACAACCGTCGATGAGAGCGCACGAAGAGCGGTGTTCCCAGGTCCTGCTCGAGCTTCTGCACCTGATATGTGACGGCAACCTGGGTGACGTTCAGCTCCTCGGCGGCGACCGTAAAACTCAGATGGCGCGCTGCAGCTTCAAAGGCGATCAACGCCTTGGGCGACGGAACTCGTTTGTGCAGTTTTTGCATAAGTTTTTTTAAGTCCAATCCTTTGAAAAATTCGATTTCACGAGAGTAGCAGATCCAATTTATTAATGAATGACTTTGACACAGCACGCCACCGGAAAGCTGCCTATCCTGAGGAGGAGCCCCAATGAAAACGCATTATTTCAACACCGGTTATCACTACGCCTGGGACAAAACTTTACCTCCTCAGCTTGAAGTCACCTCAGGCGACCGGGTAATTTTCGAGTGCCGGGAAGCCGCAGACGGCCAGATCACACCTCAGTCCACATTTGAAGACCTGGAAAAGGTCGATATTGGCCGGGTCCATGCGATCCAGGGCCCGATATATGTTGCAGGCGCTGAACCTGGAGATGTGGTTGAGGTCGAACTGACCACCTTCGAGCACCATGGCTGGGGTTGGACCGCCCTGACACCGGCCTCCGACGGCATCCTCGGCAAAGGCCTGCTGGAGGATGAATATTCGGACTTCCGGGAGCTGCGTGTCTTTAATGTCGGCGCTGACGACTGCCTCGATTTTCTTCCCGATGTCCGTGTTCCGATCAATCCATCCTGCGGTCTTGTCGGCCTAGCCCCGGAAGAACCCGGCCCTCACCGGACGCTCTTGCCGCGCCGGACCGGCGGCAACATGGACAACCGCTATCTGCGGGCCGGTTCAAAGGTCTATCTGCCGGTGGAAGTTGCCGGAGGGCTGCTTTCTCTTGGTGACTGCCACCTGTCTCAGGGCGATGGACAATCGAGCCTCTATGCCGTTGAGGCGCCCATGACAGTGACGGCACGGATACGCCTTCACAAGAACTGGAAGATCGATGCTCCGCACTACATCACGGCTCCTGGATGCCGCCACCGCAACGACTCGATGGCGTTCTATGCGACCTCCGCCTTCGGGCCCGATCTTTACAAGATTGCCCAGGACGCGAACCGGAGCATGGTCGAGTGGCTCATGCGAATTCATGATCTGCAATTGTCAGACGCCTATCTCCTCACCGGCCTCGTCGGAAACCTGGTGATCAACGAGATCGTCGACACCCCGCACTATCACGTGTCGATGCAGCTGCCGCGGGACATTTTCAAGTAACAGCCAGATTCCCCGACCTGCCCCGGGCGGAGCAAAGATTGACCGGTTAAACACAACCGAAACGTTTCTGTTAGATTTTTGCGTGACAGAATCACATGGCATCCAGTCCGCCCGGGGAGATTGCTTTGAGCCGCCAGAAATGTCTGATCATCGGCATCTTGATGATTGCCGCGACCGCCGCCATCCTCCTGTTCATGGGGCGTATCCCCATTTGCGAGTGCGGTTACGTGCTTCTGTGGACCCCGGCGAGCGATGTTTCCGGTTCTTCGCAGCATATTGCCGACTGGTACACCTTCTCGCACATTATCCATGGCTTCATTTTCTATTGGTTCCTGTGGCTGCTGTTCCGCAGATGGACCGTCGGAGAGCGGGCACTTGGAGCGATTTTCATCGAAGCTGCCTGGGAAGTTGCTGAAAACAGCCCATGGATCATCGACCGCTACCGAGAGGCGACCATTGCCGTCGGCTATACCGGTGACAGCGTACTCAATTCCATTTTCGATATACTCTGGATGCTTCTCGGCTTTTTCTTCGCCTGGCGCATGCCGGTCTGGGTCACCGTTGTCACAGCAATCGTCTTTGAGTTGCTGGCGCTTTGGGTCATCCGGGACAATCTCACACTGAACGTCCTGATGCTGGTTTACCCGGTTGACGCAATCAAGGTTTGGCAAGCAGGCTAGCTTCCAGCTCCATGGTTGGAAGCAGACAAGCTAAAGCTGAAACAGTTTGTGCTTCTTCAGAAGTTCGATCAGCACTTCGCGGGCGTCCTGCCGGTGGCTGCGGTGCCGCTCACGCGCCTGGGTCGCATCTCTCTTTTTGATCGCATCAAAAACGGCGCGGTGATCCTGGTTGGATTTGAGCGGTAACGGCCTGATATAGAGCGTCATTGCGCGGGCGCGCCGAACCTGATTGGACATCATCGAGACGATCGATTGAACACGTGAGTTTCCGCCCAGACGAACCAGCTCTTCGTGAAAGGCATCATCGGCAATAGCCCAGGTTTCCCGGTCTTCGTTGCCCAGCGCTTCTTCCATCGCTTCAATGGATTGCTTGAGCTTGCTCAGATCGTCGTCCGAATAACCGGCCTCTGCCGCCTCTTCGGCCGCCAGGCTCTCAAGCTCCGTCAGCACGGCATAAATCTCTTCCATGTCCTTCAAAGACAATGTCGTGATCCGCACTCCCTTGCGCGGACGCACTTCCAGAAGACCCTGTTGCGCCAGCATCAAGGTTGCTTCGCGCACGGGCGTGCGGGACATACCAAGCCGGTCGGCCAGTTCGCTTTCAAGATGATCGGACCCCGCGGCCAGTTCGCCATCAAATATCAACTGACGGATCTGCTCCATCGCCTGCGTGGTGATTGTCTTGGGTTTTGGTGCCTCAAGCACTGGAAAACTCCCGAATTTTCTTCCCCAGCCGATCAGACTCGTAAATCGCCTGTTCAATCGCGATGACCTTCAAATAGTCGCGCGCTTCATTTTCCAAAGGCGTTCCATCCAGAATGCCGTCAACCACATGACTTATCAGATTCTTCACGCAATCACCGCCGAACCCATCCCATGAGCGTGCAGCAAGCAACAGGCGATCTTCCGTTGCCGCGAAATGGCGCAGACGGACAGACCCGTCTCCTGACAGGGTCAGAGTTCCATCTGTTCCCTCCACCAGCGCTTCACCCAGTGTGGTGCGGCAATTCTCGGCGGAATGATCCAGCAGCCGGTTTCCATCAAACAAGGCTCTGACGCCGCCCGCATAGTCGAATATGAAGTAGCCGGCATCCTCTCCCCGAATGACCGGATTGAGCTGGCGCAAGTCCGCATAAACGGCCTGCGGCTCGCCGAGCAGATATCGAAACGTGTCGATCCAGTGAACTCCGGTTTCGTGGATCAGAAGTTTAGGCATGGTCTGGAAATAGGGCTGGCGGTCCAGATAGGCTTCGGGGCCCTGCCCGTCTCCCGTTCGCAAACGGAAAGTCAGCTGCAGAAGATCTCCCAGAAGGTTGTTGTCCAGTGCCTGCTTTATCGTCCTGTACCAGGGTTGGAAACGGAAATTTTCGTGTACGACGAGCGTTACACCAGCCTCATCGGCAATCTTCACCGCTTCTCTTGCTTCATCCAATGAATTGCAGAACGGCTTTTGACAGATGATCGCTTTCACGCCGGATTCGATTGCGCCTTGGACCGCCGCAAAATGCGTTTGAGGTGGCGTGATGATGTCCAACAGATCCGGCTTTGCCATTTTCAGCATGCAGCCAAGGTCGCCAAAAGCCGTCAGACCCGTCGAGCGGGCCTTTTCCTGATCCTGATCGCAGGCGCCTACAAGGCGTACGCGCGGCAGTTTTCGCCAGGCCTCGTAGTGAAACCGGGCGAAGTAACCGGCTCCTAAACAGGCAACACGCAAGGGCTCGCCAGCTTCAATCATCAAATTTCATCTCCCCTGCATCTGCGCTTCCAACGCCCATTGGGCCTTTCGGTCCGCAATCCTCCTGCGGCACTTGCGCTTTTGCAATTTGATAGTCGACCCAGGCCGAGTTGACAAGGGATTGATTTGCGTATACGCAATCGAATGTGTAAATCGATACGGTTTTCAATACGACCGTGGGAGGAGATTGAAATGCTTGATAAGAAAAGTTTGAGCCGTCTGCTGCTGAGCGCAGCTGTCATGGTCGCGGGTGTGAGCGGAGCCGCCGCTGTTGAAACCCTGCGCTTCAGTCACACCGACAATCCCGGCGGTTCGCGGCAAGCAGCAGCAGAACTGTTTGCGGAAAAGGTCGCGGAGTACACGGACGGGCGCTACGAAGTGCAGGTCTATCCGTCCGGGCAGCTGGCCAATGATCCAAAGGCAATCGAGCTGCTTCAGCTTGGCGGCATCGACTTTACTGTTTCGGCGACCGGCAGCTATGCAACGCATTTGCCGACACTGAACCTGACGGCCATGCCGTTCCTGGTCGACTCCTACGAACAGGGCTGGGAGCTCTACGACAATTCGGAATGGCTGCAGGGCGAGTTCCAGAAACTTCCGGAAAAGGGTTTCCGGGTTCTTTCGACATGGGAAGCCGGTTTCCGTAGCTTCACCACAAACGAACCCCTCACCTCGCCGGAAGACGCACAGTCCATGAAAATGCGCGTTTTCCCGAATGACATGATCCGCTGGTCAATGGAAGCAATCGGGTTCCAGACCGTTGTCATGCCGATTACGGACGTCTACCTCTCCATCCAACAGGGGATCGTGAACGGTCAGGAAAACCCGGTCGACACAATCAAGTCGCTGAGGTTTTACGAGGTCGCACCGAACATCACCCTCACCCGTCACGTCTACAGCCCGTTGCCTTTGACTGTGGCGGAAAAGACCTGGCAATCCTTCTCCGATGAAGACAAGGAAGCTGTTCTCAAGGCAGCAGCTGAATCCGCTGCGTTCAGCCGCGAACTCGTGAAGAACTCCGTCAACAGCCAGCTTGCGGAGATGACTGAAGACGGTGCCACGGTCAGCGTTCCGGAAATCGCACCGTTCCGCGAGGCGGTGCAGTCGGTCTACTCGAAAGCCAAGGACGTTTATGGCGAAGAAGCTGTCGACCAGATCCTGTCTGATGCAGCAGCCATTCGCGAAGCGCTTCCTGCACAAAACTGATCGAGCCCTGAACGCGTGAAACCTGCCGGAACCGGATGGATTGACCTGAAGGTTCCGGCCATTTCTTAAAAAAGAGAAGACCCTTGGACTACCGAGATCACTATCCGGCTGTGCTTCGCTGGCTCAGCCATCTGGTCGACTTTTGCCTGGCGCTTGGTGGCTTGGCGATTGTCACGCTGGTTTTCTGCAACGCTTCTTTGCGCGGATTTGCGGGCTTTGATCTGGCATGGTCGCTGGAAGTCACCAGCTTCCTGCTGCTCTGGAGCACGTTCATCGGCTGCGCGGCAGCCGTCGCACGCGGCGCTCATATGCGCGTCACCGAGATTGTCGAAAGAGTGTTTCCGCTGATCGGACAGCGCATCCTGTCCATTGCCATCGACGTTATTATCGCGGTTTTGCTGATCAGCCTGATCTACACCGGTTACAACATTTCCGCTCACACATGGGCGCAGAAAACAACGGTTCTCTACTGGCCTGTTGGTCTGCTCTACGCTTCCATGCCGGTCGGCATGGCCATAACGCTGGTCTTCCACCTCTACAACATGGTTTTCGATCTCAGAAATCCGGTTGTTCCTCACGCGACTCATTCCGACGGTGGGGAGGCCCTGCTATGATTCTGCTCTTTGTTGTTGCCGTGTTCCTGACCACTGTCTTCCTCGGCATCCCTTTGGTCTGGGCTATTCTTCTCACCGCTGTCCTGCCAATTTTCGTATTCGATCTCGGCTATCCGTTACAGGCGCTTTTCCTGAATTTCATAGGCGGCGTGGAGCCCAATCACTTCCTCGCCATTCCCCTGTTTATCGTGGCCGGTGAAATGATGAGCCGCGGAGGCGTCGGTCTTCGCATCATCGGCTTTGCCAAGGCGGCGTTCGGCTTTATGGCGGGCGGTCTGGGCATGGTCGTCGTCGGCGCTTCGATGATCTTTGGCGGCATTTCCGGCTCGGCCATTGCGGATTCCGCGGCGATCGGCTCCGTCATGATCAAGAACATGTCCCGAGAGGGATACAACACGGCTTTCGCGGCCGGGCTCGTTGCCGCGGCAGGTACGATCGGCATCATCATACCTCCCTCTATTCCGATGCTGATCTATGGCTTCGTCGGCAATGTCTCGGTCGCGGATCTGTTCCTGGGCGGCATGATCCCGGGTATCGTGTTCGGTGCCCTGTTCATGGCGGTCTGCTACTACGTCGGCAAGTCGACCAATTGCGACCCGGGCGGAAGGACGACAACTCTGAAAGAGCTGACCTCCTCCTTCATCGGCACGGCTCCGGCGCTCTTCATGCCGATCCTTATCCTCGGCGGCATCTTCACCGGCTGGGTGACGCCGACGGAAGCAGCAGCGCTCGCCGTTATCTATGGTCTGTTCGTGACCACTGTCGTCTACCGGGACTTCAAACTGAAAGACCTGCCACGCCTTTTGATCGACTCCTTCGTGACAAGCGCGGTCGTGATGGTTGTCATCGGAGCAACCACCGTGCTCGGCTGGCTGATCACGCTGGAGCAGATGCCCCAGATTCTGGTCGGGTTCGTTCAGGACTTTTCGACGGGACCCTGGATGTTCCTGCTGCTGGTCAATGTGGTGCTTCTTGTGCTTGGCCTGGTTCTCGATCCGGTTCCGGCCATCCTTCTCACAGCGCCTCTGTTCCTGCCGACCGCACAGGCCTTCGGGGTCGACCCTGTCCATCTTGGGGTGATCATGACCTGTAACGTCGCCGTCGGTCTGTTCACGCCGCCGGTCGGAGCCACGCTCTATGTTGCATCGCGGATTTCCGGGGTCGGTGTATTGTCCATCGCCCGCAATATGGCGCCGCTCTACATCGCCGCAATCGCCGCCCTTCTCGCCGTCACCTACATACCCGCCGTATCGATGGGTATGGTGCATCTGTTCCGATAAGAGAGGCGCGCCATGTTTGCAGTAACCGTTTGTTTTCAGATCAAAGAGGGGCGGCAGGACGAATTCCTGCCGCTCATGATCGAAAATGCTCAAACCTCACTCAAGGTCGAACCAGGCTGCCACCACTTCGACGTCTGCACAGACGACGCGCGGCCGGGAGAGATCTTTTTGTACGAGCTCTACGACGATGCCGCCGCCTTTCAGGTTCATCTCGCCAGCGAACATTTTCTGAAATTTGACTCCGAAGTGTCGTCCATGGTCGCTGACAAGAAAGTTGCGACCTATTCGAAGGTGACCTCATGACGCCCTGGGAAGTTTTCGCGGTCAAATATGCTGACAGGAACTCGCGGACCCGCAAGGACAGCTTTCTGTTCGATGACGATCACCATCTGCAGCACGACATGGATTATTTCATGTGGGTGCTGCGCCGGGGTGACGAGCTGATATTGGTCGATACCGGCTATGACCAGGAGGAAGCCGACCGTCGGGGCCGTCCCATAAGGCTCGATCCGCGCGAGGCGCTGTCCCCTTTGGGCATCGCACCTGAGGACATCTCTACTCTGATCGTGACACATCTCCACTATGATCATGCTGGTGGCCTGCGTCATTTCCCCAACGCAACGATCCACATCCAGGCGTCCGAGATGGCCTACGCGACCGGTCCCTGCATGTGTCATGGCACCTTGAAAGCCCCGTTCACCGCCGACCATATCTGCGAAGCGGTGAAACGCCTCTATTCGGGGCGGGTCGTTTTTCACGAAGGTGATGGAGAGGTTGCGGAAGGGGTCACGGTTCATCGAACCGGTGGCCACAGCAAGGGGTTGCAGGTGGTCCGGGTGCTCACCGAACCAGGGTGGATGTGCCTCGCCTCGGATGCTTCTCATTATTACGAGAACTTCCTGGAAGCCAAGCCATTCCCGATCGTTGTCGACCTGAAGGAGATGCTGGACGGGTTCAAGACCATCCAGAAGCTCGCCAGTTCTCGGGATCTTGTCATTCCAGGCCATGATCCGTTGGTGCGGAAACTGTTCCCGTCTCACGGGCCGGAGCACATATTCCGTCTCGACCGTGGTCCGCTCAAGGGGCTGAAGTCATGAAGCTCGGAGTGATCGCGGATGATTTCACCGGTGCCTCCGACATTGCACTCATGTTGTCGGAAGGAGGGATGCCGACCGCGCAATATGTCGGCGTTCCGGGCGTCCCGGCGGATCCCGGCATCGAAGCCGGCGTCATTGGCCTGAAAACGCGCACGGTTCCGGCGAAAGATGCTGTGACCCAGGCGCTGGCAGCCTGCGACTGGCTCATGTCGCAAGGAGCGGAGCAGATTGTTTTCAAAGTCTGTTCAACATTCGATTCCACTGACGCCGGCAACATCGGTCCTGTAGCCGAAGCTCTGGCGGAATGGTTGAAAGAAACGTTCGTTTTCGTTTGCCCCGCCTTCCCGGAAAACGGCCGCACAGTCTACGAGGGCCATCTCTTCGTCAAAGACAAGCTTCTCAGCGAAAGCGGCATGCAGCAGCATCCGCTGACACCTATGACAGATCCGGATATTCGACGGGTCCTTGCACGCCAGACCGGTTGGGATGTCGGCCATGTTTCGGCCTGCGAAGTCTGGGCAGGAGCTGATGCGATTCTCCGAAACGCGGAAACTTTCGGCAAGGCAATGGTGATTGTGGATGCCATCCGCAATGACGACCTGGTTGCCATCGGGCAAGCAGCAAAGTCCCGAAAGCTTCTTGTTGGCGGCTCAGGCATAGCATTGGGCCTCCCGGCCAACTTTGGATTTACCGAACAGCTTTCGTCCTGGTCCGGCGTGACAGGTAAGGCGGTGGTTCTGTCCGGGTCCTGCTCTACCGCAACCCGCGGACAGGTTGAAGCCTATAAGTCTGCCGCGCCGGCACGTGAACTTGCAGCGGACGATATCGTCGGCAACCGCCTCTCGCTGCAGGAAATCGTCGAGTGGACGCTGAAACAGGACCGACCACCCCTGCTCTATTCCTCTGCCGACCCGGAGATCGTGGCTGCAGCACAGGAACGATACGGACGGGATGCGAGCGCAGAAGCAATCGAAGCCATCTTTGCCAATCTGGCCGCCGCACTCTCCCAAGCAGGAGTTCAACGCATTGTCGTGGCCGGTGGTGAGACATCTGGCGCCGTCGTCTCCGGTCTCGGCGCCGATACCCTGGAAATCGGACCGAAAATTGCAGCCGGTGTTCCTGCCCTGAAAGTTAGCGGACGACCGCTCGCGCTGGCCCTGAAGTCCGGAAACTTTGGCGGACCTAATTTCTTTCAGGACGCCCTTGCCGTTCTGGAGGGGCGCACATGAGCGAACTCGCCAAATCACGCGAACAGATTGCATTTTTTGCAAAGTCCCTGTTCGACCGGGGTTTGAGTCATGGGTCGACCGGCAACATTTCGGTGCGCCTTTCCGATGGCAGCCTGCTCGTCACACCGACAGGTTCCTCCATGGGGTCCCTGACCCCGGAACGGATCAGCCATCTGGCGGAAGACGGATCGCTCCTGTCAGGCGACAGACCAACGAAAGAAATCCCTCTACACACAGCCTTCTACGACACGCGCCCGGGAACCGGAGCCGTCGTTCACCTTCATTCTTGTCACTCGGTTGCGTTGTCTGTTCTTCCAGACCTCGACCCGGACAATGCAGTGCCTCCCTTGACGGCCTACGGGATCATGCTGCTCGGCAAGGTGCAGCTGCTGCCGTTTTTCGTGCCGGGCGATCCCGCCATGGGTGAAGCAGTGCGAGCCCTTGCCGGAAAACGGTCTGTTGTTCTGTTGGCAAACCACGGTCCGGTGGTCGCCGGGAAGAACCTGGAGACTGCCGTCAATGCAATGGAAGAGCTGGAAGCGACGGCACGACTGGCCCTGCTGCTACGTGGCGTTCCCACGTCTGCACTTTCACCGGACCAGGTGGACCGGATTGTCGACAAATTTGACGTTGATTGGACTTAAGGAATGGCCTCAATGAGAATTGCCCTGATCAAAGGTGACGGTATCGGCGTCGATGTTGCTGAGGCCGCTATGGCGGTGACCGAAGCGGCCCTGGCTAAGGTCGGGTCAGAAGCGCCTGTCTATGACGAGATCCATGCCGGTGCCGGATACTTCGGTGAAACCGGCGCTGATATCGAACCTGATGGCGAAGAGCGCGCGGGAGCGGCTGATGCCATTTTCCTCGGTGCCATAGGGCTGCCGTCGATCCGCCATGCCGACGGAACGGAGATCTCTCCACACCTGCGATTGCGTGACCGGTTCGGTCTTTATGCCGGTGTCCGTCCTGTGAAGGCTTATCCAAATGCCCCTCAAAGGCTGGCTGACCCGCGCGCCCGTGACATCGACCTCGTCATTTTGAGAGAGTCGACGGAAGGCTTGTTTTATTCAGCCGCCGCCCACGAGCGCAGTCTGTTGGTGACCGATGACGAAGTCCGTGATGTTCTGAGAATTACGCGCAAGACGACCACCAAATTGCATGACTTTGCTTTCCGGCTTGCCCGACGCCGCAGGGAGCGCGGCCGGTCGGGCCAGCTGACCTGTGTCGACAAGGCCAATGTTTTCACCTCGATGGCCTTCTTTCGTCAGATCTTCGATGAGGTGAAGTTGGCCTATCCGGACGTCGCTGTTGGCTACAATTATGTAGATGCCCAAGCCCTTGACCTCGTTCGCAAACCCTGGGAATTCGACGTCCTGGTGATGGAGAACATGTTCGGCGACATATTGTCGGACCTTGCCGGGGGCCTCGTCGGCGGCATGGGCATGGCCGCCTGTGCCGAGATCGGTGACACAACCGGC